>CALVBN010000003.1 GCA_944325785.1 Candidatus Gastranaerophilales bacterium | reverse complement strand
TTACCACGGAATACGATTCTGTTAAAAAAGTTATTCAAGATAATATCGAAAGAACTTTCGGTATTTTCTCTTAAGCTTGATGTAAGAATATTAATTCCCTTATTCCCTTTTCCCTTTTTCCGCTTGAGATTTACTCAAGCTTTTTTTTTGGGGGGAGCTTTAATGTTTATTTATGTAAAAATTATTCTGATTGGTAGTGACAAGATGATGCAATTAATATATGATTATTTTGTAATGAGGGAAATGAGGAGTTTTGGCTCGTGAATAATAAGAAGATTGAAACGGTAAATCCGATACAAAGTACTTTTTCGAGAGATGATGACGCTTTTACGGCGCTTTCTACATCTGCACTGCTCGCAAAAAGTTCCGTTCCGTATTCTCATAGAAGAATCGCTGATAATTATGTTATTATCAAACGAGTCTACCGTTTTCAAGCAGTACAAAGCAGAATAACCAATGCAGAACTTCAGCTTCTAAAAAAATATGATTTCAATACTCTTGAATTTTCTACCATCAAACAAATTAATGAGGAATTATCTTACTTGAAAAAATGGTCGACATCCGGCAATGAATTACTGAGAAAAGATGCCGACAATTTACTGCAGATTCGTTCTAAAGAACTTAAATATATAGTTGCAAGCAGATACGCAACAGTCACTAACGAAATATATAACGGCTATAAGGCATTAGAAAAATATTTTGAGGAAATTTCTAAATTTTACTCACCTATTTGTTAATAAATGTTAATAATAAGGCAATTTTATACTTTCACATGTTTTACTATAGCCGGAAGGTTATAAAAGTATGAAAATTAATCCTATCAACAATGTTTATAACAAAACAAATAATGAAGATATAAAGTTTGGGCATGGCAACCCCTGGAGCGGGAGTACTTATTCTAAAAAAGAAAAAGCAATTGTTGCCGGTACAACAGCACTGGGAGTAGTTGTAGCACTTGCAGGTCTCGCAAAACAGGCGAAATATTCTTTAAATCCTGCGAAAATGTTTAAAAACTTTAAAAAGAGTTATTTATACAAGGCGCCATATGATGAGCCGGAAATCATTACAATAGGCGCTGGCTCTTGCCTTGGCGGACTTGCCGGAGGATACATAATCGATAAGAATAAAGAAAATAGAAAAGCCAAATGGAAAGAAACCTTGATGCAGATTGCAAATATTTCTGTTCCGATAATTTTTGTCGGCAGATTTGCAAGAGGCGGAAAGTATCTTGCAAAAAAATTCTGGGAAAAAACTCCGAATATGGAGACATACCGTACTAAAACCGCCAAAGCAGCCACGGCAATGGTTGGATTATTTACAGGCGTTTATGCCAGCAATTGGCTTGCTAATAAAATAAATGAAAAACTCTTTAATCAGGGCAAAGGACGACCGGTACAACTGAGCGACTTTTCTGCCCACCTTGATGATTTTTGTATGGCAGCAAGACAAATTGACGACAAAAACCCTCTAATTCACAAGGTAACAATGTGCATTCCGCTAGCACTTATGGTTGCTGGAAATGAAGTCGGAAATAAGAAGGCTTAATAGCAGAACAGCAAAACCTTACAATAGATTTTGCCGTTCTTAAAATCTTTTCATACTCCCAAAATCTGTTTGATTGGTTGATTTTTAGCGCATAAAATTTAAACAAGACCTAAAGCTTTTTTGTACCAAGAAAAAGATTCAATTTCATAGCCGTTGAAAGTTGTTCTCAGCTGTTGTTTCTTTAAGTAATTTTCAAATTCGTCGTTAAATGCAGATTTAACTGTTTTCTTTTCTTTAGAGATTAGTTTCATCATTCCTTCTCCTATTTTAGTAACACACATATATAAACACTGTTTTTTTATCAGTTAAGTTCCACACTTTGAATGCATTAATTCTATCATAAAAATCCATGCTTATCAATGCCTATGTGAAGAATTGTAAGGATTTTCAATAAAAATTATCCTAAAGAGCTAGGAGTATATAATCACAAAGAATATTTATATATACTGTTTATTTTGGATTGATTTAAGAAGATGTTTAGGTTATTCTAGATAGGTAACAGGCTTAATTAGGAGTATGGAAAATGTATAATGTTGCAATTATCGGCGCCGGACCGGCTGGGATTTTTACGGCTTTAGAAATAGTTAAACTTCGTCCGGAATGGAAAGTTATTTTAATAGAAAAAGGACAGAAAATAGAAAGCAGAAAATGTCCTATTAGGGAAGGCGCTCCAAAGTGTGTAAATTGCAAGAAATGCGGGCTTCTCTGCGGATGGGGCGGTGCCGGTGCATTTTCTGACGGGAAATTAACATTGACTCCTGATGTAGGCGGTCACCTCGTTGACTATATGCCAAGAGAAAAAGTAGAAGAATTAATTAAATATGCAGACAACATGTATCTTGAACACGGCGCTACAGATGAAGTTTTCGGGACTGATATGGAGGTCTTTAGAGAAATCGAAAGGCAGGCTGTGCTTGCAGAACTTAAACTTGTGCATTCTCCTGTAAGGCATTTAGGCACAGAAAGAAGTCTGCATGTTTTAAAACATATGCAGGATTATCTAAGTGATAAAATTACCATTCTTAATAACGTTTCTGCAACAAGCCTGATTGTAGAATGCGAACAGGTTAAAGGCATTGTTCTTGATAACGGCGATACAATAAGGGCTGAATATACCATTATTGCCCCCGGAAGAGAAGGCGCCGACTGGCTTACGCATGAATTTGCAAAAAACAAAATCGGTATGGTAAATAATGCTGTTGACGTCGGCGTAAGGGTTGAACTTCCGGCGCCTGTTTTTGCACCTCTTACAGACAAGCTTTACGAGTCAAAACTTGTATACTATTCTCCGACTTTCGGGGATGAGGTTAGGACTTTTTGTATGAACCCGAACGGAGAAGTTGTACAGGAAAATTATAACGGCATTGCTACTGTTAACGGTCACAGTTACGCAAATATCAAAACCAATAATACAAACTTTGCGCTTTTAGTAAGCAAAAAATTTACAGAACCTTTTAAAGAGCCTATCGCATACGGTCAGCATATAGCAAGCCTGGCAAACATGCTTGCTGGGGGCATTTTAGTCCAAAGATTCGGCGACCTTCTTGAGGGAAGGCGTTCGACTCCGGACAGAATTCAATCCAGTGTAATAACTCCGACATTAACTTGCGCAACCCCCGGGGATTTAAGCCTTGTTATTCCTTACAGGCAGATGAAAAGTATTATTGAAATGCTTTTTGCACTCGATAAAATTGCACCGGGAACGGCTTCAAGATATACATTGCTTTATGGTATAGAAGTTAAATTCTACTCTGCCAGAGTAAAGCTTACAAACGAACTGGAAACAGAAGGGGTTAGAAACTTGTTCACAATTGGCGACGGAGCAGGGGTTACAAGAGGCTTGATACAGGCTTCTGCTTCAGGCGTCTATGTAGCACAAACCATTTGTTCAAGGTAGAACATTTGTATTAAGTCTGCTGTTTACCATAATACCTTAGTATGATAAAATAATCATATGGATGGCGTTAATCAGCAATACTTAGATAATCTAAAAACAAAGGTACATGACAAGATTGAAAACCTTGATTTATACCAGTTCAAGGGAAGCGTATCCAAACTGGTCGGTTTAACGGTTGAAGTAAAACTGCCGGGTTTAAAGATTGGCGATTTATGCTACATAGAAGCCGCAAACGGCGAAAAAAAGCCGGCAGAAGTTGTTGCCTTCAAAGGTGATGCCGCACAATTATTACTACTTTATGACGGAGCCGGCATCGGACAGGGAAGCCTTGTCACAACAACAGGCAAACCCATAACCATACCTGTCGGAGATTTTCTGCTTGGGAGGCTTATAGACCCGATGGGCGACCCTATTGACGGCAAGCCGTTAAACCTTGAGGGTGCAATCTGGCGCCCGGTAGAGGGTCCCCCTCCTGGTCCGTTTGAAAGACCAATTATTACAGAGATGTTCTCAACCGGGGTCCGCGCGATTGATGCTTGTTTAACTTTCGGATGCGGACAGCGTATGGGCCTATTTGCAGGTTCCGGAGTCGGAAAAAGCACGCTTTTGGGTATGATTGCAAGAAATTCTGACGCTGATGTCAACGTAGTTGCGTTAATCGGAGAACGCGGAAGAGAAGTAAAAGAATTTGTTGAAGATGCTCTCGGACCGGAGGGTATGAAAAAATCCGTTCTGGTCTGCTCAACCGGAGACCAACCCCCGCTAATCCGTCAGAAGTGTCTTTTAACTGCGACATCCGTTTGTGAATATTTTAGAGATCAAGGCAAAAAAGTATTCTTAATGACAGATACAGTTACGCGATGCGCGATGGCTGGACGTGAAGTAGGTCTTTCTATCGGCGAGCCCCCTACAATGAAAGGTTATCCGCCTTCAATCTTTTCATGGCTTCAAAAAGCTCTGGAACGTGCCGGAAACAGCCCAAAAGGTTCTATTACGGCATTTTACACAGTTCTTATGGAAGGCGATGATATTAATGACCCGATTGTTGATACTGTCCGCGGTATTACGGACGGTCACATTTTCTTGTCCAGAAAAGTTGCGGAAGCAAACCACTACCCTGCTATTGATATTTTGGGAAGTATTTCAAGACTTATGTCATCAATAGCTTCTCAGCCCCACAAGGAGGCTGCTGCAAAGCTCAGAGCAATAATGGCACTATATAGAGAGAATAAAGATTTAATTGATGTCGGTATGTACCAGCCGGGGACAAACCCAAAACTTGATACTGCTATCGAAATGATGCCGAAAATTAACGCATTTTTACAGCAGAGAACTACAGACAGCGTAAATATGCAGAATACAATTGATACATTAATCAACATGATGTCCGGCGTAGAAATATAACTCTTTTATCTGCTTGCACAACGCTCATGTTCGTTATATCATTTAATGGTAATGTGTATTATATACAATATTAAATTTTGTAAAATTTTTTGATAAACATGCCGAAATAATGGCAAAAAATTTTATCTTACATTCTTTATATATGTAGAAGGAGTACTCGAAAGGTGTTTATTAATAAAATTAACAGTGTATCAAATGTAGGGTTTAAAGGCTATAACCACGTAAAGAATAACGTCGGCGAAACAGTTATGAAGTTTAATTATCCTTATAACGATAAGGAAGAAGATTGTGAAATACAATTTTTCAGAGCAACGCCGAATGACAAATATAACTATCTTATAGATGAGAAGCCTATTTATACTGTAGCATTAAAACCGGAGGGTGTTAATGTAAACCTGCAGGATGTTACAAACCTTGATAAAGATGAGGCTTTTGCATACAGGATTGTAAGAAAAAACAAAAAAGACGGCAGCGTTATATGGACAGGTGCTGATACTGGCACAAAATTAATCCGCATTGACGGCAATGAGTATGGTTTTAGACTGTACCAAGATGTTAACTGGAATAATCAAGATAAAGGCGTACCAGGACATTATTCCCTAGCTGGCCCTAAGGTTTCTGAGTATGCATACAGTCTTGTTACGCGCAAAGGTCCTACCCCTACCGTACAGGGTTCAGCATACCTTGCAATACCGGATTCCTTCTACCCTGGCTGGAAATACAGAGGATTTGATGACAAAAATACCGGTGAAATTTATTATGACAAAGATTACCAGAAAGCAATGGAAGGAGTAAAAAGAAACTTCTCCAACAAATTCGGTGGCGGTCTTGCAGGTTTGCAGGCAGGTATTCCGTATTTGAAGAAAAACGGATACAAACTAATTTTTACAACTCCTACTGCAAACGGAGATAATAGATCCTCTCACGGATACTGGAACAAAAATAACTTCTGGGTATCTCCAGAGATGGGTAATATTGAAAATTACAAAAATCTATTAAAAGAATTTTATAAAAATGGAATGGCATATGTATACGACGGAACTTTCACTTCAGAAGGTCTGGAAGGCATACATTTTGCATATGCATTAAGATGGGGTTCACAGAATCCGCAGACTTATTACTGGTTTAGAATGAGCGGTCTCAAAAACTCTAACTTAACCCTCGGTACAATTCCCAAAAACAAAGAGAATTTAAGACACAAATTAATTAATGCTCCATTCAAATATGAACTGCAGGAAAATGGCACGTATAAAGCTGTTCCTAAAAAGTATGACCCTAATAAAGAAACATTAATACAAATCTACGACGCTTCTCAAGCTACAGAAGAACAAATTAATGCTGAAGATAAACTCGTTAAATATGATAAACTCAAGTCCGAAAATGAACTTGATAAAGTAACCCACGATGATACTCTTATAAATTACGTATATACAATTAATCCAAAAGATTATCAAAAAAGAATTGATGCAATCAATAATTTAAATAAAAAACAGGGCAAAAATATCAGATTAGATTCCGCTGACGGCACAATAATGGCAAGCCAATTCCCGTTCTTTGAGCACGGAAAGAAAACAGAAGGCGGCTTTGTTGCCTGGGATGCCAACACTGATATGGCAAAATTAAACTACCATATCTCCGGATATGATGAAAAAATTCTTCAAGCAATTCCTAACCTTGCTCAGCGTGAACACGAAAGAGAAATGATTATCCGTGGAACAAAAGAGGTGCAGGATATAACTCTGCAGGCAATAAAATACTTGATTCAGACCGGCAAAGATGTACAGACAATGTATACCGCTCAAACCGTAGGCAGTGCAAAAACAATTGATGCATTAAATAAATTAATAGAAGACGGCAAGCTTCCGGAAGAAACAAGAATAAATTCTTATATGCTCAATAATATCCTTAACGGTCAATATATTCTTTCCCCAAAAGGAGTTCTGAGCAAAGATGATGTTACGGTAAAAGCGTTGATGAAGCTTCCTCTTGATGCTCTGGAAGTCGGAGAAAATACAGTAGGAGTTCTTTCAACATCATATTTCTCAAACAGAGCCACTACGGATGAAACAATAGGTATTTCAAGATTTGACTTAATGAAGGATAATAACCCGCATCTGGTTGAACCGTATGCAAAAACATACAAAAGAGTTAATAGTCTGTATCAAAACGAAATTAAAGATTTTGCTGATACTGTTATTAAAAAGGTCAATGAAACTGCTAATGAAAAGCTTTTAGACAAAAACGGCGATTATACAGAATACGGCGAATATGTTGTTGATTTAATCGGACAAGATATTGCTAAATATGCATTTTTAAAAGCTTTGACCGGAGATCAGTTAAAAACCAAGATTTTACAAACCGGCGAAGTAACATATGACTATGATAAGCTTAGGGATTTAACAAGCTTAAAAGCATTGGGAATTAATGCTCATAGTCCGGAATCAGAAGCTGAAATGCTTGAAAAGAAAATCGAAAAAGGAATGAAAAACCTTTCAGACAGCGATGTTTCTTATCTTGCGAATTCTATCTCAAAACGTATAGCTGGCACAGATACTGCAAGCTTCCGAATTGCAGAAGCACTCTTTGACAAAGCGGGACTTGGCTTAAAGATGAGACTTGATGCTGCTAAAGACGTTATGGATATGGATTCTATAAGAAATGAAGACGGCGATTTTGATGATATTATGACAGATTTTATGAAATTCTGGGCAAAAGGCTCTTCTGCAATAAAATCTATAGACCCTAATTCTTCTTTAATTGCTGAAATTACTGATATAGATCCGCTTATGAAAGATAAATACGGTGAAGATTCCTGCCCTTACAATGGAGATACAAACATAGGCTCAAAATTTAACGGGGTTCCGGATTTCATGACTAAACTGTTCAATGAAACCGGTATTACCACAGAAGCAGGCTATTCATATTTCTTTACCAATTTATTACACTCTTTTGCAAGAGATTTTGAAGCTGCAGGCTTAGAGGGAACCGAATACGATGGCTACACTTTCTTGCGTCATGACACATTTAAAGACAAAGTTGATTTACTCCTAGAAACAAGGACGCCAGATTTCTTGAGAAATATGTATACCTTCATGGGCAACCACGACAAACCGAGAATGATACATTGTCTGGCTCTTGATATGTCAATGTTCCATAATGCCGGATTCCCGCAGGAAAAACGCCAGCATAGACTTGAAGCATTAAGTATTCTATCCGGTGCGAAATCCATAAATGATATGCCGATAGAATTTAGACTCAATGCTGACAACAAGGATTATATGAGAACTATCAGCCTTAAAGCAGCCGCAAAAAGCAAACTGCTTAAACAGGTCGTTAATGAAGACCTAAAAGGGGTAGCAACAGAAGAAGATATTAAAAACCTAAATCAAGCAATAATTGATTTAACAAACGGTAACTACTTGAATGATAATAAAAATATTAATTACCAGACAATAAATATTAAAGAATTGTCTACTCTCAAAGACGCTTTCAGTACTATTTTAAATATGGCAGAAAAACGCGGTCTGCATATAACCGAAACTGAAAAAGAAAATCTAATCAAGCAGGTAGTTGATAATGCAAATAAAAAGGACTTGTCTAATTATCAAGTCCATGGAGACTTTGACTGGACCTCTTTAAGTGATGAAGAAAAAAATGCTAATTACCAATACGGAAAAGAGTTGTTAGGCTCCAGAAGCGATTATAACAAATACAGTCTTTATACAGTACAGCTTGCAAGACTGTTAAAAGATTCTTATACCGGAGATAATTCAGCAATTAAGTCTGCTTTCACTGACTTTGTCGAAAAGTATGATAAAAAGGCTGTGTCTGAGCATACAACAGAACTTCCTAAATCTGAAGACAGCAAAATCAGCAAAGCTAAAAACGGCTATGCAGCAATGGACATAAAAGCATCTGCAGAAATGCTCGTTAAGCAGGTAGAATACAAAACCGGCAAACCTGTTGCAAATAGAGAAGCTATTATTGACACCATCTATAAAGCCGCAACAGAGCCAGCAGAAGCTAAAGCTTCTATGATTATGGAATACTTAGGCGCATTATTCGGAACCCCTCAGATGTATGCGGGCGACGAATTAGGCATGACAGGTTATGAAGAAAAAGCTAAAAACATTTATCTCCAAAACAGAAATGCTCTTCCGTGGACAGAAACGGAAGGCGATAGTCTAATCGGTGGTTACAGACGCGCAGTTATGAAATCTATGAATGAAGCCTTGTCCAACAGAAGCAAGCCGGAACTTACTCCGCTTAATGATGGTACTCCATATTCAATGGATGTTAAGATCCATGGTATGGACAGAAACCAGGTAAGACAAAGAATTATAGATATCACTGCCGAGCTTAAAAACCCGGATGTTCCTAACAGAAACGAATTAGAGCAGGAACGCAGAGAATTAACTAAGGATCTGGCAAAAGTTGCATATATGATGCAAAACGCTGACGGTGATATAACAGTAAGCGTATTCTACGCAGGAGATATCGACCACGAAAACAAAGTTGATTATTTTGCAAAATACGGGTTAACCGATAAAAACGGCGCCGTTGATGAAGCAAAAAGAAAAGAATTCTTTGAAAAGAACCACATAGAATCAATCAATCCGCACAACAGATACGTACCAATTCAAGAAAAGACAGAGATAGACTCTATCACCTGTCCGATTGATGCGGTTACCGGTGCAGCAGCAGTTGCACTCCCTGTCGGAGCGGTATTTATGAACGCTAATATTAAGGATAAGACTAAATACATTGTTAACAAAGCCGGCGAAATTGTCAGAGAAGACGGCAAAAAGATTATACTTGACGGTCTGACAACGAGAAACGGCGTTATGGTCTTAAGAAAACTAAAGAGCATTGCATTTAAAGGCAAAAGCCATATTCTCAACACTCAATATAATATAGGCGTTTCTAATACATATCAGAAGGCTGAAACCGCAGAAGAAGGCAAAAAGCTCTCTATTATTGCAAGATAGAAATGCTGTACAGGGATAAAATAAAATTCAGCAGGAAGCGGGAAATCATAGATTTCCCGCTTCCTGCACTACTGTGATAAATATTACAGGATAAGCTGTTTGGTTACACGTTTGAGAATATCACCCCTCCCCAGCCCTCCCCGTCCAGGGAGGGGGACTACGCCATATTTGGCGTGAAAAATTAGGATTAAGCTGTCAAAGCAATGAAGTTTAGGGTTATTTAGAAGTGCGTGAGCGCTTAAGTCCAAAATTCCGGTACTCTTTTAACTGGCGATTTGCCTTTCCTGAATGCTTTAATCTAAAAATTTTACTTTAATTTACGCTATTTACCAAACTCTCAGCTATTTCAACAGCTTTATTCCGGCACTCTTCATTATTCCAAAAATCCGGAGAGGTTATATAGGGTTTAATAATCTTCCTTGCCCAGGAGCCGACAGCAATGCCCCAGTAATTTATTCCGCAAAGTTTTGCAAGCTCTGCGGTTTTGGAATTTGTTCCGCCCGACAAAACTATATGAACAGGCAGATTAGCATTTTGTATAATTTCAGCCATTGCTACAGCTTGAAGCGTCGTTTTATAGCTGTCATCAGAACCGCTCATAGGAATTCCGTCCGCCTGCACAATAGTTGTATACGGTTTTCTATGAGCAATCATACCCCTTATTCTTTCCAGCACCTCTTTATTGCCGAAATTTTCCCTGTCTATACAAATAGATGCGTATTTTGGATTACACTCATTGATAATATTCCATTTATAATCCAAATCCGCCTTATCATGCCCCATAATATGCAGTTCCAGAATTTCTGCCCCGTTTTTTACCATATAAGGCAGGATTTCTTTTACGTTAACATCCTTCTCAAACATTGTTATCGCGCCTGTCGGGCACTTTTTAGCACAGGTACCGCATCCAATGCATCTTTTTTCATCAATCATAATTGAAGATAAAACCGCATCATTAGGACAATTCCTATAACAATTCCCGCATTTTATACAAACGCTGTCCCTTATCTTAGCCTTTGTAATGTGCGGATCTCCTTTAATACCTACGCTTACGCAATAATGTCCGTCATTTCTGCCGGCAAGTGCCACTGCTTCCTTTGCAGAGTCCAAAATCTCCTTACGCGCCGAAATATCAAAATAATTGCATCCGGCTTTTGCATATATATACACAAGCCTTTTTACGCTTTCACAATCTTCATTACCGGCACCACAGACAAGTTTAAACATCTAAAAACCTATAGCATAATTAAAAATTCTTTTCTTCGGTCTATTTTTTAAAGCTAAAGCCGGATCTACTGTTATTTCTGGAGTTTCTATAACCTGTCCCGCCCTTTGAAGCATATTATTCTGCTGGAGAGTTTTATCAACATTATTAAAAGACTTTAAAGCATCCAGCTTATTCTGCAATTCTTCGTTTTCGTTATTTAATATTACTGTCTGTCTGCTTATATCATTCAGCTTCATCTCGCAGGAAATTACAAAATAATAGCTTACAATAACAACGCCTATCAGCAGTGATAATATAACGCATAAAGTTTTATTAACCCGTTTGATTGCCATGTCTTTAACAAGATTCTCCTTCGGAAAGTACCCTTCTATTATACTATTAACAGCCAGCTTTTGAATAGACTTGTCAACAAAACTTTTTTCTTCTCTTTCAACGGTTCTCGCTTCACCCGAAAATTTTCTTATAAAACTATCTAACTTATTTTCTGATTTGTTGTTGATTTTTAAAGCCGAAACCAATTATACCACTCCTCTACTCCCAAATTTATATACCGCCGGCTTGAATGTCAATTAGCACATTTTATATTCTTCTGGCTACTCTTAATTTAGCACTCCGTGACGGCGGATTTTCCAAAATCTCCTTTTTCCCCGCCATGATTGGTTTTTTGTTTACTAATTCTATCCTCGGCGGAGGGCATTTGCAAATCATATCATTGCATCTGCACTTTGCGCTTTCATACTTAAAGAATTGCTTAACTATCCTATCCTCCAAAGAATGAAAACTTATTACAGAAATTATACCACCAACATCTAACAAATCCAATATATCATGCAGTACAATATTTACATTTTTTAACTCTTGATTAACCTCTATGCGAATTGCTTGAAACACTCTTGTAGCAGGGTGTATATTAGACTTAACCCTAGGAGTCGCAGAGATAATGATATCAGCAAGTTCTTTCGTCGTTCTAATTGCTTTAACCCTTCTAGTTTCCACAATCTTTTTTGCAATTCTCTTTGAAAATCTTTCTTCTCCATATTCGCTAAAAATCCTTACCAAGTCCTCTTCTTTATATTTGTTAACTACGTCATACGCAGAAAAATCGCTGTCCATGTCAAACCGCATGTCCAGCGGTGCATCTTTCATAAAAGAAAAACCTCTCTCCTGCTTTGTTAATTGGTGATAAGAAGCCCCCAAATCCAAAATTACTCCGCCGGTTATTTTCTCAATTCCCAGTTTTTCCAGCTCGGATTTTATATTTGTATAAGAAGACTTTATTATTGTTAAATTAGGATAATTTTTAAGCCGTTCTTTTGCATGGTTAATAGCCTCTTCATCTATATCAAAAGCGATAAGCCTGCCATTAGGGGATATGCGTTTTAATATAAGCTCGCTGTGTCCGCCCCCGCCCAGAGTACAGTCAACATAGATTTTGCCGTCCCTGCATTCTAAAGCATCCACAGCCTCATTCAGCATAACCGTATAGTGTTTAAAATCATCAATCATGGTTTGATGCCTCCAGCATAAATGTTACAGGACCGTCATTTATAAGTTCTACATCCATCATTGAAGCAAATTTACCGACAGCCGTTTTTATTCCATGCTCTCTAACCTTTTGGACAAATAATTCATACAGCTCGTTTGCCCGTTTTGGTTCTTCCGATTTATCAAAGCTCGGACGAGTTCCTTTTTTACAGTCACCGCAGAGGGTAAACTGGGAAACTATAAGCATTTCTCCATTTATGTCCCTTAAGGATTTATTCATTTTCCCCTGTTCATCCGGAAAAATTCTAAGGTTTACAATTTTACCCGCAAGTTTTTCAGCAAGAGCTTCTGTATCGCCTTTTTCAATACCGGCAAGCGCAAGAATTCCCTGCTCTATAGATGAAAAGAGCGAACCTTCTATTGTGACAGAAGCACGCTTTACTCTCTGGATTAAAACCTTCATCAGATTTCCTCCTTAGATTTTTCTATAAGTTTTAAAATTACATCAATTCTTGCCAGAGATCTTTTGTAATATAAATCTAGTTTTTCAGATAAATTTGACAGTGCTTCATATGTAATATTCTGCATCATCTTCATTGCATATTCTATATCTATACGTTCTGCCGTTGTAACAAAATCAAAAGCCTTGCACTTGCCCGTATTAGTTGTACTCAACTCCATAAAATTAACCGATACTTTCTTTAAAGCCTTTAAAACTTCGGCTGTCGGCTGTTTATAGCGTACAAGTTCATTATTAAAACTTTTTAATGCATTTTGTCCTTCACTAATTTTTGTTTTTATAACAACTAAATCATCACAAGTTTTTTGAAGATTTGCCTTAATAAGCGGAATATTATATTTATAATCAATATTTAAATCTCTGTTTTCTATTTTTTCAGAACTTTTGAGTGCATCTTCCAAAGCAACATTTTCAAACCCGTCTATCTGCGCACCGACAAGTGAGGCATTAATATACTCCGGTCCCTTAAACTGTTCTGTAAATTCCCTAAGAGGTTTTATGAATGCTGAGTATACGGACTCTGTCGGAATCATATTCCCATTTATACCTTTAACATAATATAATGAGGCATTTAAATCACTAAGCCTTTTTTGGGCTGCTTTTACACGGGTTTCTTCATCCTGCGCGTTGCTTAGAGATGCGCAATAGTTATCAAAATCTTTTGCTGTTATTTCATATTTTCCCTTTTCGGGATTATATCTGCAGACTAAATCCTTGTATGCTGAATCTTTACTGTAGCACTGCCCTTCAACATAAGCCAAGTCCTGACCTGCAAGGGCCAATTTTGAACATCCTAAAATTCGAGCGCAGTTAAGGGCAGTATAAGAAACAGTCCCTTTAGAGCAGTATTCGCTTATATCAATATTCGCAGTCTGCCCCCACCAGGTATTGACCGGAAAATTTTCCGATATGTGCGAAAAAATCTTTTTAAACTTGAATTTTCTTAAATTAGGGTGAGAATAAGGCTCGGTTATAAAACTAACTTCTGACAAATCCAAACCTTCTATCTGTTTAGAGCTGTCATAAGCCTCTATAATACACAAAAAATCGGGCGCAATATTATGTTTTGCAATAGTTTTCATTGCAGTTCCAACTACAATCAAAACAATATTATCCCTGTATTTTTTTATTACATCTATATCTCTGTCAAGCGTAGGACCGGCAGAAGCTATAACAGCCGTTTTGCCTTTATAAAAATCTTTTATTGCTTCTAAGGGTGTTTCATTTTTTACAATATTCGGAATATTAGTAATTAACTGCTTAAACAATGGATAAAACCTTTGTTTTGTATACCTTAAATCCATACCGAAAGAGCCGACCAGACGCTGTAAAGTCGTAATTAATTCATTAAACTTAGCCTCGTCAAGCTCCCTGTATGCTGTTGTTGAAAGCATAAGAGGAGTATTTTTCATATTAGATTTTCGATAAATATATTCTCCGGCATGGTTTAAATCTCCGGCTATAAATACATTTCCTTTCAAAATATCTTTAGAAAAATCTACCAAAGTAAATGCAATTTTTAAAATATTTAAATCCGGCTCATATAAAATGACAGTTCCTTTTGAACCCTGAGATGCAACCTGAAAGAGATATCCCAGCCCCATTCCGTATATAAAGTGAATCGCAACAGGAGAATTTTCCGCTCTTGAAAAGATTTCAAGAGCTTCTCTTAAAGGATTTTCTCTGTTATGCAGAAAACAATTTTTATACTTTAGATTATAAAAACCGTTTTCTTGAACAAGCTGAGGCACATCAGTCACTATATGCTGATTAATTTGTTCAGCCAGTGTTCTGTCTTTTATAGCCAGAGCATTTATATTTTTCTCAAAAATACCACTCACAAATATTTCCCTCTTGTTTACCTCTTACCCCTGCATACAGTTTTCCGGTTTTACCTTAGCCCTTTACCCCTTTACCCATTTACCCCGCCCTTCCTCTAAGCTGTCCGCAGGCCGCGTCTATATCAGCACCGCGTTCAAGTCTTACAGTAACCTTTTTGCCGGAATGTTCAAGAAGATACTTAAATTTCATTATATCGTTTCCGGACGGTTTTTTATAGTCATTTTCTATAACAGAATTATAAGGAATCAAATTTATGTTGCATTTTAAATCTTTCAAGAAATACGCAAGCTCTTTTGCGATTTCCGGAGTATCATTAAATCCATGAATAAGAATGTACTCAATTGTTATTCTTCTGCCAGTTTTCTCTACATAATTCAATAGAGCTTTTTTTAATTCTCCTATCGGATATTTATTTTCAATAGGCATTAATGTTTTTCTTAATTCATGATTAGGCGCGTGAAGAGAAATTGCAAGCGTTGACTGAAGTTCTAATTCAGCCAGTTTGTTAATCTGCGGGATTATACCGCTGGTTGAAATCGTAATTCTTCTTGCACCTATCTGAAAGTCATCATTAAAAATCTGCAGAGCTTTTAGCACATTGTCCATATTCAAAAGCGGTTCACCCTGTCCCATAAAAACAATATTTGTAACCTTAAGCCCCGTATCTCTCTGTATTGTTAATACTTGCTCTATAATTTCCTGCACCGTCAAATTTCTTTTAAACCCGCCTTTTCCGGTCGCGCAGAACGAGCAGTTTACAGCGCATCCGACTTGAGAACTGACACAGGCTGTTAAGTTTGCGCGGTTATCAAATCTCATTAAAACGGTTTCTACGCACTCACCGTCCGGATATTCAACCAAATACTTTATAGTGCCGTCACTGCTGACCTGTTTAACCTTAATTTTAGTATCAGTAACAACTGCAATACCCTTAAGCTTTTCTCTAAAATCTTTAGACAGATTTGTCATTTCATCTATAGAAGAAACTGATTTGGCATAAATCCAGTTATGAATCTGCTTAGCCCTAAACTTTGTAGCTTTAAGCTCTTCCATTAATGCTTCAAGTTCGGTCAATTTTAATCCGGCTAAAACTATCACTGCAGTTTACTCCTATAGAAATCAAGAATGTCTGTTTTGGCTTTCAGAAGCATTGCTTCATGCGCAACAGAATTTTTCCATTCGTTGTATGAACAGCTTGAAGGAAGCAGTTTCAAGGGATTATGCGGGAAATCTCTGCAAATATCCGGTCTGTTATCATAGTCAGAACATAGATTATCTTTGAGCTTCGGGCAATAATAGTAATACACCTTTTCATCGGTTACAAGCTTATTAAGCAGTTCAAAATATTCCGGATTTGCAGATTTAGCATCTTCTTCCGATTCATACGGGACAAAAACCGATACAAAATCTTTTGAGAATTTATCGCCTTTTAATGCCCTCTGCTTCAACTGCGTGTATGAATATTCGCTAACGGCAAGTTTACAGCAGGACGCGCATCTTGCACAGGTATAATCAGATTTTTTATCCATTATATTTTTATATACAGTCTTTAATTTATTTCTGTAATCGCCTGCAAGAAATGTGAGAACTTTTAGCTGCCAGTCCCTGTACGCGCAATTTGGCGGATATGGAGTAAAAACATCCTTTTTTTCTATTTTGCAATCTTTAACACTGCATTTACTGCATGGATTTTCCGGCTTAAAGCTGTTAATTTCTTTCCTTATACTTTCAGCACCCTCTACAAATATTTTTTCATAATTATCTTTCAAATCATCATATTGATTATTTAGAGATGTTTTATTTCCGCCCGTATTAAAAAAATTATCCATACTCCAGATAATAACACAAATAGCCGGCTTCGGCAATGATATTTACAAATAAAGTCCTAAAATTAAAAAGAAAGGAAAAGTTATATGACAGAAAAACTACAAATTTACAAATGCGAAATCTGCGGTAATATTGTACAGGTTCTAATTCCTAGTTATGGAGAACTCGTCTGCTGCAATCAGCCTATGAAACTTTTAGAAATACAGCATGACGAAACTGAAATCGGCGAAAAACACGCGCCTAAAAAAGAAATAAGAGATAACAGAACTTTTGTACACGTAAAAACACATCCGATGCTTCCTGAACATTACATTCAATTCATAGAAATCTATCCGGAGGACAAATCAGAACTGCATCTTAAATATTTTGACCCCGGCGAAATTCCGGAATACGAAATAACAAACTTTATAGACAGCACAAAAGCTATTGAATTATGCAACATTCACGGATTGTGGGGAGAAGATAAAAATGATTAGCGACAATATTAACAATATTATAAATGAACAAATAAACAAAGAATTTTACTCCGGCTATTTATATCTTTCAATGTCGGCTCACTTAAAAGAACTTGGCCTCTTTGGGTTTGCATCCTGGACAAGACTTCAGGCAAAAGAAGAAGTTGAGCATGGGCTTAAACTCTTTGATTACCTAATAGAAAGAAACAGTTTTGTAACCCTCAAACAAATAAAAACTCCGGAATTTGAATTCAACGGAATTATATCAATTTTTAACAGCATATATGAACATGAAAAATGCATCACATCTTCGGTCATGAAGGTTGCAAAAGCAGCAGAAGAAGAATGCGACAGAACAACTCTTTCATTTATCGACTGGTTTATACAGGAACAGATAGAAGAAGAGCAGACGGTTAAAAACATAATTAAGCGCCTGGAGTTATTCGGGGATGATAAAACATCGCTGTTCCTTATGGATAAAGAATTAGGCGAACGCTCATAGAGAAAAAAGGACTATACAAGTCCTTTTTTCTTGTAATTTATTTTTGTTTTTGATAAATTAATTGTGTGTGTTTTATATTTTTAAAACATTTGTAAAAATATGTTAAGTTCATGCACTTATACTAGCAAAAAATTATCTTTTAGGGACTTTTAATATATAGGTACAGATGGGGTTCGTATGATAAAACCGATAAATTTAGCAGAAAATAGTTTAAAGTTTGGGGCGAAGAAACAGGATCCGCAAGAAATTGACGATGAATCCAGAATTTTGCCGAATACTTTAAAAACAAGAGTATTGCAAAAGTTTGATAAAACAGCAAGCGCATTTACTGAATATCCTAAAAAAGGCTTGATAGGAGATGTAAACTCAGATTTTTATGAATTCTTAGCAATGGGCATTGTTCCATACTTAATCGGAAGCGGAATGTTTATGGGTCTGTTTAATCTCTTAAAAGACTTAAAGCCCAATTCCCAGCTAATCGCCGGAATAAACGGCAAAAAGATGGCGCTTGGAGTTGTATTATACGGTATCTTTAAAACTCTTGCAAATGACCTTGTAACTAGACCTGTGTATTGGGGAACAGGTGTTGATATCGAACTCCCTTACAGAAATGTTTATCACCCGCTCCCGACAGAACCGGGCGCTAATGCTAATATTTACCCGCAACGCCAGCATAGAAAAGTATACGACAGCCGTGAATTTTTCAGAAAAGATTTACTGCAGAATGACCCGAATTATGGCGTCGGATATTATGCAAAAATCGGCAAAAAAATAGGTTTGGGCGATAATCTTAACGACCCTGTTACAGAAACAACTCCTATAATTCAGAATATAATATCAACTACAAAAACAGCAAAAAGCTTATCTTCATATGCCTGGGCAGGCGTAGGCGTCGGACTTGCCGTTCAAAACAGCTGGGAAAGCTTCTTTGACGCAATCAAAAACAGAAAACGCCATGTTCCGCAGGCAGGCGAAGGCTTTATGAAAAAAATCGGCGCAAGAATGAGCAACGCTGGCAAAAACTTTGTTGACATATCAAAGACCTTCGGCACATCATTTGCAAAAGCCTGCAAAACCCTCTGGACAGGAGAAGCCGGTACAGAAGGATTTATGAAGCATGCCGGAAAAGCCTGGATACTGCTTACGACTGCTTTAACCATCGGAAGTATCGCTAATGTAATATACAAAGCCCGCCATATGGGTAAACTCGCAAACAAAGACATTATGGACAAGAATAAAGAAAGTACGGTGATTTAGTATGGCAATTACTCCAATTCAACCAAATATAGACAATACTAAGTCCCATAAGCCCTACAGGGAAGCAAATGGACAGGTGAAAACTACTAATAATGTAAAACCGCTTCCGCCGGAAGGACATCTGGTTCACGATAGACTGCTTGCAATGCCTAAGTTCTTTATTAAGGACTTCGTATATGACTTAAATGCAGTAAAAGACGGTTTTAAAGGTATTTCTAACGACCACCAGACAGGACGTATGAATGATGTAGGTCTTAAGCTCGGCGGTATTGGTATTGCAACAATGCTCGCAGCAAGAACTACAAATCCGATGGTCAGAATTATGGAATACGCGGGACTTGGCGCATTCTTAGCATCAATGACAATATTCCCGAAAGTTGCAATCCAGCTTCCTTCAAGAATTTTACACGGATTTGACAGCGGTAAAGAATATATAGATGATCAAGGCCGCAAAAAATCCGTTCTGCAGGATCCTAACTACATACCGTTTGATATGTACAGAGGCGAACGCAGAGGCGAAAACTTAGATATCATCGCAGACAGACTGGGAATTCCGAAGGGAATTAAAAACCGTGATGATTTAACAAAAGAGCAGATGAGAAAAATCGGTATTCAGAATAATACAATCTGGATGTTATCAGCCGGTTTTGCAACTCCTGTTATTACTGCTTTGTTCTGCTACGGTTTAGAAAGACTCATCGCACCGCCGCTTGAAAAAGCACGCAACTACAGATATAATTCAAAAATCAGCGCTCTCTTAGATAGAACAAGCGGCAAAAATATGCCTTTAGAGCCGGCTGAAATTAGTTCCAACAAACTGAGCAAACAGGTTGAAAAACTTCTTGCAAGCTATAAGGACAAAGAAATTCCGCAGAATGAAATTGATAATTTAACAAAGATGCTGACTGAAAAACTTGATTACAATGTTTCAGAAGGTATCAAGCAGGATTTGGAAAATATCTTTAGACAGGAAAAGAAAGGTTATTCTCTGGGCGATGCTCAAGTAGATGAACTGATTAATTCAATCAAAAAGAACATTCCGGCTAATAACAGAAATACTCTGGAAAGAGTATTTGTTCCGACAAAAGAAGAATTAACCAAAATTATCGGTTCAGATATTATTAAGCAGGAAGATCTGCCGAAAGTAAAAGACCAGCTTAAAAAATTATTTACGGATAAAATTGAAAAAGAAACCGGTGTTTCTCAAGAATATCTGAAAGCTTACAGAAACAATGTAATTGAGAATACTTCCAAATATATTCAAAAACATCCGTCTAAATTTGTGAGCGAAAAGAATATTAAAGAGGTTTCAGACCTTGCAAAAATTCTCGGAGAATTCAAAGCAAATGATAAGATTTTAGACAAATGCAAATCTTTCAAACTTGAATATGCTCCGGAAACAGTTCTTGCCCGTTATTATGGCAAATTCGAGCGTACATTCCTAAAAGAACTCGGCTTTAAGTTTAAAGACCTAAAAGCTATGCAGGAATCAGAACAATTCTCTAAAGAAATTCTTGATAAAAAACTGAGTGAACTTGTAAAAGATCAGGCTAAATATGAAAAAACCGTTGCGAAGCTTTCTAATATAATTTCTGAAATGGAAATCGCTCTTAACGGCAATTCAAAAGAAAAATCTCATATTCTTGATTTAATTAACGCTTATGAAAATAACTACAACAATACCGCAAAACGTCTTGCTAAAGCCGGCAATTTCAAAAATACAATTGACAGACTTGTAAAAGAAGATGTAAATACACTGTCACATAATGTTAAAACACGAGAAGAACTCTTCAACCTATTTGACGGCAATATTAAAAAGACTGATAAGAAAGGTATTGATTATGTAAAAGAAAATGCTAAAGGCGTAGGCTCTTCAAAACAAATGGCAATAACAAGAATGATAGAAAGATACCAGGGTGCTAAAAACTCTTTCAACAGACTGTTCCACACAATGGATTTCTATAATAGAGAAGCTCCTGTATCAGAATACGATAAAGAGCTTGTAAAACGCGGAAAAGAAGTTCTGCTTGAAGCAACATCTTCTGACAATACTCTTAAAGTTAATACAACAAACAATCCTGAATTATACAAAGATTTGTTCAGAAAGGTCTGGAAGCTTGATGATAAAGCTAACGAAAGCATCAAAGATGTAACACAGAAGAAAGGCTGGCTAACCGAAGCAACCAAGAAGGGTCTGAGTGAATCTGCAAGCTTAGAAAACGGCGATGTTGCAGGAAGACTAGAACGTTATATTAACAGGTTTAGAAATATAATCGGAAATAACGATATTGATTTCACTCAGCTGGAACACAACTTAAATCCGGATGATTTGAGACAATATTCAAAGAGTTCAAAAACGAGAATGCAGAAATTCAATCTTGTATCACAAAATCCGGTTGAATTTGTTAAAAAAGCAGCTGAAAGAAAATACGGCACGCAAAAATGGTTCAGAATCGTATCAACAATCGGTGCAGCAGTCCTCGCTGGAACAGTTGTGGCACAATTTGCGTTCGGCAAGATCAAAAATCCGCAGAATATAGAAAAGCAGGTGGAAGATGATAAAACTATCTAACATTACATCATTAAATTTTAGAGCATCAGATTATCATACACAAGCTTTAGCCCCGAAGAAGCAAGTGCAAAAGCAATATGATGACAAATTAAGCAGCCAGTATTTGGACAATCTAGCCAGAATAAATACTCCTGCAGTTAAAAAGGTTGAGCTAAACTCAAATGTACAAACACCATATAAAAATAATCTGCGTTCAATGATTCAGAATAACGAATCCGTAATGATGGGTATTGTAATGAGAACATTTACGGCTCAAGATTTGAACAATGACGATATAGTTACACTCTCAACCGGTGAAAAGAACGGAACATTTTTAAGCGCCATCTCAAGATTGGATGAATTAAAAAATGACGGAATCAACACAATTCACGTACTGCCTATTCATCCTACAGGCAAGAAAAACGCACAAGGAACAGCAGGTTCTATATACTCTCCGGCTAAATATGTAACAGAAGACGGTCATCTGGCAATTGATCCGATGCTTATTGATAAAAATGACCCAAGGACGCCGGATGAACAATTCAAAGCTTTTATTGACGCATGCCATCAAAGAGGCATAAAGGTTATGCTTGACCTTCCGAGCTGTGCTTCTGTTAATATGTTTGAAGATGAACCGGAATTAATGGCATACGGCAGAAACGGCGAAGAAAAAACCCCGCAGGGCTGGGAAGACATAAGAATGTTTAACCCGTGGGCTGATGAAACACAAAGAACATTAAATCCTAAGCTGTTAGAAATGCATAAACAATACGTTGATGCCTGTATTGATTTAGGAATTGACGGTATCAGAGCTGACGTTGCAAGAGCGAAACCGACTGAATTTTGGGACATCTTAATAAACTATTCACACAAAAAAGACCCGGAATTTGGCTGGCTTGCAGAAAGCTACACATATGAATGCGCTTCTCCGATGGTAAATATGCCGTTCGACAGACCGGAAGATTTACTAAGAGCAGGTTTTGATGATTATTACGGACAATATCATATTTTCCACGACTGGAAAGGTGCTTCTGAATTTAATGACTATGTTAAATTAAATTTAGACTTATCTCACAGACTTCCGGCAGGAAAAAGCGTCATTGGTTCATTCTTAACTCACGATGACAGCTCTACAATGATACATGGTGGTGAAAATTACTGCAAATTAACAACAATTCTGCAGGCAACAATCCCGATGTGCAACCCGTATTTTATTGACGGCTTCCAAACCGGCGATTATTACGATTACAAATACAGAGGCAAAAGCAATATCGAAACATACACAGACAGACCAAATAATGAAATGAATGAACACAGATACAGGCTTGCATTATTCAATCTGTCAAGAAAACCGGGCGGAAACAGTCCTGATATAGAACGTGTAATGCGCGGTACGCTTAAAATGAGAAGCGAAAATCTTGACGTTTTAGCTGACAGAAACAGCAGTTTCATAGAACTCAATAAACGTGAAGATAAAAATGACCAGATTATAACATATGCAAGACATAACAACGGCAGAACAATTCTTGTTGTTGCAAATAAAAATCCTAATAGAAATGTAACAGGTGTTATTGAAATTCCGGGGTTAAAAGAAGATCAAAAGCTCAAGAACATGGTTCCGGAATATGGCGACACAAGTGAATTTCAAGTAAGCGCAAACGAACTAAAAGTAAACCTCGCGCCATGTGATGCGTATGTCTTTGAAATCGATACCCCAAATATTGAAAAAGACAGAAAAGGACACGTTTACAAACAAAAAGTAAATAACTAGGCAAACATTAAATAAATAGGCAGGAAGACCGGCATTGCCGGTCTTTTACTGTTCAATAGCTCTTATTACGCGGGCAGGATTTCCGACAGCAAGCGAATTTTTCGGAATGTCCTTTGTGACAACAGCACCTGCGCCAATTACACATCCGTCGCCTATATTTACCCCGGGAAGAACAACCACACTTCCTCCGAGCCAGCAGTTTTTCCCTATAGAAATCGGTTTTGCAGACTCAATAAAAGTATTTCTTGTCTTATAATCCAGCGGATGAATCGGCGTATAAATTTGAGTATTAGGACCAATAAAAGTATCGCTCCCTATCGTAACTTTTGCACAGTCCAGCACAACACAATTCGCATTGAAGTAAACCCTGTCGCCCAGTTCTATGTTACATCCGTAATCACAGAAAAAATTCGGGGTAATATAGCATCCCTCGCCGGTTTTACCCAGAAGACTCTTTAAAATTTCTTCACGTCTGCCTGCATCGCGCTCCGCATTAAAATCCCCGACTAACGCACGAGCCTTGTCGCGCAATCCTACCAAATAATCAGTCATCGGGAAATAATCTTCCCCGCCGACCATCTTTTCAAACTCTCTCATACACAAATCTCCACATAAAAATTATATCAAAAAAGATGTATTTTGTTAACAAAATACATCTTTTAAAATAAACAATTTCTCCTCATCAGCTCATATATGCCCCTGCCTGCTGTGCTGCATATGTCCATACGTCCGTTTTCTGAAGCTTTTCGCGTTCAGTTTCCGGCTGTGCATCTTTTCTTTGCATATCTGCCCAAACAGGTACATTTCCAGAGCCTTGTACATTGTCAACTGACATAATTTTGTCCTTTCTTGATATCTTCGTTTATATAACTTATATATTAATAAAGTATTTTTCTTATCAAAAATTTCATTATTTTATAAAAATGTTACAAAACTTAACTTTTGCTGGTTTTATTTTTTAATATAAATATAAACGGGATAATTATAATCATTAACAGCGCAAGTACTGTAAAAATATCAAAGAAAGCCCCGAGCCTTGCTTGATTTAAAAGCTCTTTATACAGCATGCCGTTTGCCTTTCTTGAGGCTGCTACAGCCGGATAATAATGAAGGAATTTTGTCTGCAACGCTGCAAGTTTCAGTCTGAACATCGGATTATGCGGTGCCAGATTTGAAACATAATAATTCTGATAAACCTGCGAAACTCTTGCAATAAACGTTGAAGCCGCTGATGTTGCAACTGCTGTTACGATATTCTTAAACAAAGCATGCAATGACGCTGCATCTGCCGTTTTTGATGCCGGAAGGGTTTGAAATGCGAGCGCCGTTATCGGAACAAACGCGGTCGGAACACCTATACACAAAAGAATATTCGGCAATATAATACTTTCCATAGAAGACTGCGGGTTCATCTGAGTCAGCATTAATACAGATACAGCCATTATGACAAATCCTATTGTCGCAAGAATTCGGCTTTCTACATACTTAGAGATTTCACCCACAACTATCAAACCTATAAAGCATATTATAGCGCGCGGAAACATAGTTAAACCTGACATTGAAGGGCTATATCCGATAAGACTTTGTATAAACATCGGCACAAGAAGCAAAGTCGAATATATCATCACATTTATAAATGAACTTGCTATAGTTGCAAACAAAAAGTTTCGGTCTTTAAAAACTCTTATATCAATGACAGGATATTTATACTCCAGTTCCCAAACATAAAAGAATACAAAAGAAAAAATACAAATCCCCGTTAGCCAGCAAATCCAGGTTTCATCAAACCAGTTATGCTGCTGTCCTTTGTCCAAAACTATCTGCATACAGGCCATTGCAATAACGATAGACGAATATCCTATTATATCAAATTTTTTGTTATACTTCAGCTTTGGCGGCGGATCATCATTAACAAGAAACTTAACAAGAATAAGCGATAAAATACACAGCGGAATATTAACAATAAAAATCCACTGCCATGAAAAATTATCCGTTAAATAACCTCCCATAAAAGGACCAGCAAGAGGTGAAAACATAGCGGCAACCCCGAACAGTCCCATTGCAACGCCTCTCTGCTCCGGAGGAAAGACTTCCAGCAATATTGCCTGGCAAAGAGGCAGAATGCTTCCGCTCCCGATACCTTGAATAAGTCTTGCAAGTATTAAAGATATCAAGTTAGGAGAGATTATGCACAAGAAACAGCCGAGAGTAAATACAATGATGCTGTACATAAACAAGAGTTTTTTACCTATCAGCCGGACAAGATAGCCCGTAACGGGAAGCATTAAACCGCCTGAAATTATATAGCAGGTAATAACAGTATTGGTTTCGTACTGCGTTGCACCGTAAAACCCTGCAATATGGGGCTGGCTTACATTTGTTCCAGATGATGCCGCAAGCGCAAGAAAAGAAGGAAGCAATACCGCAATTGCCACTATATATGGATTTATCTTCCGTCCTTCTTCATTCTGTTCTATAACGACTTCATCTGCCATACTACTTAATTTTAACCTTCGGAACTACTGACATGCCGGGAACAATATTATAATTTGAAATATCTTCATCAAAAACGATTTTAACCGGAACCCTCTGAACAATCTTTACATAACTTCCCACTGCATTCTCCGGAGGGAATAAACTCGATTTTGCACCTGTAGCCCGCTGTATGCTTTCTACATGCGCCTTAAATCTTTTATTTGGGTATGTATCAACCTTCACTCTTACCGGTTGTCCAGGTTTCATGTTTGTAAGCTGTATTTCTTTAAAATTAGCAACAACCCAGACCTGTTCGGGAACAATATTCATTAACGGCTGTCCGACATTTACATAGTTGCCTTTTTCTACGCTTCTGGCGGCTATTTTGCCGTCTTGAGGTGCATAAATTTTTGTATATTCCAAATTTAATTTAGCCTGCTCAACCTCTGCCTCTAATCTCTTTATCAAAGCTTCATCTGCAACAGTCTTTGCTTTTCCGGAATCCAGAGCATGTTTATATGCCATTGCACTTTCTTGTGAAGCATTATATTCAGCCCTTGCGACCTCATATGCGGACTTGCTTCTTTCATAATCCTGTTTAGAGACAATTCCATCCTTGTATAATTCTTTATACCTTGCAAAGTCCTTTTCTGCAAACTCTAGTGTAGACAACGCTGAAGAAATATCCTCTTCTGATTTATTCACTTTAGAAGAGCTTTCATCCACCTGCTTTTCTGTCATCGTTAAACCGGCTTTTGCCTCTGCCAATTTTGCCTCTGCCTGTGCAAGTGCAACTTCAAAATCTTTTGGATCTAATTCTACCAGCAATGTTCCGGCCTTAACTTCCTCATTGTCATCTACCAGCAAGTTTATAACAGGCGCTGACACCCTCGGAGCAACCGAAACCAATCGACCTTCTACAAAAGCATCATCTGTTGACTGATAAAAGGTAGAATGTATTGCCGCAATAATACCTATTATTATAAGAATTACTGCCGTTATAGAAGGTACTATTACACGCTTCTTTTTATACTCCGGACGTCTTTTCTTTAATCTTGCCTTAGCCTTTTTTATGAACTCTTTATCGTTTTTGTCTTCATGTCTTTTTGCCATAACTTCACCTAAATCTGTAATACTATTTTATTTCGCATATTTTCTTCTAATTTATCCAGTGTTTTTAAGAAAAAATCAACTTCTTCTTCTGTTAAACCTTCAACTATTGTTTCCCATACACTCAATATTACCGGAAGCATCCCGTCACAAATTAGCTTTCCTTTTTCCGTTATATAAAGTTTTTTTACCTGTCTTCCTTCTGATTCTATAACAGAAGTAACATAGCCGTTAGATTCTAAAATTGATACTATTCTTGTCATATTCGGACGGTCTTTAAATGTTATATTTGCAAGCTGTCTTAAATACATTCCGTCATTTTCCTTGAGCGCATACAAAACTGTAAACTGTTCCGGACGCCGTTCAAAGCCTGCCTGCGTAAACGCCTGCCCGGCAAATACCTTTGACAGTAAACCCGCACGTGATAATCTTAAACCAATTTTTTGTTTTAATAAAATTTCTTGTTGCATAAAATTCCTTTGTGTTATTATAATAACACAAGAAGGATAAGTGTAAAGATGACAATTAAAAAAATTTTAATAATTTGTTTTATATTACTGGCAATACCGGTACAGGCAAAAGAAAAAATCAATAAGCTGGATTATGTTAATCTTGATTGGTGGAAAAATTATAATGACGAAATATTGCTTAACCACCTTCAGACTTTATACAATAATAACCATGACTTAAAGATAGCTTCTCTAAAGTCTAAACAAGCCTCCGAGAATATCAGGCTTGCAGGCGCAAACCAATTACCGCAGGTCGGTTTTAACGGGAGTTTATCAAGAGTATTAAGCGGAGCGCAGACAGAGTTCGGCTCAGTCATAATTCCGGAATATTCGCAAAACGAATTCATGCTCCCTCTAAGCGCATCATATGAAATTGATATTTGGGGGCAGAATTATTTAAACAGAAAAAGCGCAAAAAAACAAAAAGAAATTGCTGACCAGCAGGAAAGAGCAGCTTATATTTTCATAACCTCAAGTTTTGCAGCAAATTACTATAATCTTATTAAAGCAGACGAACTTGAAAAAAATCTAAAAGAAATTATCAGTCTGCAGACAGAGATTGTTAATATGACAGAAAAAAAATACAACTGCGGACTTGCTTCTATTAAAGAACTGTTAAATGAGAAGCAAATACTTATTCAGTTTGAGCAAGAATTAAATAAAATCACAGAAACCAGAAAAGTTATTAATAATGAATTGACTGTTCTGCTGGGACTCAACACAGATAAAGAAATAGAACACTCTCAATTTGATTCAATTTCTTGTCCTGTAACTCCGGAGTCTCTCTCTACAACCGTAATTCAATACCGACCGGACTTAATAAGTTCCGAAAGCTATGTAAAAAAGACCGGACTAGATGTAAAAATTGCAAGAAGAGAATTTCTCCCGAAATTTATTTTATATGGCAATCTAGGCTTCAATGCATACAGATGGAACCGGGTATTTTCTCCGGAAACATTTTTATCTAATATAGGGATTGCTCCTAGCTGGGATATTTTTACCGGAGGACTTAAACTCGCGCGCTATCGCATAAATAAATATGAATACCAAAAAGCAATTGAAAATTATGAAAAAATTGTTCTTACATCAATACAGGAAGTAAATGACGCTCTGGTAGAAACAAAAACCACAAAAGCAAATCTAATTAAATCTAATGATGATTTTTCAATTGAAACAGAAAAACATGTACTCGCACAAAAGCAATTTACAACAGGGGACTCCTCAAAGCTTGATGAAATGAAATCTAATGAAAAACTCCTGCTCGTAAGACAAAGAAATATTGCAGCCACGATTGATAATGTAGTTGCAACAATTTCTCTTTATAACGCTGTAGGCGGTATTGATTACACCAAAACAGATTTGTTATAGAACTTAATTACTAAAAAAATCAAGTTTTTCAGCAAAACAAGAATCATCTAAGATACAATTTTGCTGTAAATATCTTGAAATCTTGCCTTTATCTTTATACAAAAGTATATAAGGCAGATTTGGATAAATATGATATTTTTTATTAAAACTTTTGGCATCTTTTGTTGCAATATTCATTGCTACAAAGTTATAAGTACTGCTGTACTTTTGCTGCATATTATTAAAACTTTGCATCACTGTATCAACATTGTCTGCCCAAGGAGCATAAACCAACAATACAAAAGGTTTTGTTTGACTCATTGCTTCATCATAAGTCATCGCACCAACTGCCTGCTTACCTGCAAAAAACATTGTCAACAAAAATAATAAGGTCAAAACTTTTTTCATTATAATCCTCCCGATATTAAAATGCCGGATTTTCAAGACTGTTAAAATCCGGCATATAAAATTTAACTAAGCTTCAATACTTTTAGAAATCAAATCCATTTCTTCTACAGATGCATAAACTGCATGACAGCCGCAATCTACGTATAGAATTTGACCTGTTGTACCGGTAGAAAGATCTGATGCCAAGTATAAACCAGCCTTACCAACATCTTCCAGTGCGACATTTCTTTGAAGCGGAGATTTTGCAACAGCAGCCTTAAGCATTTTACCAAAGCCTGAGATACCGCTTGCAGCAAGAGTTTTAACAGCTCCTGCAGATATACAGTTAACTCTTACGCCTTTTTTGCCTAAATCTGCTGCCAAATAACGCATTGAAGATTCTAATGCAGCCTTTGCTACACCCATTACATTGTAGTTAGCTACAACATATTCTGAACCTAAATATGTTAAAGCGAATACAGAAGCACCTTCATTCAAGAGCGGTTCAGCATGCTTACACAAAGAAATTAAAGAATATGCACTTACACCTAAAGCCAAATCCCATCCGGCTCTTGACGTATCAATAAATCTGCCCTGTAAATCTTCTCTGTTAGCAAATGCTACAGCATGAACAACAAAGTCTAATTTGCCGTATATTCTTTCACATTCTTTAAATACAGCTGCAACTTCGTCTTCTTTTGTTACGTCGCAATTCATAATAAGCTTTGCATTCATACTTTCAGCAAGCGGTCTTACTCTTTTTTCCATTGTTTCGCCTGCATAAGTAAAAGCAATATCAGCACCTGCATTAAATAACTGTTGGGCTATAGCGTATGCAATCCCGTGCGTATTAGACACACCAAAGATTATCCCCTTTTTCCCTTTCATTAAATCCATAAAATAAAACTCCTCTTTTACTAATATACAATCTAAAGTCTACCAAAAAAACAAATTTAACGCAATATAATACAATGCTTTTAAAAACATAATAAAAAGAGATTGAATTTCTTCAATCTCATATATAAGTACATATCCCAATCAACAACAAATTAATTATTAAACTAAGTTCAGCGCTATACTTGGAGTTTGGTTAGCAGTTGCAAGCAAAGTTGCTGCAGCCTGCTGTAGTATCTGCGCCTGTATATAGCTTGAAGACTCTTCTGCAATATCCGCGTCACGGATAGTAGATAAAGAAGAAGTCAAGTTTTCCACCTGCACATCTATAGCAGTAGATGCTGATTCTAACCGGTTTTGAGCCGCACCGATAGCTGTTACTCTATCAGAAATCGTTGATATTGCGGTATCTATCTCAGTTAATTGATCTGCGGCTGTATCTGCAGACGCACAATCAGATGCTACATTTGCAGCGGTATCACCTAATAGAGCTTGTACATTAGCATTATCAAACAGAGTATCTGCCAGCTCTATCTGGCTATCAGCTTCACCATAAAGACCTACCTGCAGTGTTATTGCACCGGTAGCATCTGACATTAAATCTATACCATTATATTCTGCATTTGCAGAAATTCTGTCAATTTCTTCTAGACGAGCTGTTATTTCAGCTTCGATTGCATCTAGTGATTCTTGTCCATAAGTTCCGTTTGCGGCCTGCTCTGTCAAATCACGAACACGCTGTAAATGGCTTGTTATCAGTGCATAGTTTTCTTCTGCAGTTGTTAATAAGTCTATACCCATAGAAGTATTTTGTGATGCTACATCCAATGAACCAAGTTGTGTCTGCCAATTTGCAGCAATTGAATATCCCGCAGCATCGTCTTTTGCATGATTAATTTTATACCCTGTTGTCATTCTTTCAATAGACTGATTCAACATGGTTGTTGCAGAATTTAAGTTACTTTGAACAATCAAAGAAGATAAATTTGTATTAATTGTAAGAGCCATTCCCTAACCTTTCCGACCCCGAGCGCATCCGCACTCTATATTCCCTAATCTACACACAGGGGACTCTCTTTTCTTTTTTATATATAAATCACATACCCCTGTATACAAATATTATAGAATAACTAAATAAAAATTACACTATATATCTTACAATTATTTACAAATATTTACATACTTATTTTTTTGAAGAAGTCGTTAAGCGTGTCTTTATCCGGCTTTTTATGTTGTTTTCTCAATGTTTGCATGATTGTATCTTTGAACAATTGAAAAGGTTCTGCTGCGCTATATTGAAGCTGAACTTTAGCTAGCAGATTCTTTAAGCCGTTATTTTTCGGCATTTCTTTTATGGTAGCTTCAAAAGCTTCGTCATAGACAGCCATGTCTGCATAAGCTTTCATCTTAGCAGTATTTTCCATTACGTCATACGAAGTATCAATCGGGTGCGGCCCATAACTCAAGCTCCTTTTTGTTTCTGCTTCCTTTGCAGCTTTAGCCATGTTTTTAAGTCCGTACATGACTTCTTTTTTACCGTTAAAAGCTGTATTACTGCCAATAGCTAAATCCATAATTTTTCTCCTATTTTTATAAACCTTATATACTAAAACTTATAAATATTTTTTTTGCTATTATATAAATATAATAAATCAAATAAATAGCGGAGGTGTATATGACAAAGATTATAACAATTGGCAGTGCTACTATGGATGTTTTTGTAGAATGCGATGAGGCGAATATTGTTTCTGTATGTTCAAAATCAAAAAATTCAGATTTTATGAGTTACCCGTATGGTTCAAAAATCGATATCACAACATTCTCTTCTAATGTCGGCGGCGGCGGAATTAATACTGCCTGCAATTTTGCTAACCTTGGTTTTGAGACCTCTGCTATATTTAAAATTGGGGAAGATATTTATTCAGAGGGAATCCTAGCCTCTTTTAAAAATAAAAATATTAACCTTAATAATATAATACAAAAAAAAGAAACTTCTACCGGTTTTTCAATAATACTTGTAAGTTTTCAAGGAGATAGAACCGTACTTGCCCACAGAGGTGCAAATGCTGAAATAAAAGAAGAAGAAATTAATTTTGAAGCAATTAAAGAAGCAGATTTTATGTATGTAGCACCTTTAAATGGAGAATCAAACAAGGTCCTTGAACCTATTGTAAAATATGCAAGTAAACATGGCACCAAAATATGTTTCAATGCAGGTACTACCAGCCTTAAAAGAGGATATGAACATTTAAAGACTATGCTGGGCTCTGCACATATTGTTGTTATGAACAAAGAAGAAGCTATTATGGCAACAGGTATTGATGTAAGACCCGACACAAAAACAGAAAAATTCTCACATGAACTTATACACGAAGATATAAAAAAGATGCTTACAAAACTTAAAGTTAAAGATTACCAGATTATTGTCATCACTGATGGTAATAAAGGAGCATACGCCTATGATGGACATAAATTTTACTACTGTCCGGTATTCCCATCAAATGTTGTATCAACTCTCGGTGCCGGCGATGCTTTTGCTTCAACATTCTGTGCTGCACTAGGCAAAACAAGACTTAATATCGGATTGTCTTTAATGTATGCATCAGTAAACTCTTCTTGTGTTGTTTCCGAGTTTGGTGCTACAGAAGGGCTTGCAACATTCGAAGAAATTGAAGAAAAGCTAAAAAATAATCCGGATTATACTTATCTTGAAGGGTAAAAATGTTTTTGCAATTTTCGCCAAATATGCTTAAGACGTATGAACTCTGTCCCAGAAAGTTCTATTACAAATATGTAAAGAAGATTTCTATGCCGGTCAATGATGATATTTTTGAATTCGGTAAAAATATTCATGCTCTTGCTTCATATTATCTGCGCAAAGAAAATATTACGGAAATGGAGCTTGCTTTAACTCCAAAAGAAAAGGCTGTATGGGAATATTTAAAAGGACTCAAGTATTTAGGATACGAAGTTATTAATACGGAATATAATCTTGCCGTTAAAATCGGGGAGTATTTCTTCGGCGGACGGCTTGATGCTCTGGTAAAAGATAACGGCAGGTATTATATTCTGGATTATAAAACAGGTTCTGCTCCTAAAAATGCTAAGTATGATTTTCAGACCATTATTTATCTTCTTGCTGTGAAGCATTTTTTCAAGACGGATGAGGTTACTTTTGTATATCTTGATTTAAAAAACAAGGATGAACTGAAGATAGAGCTTACGCTTGAACTTGAAGAAACTTACAGAAAACGTCTCTTAGAAACCGCAGAAAAAATCTGCTCTGAAGAGATTCCGCCAAAGAAGCAGAACTGTAATTGCGAATACTCTTTAATATGCTATTAGCGTGGTATAATTTTGCTATGAAAGATTACTTGATTGATACACATGCACATATTGATATGCTTGAGGAGTCTGATACTCTGGCTGAGATGGAGAATTATGGCGTTAAAAAGGCTGTTATACCATCTGTTGAAGCCGGAACCATAGATAAAATTCTTGAGATTGCGAATAATAATGAGAATATATATGCAATGCTCGGGATTTATCCTTCTGAGGCAAAAAGTTATAATGATGAATTAGAAAAACATTTTATAGAACTTGCTGAAAATTATAAAAAAGTGGTAGCTATAGGCGAGATTGGCTTGGATTATTATTGGGATAAGAGTTTCAAAGAATTACAGCAGGAAGTTTTTATAAAGCAGATTAAGCTCGCTAATAAACTCAACCTTCCCGTTGTTGTGCATGACAGGGAAGCTCATAAAGACACATATGATATTCTCAAAGAAACAGGGGCGGAAAAAGGTGTATTATTGCATTGTTTTTCCGGAAGTGTTGAGTTTATGAAAGAGTGCGTAAAAGAGGGCTGGTATATTGCAATCGGCGGTGTTGTAACATTCAAAAATGCAGTAAAAATGAAGGATGTGGCAAAAGAAGTTCCGCTAGATAAACTGATGCTGGAAACGGATTCTCCTTATCTGACGCCGGTGCCATACAGAGGCAAGCCTAATCAGCCTGCATACGTAAGATTTGTTGCGGAAGAAGTCGCAAAATTAAGAAAGATGCCTATTGAAGAAATAATTGATATTACAACAAACAATGCAGAAAGGTTATTCGGGATTTGAAAAAAGAACGCTTAGATAAAATTCTTGTTGATTTAGGGTATTTTGAAACAAAGAGCAAGGCTTCCGCTTCAATTCTCGCGGGGAATGTAATGATAGGAACAGAAGTTATTACAAAAGCCGGTTTTCAAATTGACCCGTCTAAAGAGTATGATTTTAAAATAAAATCAATGCCTTATGTTTCAAGAGGCGGGTTTAAACTCAAAAAAGCTCTGGAAAGTTTTGACGTTTCTGTTAAAGACAGGATATGCTTTGATGCAGGCGCTTCTACCGGAGGCTTTACTGACTGCCTGCTCCAAAACGGCGCCAAATTTGTTTATGCAGTTGATGTCGGATACGGACAGTTAGACTGGAAGCTTAGAAACAGCGCACAGGTTAAAGTTATAGAAAAAACAAATTTAAAGATTTGTTCATTTGAGGATATTTATTCTGAAAATGAGCCCGTTGCGGATTTGCTTGTGTCTGACTTGTCTTTTATATCTCTGGAAAAAGTTCTGCCAAACTTAAAGACGCTTATGAATCCGGATTTTCATGAAATGATATGCTTAATAAAACCGCAGTTTGAAGCCGGCAAAGATTTGGTTGAAAAGGGCGGTGTCGTCAGAGATAAAAATACGCATAAAATGGTTATAGAAAACGTCTTAAGCTGTATTTCCGAATTAGAATATACAGTTAAAGGGCTTACATATTCCTCTATTAAGGGGCCTGCCGGAAATATTGAATATTTAGTCTGGTTTTCGACAGACAAAGAGAACCCAGCGGAAGTAACTGTTGAAGATGTTGTAAATTCAGCCCATCAAAACTTATAGCTACTCGAATAAGCCGTAAAGTCTTTGTCTGATATCTTTTTCAGATAGTTCATCCGTAATTTTATTTAAATCCATTGTCATCTGGTAATATTCTGCAGCAAGAGCTTTATCTCCAATCGCTTGATAAGCTCGTGCAAGGTTGAAATATGCCAGCGTATAGTTAGGATTTATATTAATTGCGTTTTTAAAATATTCAACAGATTCTTTCGGGTCGCCGAGACCGTCAAGATATACGACACCTAAATTGTTCTGTGCAATTTCAAAATTAGGATTAAGTTCTATAGACTTATGAAAAGCAACGATTGATTCTTCCAGATAGTCTTTTTCCCATAGAGCAAGACCTGTTTTAGCGTAAATCAAATAATTTTCCGGCTCAACTGCTATGGCGTCGCAATATGTCTTAATCGCTTTATCCAAATCACCCTGCGTCATGTATAAATCTCCCAAAGACAACTGAATATCAACATTATTGGGATCAAGAACCATTCCAGCATTGAATGTTGCTTCAGCGGCATCATAGTTGTTTTTTATCTCAGCATAGATTGCGCCGAGAGCGTGGCATACTATTGATGTCCATTGTGCATCCGGATTCAATTTTATTGCTTTCTGGTAATATTCAATAGCATCGTCATAAAGCTCTGCTTTAATGTAAGCATAAGCCAGTGAATTGTTATAGTATGGATTTTCAGGGTCTAATTCCCATGCAAGCTTAAATGCTGTTACGGCATGGATTTTATCAGATTTATTTAAATATAAATGACCTAATTCATAATAAATTTTATCTAAATCAATTCCAAATTCCAGAAGTGAATTATAATAATCAATTGTTTCATCAACATTTTCCGGATAATAAGTCTGGCTTATTGTTGCAAGCTTTATCAAAACTTCTCTGTCAGAAGGATCAAGCTCATGCGCTTTTCTAAAGCACTCCATGCTTGCATCGATTTCATTACACTCAAGCGACAAGTCACCCATTTTTTGATAAAACAAGTTACCCTGCGAAGTTTTTTCAAGTCCTTTTGAGTAGGCTTCTAGCGCAGAGGGAAAAAGCTTCATTTTTTCAAAAGTTTCGCCGAGCGTTTTATATGAAAACACTGAAAAATCATTTGCCAAAAATTTGCAGAACATTTTTAAAGAAGGGCAATCCCACATAATCATCATGCTCCCGGATAAAAAGTAGTATAAAAAGCTCATCACATCTTTGATGGATGAATTTTGGTTTTTAATTCTAGTAAACAAAACCTTGGACAAAAAAAGTCTTGGTCTTGCAGAATTTTTCCCCGCATTTGCAACCGCAAGACGAAATTCTTTTTCTGCCTCTTCATAATTTTCCTTCAGACACTGAAAATAGCCCGAATAAATATGCGCATTGACATTAGAAGGTTCAAGACTTATCGCAGTCTGGCACTGTTCTAAAGCTCCTTCAACAGAAATCTGTCCCTTAATTAGAAGAAGGCTAGCCAGTCTGTAGTACGATTCTGATATTGACGGATTAACTTTTATCGCATCAATATAATATTCTATCGCCTTTTCAAGATCAGCATCCTGCTGTTTAATTAAATATTTTTCATGAGCTGCTCTTGCCTCTTCCAATAGAACAGCCGCGTCATTTTCCAATGTAATTAACGGGGTATCAGTCATATTCTCTCCGAACCAAATGTGTATATTCCATTTTTCGACAGAATATTTTTTTTCTTTAGCAAAAAATAAATTAAATCATCCGAATAACGTAAATATTTTTTATTAAGATTTGTAACAATTTTCTAAAAAAATTAAAGTTTTTAGTAAAAATAGCCGTAATACATAATAACAAGGGAAAATTTAAAAAGGAAAGCAGAAAACTATGGGAATGGCAGCATCACAAGTTAGACTTTTGCAGCTGACGGCTCGAAAAAATGATATCGGGTATCAGCTTCAAAACCTGTCGCTTCAAAAGACTTCTCTTTCCAGAGATATGCAGAGGGTTACAAAAGAATATCAGAATGCTTTAAGTACAAAGACCTTAAAGTGGTCTAATAACTCAGGCGTAACCTATGTAGATTTAAGCTATGCTAATTTAATGCGCCCGGGCAGTGTAAACGGCAATGTTCCGTACCTTATTACTAACGCAAGCGGTAATGTTGTTGTAGACAGTCAGTATCAAAAATATGCGGAAATGATTTCGGCTGACGGTTCTGCTGGCGGTGATTATGAATCAGTAAGGACAAAAATTTTATCAAGTCTGTGCGGTATTTCATCTGAAGACATAGAAGAACAGCAGACAACTCAGCAGGCTGTTGTGGATGCAACTAATAAAGTTAACGGTTTGATTAAAGAGCGCGATATTTTGGAAGCCGAAGAGCCGATGAAAGATAAAACCGTTAAGGATTTTGTTGATTCATTCGGAACCGTTTCAGAAACGGCTACGGGTAAATCTGTTAATGTTGGTGATTTGTATGGCTCAAACAAAAGTACATTTACCCTAGGGAGTGATACTTCAAGTGCAAAAACAAATCTTAGTAGCTTGTTGGACAGCTTATATAATAACATTAGTAATTATTTAAGCGATTCCGATAAAGAAGCAATGCGTAGTGCTTGTAATACAGCATATACAGATATTTCCGGGCAGATAGATGTCAATACAGATAATTCTGGACAGACGGCGGTTTCTAAAGAAGATAAGAAAATAGGTAACTTAGTAATTTCCAGCACCTATAAAGTTGATATGACACAATTAATAGATGCTATCTTAGGTGCTTATGAAAGTAAGGATTGCGGAGGCACCGTAGGAACAAATACCAACGGTTCAACTGTTTATGCATGGCGTGATACGCAAAGTAGTGAATGGAAAGAATGGAAAGCTTCATATGATGCAAAAGAAGCCGAAATTACTGCTGCTAACGAGGAACTTTCAACTGCTGTAGATGCTGCAAACCAGGTGTTCACCGCTGCAGATGAAAGTATGATTGATTTTTATGACCAGCTTTTTACTGCAATCGCAGACAGAGGATGGGTCGGTAATTCTCAGGTTTCTGACAATGATTACCTTAACCAGATGCTTCAAAACAATCAGTACTATATTACAAAAATGGAAGCCGTAACTGACAGCGAAGGCAATGAAAGTTATGAATACAGCGAGAGCATAGCATCAAACTTCGACAATATTTATACAGTAAACGATACTGATGCGCAAAATGAAGCTCAAGTTGAATATGAGTACGAAAAAAGTATTATCAATGAAAAAGAAACGCGAATTGATACCAGAATGCAAGACCTTGAAACAGAGCAGTCTGCAATCAATGAAATGATAAAGGGTATAGAATCTGTCCGAGATGACAATACAGACAGAACCTTCAGTATATTCTCTTAATAATATGTTCATGATATCATATCCTTGTATTGTTGTTATAAGGATGTATTATCAATGTTTGATTCATTATCAGATAAATTGCAGGATATTATAGCTAAAACTGCAGGTCAGAAGGAACTTACGCAGGAGAATATGCAGGATGCTCTCAGGGAAATCCGCCGGGCTTTGCTGGAGGCTGATGTAAACCTGCGTGTTGTAAAGGCATTTATTTCTAATATTAAAGACCGTGCTGAGGGTGAAAACGTTTTGAGCGGAGTTAATCCTTCTCAGCAGTTAGTCAAAATTGTGCATGATGAATTGATAGAGCTTCTGGGGAAAGAAACTTCTCCTTTGAATTTTACAGGACATCCAAATTTAATTATGATGCTTGGGCTTCAAGGAAGCGGTAAGACAACATCTTCCGCTAAACTTGCTGTTAAGCTGAAAAAAGAAGGCAGAAATCCGCTTTTGGTTGCATGTGATATATACAGACCCGCAGCAATCACTCAATTAAAAACTCTTGGCGAACAGATTGGAATTGAGGTGTACAGCGAAGAGTCAAACAATGTACAAACAATCATTCAAAATGCGATAGATTATTCGGCAAAACAGGGTTTTAATACGCTTATTCTGGATACGGCGGGACGTCTGCAGATAGACACTGATATGATGGCAGAACTCTTGTTAATAGACAGAGTTTTCCACCCTGCGGAAAAACTTCTTGTCATAGATTCTATGACAGGTCAGGAGGCTGTAAATGTAGCTGAAAACTTTGATGCTCAGCTGAATATAACAGGGCTTGTTCTTACAAAACTTGATGGTGACTCCAGAGGCGGTGCTGCATTAAGCGTTGTATACTGTACTCATAAACCGATTAAATTAACGGGCACCGGAGAAAAACTCAATGCTCTGGAAGATTTTTATCCGGAGAGAATGGCAACAAGAATTCTCGGCATGGGGGATATTGTATCTCTGGTAGAAAGAGCGCAGGAAGTATTTGATGAAAAAACTGCTAAAGAAATGGAAAAGAAAATGGCTAAAGCAGAATTTTCATTCAATGATTTTCTCAAAATGCAATCGCAGATGAAAATGTTCGGTTCAATGGATCAGCTTCTCGGAATGATTCCTGGCTTAAGAATTTCTAAAGACGACCGCCAGAAACTTTCCCATGAAGGCGAAAAACAGTTTAAGCGCATAGAAGTATTCATACAGAGCATGACTCCGGAAGAGCGCGAACATCCGGAATTGATGAATTCTTCACGCAAAAAGAGAATAGCGCAGGGTTCCGGCATTCCTATTCATGACGTTAATATTTTTATTAACCAGTTTGAGCAGATGCGTAAGATGATGAAAGGTTTTTCGGATGTCAAAAAGAGCTTTGGCGGAAATGAAACAAAGGCTAAGCTTTCTATGCATCAGATGATGAAAAATATGAGAAGATTCAGATGAAATTAATTGCAGGATTAGGCAACATAGGCGATAAATATGTTTTTACGAGGCATAATGCAGGTTTTATGCTGATAGACAGCTATGCGCTGAATGAAAATCTGGCTTTTCGCGAAAATTCAAGGCTCAAATGTCTTATGACTAATTTGAGAACTGCAACAGAGGATTATTTATTAATAAAGCCTACCACTTTTATGAACCTGTCGGGGGAAGCGGTCCGCGCTGTTATGGATTATTATAAAATACCAGTTGAGGATATATTAATTGTATTTGATGATTTATCGCTTGATCTTGGTAAAATCCGATTTAGAGCAAACGGCTCTGACGGCGGGCATAACGGAATAAAATCCGTAATTCAGCACCTTGGAACAAACAATATAGCAAGGCTTAAGATAGGAATCGGACCTCAGCCGAATATTCCTTCGGAAGTTTTTGTACTGCAAAATTTTTCAAAGGATGAGCTTGATATTTTAAAAACGAGTATTACAAATGCAAAAGAAGGCATTTCCTGCTATTTTAAAAACGGGATGGCGGAAGCTCAAAACAAATTTAACTAGGAGAATATTATATGAACTTGGCAGAACAACTTGAACAAAATGAAAAATATGATGAAGCGTATGCTGAATACAAAAAACAGCTTGCGGGGAAACCGTCTGATGTTGAAATTTTAACAAAGCTCGGGCATCTTGCATTGATTTTAGATAAAAAAGAAGATGCAAAACTGTATTACGCAAAAATATTAGAGGTTGATCCTCCTAATATTCTGGCGCATGAGCAGTTAATTGATATTTTTGTACATGAAGACAAGTTTAAATATTATCTTTTGCGCGGAAATATGCATGCACTCCAACAGCAGATGAGCCATGCCAGAAATGATTATAAAAAGGCTATAGATCATGCAAAAACTCCGCAGGAAGCGCTTCCTGCAAGATACTTGTATGCGGGCTTGTGCGAGGGACAGGGCAAATTGACCGAAGCAATAGATGAATACTTAAGAATTTCTGATTATGATGACAAAAATCCGACAGTCTTTCTTAAATTAGCTGAATTATACGAAAAAACCGAAGGATTGAGTTCTGCAATCGCGACTTTGGAGAGAGGTCTTAAAGATAACGGATTTAAGGAGTTTGAAGAAATTCTTGCCGGATATTATATAAGAAACTCCCAGCCGGAAAAAGCGTATGAGCTTGCAAAGAATGATTTGACAAAAGCGCGTGCATTATTTGATATGGGTAAAAATGAAGCGGGATATGAAATCTTGATGAAGGCAAAGAGTGCTAATTCTAATAACAAAATATTTCATTCTCTTCTTGCGCAGTACTATTTCCAAAAAGGAATGTATGAAGAAGCATTTAAAGAAATTGATGAATTTGCGAAGCTGGATCCTAATTCTCCGCTGATTTACCAGATGCGGGCTTTGATATATGAACAGCAGGGAAATTCGTTTGAAGAACATATTAACTGGGGTAAGTATAATATTCTCAAAGGCGAAAAAGACGTTGCCCTGAATGAATATTTAACTGCATACAGATTTAACGACAGTAATGTTGATTTAATAGAAACAATTGCAGCACTTTTAGAGGCAGAAGGGGATAAAACCAAGGCAAGTGAATTTTATGAAAGGCTTGCGGATGTTGATCCTAAAAACAAGCTTGCACTGGAGAAACTGGCAGATTTTAGAGAGTCTATCGGCGACAATTACGGCGCGCTAGAGTATCTGGAAAAACTAAAAGAAATAGATCCAAGAAGCCAATTTGTCAAAGATAATTATGAAAAATACAAAGACCGCGCAGAAAATGGAAGTTTCGGTTCTTTTTTCAAGAAAATTTTCGGCAAAAGAATGGGAGTATAGTGCCAAATTGCTTAAGCATAGCTTATAGCAATTAAAATTTTTGACAACAGCCGGGTGAAGTCCGGTAAGAGTTTTGCTGAGTCGTAATCAGCGTTAAGAGATTCTTTATTTGATTTACCCCTCATTTTTTCTTCTTTTAGCATTAAAAGAAGAAAAAACGAGGCAAAAAAGAAGAAAAGGGCGGTTGTTTTCTACGCTCTTACGAGCGTGGATTGAATGGATTCTGCAGGCAAGCCTGCACTCTTACGCTCACTATCGATATGCTGACGCATAGCACGTTCGCGGTATATACTTTGTTTATTGGCTGGCTGAACTGCATATAACTTTATTTAAATACTTATGCCTGCGGGCTGGCTCATTCAAACATAGCATGTCCCCTCGCCCCTTGCGGGAGCGGATTTGCGTACGGACGGGGGTAAATGTAAGGGGGTAAATGGGGGTAAATGGGGGTAAATGTAGTAGTCCGGATAGCGAACAGATGGAGCCGACTAAGCCGTTCAGGCTTAAAGGCGGAACTCTGTGAGCGTGGAGCAAATCCAAGACAGAGGGCAGAATTTCTTAGTGAACGCAAGTGAACTTAGAAATTCGGGTGAGGGGTTATGGCGTTTTTGCATCGTAACCAAATAAAATCAACGAATAAAGCTAAACTCTTTCTTTTGTTATATTATTAATATAAAAGAAAGGAATATTGTGTTTACGGAACTTCTTGCACCGGCAAAAGATAAAGAAACTGCTTTTTCTGCAATAGATTGCGGTGCAGATGCCGTATATATAGGGGCTTCTGCGTTCGGCGCAAGGAAGAATGCTTCTAATACACTTGATGATATAAAAGAAGTTATTGATTATGCACATAAATACTGGGCGAGGGTTTTTGTAACAATAAATACGATTTTAACTGACAAGGAAGTTGAAGAGGCGCTTGAACTTGTAAAAAAACTTGATGCAATGATGGCAGATGCCATAATAATACAGGATATGGGATTGCTCAAAAGAATTATGGATGAAAAACTAACAATTCCTGTACATATAAGCACCCAGTGTGATAACAGAGATATTGAAAAAGTTTCTTTCTTTAATAAATTAGGAGTATCTCGGGTTGTTCTCGCAAGAGAATTGTCTTTAAAACAGATAAACGAAATCCATGATGCTAATCCAGATTTAGAGCTTGAAGCTTTTGTCCACGGAGCGCTTTGTGTATCATATAGCGGGCAATGCTACTTAAGCCGGTACATTGGAGGGCGCTCCGCTAACAGAGGCGAGTGCGCACAGCCTTGCAGAAAAAAATATTCCGTAGAAACAGAAGACGGCAGAGTTATTGCAAAAGATATATATGCGCTTTGCTTGAAGGATTTTAATGCTTCTCCGCATCTTAAGCAGATGATTGATGCAGGCGTGTTTTCGTTCAAGATTGAAGGCAGGCTTAAAGATGCTGATTATGTTAAAAATATAACTGCATACTACAGGCAGGAACTGGATAAATATTCTAAAAAAACTTCCTCCGGTAGATGTGTCTACTCATTTGTTCCAAATCCGGAAAAAAGTTTTAACAGAGGTTTTACGGATTATTTTTTAACAGGAAGAAATGACTGTTTTTCTTTTAAATCTCCCAAATCTATCGGGGAATATTTAGGTAAAATTGTTGATGTCAAAAAAGATTGTTTTAAAATTGATACGGACAAGATTATTAATCCGCAGGACGGGCTTACGGACGGCATAGACGGAATTCTTGTAAACAAGTCTGTTAACGGGTATATTTATACTAATAGAAAATTTAATTTTACTAAAGGCGCAATAATTTACAGAAATTTTGATTCTGCTTTTAATAAGGAATTGCAAAAGCCGGTAAAACGCCAAATAGGGGTAAATATAATTGTTAAGCAGGATTATTTGTATATAGAAGACGAAAATAATATCAGCATTAAAGCAAAGCTTCCTCAAGGGGAAAAGGCGCAGAACAGTAGCAGGATGCAGGAAACTTTTGTAAAACAATTTTCTAAGACCGGAGAGAGTGATTTTTATATTAATAATATAGTTATAAAAACAGAACTGCCGTTTATGCCGGTCGGGGAGATTAATGCCTTGAGGCGTGAAGTTTTCGATAAACTGATGGATGAGAGGGTGAAACAGTATAAGCGTTCAAGCCAAAAGGAAATGAATTATACGCAGTATTATAAAAAAGCGGTTGATTATAGAGCCAATGTTCATAACAAATATGCTTTAGAATTTTATCAAAACTGCGGTGTCACTGTTCTTGAAAAATCGCTTGAAAGCAGTGTGCCTTCAAGGTCAATTGAGCTTATGCGGACAAAACACTGTATTAAATATGCTTTAAATCTGTGTAAATCTAATATTAACCTTGTGCTGAAAGATGAATTCGGCAAGAAATATCCGCTCAAATTTGACTGCAAAAACTGCGAAATGGCGGTATTAAACAAATAAAAACCGGCTGTTTAATTTTACAGCCGGAATAAAAAGCAATAAATATATTAGTTTTAAACTGTTGCTTCTTCTTCGCTTTCTTGAGCTTTTTCTTCTGCATCATCGGCTTTTTTATCTGATGCCTGTGCGTTTTCTTCTGTCTGCGAAGAAGCACCTGCCTGTGCCAGCAAAGCATCCCACTCTGCTTTAGTTTTAACATTTTTTATTCCTTCAAGAGCTTCTTCAAGCGCTTTTTTCTCCTGTTCTAACTGCTTGAGCATTTGTTCTGTTTCTTCCGCAGTAAGCTCTTCTGATATCAGCATCGGACCTGAATAATCTTTTTGCCATTGTGCCATTGAAAGAGGTACAGCTGATGCCGGAGATGCCAGAGTTGTTTTTAGAAATCCGGAGTAATCTCTGTAGTTGTGACCGCCTATAGAAAGCTGGTATTCATTTTTTCTCCAGGTTGAAGGTTTATACCATTTTGCTGATGCATTCGGAGACGGAACATAAGCTGACAGCTCTGTTATATTGGCATCCGGATGTTTTGCAAGATATCTCATCAAATCTGTCTTTGCTCTTACAAGTTCTTTTAATGATTTTGAATAGTCTGCCTGTTCTTTTAGTATACGTTTGTAGAAGCTGTTTAGTTCTGCCTGCGGAATTTCTTTGCCTTGAATTCTGTTAGGATTAGCAGAAGTACTTCTGTTCTTTATTCTGGTTTTTGCAAACTGGCCGGAATTTTCAGTAGCAAGCTTGTCATACATTGCTTTTTCGCGTGTGTTTGCCCCGAAGTAATTATTAAGTTCTGTTTTATTTCTGCCTAATATCAAGCGTTCTTCTTTTAACAATGCAAGTTTTTGCTGTTCAGCCGTAGTTAATCTGCCGTTGAGGTTTTGAAGTTCTCGTATTCTCATTATATCAGCGTCAACATCTGCAATTCTCTTATCGACATTAGCTTCTATTTGAGTCTTTTTATTATCATATTTAAGCTGTCTGCTGTTTAACGCCTGCCAAGCATTAACTGCATTTTGTTTATATGTTTTTGCAAAGCCTTTAATGCCTCCGCCGTTGCTTCCTATCGCATCCATGTCGCGTTTTATTGCTTGACGGGTAGCTTTTACAACATTGACGGTCATATCGGAAGCCGTATTTTTAACACCTTGTACAGCTTTACCTGTGAATGAAGTCTTAACGGCAGTAGATGTTGTTGAAGCCGAAGCATTAGCAGTTCTAAATCCTTTGCCGATACCTCTTAAGCCTACTGCAGATGCCGTACCGACAAGGGCTCCTGCAATTATATCCTGTTGTGCTTGATCTCGTTCCGCGTCAGTTTTTGCATTATTTAATTTGTGAATGCCTTTTGCGACACCGACGGCACCGCTTCCGACTCCGTATGCAAGCAAACCTGCGCCTATTACAGGACCAACTCCGGGAATGAATGTAGCTCCAACGGCTGCTGCTGTTATTGCGACATTCTTTAAGCATTTTTTCCAGTTCCATCCGTCTTTTTCCCAGCCAATGAAGCTTTTACCCATATTTTTAAGTGCTGTTCCCGCGTTACAGAGCCACCTTCCGGCTTTACTCCAAAAACTCGGTTTTTCTGCTTTTGCAGTGATGATTGCAGAACCGTCCGCCTGTTTTGACGCTTCAACCTGTTTTATCTGTTCTTCTGATGCGGTAATTTGTTCTTGAAACTGTTTTATATGCGGTTCTTTTTCTTTCTTTAATTCTTCTTCAGCTTTTTTCCTAAGCTCTTCCTTTTGAGTCTCTGCAATCTTTTTTGCTTCTGCTTCTTTTATACGAGCCTTATAAACTTCATAAGGTACATCAGTATCGGATAATGATACTGTCTGAGAAGCCGTGCTTCCTGAACCCCAGGGTGATGTCCAGCTGTTATTGAAATTCCAAGGACTGCTGAAAGAATAATTATTAAACTGCCAAGGCATGCTCTGCCAGTAATTATTGAGTCCTAACGTGTCTGCCATAAATTAATCCCCTTTATTTAATATCCCATTACATATATAAAGTTAGTAATATTAACGAAATTGCCTTATTGTTAACAAAAATTTACAAACCATTTGGCTAATATTTTTTTGGTATACTTATAATATGAAGTGTGGTTTTGTGGCAATATTAGGGCGCCCTAATGTTGGCAAATCTACTCTTTTGAATCAGATACTGGGACAGAAGATAGTAATTACAACAGACAAGGCGCAAACTACAAGGAAGAGAATAAAAGGAATCTTAACAGAAGACAGGGGACAGATTATATTTATCGACACCCCCGGGGTTCACAGACCTCTTAATAAGCTTGGCGAATTTCTGCTGGATGAAGCTAAAGTTGCGGTTCCGGATGCAGACTTAGTATTATTTCTTGTAGACGGATCTGAACCCGCCGGCAAGGGGGACAAATGGATAGCGGAAAATATTCTCAAGGATGCTAAAATACCTTTGATACTTGTTATGAACAAATTAGATAAAATCAAAAACATGCAGAAGGTAGAAGAAAATCTAATGTCTTATAAAACTCTGTTTAATGAAAATATTCCGCTTGTAAGAATATCTGCAAAAACAGGACGCAATAAAGATACACTTCTTGATAATATATTTAAAAGACTACCCGAAGGAGAACTCTTATATCCGGAGGATGTTGTAACAGAAGAAAATATGCGCTCTGTCGCAGAAGAAATCATAAGAGAAAAAATCCTTATCAATACGCAGGACGAAATTCCGCATTCGGTTGCAATTAAGGTTGATAAATACGAAGAAAATGATGATATAGATAAAATTTATGCGGTAATATACTGCGAGCAAAAAAGCCAGAAAGGTATTTTAATTGGAAAAGGAGGTTCGCTCCTTAAAACTATAGGTACAGAATCCCGCTTGGAACTCGAAAAAATTGTTGATAAAAAAGTCTATTTGAAATTGGAGGTTAAAGTGGAAAAAGATTGGAGAAAAAAAGATAATGTCTTAAAAAATTTCGGATATAAATCCAAAGATCAATAGCAAAAATAATTTTTATATGTTTTATTAATAATGTAAGTGTGTGTAGGAGAATTAGTATGAGAGTACAAAACATTCAAAATCCAGGTGTTACATTTAACCCACGCAGTAACAGAAACACTGCGGCACCCTCATTCAAGCGCAACTGGGCAGAACATGCAAGCTGGGGCGCAAATTATGTGAAGCAGACCGGAAAAACGAATTTTAAACTCTTTTCATTTCCGGATGCAAAAGCTGTATTTGTTGAGATAGCTGACAAAGCAGCCGTAAAACTTGCTAATGTAAAAGACCGACTTGTTGGTGTCTTAGGGTTGACAAGTGCTGCTGCAGCAACAGCAGGTTATAGTGTTAGTCCTGTTGACGATAAGTCAAAAATTTACCCTATGGCTAACAAAGGCGACGGTGTTTTTGAAGCAAACGGAATCGAAGCAACTCCTAATGACAAATACAGATATATTGTTGTTACAAAAGATAACGATGTAAATCTTGTTAAAGACCCTTATGCAAAAAAACAGGAAAACATCCACGGCTGGAGTTCTATTTATGATTCAGATAATTATAAATGGAAAAATACAGACTGGCTTGAAGGCAAAGACCCCAGAAGAATAGTTAGAAAACCTAACGAACCTTTAAGAGGTCTGGAAAGACTTGTTATTGATGAAGTGAATATTCCGACCTTGACAAAGGAAGGAACTTTTGAGGCTGCAAAAGCCCGTATTGATGAAATTGCAAGAAAGGGTACAGCAACCGCAATAGAGCTTATGCCGGTTGAAAATGCCTTCTCTAAACAATGGGGGTATGACGGCGTTGATAAATTTGCAGTAAATGAAAATTTAGGACAGGCTGAACAGCTGAAAGAATTAATAGATTACAGCCACGGAAAGGGGCTTAACGTAATCATTGATATGGTGCCGAATCATATGGGACCTGATGGTGATTATTTGAGTCAAACAGGACCTTATATCAAAGGTTCCGGAGAATTCGGAAATCTTCTGAATTATGAAGGTGATAACAACAGATATGTAAGAGATTGGATGTCAAATGCTGCTCTGTGGTGGGCAAAAGAATTTAAAGTCGATGGTATTCGTTTTGACTTGACAAACAGGGTAGGTTCTGATTATCTGTTAAGACAAATGGCGGTAGAAGTGAATGAACACGCTCCGGAAGTCTTTTTAATTGCAGAAGACCATGAACACAAACGTCATTCTATTACAAGCTACTACAGCCCGCCATATATTTCACACGATGAACAGTTGAAGTTCGTTGACGGTAATGTTGAAAACAATAGAAGAGGTCTGAAAACAAGCCCCTGGAGCATAGGTTTTGACAGCGAATGGGATTCTCAATACAAAGAATCCGTTGAAAAATCCGTGCTTGAACCAAATACTTTTGCTCTTAATGATTTAGATAACTATCTAAGGACTTCTCACTATAGAGTAAAATACGGCTACAGCCATGATGAAATAGGAAATGAAGATGGAACAAGATTTATTCCTAAATATATAGCAAGACATTTTAACTTATTTGCAAGTGTTACAGGAAACAGTGACTCGGAAAAAGGACAGAGGGCTGCACATGCAGCACAGAATTTAGCTGAACTTATAGTATCAGAAGATTTTGAAGGTATGACAAACAGTGAACTTGCAAAAACTGAAAAAGCTCTGGGAATAAACAAATTTATCTCAAAGCAAGAGCTTATTAATGTAATGGAAACTTCTATTGCAAAACAAAAGCTTATGCTTGGAACTGTTATGACGACACCGGGCCCCAAAATGTACTTCCAGGGTGACGATGAAGCAGATTTATCATACTTCAAATTCTTTAGGGAACTCTCTGATGATGTGGAAAAAAGAGAATCTAATCCTTCATTAAGAGAGAGTATTGTCAGCCAAAAAGGATATGACACACTGGAATCTGTTGCAAGGCCGGATTCAGTAGTAGGTTCCGTAAAGACAGGCGGTTTGTATACAACTCTAAAAGAAGAAAATGTAAGATTCAATGCTGACCTTAAAAAGCTTTTAGATAGTTCTGATGTCCTTGCAAAAGGCGAAATTGTGGGAACATATAAAGATAATATGCATCTGGTTCACAGCCATCATTTAAAACTCGGCAATGAAGAGCTTCTTGTAATTAAAAACTACGGCTACGGCTTCCACAGTAATAATTACGAGTATTACGGATTCCCGAAAGACGGCAACTGGAAGGAAATTTTCAACAGTGATGCTAAAAAATACGGAGGTTCCGGCTACTCAAATGCAGGAAGAGATGATATAAACTATAAAAATCAGAATTTATCTCTTGCACCGAACAGCTTTATAATCTTGAAAAAAGTATAAGGAAAGCTGTCAATAAGATAGAAAGGGCTAAATTGTATATACAATTTAGCCCTTTACAATAAAATAGTTCGTGTTAGTATAAAATAAAAGGAACGATATTATGACATTAATGATAGCAAAAAAACAGCATCATTCTCATCTCAACCCGAAAGGGCTGCGAGTTTTGTGCTATCTCTAAAACTCCTCGTAAATCGGCTCTTTCGGGATATTTAAGAGAGATAAGAGTACGATTAGCAAAAGGAGAAAATTTTAAATGTCACTAGTAAATATAATATCGGCAATAGGAAACAACAGCAGTATTTACCCGCTTATAGTCCGTGACTGCGGTATTGAAAACCCCGCTAAAATTGTAATGACGTATGACCAGAATCTTAAAGATTCAAAGCAAATGGCTCTCAATGCGACAAGAGAACGTCTAATTGACGAATACGGAACTTCAATTATATGGCTCGGCGGAATTCCTGCAGTTGATGCAATTTGTAATTTCGGCATAAAAAAAGCCGGTTTTAATCCAAAAATTAATGCAAATCTCTTAAAAGAAAATTCCAAGCAGGGACTTAAATATAACATAGATAAGTTCAAAAATCTTGCACCTAATGAAGTTAAAGAAATGGAAAAAGTTTTGAAAAATAAATCTCTGTATCAAAAGCTTCTGGCTGGGAAATTTGTACTTTCGACAGGCATTCCGATTGCATTGATGGGCTATTTTCTTCCAAAATCCAACTTTGCACTTACAAGAAAGATTAAGAAGAAACAAGATACTATGAAGCCGATATTGGAGAATGCCGGCAGTGCGGAAAACCCGTCTTTTAAAGGTTTGACCTCTTCTCTTGCTAATATGTCAACCGTTAATAAAATGGCAATTACAGACGGAGGCTTAACTGTCGGCAGAGTCGGAACTGCAAGAAATAAATTTGAAAAACTTGAAATGGGTTTTAAAATGTCTATGATGATGTTTCTTAATTTCGTTGCGCCAATATGGATAGCCAAAGGTTTTGACTCATTATCAAATATTATCTTTAAAACAAATGTTAATCTTGACCCTAATTTGCTTAATGACAAAGAGTTTATAAAATCAATTAAAAATAATGACTTAGAAATGCCTAAAAATAACATTATAGACTTTTTAGACAATAATGCTGGTTCAAAATTTTCAAAACTTGCCGAAAAATACTGCGATGTAAAGTATTTGAAAAACGGAATACGCGATCCTAGAGCCTTTGTGGATGAAAATAAAATCAAAAAATTTCAAAAAGAAATCGAAAAGTTTGCACAGCAGGCAAAGGCAAGCGGGAATATCGATAAATTTGCTAAAAAAGCTCTTGTTGCAAAATCCGCAAATATTATCGCTAATGTAGGAATCTGCAGTTTTCTGCTCGCAGTAGCGCTTCCTAAAATAACATTTATTTTACGCAAAAAAGTCACAGGCTCAGATGCAGAACCGGGACTTGTTACGCAACCAGATAAATAATGACAGCTATAAACCTTCACTCGTACACATATATTTTTATCAGCGGTGAAAAATCAAATTTAACCCAGCTCTAGCATAATTCATAAGTTCATTGAAACTTCTTAGTGACAGCAGCGTTTTGAAAACAAATTTAGGACGAAGATAAAACCTCTTTACTGCCTGCTTATGAAGTTCAAAAATTCTCTCTCTGCTTAAATAATGCGATTTAACAACAGGCTGGTAATACGCATTTCTGAAATCTAAATTACCCTCAACCAGTTTGTTCATCATCGCATAAGCAAAATACTTTGTTCCTGGAAGAGGTGTTGCCGTATAAAAACTTATAAAATTACTGTCCAGCTCGATTGCGAATTTAATTGTTTCTTCCACAGTTTCCTCTGTTTCCCAAGGAAGACCTATTACAAAATAATTATAAATCTTTATCTTATTTTTCTTTAAAATTCTGACCGTATTTCTTATATTATCAAGAGTTATTCTCTTGCCTATATTATCAAGAATCCTCTGCGAACCGCTTTCCACGCCGATACTTACGAGTCTGCATCCGGCTTTATACATAAAAGAAGCCATCTCTTCATCCATAGTATCAGCCCTCGTATTTGATGACCATGTTATCTTCAATTTACTTTCTATAAGCTTTTTGCACAAATCTATCGTCCAATTTCTGTCAAAATTAAAAATATCAGACCAAAATACAAAATTTCTTATATTATACTTCTCAACACATTCCTTTATTTCAGCAATAATATTTTCTGCAGACCTTACCCTTACACGCGTTCCGGCAACAGGAGATGCAAGGCAAAAGAAACAATGGAAAGGACACCCTCTTGAAACCTTAATAATTGCCTGCACTTTGCCGTTGTCCGGCCTGCGGTAAATTGAATTATCTACCAAATGTCTGGCAGGAAATGGAAGTATATCAAGATTTTCTATAAACGGACGTTTTTCGTTTTTAACAGCTTGAAAATTTTCCCTGTAGCAGATTCCCAGAATTTCATTATCCGGCACTCCATCCAGAATATCTTTTAGGGTTAATTCTGCCTCGCCCATAATTACATAGTCCAAACACTGATTTTCATATATTGCATTTGTATTATACGTTAAAAACGGCGCACCCTTTACGATAGTTTTCAATGCCGGTAAAATTTCTTTAGCCAGTTTTATACTTTCTATATCTGACAAAAATGTTGGAGTCGCTATATTTGCAACTAAATAATCCGGCCTATACTCCCGTAAATCTTTTTCAAACTCTCCACCCAGACTGTAATCTTTAATTTTTGCTTCAAACCCGCATTCTTCAGCTATTGCAGCCAAATACATTAAATCTGTAGGCGGAAGCGGAGGAATAACAAGCAAATCCTCTGTTGGCTGCTGGCATCTGTCTTCTCTGTTTAAAACAGGAGACGGAGGATAAATTAATAAAACTTTTCCTTTTTTACCCCTTTTTACCATTATACCGCTGTTTTGTCCTTAACCCTTGATGCAATTAATGCTGCTGCAAGCAGACATCCTGCACCTATAAAGAAAGTATATTCCCAGTGATAATTAATCCCGCCTACGACATTAAAAGAGCATTTATTGATTATCCAGGAAACTAAAGTACAGACAAAAACCTGCGGACCTGCAATAAATATATTAAAGATTCCCATAACAGAACCTTCTGTACCAGGTTTGATATATTGTGAAAGCATTGCAAACGGCAGTGCACATATGCTTGCCCAGCCGATACCGGAAACTGCCATCAACAAAGCAACCAATTTTATATTTGTAAATAATGCCATTCCAAGAAAAGCAACAACCATAGAAAGCAATGATAATACATGAACCTTCTTGTTTCCGTATTTTACGGAAAGCACCCCGATAGGAATTGCAACAGCAAAACATATTAGATTAAAGATTGCAAAACATGCAGATGAGAAATTTGTTGCATTCAAAACCAAAGTATCATAACTTGCTTTTACAACCTCTGAAACATCGGATAAATCCGGCACTGCATATAATGTATGCACGCAGTACTGTGTAAAATTAATCATTAAACACATAGTGCCAATCCAGGTAAAAAACTGCATCCAGCATATTTTGCCGACTTCCGGAGAAAGTGCGAAAAAGTCCTTTATAGACTGTATCAAATGAAGTTTTTCGCCTTTTTCCTCTTCTTTCGGCTTATATCTGCGCTCTTTTATAGTAATACAAGTCCAGGTCATACCTAATGCAAAGGCAATTGCAGCCATTATAAACTGAGAAGTTATCGGCATCTGATAATCGAAAGCCCATTTTAAAAATGGAGCCGTTGCAGCAGCAACAACAGAGCCTAAACCAATAGCCAAGCTTATATAAGAATTCGCAATAGAATGCTGTTCCGGAGGAACAACATCCGGTACAAGCGCTCTATATGGACCTTGAGCAATGTTAACACAAGCATCTAATATCCAAATCATTATCGCTGCAAAACCTAATGCCGCTAATTCTGGAAACTTGATATGAAGAGTTGAAGAAATCATATTTGTAATATACTCAGAGTTTGGAAGCGCCCACAAAGCAACAGCAGACAACAAAGCACCGCCAAGAAGATACGGTCTTCTTCTGCCGAATACTGAATCAGTTTTATCGCTTAAGACTCCAATTACAGGCTGTACAACCATGCCGGTAAACGGTCCTGCAAGCCATATTAAACCGAACAGCATCGGAGAGGCGCCCAAATCTTCCGTAACAGGTCCGGATAAAATAATCCTCATCTGCCAAGCAAATTGCAGACCGAAAAAACCAAGAGCAAAGCTCAAAAACTTAGCAGTAGTAAATTTTTTCAATACGTTTTCTTCTTCCATTTAGATCTCTCCACACATCGTATTATAAGTTTACAAGTAACAAAAACCTGCGTCAAGTAATATTCAGCACTTGTTAATACATCTCTATTATACGATTTATTGCATCTTTTGCTGTATTAAAAATATCAAGCATTGTTTCAAAATCATACGGCATCCCCTCTGCAGTTGTCTGAAAATCAATTATTTTACCGCTTTTCGTGAGTACAATATTAGAATCCGCCTGTGCATGGGAATCTTCCGCATAATTAAGATCCAGCAGAACTTCGCCGTTAACAATACCCGCAGAAATAGCTCCCGCCGGCTCAATTATCGGATTTTCTTTCAAATCGCCGGAGGCAATGAGTTTTTGGACAGCATCTCTAAGCGCAAGAAAACCTCCGCATATGCTTGCAGTCCTTGTTCCGCCGTCAGCCTGTATTACATCTGCATCAATAGTTATTGTCATACCCGGCATTTTCTCTAAATCTACGCATGCTCTTAAGCTCCTGCCTATTAAACGCTGAATTTCCTGTGTTCTTCCGGAAACCTTTTCGCGTTCTCTTTTACATCTGGTATTAGTTGATGCGGGAAGAAGTGAATATTCTGCGGTTACCCATCCTCTATTATCATCCTCAGCCATCCATTTAGGTTTCTTAAGTTCAGCCGTCGCCGTTACTAAGACTCTCGTATCGCCAAACTCCGTCATTACAGAACCCAAAGCATGCTTTGTATAATTATGAGTAAATTTTATTTCTCTAAGCTCTTTATTTTGTCTGCCGTCTAAACGCATGTTTTCTCCTCCCTCATTTATATAGTGTATTTATTCTAAAATATCATTGACAAAGTTAAAATACAAACTTATTATAGTGTTGTGTTTAAAATTAAACACAACGGAGGTTAATTATGACAGAAGGAATCAGTTCATCACTATCAGGCGCAAATTTTCTTAATGTTATTCAGAACTCAACTGACACAACAACGGCAAATGCGTCAACAACATCTTCATCAACAGAAGAAACAACAACAAAGTCAACCAATGAAATCCTTTCGGAATTAAGACAAGATGAAATGTCATCAACAATGACTGCACAGGATATCGCTGACGAATATGGTGTTTCATTATCTAAAGCGCAAGAAATCTTAAGCGAACTAAGAGGAGAAAATGGGGAATATACATTGGATAACCCGTTACCGGAAGATTCTACGGTCTCTTACCATGTATAAAAGGGGGTTAATAACTATTATAAATAAGGAAGTTTATACTTGTTCATTGCTCCATACACAAAGGACCTTTTTACGACATGGTTAAATCGAGAGCCCCTCATCGGGGCTCTCGATCATTTTTCGACTATGTATTATCCCATAACAGGGTGGTAAACTGGGGGTATCTTCGATTAACCTGAGAATGTTTTGTAAGAAGCTTCGATGTTATCATTAATAACCTTATCAACAGCTTCAATTTCTGTTGTAATCTGTGTTCTTTCGTTATCAAGCCTTTGAAGCTTTAATTCAAGGTTTTTATCTTCTTGCTGGATAATTTCTGTTTTAGCATTGATTTCTTGATTTTTCTTATCATATTCGTACATTGCATATTCATATTTGTTGTATGCGTCTTGATATGCATTAGTGTCTGTAACAGTAGATGCTTCCAAAGAAATCGGTTTGTAGCCTAAAATATTGCCGTCTGCGTCTAATCTTGGAACTTTAATTTCCGTAATTCTTCCGGAAGTATCAAATGTAAGCTGGCATTGATCTTGTTTTACGGTTGATGTATATGTTCCGTTTGCACTGTAATCATATGTTGTTACATATTTTGAGCCTGTAGCATCTGTCATACCGGACTCCAGATCTGATGTCATTACAAAGTGTGGGACCTGCAGACCGCTGTCATTTTTTGTAAAGTATACTTTAAAATCTGCCTCAATTTCAGCATTTGTTTTATCCGTATACTCTGGGTATGCATCTTTTATTGCTTCTATGTAATTGTTGTATGTTGCAGTAGAACCGATTCTGCCGGATTTTTGCGCTTCTGATAATGACATACAAGGTTGGCCTTCGACATAATAACTATAGTTGCCATAGTCAGGGTTTTTGTATTCAGTACCGCCATTTGCAGTTTTTTCTAAAACTGTAGCTCCGGATTTGAGTCCATATGTGCCATCATCTAATTTTTCAAAATAGTCATTTACATTTGATGAGTCAATTCTAACTGCATTTCCACTCTCATCAATTGCATAATAATTAAATCTGTCAGAATCTTTTATACCTCCAGATTTATAGCTTTTTTGCTCAGAATTGCCGATTAAAAAGTCTGTTGAAGAAAAGTTCGCTTCAGTGTCATCTGTTTTGTTTTTAGCTTTTCTCATAACATACAGATTATTTTTATTTTCTGCATCATCAGCAGAGGCGATGGAGAAAAATTTACCATCTTTTAGTTCATAAAAAGCTTCGCCATCTTCTAATTTATAATCGCTGCTGACTTTGCACATTACATTGGCTCCTTCAGCAACTGTAGAACTACCGATAGCGGAGGCTGGCTTATCGTAGTATGGTGTTGCTGTGCTAGAAAGTCCTTCGGCTTCTTTTAGGTTTATCATTTGCGGAACTTCTGAAACCGCAGCAGTTCCCATTTCTTCAAGATAGTGACCGGTTTTTTTGTAATTCATTTCTACAGTATATGTGTCTCCAGATGGTACAATATTACCTAATGTAAAAGTAGATGCACCATCAGTGCCGGAGTATTGAATAGTTGTATAATCATTTGTAGATGGTGGAGTCGGCACTGTCATTGACAATAAACTGTTATACAAATCTGTACATTGCTGAGATAAAATAGTTCTTTCCTGGTTGATTTGTTGACCTTGATACTCGAGGTTTGATTGTCTAGCCTGTAGACTTAATAACCTTGCTTGTGATGCTGACATACCCATAATTGCGTCTCCTTTTTCCTTTTTATTTAAATTTTGTGTTACTTCTAATGTTACTTAATGCCTATTGTGTTACATTAGGGGACAAAATTAAGGTTTAATGATAGATAATTAAAGTGCCTTAGCCCCTCTCCGCGGGGGAGGGCAGAATTTCTTAGCGAACGGCTAGTGAGCTTAGAAATTCGGGCGGGGGCTTTTCTTAAAGAATAAAAAAGATGGTCCTGTAAATATAACCTGCTTAACCTCATTTATGATAAAATTATTCACATGAAACCAAACCTTGAAAAAGCAAGAGAATTAAGAAAAAACTTAACGCCTCAAGAAAGAAAAATGTGGCAGTTGTTAAGAAATCACGGATTTCTTGGATATGAAATCCGTCGTCAGTATCCAATCGGTTGTTATATTGTCGATTTTATCTGCAGAAGCAAGAAAATAATAATAGAAATTGACGGCGGTCAGCACAATAGCGAAAAAAACGCGGAATATGACAAAAAACGTACAGAATATTTGAATTCTTTGGGATATCAAGTTATTAGATTTTGGAATAATGATATTGATAATAAATTTGATGATGTTTATAATGAATTGCTTAGAATTTTTAGTATGAAACCTTAGTTTTATTCAGCCCCCACCCGAATTTCTAAGCTCACTAGTCGTTCACTAAGAAATTCTGCCCTCCCCCGTGGAGAGGGTTAGTATGGTATGTCTATACACAATAAATTACAACATATGTAACGAAATGTAACAATTTTCTTTAAAATCCTAAAGTTTTCTCGAAAAATGCCGTAATACATATTAAAGCAACAGAAAAACAAGAAAGAATGTAACACAATAGGCATTAAGTAACATTAGAAGTAACACAAAATTTAAATAAAAAAGGAAAAAGGAGACGCAATTATGGGTATGTCAGCATCACAAGCAAGGTTATTAAGTCTACAGGCTAGACAATCAAACCTCGAGTATCAAGGTCAACAAATCAACCAAGAAAGAACTATTTTATCTCAACAAGCAACAGCATTGTATAATAGTTTGCTTGAGATGCAGGTGCCGACTCCTCCATCAACAAGTGATTATACAACAATTCAATATACAGGCACTGCCGGTACTGTAAGCTATTCATTTGATGCAAGCGATGTAAAACCAGGAAGTGACGGATTATACAATGTAACACTTGGTTATACTGATTATGGTCATTCTCTTACACAAAACAATGGCTATAAAACAACAACAGAGGGCTCTGAAACATTCAAAGCTACTCCCGTTTCAACAACATATACTGAAACTGTTACCGGTTATGAAAAAACTGAAGATGAAAATCCTCAAGGATATTTGATAGAGCAAACCTCTAAGCCTTCAAGCGGCGAATATTATATCGTTAATGAAAAAGGACAATATATAAAAGGCGGTGATGAAGACGAAACATATACTGGCGGATATTATGTATTTTCTAGCACAAAACCTGAAGAAACAGAAGAGAATGAATATTTTGGAGTTAATGGTTTCTCAGAAACAGCTGGTGAGCCAAAAAAATTTACTTCTGCTCAAATTAGCAATATTTATACAGAAAGCGGGGAACTTTGTACTCAAGTTGAAGGTGCTGTACAAGAAGCTGGAGATGGATTGTACACTTTGGTTGAAAGTAAAGGTCCGTTTTTTATGAAAGATGAAAATGGTCAATCCACGATAACTGTTTCAAATGATACCGGTTATACAATTGCGGGTAAGACTGCTTATAAGCTTTCTACTGACATTGTTACACAAGATGAGTATGACGGATATGTAATAGCAATAGAAAATTCCGGTTTAAAAAAGGCTAATGGAGAGCCTTACACAGTAGATGATTTTTATGTCTACTTTGATGATAACCATAATATACATTTTGCGCTAAAATCAGAAGTTGAACGAGCTACAGTTGGTTCTAATAATACTTGTACAACATATGATTATATTGCAAACGGGCAATTCACAAAAAATGTTTCATATGATAAGAGCAAATTAACATTTGACCCGGCTTCCGGCAGAATAACATCAATTGATATTCCATCAACATATGACGAAAATGGTGAGCCCCTGTCATATACAACAATTGATGTTTCAGCAAAAGAAGTTACAGATACTGCTTTATATGAAGACGCATATAATGAATATGAATATCAGCAGTATTTGTATGATAAGAAAAATCAAGAAATAAATGCACAGACATCTATAATCCAACAGGAAGACAGAAACCTTGAATTAAAACTTCAAAGACTTGATAATGAAAGAACTCAGATTACAACAGAAATCGAAGCTGTTGACAAGGTTATCAACGATAACATCGAAGCTTCTTACAAAACATTCTCTGGTTAAAGAGAAAAATAAAGTAAACCCCTGTTATGGGATAATACATAGTCGAAAAATGATCGAGAGCCCCGAAGAGGGGCTCTCGAGTTGTTAAAAGACATAAGCATACTACATCTGCTATCCCTACAGACAACAATTACATAAAAAGGCACACACTAATCTTTTTATAACCCCAATTCACGAGTCACACAGTTAATTTACATACCGCAAACAATGCAAGTCCGAACCATTTACCCCTTATGTTGTAAGGAAGGTGCTGTATTGTTGCTGCATTTGTGCGATTAACAAGTCCATCGCCGCGAATTTTGCTTCTAAGCGTTCTCTGTATCTTTCGACTTCTTTATTTGCTTTGGTTATTTTGTCATCCAAACGACTGATTTCTCTATCAAAAGATCTGTCTGCAGAATCAAAGTAGCCTGTTACAGACTGCAGTGCTGATTCAACAAGCTGTTCTGCCTTGGTAAATATACCTGTATTAGTATCACCACCGATAAGCAGGTCTTTTACGGCATCTTGATCTGCTTCATATGCTTGAATAAACTTATCCTTGTCAAAGGTTAAGCTGATAATGCTTTCATTGCTTGTTGAAATATTATTTGCACTTGCAGAATCAACTGAAATACCTATTGAATCAAGATTTTTGAAAATAGTTGTGCCAATATCTGAACTTGTCATGATACTTCTGAGTTGATTCCTTATGAGTTTTAGCGTTGTTTCATCATGTAAATCTCCGCCAACAGCAATTGATTCATCTACATTCTTCATCAATTCATTATAAGAATCAACAACATCAGATATTGCATTTGCAAGAGTTTCTTTATCACGTTCTACGGTAAGTGTTACAGCAGAACCTTCTGTCAGACCTTTTAGGTTTATAGTCAAACCTTTAATCCTAGAGATATCACTTGTAATTGTATTTGATGTTGATGTATAAGAAGTTCCGTTAATTGTAACTTTCGCATTATCGCCGATTTCTTGTGTATCAACATTCATCCTAGTAACATCAAGACTGCCGTCAGCATTCCATTCAGAAGTTGTATAGCCCATAATATCAGTAAAGTTACTAGTTCCTGCCTCAATATTTACGAGAGCAGAGCCGGTTGTTCTTGATTTTATAACAAATTTACCGTCAATATTGTCCCAATAAGCAGTAGCATTCGCTTCATCGCTTGAATTTATCTGCGAAATCAAATTTGCAAGCGTTGTAGTGCTTGTGACCGTAAACATAGCATCACCAACATAGAATGTACCTTCCGTTACATTGCCTCTTCTGAACAGACCTGATGCCGTAACCACAGAATCGCTGTTCACACAGTACAATTCCCTTGCACTTCTTGAAGCACCGTCTTCTTGTTTAGCAATACCTGTTATCGCAGAGAAATTACTTGTATCAGTAGTTGAGCCAACTTCTACTGACCTTCCGTCTTTTGAATAGATTGACAAATATCCATCTTCAAAAGCCAATTCCAAATCTGAGAATGCTGTAGAAAGTCTTGTTCTCAAATCACCAAATGTTTCATTTGAATTAATTTGAATAGTAGCTTTTTCTCCGTCTCTATAAACAGTCAAAGAGCCGTCAGAGATATTTAGCAGTCCCATTTGCGTCGATAAATCCGCATAATTAGAAACAGAAAGCGTTTTTTCTTCTATATTTGTTGTTGTAGCTTTAACCGTATCACTGCTTGCTCCATATCCGCCTAAATCATCATGATAAACCAGCCCGACTGTAGCCATAAGATTTGAGGTTGTTCCGTTTGTATTTATAGTAAATGTATCAAAACCGCTTTGAATCATAATTTGTCCATTATTCAAAGTAGCCTCAAGTCCTAAATCACGGAATTTTTGCAGTAATGAGCCGAATGTTTCATCCGCACCTATTTTAATTATACTTGTCTGTCCATTTACAGTAACCGACAAATCTCCTTCTGCAAGCAGAAGCCCGTTATCAAAATAGCTCAATAGCGTTTCTTCTGTTGCTGCAGAATATGTAGTAACTATCTCAGAAGTTTGTTCAAGTCCCTTATATTCATATTTTTCAGAAGGCTGAGCATTATTAAACAAAACATCAACAACATTTGACGCATTAGTTGTGCTTGTAGATTTTGCAATATATGAATCACCCTTGCCGACGATTGAAAGCACAGCTCCATTAGGTCCGTCTACAAGGCTTGTTTCAAGTCCAAAACTTGCAAGAGTATCCATAAATGAGCCTAAAGTTTCGTCCGAAGAAATCAGAGCTGTATACCTTACGCCGTTATTATAGACATAATATTCACCTGTAGAAACACCTAGTTCAGACATAAGCGTATCTCTTGTTGCAGAAACGTCCAGAGTAGATGTCTGCACAACATTTATTGTACTGCTCTTATAAGAATCTGTACTAATCCAGTCATTAAGCCCTATTCCTAACAAATCAAGAACATTAGATGCCTTTTCAGGACCGGTATAATTTTGCAGCAGACTATTGCCGGTATTTTTAATAATTAACTGTCCGTTTTCATTAATTACAGATTCAAAGCCGTAAAGTGCAAGCTCATCCATCAATGTTCCAACCGTATCATCAGCAGTCAAAGATATATTAGTCTGAATACCGTCTTTCACCACAGTAATATAACCGTCTTGATACGTTCCTTCGTTAATATCAGAAAGCTTTGTATCTCTGTCAATTGCTTCAATAACATCCTGCGGAACATCAAGCCCGTTAGATGTATAAATATTAACAAAATCCCATTCAGCAAACAGAGTGGACACAATGTTAGAATTTTGTCCTGCAAGCGCTGATGTTGCAAGATAAGTATTGTTATAAGCACCTACAGAGATTGATCCGTTTTCATCTATATCTGCAACAAGACCATAGTAAGCTAGAGTTGCCATCAAGTCATTAACCGTCATATCCGCAGTAATCGTTTCTGTGTTTCTTACCCCATTTGAATAAACGTAGTATGTACCTTCTGTAATACCAAGATTATTTCCGGCAGCATCCTGCAGATCGCTTAACTTAGTAGAGCCGGTCACAACATTATTAACCTTTTCAGTATAATCAAGGATTGCGCTTGTAGAGTCATATCTTGTTTCCCAATCGCCTGCAGCTCCGATTTTTTCGAGAATATTGGAAGCATTAGCGGAACTTAAGCCGTCTGTAGTAAGATAACTGTTGTTGTTTCCGTCGAAGTATATTCTTCCTTCCTGCGAAATTCCAAGCGTAATTCCGTATTGAGAAAGTTTTGCGGCAAGGGTTTCCAAAGTATCGTTAGTATCAATATTTAACGTACTTCTTGTTCCGTCTTGATAAACATATATCTGTCCCGCCGTAATACCGAGGTTATTTCCGGCAGCATCAGTCAATTCAGAGATTTTATCCTGCATTGTAATAGCGTGAACTATGACCTCTGTATCTGTAAGGTGATCGCTCTGCTGTGTAATTTCCCCGAGCGTCCAGTCAGTAAGTCCAAATACATCTAAGATATTAGACCCTCCTGCAATGCTTGACAAATAGCTTTCGCCTACACCGGAGACAGAGAGCCTGCCATGATCATCAATACTTGTAGTGAAGCCGTACTGAGCAAGCAGGTTTCTGAAATCGCCGACAGTAACAATATTTGTCATATCGACATTAACAGTATAATTTACGCCCTGCTGTGTAATCAGAATATTACCGCCAGTAACCCCGAATTGAGAAAGCAGGTCTGAATCTTTCATATTCACAATTGTTTCCTGTACAAGGTTAGTAGAAACATTGTATGTAGTATCTTCGCCATATTCTTTGTGATAAGCACCCATCAAGAAGTCGCCGAGTTCTCCGGAAATATCAAAGTCCGTAAGTGTAGAAGAAGTAATACTAAATCTTCCCATTGCATCGACAGAAGCGTTTATTCCGTATTCTGCAAGCTTATCTATAACATCATACAGCGAAGATGTTCTTGAGAAAGTAAGCGTTATATGTTGGTTTCCTGCATCAGAAGTTGTTTCGAGAACAAGGCTTACGTTTCCTGCGCCATTGAAAGTTATTTCATCGCCGGAAGACAGAGCAAGATCATCAAGCGTAGTTGAGCCTGACGCTGCAACTTGAATTGTGTGACTCAAAGTATCTGAAGTACTGTTTGATCTGATTGTCTGTACATTGTAGATAACGTTGTTCATATTCAAGGACGTTAATATATTGCTTCCGCCGGAAGCTGCCTGCAGGTAGACATTTCCTACGCCTGTGACAGTAACTCTTCCTTCTGAATCAACAGAGCCGACTAAACCATAATCCGCAATTTGTTTAAAGAAGTCGTCAAGTGTTCCTGTTGCGTCGACGTTAATTGTAACAAATCTTCCGTCAGCTTGGTGTACTATTAAGTTTCCGCCGGTAAATCCGTCTATTGTAGAGAGAACAGTATCGCCTGTTATAATCATATCGTCTTTTTCTACAGTCAAATCATTTGAATCTGAGTTAACCCATGTTGCACCCTCTACTGTCGTCCAGCTGTTTCCGTCACCGGCTTCGAGCTTGAGAGCATCCTTGAGATCCTGTGACATATCTTTTATGTAAGAATCCACATCAGCACTGAATGTTAATTTACCATCTATTACACTTCCTGAGATTCCGAAGCCTGCAATAGTAGAGATCATATCATCAACTGTCATTTCTGGCGTGATAGTAATAATATGCTCTGTGCCGTTGGAAACAACAGTAATGTAATTATTGCCGGTTAAACCGAGGTCATCAAATGTTGTTGAGGTCGAAAGCGTATTTATAATTTCTTCAGTCAACTCATCTGATGTCGTAGTAATATGCCGTTCTTCCGTCATCTCATATGTATATCCGTCGCCGACTTGGAGAGCAAGGGCGTTTTGGATATTAGTAGACATACCTGTAATATAACCGTTTTCTGTACCGACAAAGGTTAACTTGCCGTCTTTGACAGAGCCTGAAATACCAAAGCCTGCTAGGGTTGATATCAAATCATCTACACTCATATCAGGTGTAACAGTGACAATATATTCTGTGCCGTTGGAGTTGACCGTAACATACCCGTCCGCTCCGACATTGAGTTCTGAGAAGAGGGTTGAAGTCGTAAGTTCGCCAGTGATTGTAGATGCGAAATAGTCAGACTCGTCGTTGGTATAGGTTGTTTCGGCGGTGGTGGTGTTGAAGTATGGGCTTCCTAATCTAAATGCTGCCAATAAGACTAACTGTGCTATGCCATCATTAATATAAGCTTTATCAGTTCCGGATATTGTAACTGAGCCATTTTCTATACTCGCATTAATACCATACCCGTTCAATTCATTAAAAAAGTCAGCCAAACTTAAATCAGTATCTATTATTATATCATGAATTGTACCGTCTGATGCGGTTACAGTTATAGTAGTAGCGCTATTTTCAACAAAACCAAGTTCAGACCACGTTGTTGACCCTGTTGCTGTAACAACTGCGGAACTTCTCAACACATCTGATTCATCGTTGGTTACGGTGGTTTGAGAGCGTACCGTTCTAGTTGAGAATGCTGTTATATTAAATGCATCTTCAAAAGAATCATTGCGATATCCTGGACCATATATTTGTAGATTTGTTACGATATAAGAATCTTCTGTCCCAGTAAATGTAACAGAGCCATTTCTTATAGTACCAGTTATATCAAAGCTTGCGAGAGCTGCAAAAACATCGCCAATAGTAGTTTTTGCTGTTTCAAAAGTGAGTGTATGTAAAGTTTCAGATGCACTAACAGTTATAGTTAAATATGTAGCAGCTCCCATATCAAGCCTACTTCCGAACATTGTATTTTGATAAATCCGTCTTACAAAATTATCCAACGTAGTAGAAGTTGTAGCTGTTGCAAGGCTAGATTGCGACAGCTCTCTTGAAACAGTATTAGCATATGTTGTTACTACAGCGCTGGTAGTAAAGGTTGAAGGACCATAACCTGGCAGTTTAAGGCTTTGAGCAACACTGCTATTCATTGAATAAATATATGCATCTTCTGTTCCGGCAATCGTAAGTGTTCCATTTATAAGACTGCCTTCTATTCCATAATCGTGGAGATATAACAGCATATCACCAATTGTTGTAGAAGAAGTCAGTGTTATAGTATATAACTCATTATTTTTCATTACTCGCATCGTTCCCGTACCATAGATATTGAGAGCTTGAATATCATATAGAGTACTAGAATTAGTTGCAATAGTTCCATCAGTTGCATGTGTTATACTGCGGCTTGACACAACGGTTTTGCCTACAGTTATAGTAGATGTCTGATAAGTTACGTTAATGCCAAGGACATCTGCCAGCCCGCCTGTAAGCCAATAGCCGTCATAACCTTCAAAAGTTAATCTTCCGTCAGAAAAAGTAACATCACCATAATCATCAAGAAAATCTATAATATCCTGTATTGTATCATTGTCACCAAAAGTATAGGAGCGCCTAACCAGACCGTCTTTCACAAGCTCCAACTTATTTATTTCAGAAGATGTTATTATACAGCCATTCTCTTGTCGTATGGTCATATCAAGCCCGCTAGTCATGGCTGATTGATAGTAATTACTAGTTACACCACTATTATTCAGTGCGACTTGTGCAACACCAGATCCAACCATTGGCTTACCTGTCGCACCCCCCATAACAAAAGTGTTAGAAATATTAATGCTATCAGTTGAAGTCGTATTAGACTGCATACCGACGAAACATGCCGACTTCATATTACTAGAGCTCTGTGTTATACAATTTGTAATATTTAGTGTCGTTCTGCCGCTACCACCAATCGCCCCAACTATCCCGGCAGAAATGCTATCATCTGTTATAGTCTCGAAGTAACCGGAAAAAGAGCAATCTTGTACTGTAAACCTATAGTTAATATCCGGATTAACATCCATAAGTCCTACAATACCTCCTACATAAGAAGGTCCCGCACCTCCTGTACCTATATTTGCAAAATAAACACTACTATGTGATTGAGATATGGTATAAGGAGTACCATATCCGTATAAACCAACAAGACCACCAGCATTCACAGATTCATCTTGTGCATCTATTCTACCAGATGTTTGACAATTTGTAATGTTTGTTACACCATACCCGATAATACCGCCGAGCTTGCATCCCAGATTATTAGAACCATCTACTGTTATACAAAAGTTACGTACAGTTATATTACTTACTTCGCCACCCCAATATTCACCTGCCAGAACCCCAATATTAGCAGCTAAAATATCTGTACTTGTAGTTGTCGCTCTTATTGTCACCCCCTCAAAAGTAATATTCTTAATTTCACTGGTACCATAAGAACCCCCGACTTTTCCAAACAAACCTCCCATAGTACCATCAATACTCGGATCATATACTTGAGTTAGATGACTGATTACATGCCCTTGACCGTCGAAATTACCTTCAAATGCATGGCTATAGTCATAACCTATACATTTCCATGCAATACCGGCAAGATCTATATCATCGGTTAAAACAAAAGTTTTACCATTCATTGTATTCCCATTATTAACTAATGTAGCAAGATTCACCAAATCCTGGGCTGTGCTGATACCTATAACATTTCCTGTTACGCCGGAAGCTGTAATTGTGCCATCAATTTTATATGTATGTAATAAGTCACCTACTGTTGTGTCTTTTGTTGCCGTTGTTACTTCGGTATATGTAATCGCTGCGGTTGAGGTGGCAGTTGTGCCGACGGTTTTGTTAGTTGTGGTTTCAACGGTTTCGATGCCGAGGTCTTCGGCGAATAAGCCGGTGATGAAGTTTCCGTCAGTGCCTTTAAAGGTCAAAACGCCATCTATCAATGTTACATCGCCGTATTTTTTCAATACATCCATGACTTCGCCGAGGGTTGTATGTTTATCCCACTGATTAGCTGATGAATAAAGCTGTTTACCGTTTTTGTCCTTTACAATAAGCTGATAAGGTCCGGCAAAAGTATTTGTAGTCAAACCGGATGCATAATCCCAGTCCACAGGGCTAAACCCTCTCTGCGCCGCTATTGTTGCAAACTGAGAAACGCTCGTATTGTTCTGAACATTAGATGTTGATACAGTCGCATAATCAGCCTGTGCAAGATAATAAGTCTGATAACTGCCAGAACTGTATGCATCAGAAATTCTAACAGTATTATTAGCAGTTCCATCCCAGGTTCCTGTATAATCCCTATCTATACTTACTATACCGGCTATTGCGGCAGAATTATTGTATGAGGATAAAGACATGTTACTATATACATTATTAATATTTAACTCTGATGATATACCATTTCGGGCAATACAATGATTACCAACAATTCCACCTATACCCTTCATTGTAGAGGATCTCGTACTGCGAATAGTTCCCTGAGCAGCACAATCTTTTATAGTAGTTTCGTTATTATTGCCTGTAGCATTTCTTCCGACTATTCCACCCGCAAGATAATAGGCGCCATTCGCACTAAGTACACTTGAACACCCATTAATATATGTATCCCTAAGTCCTGCCATGCCTGCGAAGGCAATAATTCCGCCTAAAACATAAACATTTGTATCATTAGGAGTTGTTGCATTAAACTGCACAAAACAATCAGAGATGGTAACATTTCCATAACTCATATATAATATACCGCCTCCAGCTCCATTCAATGTAGAATTCGCGACAGTAATACCGCTTATATTTGCGCTATAACCATTAGAAAGCATATTAGCCAAGAAAGCGGCGGAGCCTAACGTACCGTCGGAATGAGTGGCTCTCATATTAAAATTATTTATATTAATATTTTTAATTGTTGCATTACCCAAACATCCAAATAATCCTACACCTTCAAGAGTTGCACTTGTAGAAGAAGGGTTAATAGATGTAACGGTTAAATTACTAATTGTATGTCCCTGACCATCGAATGTGCCATTGAAAACATAGCGGTCGCCAATAGCCGTCCAATCTGTAATACCGGACATGTCAATATTATCTGTTAGGACAATAGTTTTGCCATGCATACTATTACCGCGGTTTACGGCATCTGCCAGCCATTCAAGTTCTTGTGCGGTACTTATGCCGATAATGGTGCCTGTTACGCCGGAGGCAGTGATTGTGCCGTCTATTTTGTAGGTGGTTATTATATCACCTATCTGCGTATCTCTTGTAGCGGTTGTTACTTCGGTATATGTAATAGCAGCAGTAGAAGTAACAGTTGTACCGACGGTTACTGTTGAGATTTGTTTTACAACACCAATACCGAGCGCTTCCGCCAAACCGCCAACCATTAAGTTGCCGTCTGTGCCGGTAAATGTTAAAACACCATCAATAAGGCTGACATCACCATAAGGTCTTAATGCATTCATAATATCTTCTATAGTGGTTTCATCAGAAAATTCAACAGATGTTAGTTGGTTGCCGTTTTTGTCATATACTGCCATATGATAACGCCCGCCGGAAGTTATTACATTTCCATTCGCATCCCACATAGACATGTCATAACCGCTGTCTACCATTGCTTGATACAAAGAACCGCCGCGTTTGTAATCAGAATTTGTTAGATTTACTGTCGCAGCTCCAGAACAGATAAACCCCTTCTGGTCCGCTAAATTAGCATCCGAAAAACTATTTGTTACATTAATATTTACATTGGAGCTCAAATTAGTTTGTGCACCAAGCATTGCATAACCTCGATATGCCGCTGCTGCCCCTGTATACCAACTGCTATGATCAATACAGTTCTGTATGTTTAATATTATTGCAGGAGCTGTACTTGTGCCGGTATACTCTAATTCACCAACTATCCCTCCGATACCCTCATCATGACCACGAAGTTCTCCGGTAAATGAGCTATTTCTAATGCTGTATGTATATGCATTCGGTGTTGATATAAGTCCGACTATACCGCCGACTTTCTGTTGCTTTAATAAAAGAGGATTGGTAAACTGAGTCTCTATGTCTACAACAGCATTACATTCATTTATTGAGCTATTGTAACTCTTAAATAAACCAACAATACCACCAACAACGAGTTGCAATGCAGAATCTGCCATGCTTATACGAGCTTGTATAGAACCTTGTACATAACAATCAGAAATAAACCTAGCAAAACCTGCAATACCTCCTATATAAGCAGATCCAGAACTTGATAGACCATCATTAATTGCCAGATTAGTAACACTTATTCCGCTTATACCACCCGTAGAATAACCAACTACAGCTCCTATATAGTCTATATCAGTATTTGTCTGTGCAACTATACCATTCTTAATATTAACATTATCTAATTTTATATTTTTTATTGTAGAACTATCAGATGCCCTTCCGAATAATCCTCCATACTCAGCTGTACCATCATTTAATGATTGAGTAAGGTTAGATATAGTATGTCCTTGACCGTCAAATGTACCATTAAAATAGTTTCTTGCACCAATACTTGTCCAATCAGTTATACCGGACAGGTCAATATCATCTGTTAAAACTAATGTCTTACCGGTCATATAATTGCCGCTGTTAACAAGAGTTGCAAGATATTGAAGTTCGTCAGCAGTACTTATACCTATAACAGAACCTGTCATTGCACCACCGCGCATAACAGCTTCCATTGTAGTATCTATTTTGTACGTATTGAAAATATCACCGAGTTTTGTATCTTCTGTCATAACTTCAACAGTGGTATACGTTATCGCAGTTGTAGATGTCGATGTCGCACCGGTGGTGATGGTCACATTAACTTCGTGTATATCAAAACCTAGATATGTCTGCAGGTAAGCATGGTTGACTCCGTTTCCTTCTTCTGAAGTCAATGTTATTACACCATCATCAATAGAGCCGTTAATTTGATACTGCTTAAGCTGATCAAAGAAATCGCCGATTGTTGTTGAATTTGTTATTGTTATAGAACCTATTGAAGAAAAACTGCCATCCGGTTCATAATGCCTTACATCAACTACAAGAGAAGATAAGGAACCTGGCATTAAACCTAACATCAATGAATCTTCTGTCGCAACAGTATTATCTGTATAAGTAATCCTGTCTGATGACGTGATTGTCTGACCTATAGTAAATGTTGTATTTATTCCGCTTTCGACTGTTATGCCCAAGTTATCCATTATCTCGCCGGCTGCATAGCTTCCGGATTCCGAATACAAGCTGATAACACCATTTATTATGCTTCCCTGTATACCGTATGCGCCGAGGACATCAAATAAATCGCCGATTGTGGAAGATGTAGTTAAGCTTGAAATTGTTGCTATACAAACTTGGTCAGAATTGTATATCAAAAGCTCTTCGCCACCGCCTGCTGTAACAGCGCCGATTTCACCAAGGGTGGTTGTGATATCTGCAGTAACTGTTCCGGTATGGGTAACAGGTGCGGTTGAACTCTGAGAGGTATTTACAACATCTGTTGTAGTATTTACTGTTATGCCCAATGCATTTGCCAATGCGCCGGTTATATATTTACCTTCCAGTGATTCAAGTGAAATAACGCCGTTTGCAATAACACCGTCTATGCCGTTTGCCTTAAGTGTGTCAAGAAATGTTCCAAGTGTTGTTGTTCCGGAAACATTGATTGTAGTCAGCGCATTGCCTAAATTATCGTTGATTACGTATGAACTGTCATTAATACCCAATTCCGCAAGGGTTGTATCTCTGTCAGCATAAACCTCTTCTTCTGTAAACAAAGTTTCTCCGGATGCTGATACTGATGATGTATGAGTTACTGATTTGATACCCAGAGCTTCTGCAACAGAACCTGTTAAAGTACCGCCATTGACTGACAGTCTGCCGGTATTATCCAAAGAGGCAGTTCCGCCATTATCATAAATCATATTTATTAATTCATTTATCGTTGTATCAGCTGACACTGCCAGATCTGTACCATTGAAATTCAAGTTATAACCGCCTGCAACTTTGTCTGTTGTTCCCAAAGTAGAAATAATACTGCCCAATGTAGTTTCACCGGTAACAGCTGCGGTTGTTGTTACGGTCATTTGAGAGCCAAGTACATAACTGCTTTTATTGGAAGTTTCCAACCCCATTGCTGTTTCAAGGGCGGAGTTTTCTATATATCCGTTATGAATTGTTAAAATACCGTTCTGAAGAGATGCAGAAATGTCTGTCTGATTATTAATAAAATCAAGCAAATTGCCTATTGTTGTACCTTCCCCGACGACAGTTGAAGCAACAAGATTGCCGTCACTATCATATAAATTAACTGTCCTGTCTGCGGTACTCATTGAATTTGTAATCCCGTAATCTGCTAGAACAGTATCGCGGGTTGCATCTATCGTCAGAGTTTCTCTTGCATACAGCTGGTCAGATGTGGTGTATTTGCCGGAAATAGTTTCCGTCAAATTCAGAACATCAGCAAGGTTAGATGTTCCGCCCGCAAGAGTTGAATTCTCTATCGTAATCTTTGAATGCTCGTTATCCCAGCTTGATGCAATGCCTTGATTTGCAAGAGCTTCCATCAACTCCTCAATTGTCATGCCGGCTGTTACGTTAATAGTACGGTTTTCGCCTCTTACATCAAAAACTGCGGTTCCTGCATTCAAGCCCAAATCGCCCAGAGTAGTTGTCAAAGATGCGTTAATCGTATTGATTACAGAATGGCTCAAGGCTTGAGTTTTAGAATAAGTAGATGCTACTGTTATATGATCGGTAGAAATCGTCCCAGCGCCGTATAAGCATTCAAGCAGGTTCGTGCCGTGAATGTAGCGGGAATCAGTTTCTCTGATTGTTCCGTCATTGACAAGAGCTTGAACATCAGCATCTGTTAAGGTCTTAAATGCGCCGCCGGTTATTGACAAGATTCCGGTTTCTTCATCCAAATCAGTGCTTAAGCCGTAATTTGCCAGCGCTGTCATCAAGTCCGCAATCGTCTGGCCGGAATAAATCTTCAAATACTCTTTGTTGCCATCCGCGTCAGTAACTTCCAAATAACCTTCAGTAACTTTCAAATCATCAACAAGACGGGTTTCTAATGTAACAGGATTTCTTACCTCTACGGTTTCTGTCAAAGCATCGCCGGTTACCATTGCGCTATAGGGTTCTTTTTCCAAACCTAATGCTTCTACAGCATCAAATGTTCCGCCGGTTATAGTACCACCGGTAATTTCAACGGTGCCGTCATTGTTTATTGCAGCATACAATCCTGCATTAGACATATCTTGAAGTAATTCTCCGATTGTGGTTGTGGTACCGACTGTTATTGTTGTGTATTCATTATTGGAATTTCTCACTATAACAGTTTGCCCGTTAGCAATCGCTGTTCCTCCGTTTATATCACGCAAAAGAGTTGAAGATGTGGCGGTTGTTGTTTGCGTAACAATAGTCATATGAGTCAAATCACCTGTTATCTGTGATTTTTCAGACACATCTGCGGTTAAACCAAGAGCATCCAAAATATTAGTAGCACCTTCACTTGTAATCTCTGCGTCAGATATTGTAAATATACCATTTGAATCCAGGGTCGCATCTATATTACACGCCCTTAAATCTGTTATAAATGTCCCCAATGTGCTGGTGTCATAAATTGTGATATTGTAACTAGTATCATTTGCTTCAACTGTTATTACCCCTGCATTAACTCCTAACTCACTAAGTAAAGTACTTTCTGTTGCGGCAGAAAATACCGTATCAGTTTTTGACGTCTGCAAACTGTTGCTTGTATATCCCTCATTTACTCCCTCAAGATGTAATGCATCAACGATTCCGGTACCATCAATGTCGTTAATATCATCATCATCGACATTGATTGAAAATATACCGGTCTCTTCATTAAAACTTGCTTCTACGCCTATATTCTTTAATTTTTCTATAAATGTTGAAATTGTATCATTTTCTGTAATCGTAATTCCGCGCTCTACGCCATTGACATTAACCCCGATATTGCCGGCTTTTACCCCGAGATTTATAAGTTTTGAATCCCCTGTTGCTGTTGTTGTCTGAATAATTGTTGTCATATAACTGTAATTACTTACAGCCTGAGTCTCAGATGCTAATTGATCAACTAAAACATCATATGTACCCTCTTCCGCCTCCGTTGTAGCAGATGCGGTCAAAACATCCAAATTGCTTGATGTCGCCAAATTCTGAGCAAACAAGTCCATTGATGCAACACCAAACTTCGCATCCGTAACCTTCTCCAGCATTGAACGAAAAGAACTGAAAAAACTCTTAATACTGCTTAGAGTTTCCTGCAACGACAAGACATCTTCTTTTTCAGTTTCAAGCGTCTCAACTTTCGCTTGTTTCAATGCTACAAGCGATTCAACCCATGAAGATGTATCTAAACCGGACGCTAATCCGCTGAATGATATCGTCACAATACGTTCCTGCTTTATTTACTTCAAACACCGTAACGACATAATTTCTCATCGAGCCGGGGTAATTATCTATTTCCTTGATATTTATTTGATTCGTTTCAGTTGAAAATTTTACATCGTTACTTTATATAAACATTATAGCATATATCCATATTTTTTCAAGAGGGGGGGGGGAAAATATAAGCAGGGGGAAATATAACCTGCGGGTAATAAATCATATAAAGTTCTGCCAGATAGAAAAAGTGCAGACTTGCCTGCAGCAGTCATACAATGCCCCCAAAAACAGAAATTTATACGTTCATTGCAACATAATCCGGATGCTCGATTACTGCACGGACATAATTGTAGTAATCGTTTTTGTAACCGTACTTTTCGATATTCTTTAAAATCTCTTCTTTGGTTATAAATCCTTGATTAAAGGCAATTTCCTCCAGACATGAAATCTTAACGCCTTTATTTAATTCCATTGTCTGGACAAATAAACTTGCCTGAAGCATCGAGTCATGGGTTCCGGTATCAAGCCACGCAAAACCTCTGCCTAAAATTTCTACATCCAGTTCTCCTAAAGAAAGATAGATTTTATTCAGATCCGTAATCTCCAGCTCGCCCCTTGCAGAAGGAGTTAATCTTCTGGCAAAATCGCAGACTCTGTTATCATAAAAATAAAGTCCTGTTACTGCATAATTAGATTTTGGATTTATCGGTTTTTCTTCTAAAGAAATTGCTTTGTTGTTTTCGTCAAACTCAACAACACCAAATCTTTCCGGATCTTTAACTGTATAGCCGAAAACAACAGCGCCTGATTTTTTCTCCAAGGCATTTTTCATAATTGTTGAGAATCCATGCCCGTGGAATATATTATCTCCGAGAATCAAAGCGACATCGTCATTGTCAATAAAATCTTCTGCAATAATAAATGCATCAGCAATTCCGCGCTGTACATACTGGATTCTATACTGCAGTCTTAAGCCAAACTGCGAACCGTCGCCGAGAAGCTTCTTAAAATTATCATAGTCATTTTCGTTTGTAATAATAAGAATATCTTGAATACCCGCCAGCATAAGCGTAGACAGGGGATAATATATCATCGGTTTATCATATATCGGAAGCAATATCTTAGATATCGGCTGCGATGCCGGATATAAACGAGTGCCTGCACCTCCTGCAAGTACAATCCCTTTCAAAATAAATCTCCTTACTTTTTAATACCTTTAAATTCTTTAACTTTCTTTTCCACACAAGCTGTATCAGACAAACAATCCGGATCTACATGCAGCAATACACGTCTCTGAGCATTTAACATCACAACAAAAGGAACATATCTTCCGCCGAATTGCACGAGCAGCCTTTTTCCGTATTGAGTAGAAGCATCCGCCTTTATAAATTTATACTGATTTTCATAAGTTTTAGAAAGCTTGCTATATGTAGGCGAAAACTCATTACAATACGAACAGTCCGGAGTATAAATATACAAAAATATATCAACACCCCGTGCCATTGCATCTTCTAGCTCTCCTGCATAAACAGGAACTGCAGCTAACATTAATAAAATTAATAAACACTTTTTTAACATGACTAGATAATACCATCTATATATAAGTTTTTCAATAGGTAAAAAAAGTTAGCTCTTTATCCGTTGACTTTATTTTTATAATCATTAAACCTAAAGTATGACTAAAGATTATTACAAAATTTTAGACATACCGGAGTTTAGCAGTACAGAAGAAATTAAAACCGCTTACAGGCATCTTGCAAGAAAGTGGCACCCTGATGTTGCAGGAAACTCTCCTGATGTTATAAAAAAATTCAAAGAAATCAATGAAGCGTATGAAATCTTGTCAGACAGGGCAAAAAAGGCTGATTATGATACTGCACGCAGATTTTATTCATACGCAAAAGAGAATCACACACAAAACACTTATCAAAAAGAAGCCGAAAAAAACAAAACAGATGATAAAAAATCTTTCAATTTTAATTGGAGCGATTTTTTCTCAAAACCCAACAATAAAGATTTTCAGGCAAAATCTCCGCAAAAAGGAGAAGACATTTATTCAGACATTGATATTTCAGTTTTTGAAGCTGTAAGCGGAACCACAAAAATAATAAACATGCTTCAGACTCAAGCCTGCCCGAGATGCAAAGGCAAAAAGTTTATTAACGGAGCGAAATGTCCTTATTGCGCAGGTAAAGGCGAAACCTCAACTTATAAACGCTTTAATGTAAAAATTCCTGCAGGAATCAAAGATAAATCCAAAATCCGTCTTGCGGAAGAAGGCGAAAAGGGAATAAACGGCGGAAGAAACGGTGATTTGTATTTAACAATTCATATTCGCGAGCCTAAAAACTACAAAACAGAAGGTCTTAATATTTTAAAAACAATTGCGATATCTCCGCACGAGGCAGTACTCGGCGCTAATGTAACGGTTCCGACAATAAGAGGTAATGTTTCCTTAAAAATAGCTCCTAACACAAGAAACGGACAAAAAATCCGTCTTGCCGGATGCGGAATTGAACAAAATAAAAAGATTGGTGATATGATAGTAACTGTAGAAATACAGATTCCAAGAAATTTAACCGAAGCAGAGATTAATTTATACCGTAAGCTTCAAGAGATTTCCGGACTAAATATCAGAGAAAGAATAGAATAAAGTGGTTAAAGTAAAGGAAATATTCACCTCTATACAAGGAGAAGGTCCTTATATCGGGTATAAACAGCTGTTTATAAGATTTTGCGGATGCAATTTAAACTGCAGTTACTGCGATACTGATTTTGATGCAATTGACGCAAAAGAATACACAGCTCATGAACTATTAGAAATCATCAGCAGGAATAGCGACTGCCATTCGGTGTCATTAACAGGCGGAGAGCCTCTTATACATTCAGAATTTCTTCTGCCGGTTGTTAAACAAAGCGCTTTGCCGGTATATCTTGAAACGAACGGAACTTTATACCGTAATTTAGAAGAAATCATTGATTATGTAACATATATTTCTGCTGACATTAAACTGCCTGCCAGCACCGGCGGAAAAGCTATGTGGGAAGAACACGACAAATTTTTTGAAATAGCAAAAACCAAAAAGTTATTTGCGAAGGCTGTATTTAATCAAGATATTACACAGGAAGAAATCATAAAAATGTGTGAACTCTGCAAAAAGCATAATATAGAGTTAATACTCCAACCGATGATGCATGAAAATAAACCGTCTGTTGATTCAGAATTTATGGAAAAAACCTTAAATTCGTGTCTTAAAATTTACACAAATGTAAGGTTAATTCCGCAAGTTCATAAATTTTTAAATATTATTTAGCGTTTTCAGCTTCGTCCGGCTTTTTCTTCTTTTCGTCTTCAGATTCGGTTTTGCTTTCTGGAGTACGTACAGATTCTGTTTGAGCCGGATTTACGTTAGAGTTTTCCGGAGTATTAACACCGGTATTGTTTACAGATATATAATTTGGCGTTACTCCTGCTGCCGGAGTTGTACTTTGATTATTCAAGGCTGCGCCGGTTTGTGCAGGCTGGTTTGGTGTTACGCCGAAACCGTTCTGACTATTTACGCCTCCATTTAAAGAATTAGCAGTAGGAATTCCAAAACTGCTTGTTTGAGCAGTCTGCGCTCCGGCAACTCCTGCGGCAGGGCTGTATGCTGCTGCAACACCCATACTTGTAGTTGAGAGACCTGCTTGATTTACATTTTGTGTATTACCGGCTAGACCAAAACCGGAAGCTCTTGTCTGTGCGGCAGTCGTACCGGTATTTCCTGTGGTATTATTTGCATTAGCTGGTATTCCAAATCCGCCTGTACTACTTGATGCTTCTGGTGTAGCTGCTGCTGTGGCAGCTGCGCCCTCGTCTTCTTCCGGAATTGCCATTTCTTCCAGAGTTTCTTCCGTAGTTTCCGGTATTGCCATTTCTAAATCTTCAACACCTGTCATCTGTCCTGCATAAATATCCACAGATTCATCATAAATATCACTCGTCGTAGAATTAGCATCCTGCGTCATTTCACGCATATCAATTTCTGTTCCGACTTCACCTGCCCATTGGAACTGCTGTGCTGCACCGGTTCCGCTCATTGCGGCGCCGGCCGCTCCCATTGCAGCAAATCCCCACGCCCAAGCAGTAAATATACCGCCAGACGCTGCAAATATACCGGCTTTTGTTCCTGCCCAGGTTCCGGAGGCTGCATTTAATGTTTGGGCTGCACCTTCTACATAACACATCGTTCGAGTAGTTTCATCAAAGCTTTCGGCATAGTCTGTGAGTCCCTGTACCTCTGCTACGGTAGAAGCTGCATTATCATACCCGTCTTGATAAGTACCCATTTCATCATAGATTTCGGTTACTGTTTCTGTAGTATCATCAGAAGTTTCTTGAATAGTTACGCCGAGTTCCTGCATTAATGGCATAAGTTCCTGAAGCAGAGCCTGCTCATCTTCTGTCAATGTCTCGCCGGATTTAACTTTTTCCATCAAAGCATCGTAGGAAGCTTTATACATATCATATTCAGCTTTAGTTTCTTCCATATCTTCATTAGCGTCTTCATTATATACATTTGCTTCGTCAGACAAATCTTCAAGTTCAGAAGCCATAGTAGACATATCACCTTGCGCATTATAAAGTGCATTTTGTGCATTTGTCATTTCGTCTTGCAAATCATCGCAGGCCTCTTTTTCATCTTTATTAGGTTTTTTTGCCATGTATGCAGTTCCTGTAGCAAGTGCTAAAGGAGCACCAACCATCCATCCGGCATTACCTGCAGCTTTTCCGACTTTGTCACCGGCTGCTTGCCCAGCTTTCGCTGCAACTTTTCCAGCGGCAGTACCTACTATTTTCCCTGCAAAACCAGAAATAGCTTTGCCAGCTACTTTAACTCCAACAGTCGTTGCTATAGTACTTCCAACTGCAAGAGCCGAATCGACAACACCTCTTGTTATTGAGCCGGCAGTTCCGCCATCATATCCGGTTTGTTCTTGTGCATTGGATTTGCCGTTATCGTATGCAGTTGAGAAATCATCATCTTCGATTTCATAGGCATTCTCATCGTCCATCGCGGTTGCGTGCCAGTTGTCAAGTTCGCCTTTCCAGGTTTGGGTTATTTCGCCATAATCTTTTGATGAAATCCCCATAGTATTATTACCATAATTGTAATTGTACCAGCATTTGTACGCATAACTCTGCGAACCTATTGCTCTGTCTAAGCTAAACGAATCTTGAATTGCCATAATCCCTCCAGATTAAGTTACATTGAATATAACTTAATATATATTGTGTTACATTTGTACTAATATTTACGGCAGTTTTTCAGAAAACTTTAGGGTTTTAAATAAATTTGTTACAAAAATTTACAAAAAATCTATAAACCCCATCTGCAGAAACTTTTTACACAAAAAATTATCATATAGAATCTTTTGTAATTGATGTTTTGCTTACTGTGCTATGTTTTATATTATTTATTATTTTATCCCCATTTTTGTAATACTGGTTTCGCGCCCACTCTCCTTCTTTGGATGGGGAAGGAGTCCGGTAAAAACGCCCCATCTTCTGAAGATTTGGAATTCCTGCATCCGCTGATGACGCCGAAGGAAATTCCGGTACAACCACAGGACAGACAAGAGCATCCGGATTCGGTATTAGTTCTGCAGGAACAAACGACGGAACACAACAAAATCAAACAAATGTTACGCCAACAAGCTTCGGGGTAGCAGCTGCCGCGAACTACGCACCAGGTACAGCTGGAACAACAGGTAATGCAAATGTCCAGCAAACAAGCTTCGGAATACCAACAGCAGCCTCTTTGGCAGGAGGCATAAACAGCCAGAGCGGTTTCGGCGTAACAGCAAATCAGCCGGCACAAACAGGGGTAAATAATCAAAATGCAGGTGTTACACCTAATATGCCAGCACAAACTACGCCTCCTGCAGGCAGTGAAAATGCAGGCACTGATTCAGTTGCCGGAAACACGCCGAACGATTCAGCTGATGTTAATACTCCGGAAAACTCTAACGTAAATCCGGCTCAAACAGAAACAGTTCGTACTCCGGAAAGCAAAACCGAAACTAACGATGAAAAGAAGAAAAAGCCGGACGAAGCTGAAAACGCTAAATAATGTTTAAACGAGAACTTCTTTTTCAGATTTATACGTAACATAACCCAAAGGCGACGCAGGCGGTTTCCGCAAATGCTTCGCCTTTGTATATATTACACCGACTTTAGACGGCTGTTTAGCAGAAGAATACTCTCTTGCTATTTTACAGCACTCAAAAATTGTACTCTCATCCGGCTCTTTTTCATTAACTCTCAGTAAAACGTGCGAGCCGGCGCATAACCTTGTATGAAACCAATAATCTTCATCTCTGGCAAGTTTTGATACAATATAATCATTCTGTTTATTGTTTCTTCCTACATAAACATCAAATCCGTTAATCTGTATCTTTAAAATTTCTTCTTTTTTCGCCTTATTAGGTTTTGTATCGCTTATTCCAAGTTCTTCTTCAACCTCTTTAAGCTCAGAAATTTTATCTACAGATTCTACGCTGTACAAAACGTTTTCAAAATACTCTTTTTGTATATTTAATTCCTCAAGCATAGTCTGAGATTTTTCTTTTGTCGTTTTGGATTTGGAATAAAGCTTAAAGTATCGCTGTGCGTTTTCTTTCAAGCTTTTCGTTTCGTCCAAATCTATTGTGATATTCTGATTATTAACATAATCATACACATCAATAGTTTTTTGATAATTACATTTTTGATATATATTTGCAGTCAGCAATTCGCCGTAAAGCTTATATTTTTCCGTATTATCCCGCTTTTTCAGCAGTGCATTAATCTTGCCTATAGAATTATTGACCTTTTTTAATTTCGGCTGAACTACTGCAATAAGTTTAGATTTTTCTTCCCTTACATTTACTCCCTCTTGAATTTTTGAATAATAGTCGTCAAGAATTTCATTCACAGAGGTGCCTGGAGGGTAATCAAGGAGTTTATAAAGGCAGGGTATATCAGATTTTATCGGATGCGCCGGAGGATAAATATATTTTAAACCTCCCTGCAATTCTCTATAACGGCTCTTTTCCGAACCTACATTGTGCGCACATCCTATTATTACAGAAGTTTCTCTGTCATATAAAATTATATTTGAATGCTTTCCCATTAACTCCACACACAAACAAAGTGAACGTTTCTGAGATAATTCATCCGTTATTTCAAAAAAAAGTTCCAAAATCCTTTCATTATCAATAACCCTAGCATCATCAACCCTGCACCCTTCAAGATATTTCCTTAAGAGCATACAAAACATCGGCGGATGCTTAGGAATTGTAATATTCCTGCGCTCTTCTCCTTTAGGAGTCATAAAAGCTAGATGATAAATCTGCGGATTAATATTTATATACAGTTTTCTGCTCTCGCCGTTGTTCCTAAGAGAAAAAATAAAATCACGCCTTGTAGGCTGTTGTATCTTCTGCAGTCTTGCACCTATAATAAAATCAATATTTTCTTGAAAAAAATCCCTTAGAGTAAGGAAGTCTATATTTATCATTATCTTCCTCTATAGTAATACCTGTTGTTATAATTGGACTGTATATTTGAATAATTTGAGTAGCTGTTATACATTCTGTTTCGTGTGGCGAAATTTGACTGCGCCTGCCAATAGGGCATAGGTTTGTAGTTCACCTGTCTGTTATAGTTGTTTCTATAAGACTGGGCTGTCATTGTTTTATACGCATATGGATTGATTGAATCAGCGTAAACGACACCGTTCAATAGTAATATCATAAATAAGATTACAAATTTCTTCATACTCATATTATACAATATAATTAAATTTCTAAAAAAATCATTTTTGTGCGGATTTAAAAAGTTAATATTTGCCAATGCTCAGTAATTATTAATCCCCCTCACGACCTTCCATGATAATTTTTAGGAGTTAAAAATACAAACCAAATATCATTATAGAACCCCTATCCGAAATCAAAGATTTCGCCCCTCCCACAAGGGGCGGGTAGGCTCCACGCTAGGCGTAGTGGTTCCCTCGCCCTTACGGAAACGGATTTGCCTGCTTCATCTGTCCGCTATCCGGACTATTCATTTGCCCATTACCTTTATCCCCTTACTCCTCATCTGTCCGCAAATCCACTCCTCTGCAGAAAGGGCTGGCTAAACGCCGGATTCCGTACCCCCTCTCCTTACAGGAGAGGGGGTACGTGTTTTCTTTTTGTAAGAAATAAAAAATAAAAATCATTCAACTAACGCATCCCGCGAGCGTGTTATGCGTAAGCATAACGATAGCGAGCGAAAACGTGCAGGCTAGCCTGCAACATCCATTCAATCCCACACCCGCCAGGGTGTAGAAAACGTTCGCGTTTTTCTCTTTCTTTGCTAACGTTTCTTTCTCTTTTTATTGCAAAAAAGAGAAAGAAATGTTAAACATATCATCGATTAGTAGTTTTTTGCCTTAACCATAAAATAGCTTTTAGGGTGTTTGCAGACAGGGCAAACCTCTACTGCGGAAGTTCCGGTATAAGAAAATCCGCAATTTGCGCATTCCCATACAACAGGTTCTGACTTTGCAAAAACTTCATCTTTTTTGATATTTTCCAAAAGTTTTCTGTATCTTTCTTCATGTTCTTTTTCAATTTTTGCAACATTTTCAAACAAAAGAGCTATATCGTTAAAACCTTCTTCTCTTGCATCCTTTGCAAAAGTCGCGTACATATCAGTCCATTCGTAATTTTCTCCTTCTGCTGCATCTTCAAGATTTTCAATAGTTGAGCCGATTGAACCGCCATGAAGAAGTTTAAACCAGATTTTTGCGTGCTCTTTTTCGTTGTTTGCAGTTTCTTCAAAAATTTTGGCAATATGAACGTAGCCGTCTTTTTTTGCTTGAGAAGCATAATAAGTGTATTTATTTCTTGCTTCTGATTCTCCTGCAAATGCCTGCATTAAATTCTTTTCTGTTTTAGACCCTCTTAATTCCATATAAATCTCCTTTCGTTTAAATTTCTATTATAACAAAATTTCTATTATAACACAATAATTTGTGCTAACATACTGTTATGGATTTATTTACTCAATTGGAAGAAATAAACAAACAGACACCGCTTGCGGAATTAATGCGTCCGAAGACTCTGGATGAGTTTTTAGGGCAGTCAAATGTTGTGGCGCCGAATTCTCCGCTTCTCAACCTGTTAAAAACTCAGCGCCTGTTTTCACTAATATTATGGGGTACACCAGGCTGCGGAAAAACAACTCTTGCAAGGCTGATTGCAGCGAAGGTAAACGCGCAGTTTATAGAGTTGTCAGCAGTAACATCGGGGGTAAAAGAAATTAAAGAAACGGTAGAAAAAGCCAGAGAAGCTTTGAGGGCAGGACAGAAGACCATTTTATTTATAGATGAAATCCACAGGTATTCAAAAACCCAGCAGGATGCTCTTTTACCGCATGTGGAAAACGGAACGCTTTTTCTTATCGGTTCTACTACAGAAAATCCGTCGTTTCAAGTTGTGCCGGCGCTTATTTCAAGAGTGCAGGTAATAAGATTAAATCCGATTAATGATATAAGTATGACAAAGATTATAAATCGCGGGTTTGAATATCTTGAAAAACATTATCAGCCAATACAATATGATGAAGAAGTTATAAAGTTTATTGTTAATAATGCCAGAGGCGATGCAAGATGCGCATTAAATCTTGTGGAAAATTCTTACTTTGCAAGCAATTTGTCTAACGGGACAAGGCTTTTATCAGTAGAAATTTTGGAAAGTATTACGCAAAAGAGAAATACAAGGTATTCTACACAGGAACATTATGACTGTGCTTCTGCTTTTCAGAAGAGTTTGAGGGGATCGGATGCGAATGCTGCCGTGTATTATCTCGCCAAAATGATAGAGGCAGGAGAAGATCCGAGATTTATAGCAAGGAGATTGATAGTTTGTGCTGCTGAAGATGTAGGAATAGCAGATCCTAATGCAATGAATATAGCAGTAAATGCTTACCGTGCTGTAGAAATCATAGGGCTTCCGGAAGGACGTATTCCGCTGGCAAATGCAGTCATCTATGTAGCAAAAGCACCTAAGTCAAATAAAGCCTGTCTTGCTATTGATAAAGCGTTAGCTGATATAGAATCCGGCAACGACTTTCCTCCGCCTATGCATCTGAGGGATGCTCATTATAAAGATGCCAAAAAATACGGTTTTGGCGAAGGATATATTTATACTCATGATGCGCCTGAAATTGAACAGCAGTTTTTGCCTGATGAGCTTGTAGGAAGAAGATATTTAGATGAATAAGAAAGACAAAACAGCCGGATATATTATCCGGCTGTTTTGTTAAAATGTTTTATCAGCTTATTTTGCAATTTTCTTGATTGCAAGAACAAGTCTTGATTTCTTTCTTGCAGCAGTATTTTTGTGCAAAATACCTTTTGAAACAGCTTTGTCGCATAACTGGTATGCTTTAGAAATAGCAGCATTTAAAGCTTCTTTGTCATCACTTGCAGCTAAAGCTAATGCTTTTTTAAGTGCTGTTTTGATAGAAGTTTTAAAAGCTACGTTTCTTTGTCTGTTAGCTTCTGCAATCAGAACTCTTTTTTTTGCTGACTTAATGTTTGCCATTTTATATTCCTTTCACTTTTGCCTTATTCTATGAGGTTAATGACTCCTATAGACAGGCTTACCACTTGAGGATAGTGAGTAATTATATTCTAATAATAACAAAACTTTTTGTAAAGGGTATTTTAAGATTTTTTAATTTCCGTAAGAGTAGGATCTAAAAGTCTGCGCCCGATATTATCAAAGTTTATGGAGAACAATGTTTTGTTTCCGTATTTTATCATTTTTTCAACAACGCCTGTACCGTATTTTACGTGTGTAACTGTATCTCCCTGCTGTATCGGATCGCTTACTACAAGATCTTCCTGCGGTATATCGGCATCGTAAACAGGTACAATCGGGGTTGAAGAATTTTTTGTTTCCAGAATTCCGTCATCAGTCTTATCTTTAAGCTCTGCAGGCTCCTGTATTTCTTCCAGTATACCGCCGTCATCTTCATCCGGCTCCGGAAGAGCAAGTTCTTCCAGCTCAGAATCGCTGCTGTCTGAAAGTTCTTCTAAAATATTATCTGTGTCATTATTTAATTCATCTATAAAATCTAAGTCTGAATCAGATATATCAGTTTCATCTTTTCTGGTTGTAAAAACTTTATCAACATCTTTTACAATTTGTGCATCTATATCATCCGGAGGCAGTTCTTCGTATGAATCATCCATATCTATAACAATATCATTTTCATCAGCCTCATCCGGATTAAGCTCTGTTATTTCATCAAATTCATCAAATTCTGAATTTGCGATAGGCATAATGCTTATTTCTTCATTCGGTTCAAGTTCTTGTGGAACTTCCGGAATCTCTTCCTGCGCGGGTTCTAAATCCAAATCAATATCGTCATCAAGCTCTATAGCTGTTGTGTCGTTTAAATCTTCTAAATTTTCTACAGCTTCCGGCTCTTCCGTAACTTCTTCCTGCGAAAATTCCTCTATCAGCTGATTATCTTCTTCCAAAGCTTCTTCCAGAGATATTTCTTCAACAGGCGCCTGCTCTTCCTGCGGGACATAATCTTGAATTTCTTCATTCGGATGTACTTCTGTTTCAAAAGAATCTAATAGAGATACTTCTTCCTCATCTTCAAATTCTTCCCTGTCTTCCAAATCGCTTTCTTCAAGAATAGGTTCTTCATCCTGCATAACCTCTTCTTGAATTTCCTCAGAAGCAGGCTGTTCCGGCTCTTCGGATTCTTCCTCTTCATCCCCGAACATCACCATATTTTCCGGAGGAGCCAAATCATCAATTGCAGATGTTATTATATCTTCTGATCTTTCTTCAATGTTTGATAAAATATTTTCGGCAGAAATTGGTTCAGCGTTTTCTGCCTCTGCATATTCTTCCTGTACTAAAGATTCTTCAATCTCTGCAGTTTCAAGATTTTCTCCGGCAGTTTCTTCCGGAATTTCTTCTGTAATTCCTTCTGCTGTAATTTCTTCTTCTAAAGCCTGCTCTTCAGTTTCTTCTGCCGGTTCGGAAATTACAGCCGGATGATATTCAGAAATTTCTTCAAGTTCACTGTTATTTATTTCTATCGTATCATTGATAAGTTCAAGCCGTGATACCAGCGGAATATAATTAGTAGCCTCTCCTGCAAGCAGATATGAATTCTTTTGCATTGCATTGAGGAAAGTGCTGTAAATATTAAAAATATTATTATTAGCAAAAGACGGCGAAATTATGAAATTATCAAACAGATTTTTAATATCATTCAAATATTTAAATTTTGAATGGGTGATGAAAGTTGTTGGTATATCTTCAGAAGTTAGTATTTTTTTAAGGTTTTTCTTGTTTACGGTATTTGAAAGTTCCAAAAGAACCTGTGTATTTCCAGAATTTTGCAGTTTTTCATAAATAAATTCAAGATATCTGTTCAAAAATGCCGTATCTAATTTTGACAGGTCAATAACAGCTGTTTTCTTATTTAAGATATTATCTATGCTGTCGACTTCATTTTTATTTTTTGCAAAGTAGCCCAGTCTGTCAAATTTTGCAAGTTTGTTTTTCAAAACAAGCAGTTTAAATACGTGCGAATTATCGACCATATCAAAAACGATTTGTTTTAATGCTTCAAACGGTACAAACGGAACCGTTTTTGAGTATTCTGCAAGATCTTTGAAAATTTCTATGATAAGAGATTTGCTGTCTGCAGTTGCATCATTTAAGCAGTCCTCATACATAAATGCTAATGATGCTGTATCAAGAGGAAGCTTAAAGTCAATTCCTGCCGTATATTTTTGTGCGTTTACAATACCTAAGGTATCTATAATAATTACATTATTTTTAAGGTTATTAAATTGTTTTGTGAGATTTCTTACAATTATATTATTATCATTTTTATCATCAACGCTTATCAGCATTTTTTTGTCAAAAGCTGAAGAATCGATAACAATATTTACGCCGTCGCCTAAAGTTTTGCCGGCAATAACCGGATTGGGCGCATCAATAGAATTATTTAAAATATCATAAGTAAACTCTTTGATTTCAGATTCTTTAGAAGGCAGAGTTTTGTCATAGCTCTGCAGAGTTCCGTCATAAAGGAATAATATTTTAGCGTACGCAATAGAATTAGTACCGGAGCGCTTAATTTGTATAACCTGCGCAACATAACTTTTCTCCATTCCGTCAATTTGGACGAAGGATGACAGGTAAATACTATTATCCGCTTCAAACTTTATAAAACCGTCTCTTACTTCTAAAATTTTCATCATACATAATATATCATGAACATGCCTTTTTTTGATACAAATTTTTACAAATTTTTACTTGTATTATAACTTCTTTTAGTTTGCATTTACCCCTATTTGTGTTTTAATTTTTTATATGAGAGAAATTTATTTAAAAAATAATATCAGAGCTTGTATTAAAAGAAATGAGAATACGCCGAGGATCGCTTTAACTTTAAATATTGCAATTACAAAACCGGAAAAATTTGCCGGTGAGTATTCTTTGATGAACAGGCTTTTGTTAAAAGGAACTTCTAAATATTCATCCGAAGAGCTTTCAAATATTCTGGATGAAAATGCGATTGAATTATATACGGAAATGAAATCTGACTACTTAAGATTTCGTTTTGTATGTTTGAATGAAGATTTTGAAAAAGCACTTTCAATATTAAACGAGATTATTCTAAATTCAACCTTTGAAGAGTTTGAAAAAGAAAAAGTTAAGCTGAAAGGCGAATTGCTTGCAGAACTCGATTCAGCAAGGGTAAAAGTTTCTGATTTATTCACAAAAACTATTTATAAAAATCATTATTACGGCAACAGCTATACAAAAATTCTTGAAGAAATTGACAATGTAACAAAAGAAGATGTTGTCAATGCTTATAAAACAATTTTGAATAACAGCGTCAAAACGATGGCTTTAGCCGGCGATGCGGACGAAACGCTTCTGGATAAATATATCGGAGTTATACCTGAGTCAATTGATTTGGAAAGTGAAATTCCTCAGCCGGCAGAATTAACTAACGAATACGCAGAACTTATTAAGGAAGATGCAAATCAGGCGCAGATACTTCAAGGCTGGCTTGTACCGCAGATAGGAAGCGATGATTATCCAGTATTGATGTTATTGAATGTTATTTTAGGCGCAAGCGGTCTTTCTTCAAGATTGTTTCTTGAATTGAGAGAAAAGAAAGGGCTTGCATATACCGTAAGAACAGCTTACGAAATTCATAAAAAATCTGCTGTATTCAGTATTTATATAGGTACTGAGCCTTCTAATATCCAAACATCTATTGAAGGATTCAAAGAAGAGATTGAAAAGATTAAAACAATACCTGTAACAGAAGAAGAACTGCACAATGCTAAGAATAATCTTATAGGCAAACAGCAGTTTGTAACCGAAACAAACGGCCAGCAGGCAAATATGCTTGCGTATTATTCTATTATGGGAATGCCTTTTGACTACCAAAAAGAGCTTATTGAAAAAGTAAAACAGGTTACTCCAGAGCAGATTAAAGCTTGTGCAAATAAATACTTTACAGAAAATTTTGTACTTGCGGTATTAAAACCATAGGCAGAGAGTCGTAATGAATAATACAAATCTATATACATCCGGCAATACCCTTAATCCAAATGTTTTGGTTATAGGCTGTTTTCATGGCGACGAACCGCAGGGGAAATTTTTAATAAACGAGTATTTAAAAACAGAACAGAACACGAAAATGCTCTTTATACCCTGTTTAAATTCAAACAACAGCCGGACAAACGCTAACGGCGTTGATTTAAACAGAAATTTTCCCGCGAAAAATTGGGAGCTGACGGAGAAAAACGAGTATTTCGGCGGAGAAAAACCTGCAAGCGAAGAAGAAACCCGATTTGTTATAGATATAGTTGAAAAATATAACCCCAAAATAATTTTGACCCTTCATGCGCCGTATAAAGTCGTTAACTATGACGGCGGAGGAGAGTTCGGGCGGGAGCTTGCAGAAAAAATCTCCGAGATTATAGGTTATCCTGTGGAAGCAAATATAGGATACCCGACCCCCGGAAGCTTTGGAACCTGGGCAGGAATTGAAAGAAATATTCCTGTAATTACACTTGAATTGGATGAAGAGGTTGATGTAGAATTACTCAAAGAGCCGGTTTTTAAAATTTTTAGAATGCTGGAAGAATACTAAGGACAAAATATGGAAGATATAAAGAAGATAGCAGAAGATTGTGCTTTAAAACACGTAGCAATAATAATGGACGGAAACAGAAGGTGGGCAAAAGAGAGAAATCTACCCTCTGCTGTAGGTCATAAAAAAGGTGTTGATTCACTTAAAGCTGCAATGCGTGCATGTGATGATTTTGGTATAAAGTATCTGACAGTATATGCATTTTCTACAGAGAATTGGAACCGAAAGCCGGAAGAAGTAAGCTTCTTGATGGATCTGCTTGCGCAGACTCTTAAAAATGAATTAAAAGAAATGCATGAAAATAATGTTGTTATCTCTTTTATAGGTGACACGACAAAATTAAATCCGAAATTGCAGGAAATTTTAAAGAATTCGGTAGAAACAACTAAAAACAATACCGGTGTAAATCTGCAGATAGCGTTTAATTACGGCGCAAGAGACGAGATTGTTCACGCAGTAAGAGAAATTATAAAATCCGGCGAAACCGATATAACAGAAGAAACTATTTCTAAACATCTGTATACAAGAAATATTCCGGATCCGGATTTACTGATAAGAACCGGCGGAGAGATGAGAATTTCTAATTATCTTTTGTGGCAGATTGCATACTCTGAAATAATTGTCTTGAAAAAGTTCTGGCCGGAATTTGACAAACAGACGCTTGCAGACTGTGTAATTGAATATGCAAGACGTAATCGCAGATTTGGCGCTTAGAAAAAGATAAAACTAATATTTTTTATTAATTAAAGAATTATGCGCCAGCATTTCAATCTTATCATCCAGCGGTTCCGGCTTGGAGCCTAAAGCAAGCTCTATCATATAATCTGCAAACTGCGGATTTTTAGGCAGGAATGAACCGTGCAGATATGTTCCGAAAACATTTTTATATCTTGCCCCTTCTGTTCCGTCCGTTCCGTTATTGCCGTTTCCTGTGATAACCCTTCCAAGCGGTTCGGTTTCCCCCTTAAGATAAGTAAGCCCGCTGTGATTTTCAAATCCCACAAGAGAAGACGGTTCTACAAAATCTGTTTCCGCGGTTACATTTCCTATAAATCTTTTATTTCCTGCAACCGTATAAGCGTCTAAAAGGCTTATACCTTCAAGTCGTTCTCCGCTAAACGGCTGGTAATAATGCCCCATCAGCTGATATCCTCCGCATATGCCGAGAAAAACAGCCATTCTGTCGCGTTCCTGCGCCAGAAACCCTTTATGTTTCTGCAGTTCTTTAGCAACTTCTATCTGCTGTAAATCCTGTCCCCCGCCGATAAAATATATATCGTGTTCGTTTATTTTATCGCCGATATTAATCTCTTCTATTTCAACTTCAATACCACGCCACTCACATCGGCATTTAAGTGTCAAAATATTACCTCTGTCACCGTATATGTTAAGCAATTTAGGATATAAATGCGCGATTTTTATTTTTTTCATACTGCAAATTCCTTAATTAATTTTACGGATTTTTGCCTTTTATTTGTATGGGTTTTTATGTATTCATCCAATAAATCAAAGCAGACCTGGCAGACTTTTTCTGTTGCTTTTTTGTCATAATCGCTTTCATAATCAAAATCAAATTGAAGCATTGCTTGCAAAAAATCTCTGATTTTGTGATGCATTTTTAGCTTTACCCCTAAATGCTCGTTGCATTCTTTGCAAATTATACCGCCCATTGATGATGAAAAATACATATCCTCATCAAGGACCTGCTCTCTGCAGCATAAGCAGGTATCTAGTTCAACGCAAAATCCCATAATTAATAGAATCTTTAATTGAAATTTTATCGCGGCAATAAGCATGTCTTTTTTCTCTTCAGAGTTTGAGATTCTGTTTAAAGCTTTGTAAAGCAGATCATATATTTCTTTAGAAGCGGATTCAGAGCCCTCGCCAAAATTCATTACAACTTCTGAAATATATGAAGATAACATTAGTTTATCAAAATTTTCACGTGTTTTTCTAAAATGGTTAACAGTCTGTGCTTGTACAATAGTGTCCATTGAACGTCCTTTTAGAAGCTGGAGCGAATTTGCAACAAGCAGGTCCATTCTGGCACCAAGTTTGCTTTTGGGTTTCTTTATTCCCTTAGCAACCCCCTTGATAAGTCCGTTATCCTTGGAGTACATGACTATTATTTTGTCTGCATCATTTAAGTTGTAGGCTTTTAAATTTATAGCTTCCGTTACGTAATTATTCATAATAAGCCTTTGTTCCTTGATAAACCCCTCTGAAAACTTTTTCCAGTTCAGTTTCGTCATTAGAGTTTGCAAGAGCCTCTTCCTGCGAAATATGACCTTTGTCTGTTAATATTGCAAGAGAAGTGTTCATTGATATCATATTATCAATAGTGTTATCCCTCAATAGTTCGTAGATTTCATCCGGATTATCTTTGACGATATAATCCTTGATAGTAGATGTAACAACCATAACTTCACATGCCGGAAATCTTTTTTCTTCTTTTTCAGAATAAATTAATTTTTGCGCAATTGTTGCTCTCAAAGTTTCAGCAAGCTGTTTTCTTATAATATACCTGTTTGATTCGTCAAACATATTTACTATACGGTTAATTGTTTGAACCGCGTCATTGGTGTGAAGCGTTGATAAAACTAAATGCCCTGTTTCTGATGCCTTTAGAGCAGCTTCCATTGTTTCTTTATCACGTATTTCACCGATAAATATAACGTCCGGGTCTTGTCTTAGGGCGTATTTTATGCCGTCCGAAAAAGAATTCGTATCAACTCCGACCTGCCTTTGAGAAACAATACTTTTTTTGCATTCAAAGATATATTCAATCGGGTCTTCAATTGTTATAATATGCTTTGACGATGTAAGGTTAATTTGATTTATAAGCGAAGCTATTGTAGTTGATTTTCCGCTTCCGGTCGGACCTGTTACAAGAATAATACCGTTCTGGTAATCAGCAATAGAATATAAAATATCGGGAAGAGCCAAGTCTTCGAGTTTTGCAATATTATAGGAAATATTTCTTATAACAAGAGCTGGCAGACCTATTTGTCTGTTATAGTTTACTCTGAATCTTGAGCAGCCCTTAATTTCATACATAAAATCCACATCACAGCGCGTTAAGATTTCATCCCTAATGGCAATAGGCGCAATCTCAAGAATTGCTTTATCCAAGTCTTCTTTCGTCAAAGGCGCCATATTAGTTCTCTTTATGAAACCGTTTTTTCTTATAAATGGTGCATGTCCGACTTTAAGATGTTCGTCTGATGCCCCTGCAGCAACTGCGCTTTTTAAAAAGCGGATTATATTAAAACTCTCTCCCATACTATTTTCTCCTATATTAAAATCGTATCATTAGAAAAAATTTTTGACAATAACTTTACAAAAAAAAATCCGGTCTTAGAAACCGGAAGTTGTGAAATTTATATTCTGTTTGATTGATTAACAGGAATAACTGCATCCGCCTCCGGAGAAGCCGCCTCCGCTTGATGAAACTGAAACTGAAGCTGATGCAATTGATCCACAGGATTCACCGCCTCCTGCATATGCGATAGAACCGCAAGACTCGCCAGCTCCTGTATATGCAATTGAACCGCTAGTTTCATAACTTTCACCGAATGCCATAATTGTTGCATCACTTGGACCGGAATAGAAGCTGCAAGTATCTGCTCCGCCTTCTGAAACCGTCGGTGCTATAAGTGAAGTGTTATTTGATATTAAGTGAGTTGTTTTAGGTGCTGTGTCTGCTCCAATAAATTTAAAGCATGTGCTGTGTTTTTCTTCTGATGAATTTAATGTTAGCATAACCTTAATCCTTACATTAGTGTTTACATATATATAAAGTAAAAAAAACAAGTCCGATTTCACGACTTGTTTTTTTCTTTACATTTGTTAACATTTCCTTAAGCTTCTTTTTTCTTCTCAAAGTCATATACACCGGGGAAAGCATCAACACCGGTTGTTTTTTTAGTAAACCAGTATTGAAATTTTGGTATATAAGTAGATAGGAATGCCGCTGCAACAGCAAAACCTGCCGCAAAGTTGATTCCGCTCAATATCAAATTCTTTCTTTCAAATTTTTGCAGAACTGCTTTATTAATTTTTTCGTTCTTTTTAGATTTACAAAGGCGTTCTACATAATGTTCCATTTCTGCTTTAAGGTTATAAAGCTTTTTGTTTGAAACATATTTAAATTCATTTTTATAATCACCGCCTGTAAAATCGTCAAAGACTTTATTAAGCAGTTTCGGATTATTAATCTCGGCGTTATTAAAAGCATCTTGAAGCTGTTGTTTTGTAATGACAGCCTCGCCTAATCTTTCCGGCTGCAGTTTTGACATATCCTTGACTCTTTCCCAGATAGCTTTGTCCTTTATCTCACCTTCAAGCTCTTTTAATCTTATTACTTCAAGAGATTTATTCTTAGGAGCTTTTTCCCAGCCGGTAAGTTTTTCTAAGTTATCCGGAAGTTGAACTTTTTCTCCGAGAATAGCTTTTTTAAATTCCTCTGAGCTCATTTCCCTGTCTCCTATAAACTCTACTAAGTGTTTATTTAGAGTTTCTGCGGCATTCGGATTAAGTCTTGCAGAATTACCAGTTTCTATAAGATTTAAGCCCTTTCTTACATGTCCCTGTGCCCACATATAAAAATAGATGGAGCCGATATCACGAATTGCAATTTCTCTTCTTTCTTCTTTACTTCTTGCGTTATACATACGTCCGCCTGCAATTCCGGCGTCGCTGGATAGAAGCTGACCTGTGTTGGTATTTTCTATCCAGTTTGTAAATTTATTTATTGAACCCATTCCTGGAGCGCCTTTAAAGTTTACATTATTTGCAGGTTTTGTATTGGTATCCTCAGCTTTTCTTTCTTTTCTAACCTTTCGAGTAAGCGCTTGATTCAGCGGGGGGACTATAAAGCCAATAAACAGGTTTGCAAGAATAATACTTGTCATAACCTTTGCACCTTTTATAAGCGCAACTTGATTCGGCGAAAAATTCCTCGGTGCTTGTTTTTTCATAAAATTTTCAAAAGGAGTTCTTAAAATTTTATCCGTTCCGACATCAAAATTTGTTCCGCCGGATTTTAAAATTTTTCCTACAACTTTGTCTCCAAGTTTATTGAGGGATTTTACTCCGCACAGCCAGACAATAGACCCAAGGGATTCTTCAATAAAACGTTCTCTTGCTTCATCCCATTTGCCGCGTTTGTAAGCTTGATATGTACGTCCGGCTACAACAACGGTTTCTAATGCTACAATCGGAGCAAGCGCATCCGCTTTTGTCATTTTTGTTATTGTTTTGGCTAATGTTATATTTCTACCAGTAATCGGATTAATCATAAAAAACTTTCATTTAAATCGGCTGTTATTCTAAAATCCCTAAATATATTTTTTTGTTATTCTAATAAAAATTGTTACAAAAGTAAACAATTTCTTTAAAAAACTTAACTACTACTTGTATTTAGATTTTGTTTTATTTATGATTAGGTTAAAATGTATAAGTTAGTCAAAATATAAGGAATAGCAAAAATGAATCCTATTATTAAGAATTTAGAATCTGAATACACTAAACGTGAATTACCGGATATGAACCCTGGTGATACAGTTAGAGTATTCGTTAAAATCGTAGAAGGTAACAAAGAAAGAATACAGGCTTACGAAGGTACTATTATCGCAGAACACGGTTCCGGCATCAATAAAACTATTACTGTAAGAAAAGTATTCCAGGGTGTTGGTGTTGAACGTGTATTCTTAGTATATTCTCCGCGTATTGAAAAAATCACTGTTCAAAGAAAAGGTGATGTAAAACGCGCTAAATTATACTATTTGAGAGAACGTTCCGGTAAAGCTACACGTATTAAGGAAAAAATTGAAAAAAGATAGGGTATATGTTAGAGGGAAGTGATGGCTAAAGAAAAATTGCACATTCACTGGTATCCCGGTCACATTGCTAAGGCAGAACGCCAGCTGAAAGAAAAACTCAATCTTGTTGATGTGATTATAGAGGTACGTGACAGTAGATTACCCTTATCAAGCAGTTATGCAAACATAGAGAAGCTCTTGGGCGAAAAACCAAGGCTTCTTTTGTTGAATAAAGCTGATTTAACAGATAAAAATGAACTTTTAAAATGGGTTGAGTATTTAAAGAAAACAACCGGCTGCCCTGTTATTGTTACAGAAGCAAAAGGTGCAAAAGATTTAACTGCGGTTGTCAAAACTGCAGTAGAGTTGAGTGAACCCAAAATACAGGCACTTATGGCAAAAGGTTTATTAAGACGTCCAGCCAGAGCCATGGTTGTTGGAATGCCGAATGTCGGAAAATCAAGTGTTATTAACAAACTTACAAAATCTTCCAAAACAAAAATCGGCGCAAAAGCGGGGGTTACAAGGCAGCAGCAGTGGGTAAGGATTAATCCCAAGCTGGATTTGTTAGATACTCCCGGAATAATTCCGACAAGACAGGATAATCAAGAACAGGCTGTTAAGCTGGCGTTTGTGAGTTCTGTATCAGAAAATGCGTATTCTCCGGAACCTGTGGCAAAAGCTCTGCTTGATATGCTAAAAGATAATAGTTTTGTGAGAGAGTACTACAAAACGGATGATTTAACACTAGAAAATATTGCTTTAAACAGAAATTGGATAATAAAAGGTGAACAGCCAGATACAGAACGTACTGCAATATATGTATTAAAGGATTTTCGAGAAGGACGTTTAGGCTTATTTATATTGGATGAGTTACCGCAATGAAAAGATGTTTTTGGGTAGATGAAAAATCAGAGATATATGTAAAATACCATGATGAAGAATGGGGAATTCCTAAATATGATGATAAGGAACTTTTTGAACTTCTAATTCTGGAATCTTTTCAAGCCGGCTTATCGTGGATTACTGTTTTAAAAAAACGCGAAGCTTTTAGAGAAGCTTTTGACGACTTTGATGTAATAAAAGTATCTAAGTATGATGAAAAGAAAGTGACAGAACTGTTAAATAACGAAAAAATTATACGCAGCCGCGGGAAAATAAACGCAGCAATAAATAATGCGAAAATTTTTATTGAGATACAAAAAGAATTTGGTTCGTTTTCTAATTATATTTGGAGTTATACAGATAATAAAATTATTAAAAGGAAGTCAAACGAAGCTTTACCCGCCAGCACTCCCCTGTCAGATAAAATTTCAAAAGATTTAAAAAAACGCGGAATGAAATATGTTGGTACTGTTATAATTTATTCATACCTGCAGGCAATAGGAATTGTGGACGACCATGATGAGAACTGTTTTAAATATTGATAAGACAGAGCAGTATAAAGTATTTATCCCAAAACTATTATTACGGCACCGGCAGTCATTATAATTGAACCTATAAGCTTTCTCTTTATATTTGTTTCATTAAATATATTTACCCCCAGAAAAACGCTTAGTATGGTTGAGAGCTGGAAAAGCGCCAGAGCGTATGAAACATTCATTTTGGAGAATACAAAATTTGTTGCGTATTGCATCAGTCCTACGGATAGTATTAACAAAATCTGATATTTATATGACTTTATTACCGGCTTATTCTTAGAAAAAATTAGCAGTATAAAAGAAAAAAACAGTCCTGCAAAAGCCCATAGCGCGAAAGATGTTGTAACACCCGTTATTAAAATTAATTTTTTTATAACAACTGCTTCCGATGCAGAAAAAAGAAGCGCCAATCCTCTGTAGAATAAAGCCCTGCGGTTTATTATATACCCTTTTGTATCCAGAATAAAGTATGTTCCTGCAATAATTAATATTATTCCAAGCAGAGCTTCAGCAGAAGGGATTTCTTTTAAGAAAATCAGTCCTATAACCAGAGCTACAATCGGTTTATAAGAATTAACCGGCGCAAGAGCAGAAAGTTCTCCGATAGAAAGAGCTTTTATTATAAAATAATTCCCTAAAGCTCCTAAAAGCCCCATTAATAATACCAGAGGAAGAAGTTCTATTGAACATGTTTTAAAAAAGCTTAAGCTTAGAATACTCAAGCCCAAATAAGTATAGAAATTCACAACGGATGAACTCTGTCCTTTGTTTGTCAAAATTTTTTGAAAAACATTAAGATAAGAGTTTGATAATATTCTTATTAAAACACCGAAGCAGGTAATTAACATATTTCTATTATACAACCCTAAAACTTTTTCAAAGATGCCGGCATAAAAAAAACCACCCGGTGTGTGTCTCGAGTGGGTTTTGTTTTCTGCATCCTAATGGTCTTTTTAGTGTTTATTATCTAGGAGTTTATATGATTTTGGGGTATATTTTTGCTATTTAGTGTTTCGGCTACACTTAAAGTGTGTATTTATATTATTGCACATAAGAAATTAATGTCAAGCAGTGGAGATAAATATTTTTTTAAGATTTTATAAAGGAGGTGAAAGTCTTGTAAAAATAGGGGTTTTTGTGCTTTACAAAACTTAACATATGGAATAAAAACACATGAGAAATTAATAATTGTAATTATTACCCTTTATGCAAAAATTTTTTTGTCATGCATAGATTCGTGCATATAATAAGAAGGAGGCTGAATAAAATTCAGCCTCCTTCTTATTTGTTTTTTGTTTATTCTAGTGATTGATATCCGGATTTGTGTGTTTTTAAAAGAACACCTCTTTTAGATGTCTGGATAAATTCAATCATGTTTTCAATATATTCATTCATAGGTATTTCTGCTTTGATTTTTTCTATAGCCTGTGTTGTATTTAACTCTTCTGATATTAATAATTTAAAGGCTTCATTTGTTGCGGTTCTGACTTCTTGAGAAACACCGCGTCTTTTCATCGCAATGACATTCAATCCGCGCGGAACCGGCGGTCTGCCTTCACCTTTTGAGTATGGAAGAATATCTTGTCTTGAAGCAGAAAATCCGCTTATAATAGCCATTGAGCCTATTCTTATATTCTGATGGAAAACGCTCATTCCGCCTACGAATGCGCCAAAGCCGACATGAACATGTCCGCCTAATGTTACAAGATTTGCCAGAATAACTTCATCTTCAAGAACACAGTTATGTGCGATGTGTGAGCCGACCATTAATAAACATTTGTTACCTATTCTGGTTGTAAAATCTCCGCATGCAGCTCCCCTGTGTATTGTTACATTTTCTTTTATAATAGTGCCGTTTCCTATAACAACTTTTGTCGGTTCGCCTTTGTAGCCCAAGTCCTGCGGTTCAGAACCTATAGTAGAGAATGGAGAAATTGTACATCCTTCGCCTATTTCTGCAAACTCAATATAAGCATTTGCAATAACTCTTGTACCTTTGCCGATTTTTACCCCTTCTCCGATAACAACATTTGGTCCGATTGTAACACCTTCGGCAATCTCAGCAGACGGGTGAATCACTGCTGACGGGTGGATTGAACCTGTTTTTTCCAATAAAGTATTTGTCATTCCTCTTTCTCCATATACTATCACTACAACTCAAGTATAGTATAAAAATACGGATTTCCCCGAAATATTTATATAATCTTTACCTTTATAAGTTTGTGAGTCGTGAAGAGTGAATAGTGAATAGTGGTTATAAAGGATTTATTGTGGCAATTACTTAAATTACTTAAAATCCTTAAATAAGCTCCATTCGCCATTATAATCTCTAGGTTGTGTGAAATCAAACAATAACTTATAAGCTGACAATAAAACAAATTATTGCAGTGAAACTCAGCTATAACACTATTTTATTTTTTTGCGACGAGTGCTTTATTGAACATCTGTTTGTAATAGTCCATGTTGATATTTAGGTTTTCGCCGATTTCAAACAGCATTACAAGCAGATCTCTGTCAGCCTGGCAGCTTATTTTTTGAATTAATTCTCCGATATTGGTAACAATTTTTGAGAAATAATAGCTCTGAGCTTCGGCAATATCAACCTTTATTTCAAGCTTGGCAATACTGTCTAAAAGCTCAAGTGTTGCATCAACCTGCTGTAAATCAAGAGCATATGACAATCTGTTTATATTTTGAGCAATTTTTTTGCTGAAAATCTTTGAAGTCGGTGTTTTGTCGATTTCTATGCCGATTCTTTTTGCCTCAAAGTTTATATCAGATGCCTGTTGTATTATATCGCTGTCTAAAAGTCCGCGGGAGTCTATGAACAGGTCATTAAACTGTTTTGTAAGTACATACTGGGCAGAAATCTTGAATTCTTCCGGTATTTCCAGCCCGAGTGTCTGCATCTGGTATATAGATCCTTTGCCTTCGTTATACATTGCTTCATATGTATTAGAGAATATTTGTAATTTACCTTTGAGCATTGTTTGAAGGATTTTACGCCTTTCTTCAATAAATATATCTTTTAACGTAAAGTATTCGGAGCCAAAGTAGCTGTCAATGCTTCTTATAATCTCTGTAAGCGGTGATACCAGATATGTCCTTATTAACTCTTTTTGAGTATCAAGGAAATCATCATCCGTGCAGTATTCTTTTATCGCGCATTGGAAGTCACCTGTTGAGAATTGAAGCAGGGCAAAAATCATGTTTGATTTTTCCAGTGTAATTTTTGACTCTACTTCAATATGTCCGGTTATGAGCTTAGAATTGCCCTTAGTGACACTTTTATAAGAATGCTTTTTAATCTTGTAGCAGTATACGTTTTCTTCGTCCTCAATGTCTGTATAAAGAGATGATACCGCCCACAAGCTTACAATTTGTTTGGCTGTAACAACGGACGGCTTAACGAATTTTTCGAAAACATCCTTGCCTGTGCCAAATTCCGGCAAATTGCTTTGCGCTTCTTTTAGAATTTCAAGAAACGGAGTTTCCAAATCTTTTTTCAAGAAAGATTTAGCCAGCTGCATAACTCTTGCTGCGTATTTCATAATTTGTACGGTTTCAATTCCGGATATTTCGGAGAAAAACCATCCGCAGCTTGTGTACATGAGCATTGCCTGGCGCTGGATTTCAAGAAGTTCCATTGCTTTAACTTTTTGATCATCATCTAAATTCGGCAGAAAATATTCTTCTTGATAATTTTTAACGCTTATGTCGCTTCGGTCGAGAATAACGCTTATGTAGTTATCTCTTGCCTCTTTTGGATTTTTGAAGTATTTTTTACCCTGTTTTTGATAAAGAGCAGTCATTTCGTCTCTCAAAAAGTCAAGAGCATTTCTGAGCGGTTTTCTCCATTTCTGGTTCCAGCCCGGGTGTCCGCCTGTCGAGCACCCGCAGTCCTCACACCATCTGCCGACGCCGTGGAAACAGCTCCAGGAAGAAACCGGTTTAATTTCTACTTCCCAGTCGCTTCTGTATTTTTCAAGATATTCCGCATAATTTGTTATTGTAAAGCCTTCATCCTCTACTTTTATTTTTAACGCGTACGCAAGAGCCATATCTCCAAATTTTGTGTGGTGTCCGTAGCTCTCGCCGTCTGTTGCAATGTGTACAAGCTGAGGGTAGTTTCTTAAATCTGAAATCCCGTCTTTTAGCCTGTTAACAAACTTTGTTCCGTCGGTCAGCAATTCATCAAAAGCGACTGAACGGGATATTGCACCATCATAAAAGAATAAATCAATAAACTTGCCTGGTGCTGATTTAATATAATATCTGTATGAACGTGCAGGATCAATATTTCCCCAGCTTACGTCCTGCCAGTTCTTTTCGCCGGCTTTTCTTATTCTCTGGGCTTGATACGGAGAGAGTATTGTAAATTTAATATCATTTTCTACAAGAACACGCAGAGTGTCATCATCAACGGCGGTTTCCGCAAGCCAGATGCCTTCCGGTTTTCTTCCAAAGCGGTATTCAAAATCTTTAATTCCCCATTTTACCTGTGTCTGCTTGTCGCGTTCATTTGCAAGGGGCATAATCATATGGTTATATACCTGTGCAATCGCGTTGCCGTGGCCGGAATGCATTTTTCTTGAGTTTATATCCGCTTTTATAATTCTTTCATATGTAAGAGGCGCATACTCTTCCATCCAATACAGCAGTGTCGGACCGAAGTTATAGCTTATATATTCATAGTTGTTAACAACATTTAATATTTTATTTTTTGAATCAACAATTTTAGAAACAGAGTTTGGATTGTAGCATTCGGCGTTAACCCGTTCATTCCAATCATGAAACGGCAAGGCGCTGTCCTGCTGTTCTATAGCTTCAAGCCAGGGGTTTTCCCTCGGGGGCTGGTAAAAGTGTCCGTGTATTGTTAGAAAAACTTTATTATTCTCATTATCTTTTTTTTCTTCTTTTTCTGGCATTGTTTACTTAACTCCTGTTTCTGTATCCGGTGCTTTTTTTGTTATTGTCAGCTGTTTTACATCAACCCAAGCATCGCCTAAAGCATCCGAAAATACAACACCTTTTATTTCTATTTCGTCATTGGTTTTTAAATCAATAAATTTTTCGGCATCCTCGCGTTTTAGGAATAATTTCATTTCAGACAGCGGTATGTCGTGCGTTGTATCGTCGCGCTTGATTAAAAACGAAATGTAGTTGTCTGAAGATCTGAATGCCGGTTTGTAATCAAGTCCCAAGGTAGAGAACTTGTCAAATTTAGCTTTCATCAGCACTGTTTTGTTTAAATAGCTCTCCGGTGCATTAACTACGCTGAGTGGAGCAACCTGAAAAACCTGTACTGTTTTAGCAGTCTGCTGTGCCGGAGCAGAAGCCGGCTGAGCGGAAGCTTTTTCAATACAGATTGCGCTTGTTGTAAGTAATGATGCGCTCAATGCTATTAAACAAACAGATTTAATATATTTTAAATATCTCATTTCTTTTACCCTCTCTTTAGTTCCATTGTAGCATGCTTTAAATTAATTGTAAATTTAGAACCATCCTTGCAATTGTATATCTGTTTCTGATATATTATATGATATGAATGATTTAGACAATATAAACAGAGAGAGGGCAGGACGGGCTAATCTTTCTCAATATAAAGATTTAATTGAAACTATATCAAAGGTGGAGTTCAAAAAATTCTCTAATCTTGGTCTAATAGAACTTTCGGAAGTTATTGCCCTTGCAAATTATACTGTCTATTACCTTGTAAATAATTCTAAAAATAAAGATTTATACAATACTGCATACCTTACAAAAGCGATAAAATGGGCAATCAGAAATGAAATGCGCAGAAGATACAAATGGTATGTGATGAAAAATCAAGAAACTTCCGAACAGGAGAAAATAAAGGACGCTGTATATAAGACGATTCTTTCTATAGAAGAGATGGCTGATGCCGAAAATCCTACTATAATTAAAGATTCAAGAAGAACGCCGGAGGAGAAGGCGGAAATCGTTGAATTAAAGAACCGAATCTGTGAAGCAATGAAAAAGCTTTCTCAGAGGGAGCAGGATTTAATAGAGGCAAAATATTTTTATGATAAAAAGCTCAAGGATATTGCTGTAGAATTTAATATCTCACAGTCAAGAATTTCAAGAATTATACAGAATGCACTTGATAAAATTAAAAAAGAATTATTAAAACAGGAAGTAGTTGATGAAGACAATATTTGAAAAATCTACGGGTGTTGACGGGGTTGGTATCGCAGATGTAAAATTGGGGGATTTTCTTCCGCATGATTTAGTGAGGGAAGGGGATATAGGTCTGCCCCAGCTGAGCGAATTAGATGTAATGCGTCATTATAAGGAATTGAGCGACAGAAATTTCTGCATAGAAAAAGGGTTTTATCCGCTCGGTTCCTGCACGATGAAATATAATCCTAAAGTAAATGAGCTTCTGGCGTCTTTAGAAGGGTTTGCCAATCTTCATCCGATGCAGTCTGATGAAGATTCTCAAGGGGCATTAGAGCTGATGTTTAACCTGCAGGAAGCTTTAAAAAAGATTACCGGAATGGATGCTGTAACTCTTCAGCCGGCTGCTGGCGCGCACGGCGAACTTACCGGCATGATGATAATTAAAAAGTATTTTGAAACAAAGGGCGAAACAAACAGGACAAAGGTTATCGTTCCGGATTCTGCACACGGTACAAACCCTGCAAGCGCTAAAATGTGCGGATTTGAGATTGTTGAAGTTAAATCAAATTCAAAAGGACAGGTTGACATTAATGCTTTAAAAGAGCTTCTTGACGAAAATGTTGCAGGGATTATGATGACAAATCCTAATACTTTAGGTATTTTTGAAGAAAATGTGCTTGAGATATCAAAGTTAATGCACGAGAACGGCTCGCTTCTTTATTATGACGGCGCAAACTTTAATGCGGTTATGGGCTGGACTAATCCTGCTTTGATGGGGTTTGATGTTGTGCATTTGAATCTGCATAAAACGTTTGCAACTCCTCACGGAGGCGGTGGACCCGGCGCCGGTCCGGTTTGCGTAGCTGAACATTTGAAAGAATATCTGCCGGTGCCGGTTATTGATTATGCTGACAGTAAATATTTCAGAAACTATGATATCAAACATTCAATAGGGAAGGTCAGAAGCTTTTACGGCAATTTCGGCGTCCTTGTAAGAGCTTATGCCTATATTCTAATGATGGGCGATAATTTGAAACTTGCGAGTGCCGACGCTGTATTGAACGCAAATTATCTTAAAGAAAAACTTAAAGGTGTGTATGACCTGCCTTATGATGTGCCTTGCATGCACGAATTTGTACTGTCCGGAGAAAAACAGCACCATCAAGGAGTTTCAACTCTTGGCATAGCAAAACGCTTAATGGACTATAACTGCCACCCGCCAACGGTTTATTTCCCGCTTATTGTACATGAAGCTTTGATGATAGAACCGACAGAATCAGAGTCAAAAGAGGTGCTGGATAACTTTGCCGATATAATGCTGAAAATTGCAAAAGAAATCGAAGAAAATCCGGAAGAGGTTTTAAAATCTCCTCAAAAAACACCGATAAAACGTGTTGACGAAACGTTAGCGGCGCGAAAACCCGATTTGGTTTTTAGGGGATAAGCGAAGTGCGTGATTCGTGAATCGTGAATCGTGATTTGTGGTTATAAAAATTTTTAATCTTAACTTGTATGATTATATATAAATTAATTGCGGGCTGGTTGAAACTAAACAAATAAAAAGGGAGAGAATAATGAGCTATTTGGGCAAAAAATGGCAAAAAATAATATATATTATTTTAATAACTGTAATTTTATTATTTTGTTGTTTCTTTAATCTAATTATTAAAAACTTTGCTGATAAACTGGTCAACAATAGACAATATGATATAGCATTAAATTTATATAAAATTCTTTTAAGGACTACTCTCCCATCTTCACAAAAAGCTCAACATATAAATTCGATTGCAATTTGCTATCTAATGAAAAAAGATATAAATTCTGCTATTACAACCTATGAACAAGGAAATTTAAAACCTTCTATATATAGAAGTTCATTAGCAGATTTATATATTGCAAAGGGAGAATATGGCAAAGCTGAAAACATTGGATTTGGATATAAAATTTGTTTTCTAAAAGAGGATTGGCAATGTGTTTTAGATGGTGCATCAAAACTTAAAGAGGCTGATAATCGGCTTCAGATCCCAATGATTATTAATTCTCAGCTCGATTTTGACAGGGCATATGCATATAGACGACTTGGCAAAAATCAAGAAGCAGATGAAATTTTTTATGAAATATTACGACATCAATCTAATGAAAAACTTAAAGAGTATTATAGACAAAGATTTATGGGTGATGCAAATTATTACAAAGAGTTATATGCAAATATGAGGCGGGAACTGGGGCTGTAAAACAAAATGTGAATGGGTGTGTCCGTTTGGATTAAATTTTAGAGCTGTGACCGCGTGAAACTAAACATATAGGAGGATTAATAGAATTATGGCTGAAGATATCCAAAGAAATTCATTGATACCGCCGGAAGAATGGCGAAAATTTAACTGGGGCGCGTTTTTGCTCGGATGGGTTTGGGGTATTTTTAACAAAAGCTATATTACTCTTATCCAGCTTCCCTTAAGTTTAATTCCGGTTATTGGCGTAGTTATAAATCTGTGCTGTTCTGTTTGGTTTGGTTTTAAAGGCAACAGCTGGGCATTAAAGAACAAGGATTTTGAAAATTTAGAAGAATTTCGCAAATACCAGAAGAAATTTGTTCTTGCTGGTATTATAATGCTTTTAATATGTATTTTTGCATATATTACGGCTTTTGTTGTTATTATCTCGGTATATAAACCTTCTTCTTTTATGCAATTTATAAATGGCAAAATTATAATGGAGTCCATTATCCAATTTGTAGTCATGTCATATATTATTTTACTTATCCTGCTTACCAGCAAAACAAATTTAAAACTGATTTTAACTCCAATAATTTTGGTGTTATTTGTCTTAATCAATTTCGTTTCACTCTGCGATTCATATTTATTTAAAATGCAGACTGCAGGAAAATTTAAAGAGGCGCTTGCTGTATCCAAAATATTATTAAAGGTGCCTGTAATTGCACAAAATTCTGCTAAAAATGAAAATATTTACAATACAATTATAAATATTTACATAAATCAGAAAGATATTAAAAATGTAATTATTTATTCAGAGCAGAAAGAAAATGCAATGCATTTTACAACACCAAGAAGTAATAATGACGGCGAGAATTATTTGTCAGATTTGTATATAATAACCCAAAACTCTGATAAAGTAAAAGAACGTGGAATGATGTATAAGATTTGTTTTATTAATGAGGACTGGGATGGAGTAGTTAGGGAAACCACTAAAAGAATTAATAGTTCGACTATAGGTACGAGAATAGATAATAAAGATTATAAGTGTGAGAGTAGGACATATCTTGCAAGGGCATATGCATATAAAAAACTCGGAAAAATAAAAGAAGCAGAAGAAGATATGTATGTTGTGAAACAATTGAACTCTGAAAAAAATTGGATTAACTCTCAAAAAATCTATAATAGTAATACTAATTACTATAAAGAATATTATGATAATTTAAAAAAGTTTTATAATTTAAATTAGCATCAATATATCTTAAAGCGCATTTATATTGCGTAAAAATAGTAAAAATTAAGAAAAGAAAGAGTGTTAAATGGTTGAAAAGATATTTGGCGGAGCGGTTTTCTTACTTTGGATGTTGTTGATAATAAGAACAATATATAACAACCATTGTATTAAAAAATCATATATAACAAAATACGGCAGACCTTTGTATATTTTTCAAAGGATTTTAGCTGTTGGAGAAGATTTTGATATGTGGAGACATCTTTATGTATATCCTAATTTTATTATTACAAAATATAATGGTGAAGATTTGATTATTCCACGCGGAACACTAGCAGAAACAAGCAAACATGCCTTATTATGGTCTTTTTTTTGCCGTGTTCTGTTTAAAATTATAAAAGATGCAAAAGAATATAAAATTGTTGTTAATTCTCCCCGAGCCGTAAAAATTCTGGAGAAATTCTTTTCTGTAATCTAATGCCGGTTGTGTTGTGTACATTCACCTGTAGTGGGTATGGTGCAAATTTTTGCACACCACGGTCTATTGCTATCTTTTATATTTTTGATGCGGTAAATCAAAGATTTACCACATCCTACCTACTTTATTATTCATACTTTGTAATAAAATACAAGTTTACGCACGTCCTCCTTCCCTGGATGGGGAAGGGCGGGATGGGGTGAAATCCGGTAAAATCTTTGTATGGGGCAAATTTTTACATCCAGCACACTGTAATCCCGTGCGAGGTCGTTAACAGGAAGATTAACGCGAAGTAATTCCTCAGTTTTAATAAATAGGCGGGTTCACAAGATAAAATATAGCTGCAAAATTACAAACCTATTTGTTTGTCTAATTTAAAATGGTCAATAAGCTTGATTACGGATAATATCTCTTCAAACAGCGCAAGGAATTGTTTTTCTTCGTTTATGGGCTGTAGAAGGGAGCCGATAGAAAAGAGATCTGCCTCTGTATAAAGCCCGATAAACAGATTTTCACCATAAAAAGAACAGGAAACTTTTTGAGCAGAAAATGCAGTCTTCATGGTATTCAGCCTTTCCATAAAAGCAGGAGTTATAAGATATCTGGCTTCAACTTCATCATCTGTAAATACGTCAAATTTCTTTTCAAAAACAATATCTTCCAGTTCTGTATACTTAAGATTCTCAAAAGGTGATTTATGGCTGAAAGAGTCTGGACATATGACAGTATTGCCTTTAAATCTTTTGTTCAGAGCCAATTTAACAATACATCCAGTAAACATTGTTTTAGAAAGTTTTCCGCGTTTATTGCGCCTTAGTGTAGTTTCAATAATTTCATACTCAACGTCTTTGTATTTGCCGTAAAATATATCGTCAAAATACGCATCAGTGTATTCCGGAACCAAATTGGCTATACTAAAGAGGCTTTTTCCGCTGTATCTTTCTTTTTTCCATTTTATGTTGACAATACAATTGCAGACACTTTTCATTATGTTTCGTTTTATTTCTTTTTCAAAATTATTTTCTATAAAAACCCAGGTAAAAATTAACAGAGATAAAAGAATTATTACGGCGAGCCATTCTAAGCTTACAAGTCTGTTATCGTGTAAAGGATATGTGATTGTAAAATATATAAGTAGTAACAGCAGTATAAGTTCTATAGATGTTAGTATAACAGCAGTTATAAGTCTTTTCTTTCTCTCTTTTTCATATCGGTTAAGTTCCGGTGCCAGCTTTAAATAGAAGTAATTTCTGAATTCATCCGGCTGGCATGTTTTATCCGTAATCATTAAAACTCCGTTTTCTTCTATTATTCTATGTGTTAATCTAAGATTTATCAAGTGTTTTTATTCGTTTTTTGTGTTTTTATTCCGAAATTTTCAAGCTTTTTGTGCAAAGTACTTGAGCTGATGCCTAATTCTTTGCATATTTGTTTTTGGGATTTACCCGTTTTAATCAATTGTTCCAGCTGGTCTTTTGTTATGCTGTTAACTTTTTCACACTGCTTTTTTGCAGAACTTGATAAAGAATATTTTCTTACTAAACTATGGTACAGCTCCGGAGAAATATCATACATTTCGCAAATATCCTGCGGGGTGGCGCCTTCATCTAAATACATTTGGATTTCATCTTTTTGGGCGCCTAAATCATTTAGTTTGTTAATTGATTTTGACATAATTGTCGGAACCTTTGCCTCTTTTGCCTTTTTATAAAATGTACGAACTGCCATATCCAAATTTTCTTCAACTTTTTCTTTTGACTCCCATTCTGATACAATTTGTTCTATTTTATCTTTTGGAAGTTCCTTTAGATTGCGGTGATGCTGGAAATTATAATTAATATCTAAGACTCTTAACAAATGATAAAAAATCGGACGGCTAATCTTTAATTTTTTGCACATTTCTTTAACGCTCAAGCCTTCATCAACTACATTTTGCATCTCTTCTTTGGTAATACTGGAATTATTAAGTTTGCCTTGTCTGATTTTGGTCATTATTCCAAATCTGTTAACCAGATTAGAATAGCTTCTTACTGTAATATTCAGCTCTTTGCATATTTCATCTATACTTTTCCCGCTGTTAATGAGTTTTTCCAGTCTTTCTTTTGTGACTTTCCCGTTTGCTTCTTTACTTTGCAGTTTGTGCGTCGTAATTTTCATTTTTGTAATGAGATTTTTAAGCGTTGCAATTGAAATCCCGAGAATTTCAGCAATTTTCGGATATGTTTTTCCGCCCTCAATCAAATTTAAAATATCTTCTCTTGTTACTTTGGCAACCCGTTCTTTGCTTTTTTTATAACCTGTAATAATATCAAATTTATGAACCAGCGAAAGATAAACGGATTTTGATATATTTAATCTCTCACAAATTTTTTCTATAGGTATACAGTGGTCGGTTAATTCCTGCAGTATCTCTTTTGTTACGGATTTTGTGCCGTGCATATAATTTTTTAAATCAAACTTCTTTAACAAATTATAATAGGCAGTTCTTGTAATATTAAAGTATTTACAAATATCAAGCACTGAATATTTTTGTTTTAAGAGCGTTTGAAATTCGTCTTTGGAAATATTATCGAGCTTATCGCTGTAATTTGACCGCTTTAGAGAAAGCCCCAATTCTTTTAATTGTTTGTAGTAACTGGTGACAGGTATGCCGAGTTCTTTTGCAATACTTCTTTCTTCAAGACCTAAGGCGCGTAATTTAAGCACCTGGTCTTTGGTTATTTGAACCCCATTCTTGCCCGTAAAAGAAGGACTTGTGTTTAAATACATTATCCTTATATCCATATAATACCTAAAACCCCTAAACCATTTTTTTTGCTACGCCTAAAATTTTTTTAACAGAAGTTTGCACTTAATTTTAGATATATTATTTAACTTTATTGTAAAATTATAATAAAAGAGGAATAAAGAATGAAAAAGGTATATATAGAAACATTAGGCTGTCAGATGAATAAATCCGACGCGGAACGTATGTACGGAATGCTTGAACATTGCGGTTATACGCAGACAGAGAATCCGAAAGAAGCTGATATGCTTATAATAAACACCTGTTCTATAAGACAATTGTCAGAAGATAAGGCATATAGTGCCATCGGCGTTTGGGGAAAATGGAAGAAAAACAAACCCGATTTGAAGATAGTTTTTGCAGGGTGCGTAGCTCAGCAAGCCGGAGAAAAGCTTTTTAGGCGTGCTCCTTATGTTGATTTAGTTATAGGAACACAAAGGCTTTACGAGCTTCCTAATCTTGTCAAAAGGATTGAAGCCGGAGAGCGTGTTGTTTCAACCGAAGAAAAACCTTATGAAGAATCCGATATCCAAATTAACCGCGTGAAAAGTGTTAACGCCTGGGTGCCTATCATGGAAGGGTGCAATAATTTCTGCTCTTACTGTATTGTTCCCTATACCAGAGGGCGCGAACGCTCAAGGAAACCGGAACTAATACTTAATGAAGTCAAAAAAGCTTTAGCGGAAGGTTTTAAAGAGATTACGCTTCTGGGGCAGAATGTTGACAGTTACGGCAAATGGCTTACGGAAAAGACCGAAGAAAACCCTTGGGGGTATACAAAAGATGAAGAGGGAAAAGTTATTAATCTTGCGTGGTTATTGAGAAAGGTAAATGCTCTGGAGGGTAAATTCAGAATCCGATTTGTGACCTCTTACCCGACTGATATTACGGAAGAACTCATTGATACAGTGATAGAGCTTGATAAAGTCTGCGAATATTTCCACATTCCTATGCAATCCGGGGACGACTATGTTTTAAAGAAAATGAACAGAAGATATGATTATGCAACATATAAAAAGATATGTGAAAATATCCGCTCAAGAATCCCCGATGTTACTATAACAAGCGATTTTATTGCGGGTTTTCCAGGAGAAACAGAAGAACAATTCCAGAATACATTGAAGGCAATGACAGAATTGGAGCTTGATTATTCAAATACAGCTGCTTATTCTCCGAGAGAGAAAACCGTTGCCGCGAAATGGGTTGATTTATATATACCGGAAGATGTAAAAACCGAGCGTTTGGCGCGTTTAAATGAACACAACCGCGAATGCTGTCTAAAATCCAACCAAAAATATGTCGGACGCGAAATGGAAGTTTTAGTAGAAAAATTCGAGGGGATAGGTGTAAATGGCAGGGGTGCCAATATTATCTCCGGCAGAACCAGAAATAATAAGATTGTCCATATCCCGTATGATAAGGATATTACAGGCGAATTTGCGACTGTAAAAATAACCTCCGCCCGCACGTGGTATTTGAGAGGCGAAATGATTTAATTCAATCCGAAGACTAAAGACCTGCGGGCTGTTGATATTATATTTGGCTCCTTATCTCTTCTTTCATTGCAGAGATTCAGAAATTAGGTTGTTAATACCTAGACTGTAGGTTGGGTGAAACCCAACATTAACTTATAGATTTACGACAGCATATGCCATTTATCTCTCAAAAGCCTTGCTGTATCTTGCAACATCATCATCTGAAACAGCACTTTTGTCTAATGTGGTTTCAAATATTACTCCGGATTTTTTGCCGGAATTCTTTTTCCACATATCAAGCTGGCTGTTTTTATCTATCGTCAATCCTTTTTTTAGGCATTTTCTTTCCAAAGATTCACCAAAAGCACCATTATATTTATATGCCTTAGGATTTTTTATTTTTTTAACTAATTCTGTAGATAGTGAATTAAAAAGCTGTTTAAAAGAGAATAAGCCCGATTTCAAATTTACGATTGGTTTTATGGTCTTCTCTTTTCTATACATTTTAGCTATTTTATTTTTAGTAGAAATCTTATTAATATCTTCCCCGGGCAGGGTCGTAAATTTTGAATATTTCCCGCTTGGACATAATGCGTAAGATACGTCCATATAGCCTGCCATGTGTGTGATATAGTCTTGTACATTAAGAGGCATATCAATAATATGTCCATGCATAGAAGATGTTCCTACGGGGATTGTTACATTAGGCACATTAACACCTTTAGCAGTCCCATCGGCTATTAAATGAACCCGAGGGCCTTTCCATATAACCATTCTTTCAAACGGTTCTTTTGCTTTTAGAGCTTTATCAACCATGTTTCGTGCAAAATTAAAAGCTGATGATTCGGACTGAAAATTAATTGTTCCGTCTTTTAGTATGTAACCGAGTTTTTGCGGGGTAATATTTTTAATATTAAGTTTAGGTATTAACATTGTTTGGTTCATGTTCAACAATTCTGCCTTTCACTGTTTCAAATAACATACAAAAGTAAATCACTGTCTACACATTATTGTAAAAACATATGACGATGGAAAATTGACTAATGTTTAAAGAGAAAATTAAAGCGAGCCTTTGATTTTCTTGATTTTATTGGGTTTTAAACCTAAAATTCATGTTTACAAATATTAATAATTAACTATATTTTGTCTGTTTGCATCCTTGCCTAACAAAAATCTTTGTTCAAAAAGTTTTCTTGATTCTGGAATCTTAATCTAAAGTTTAGAGTGCGGGAGATTCTGGGTAGTCTCCATATCCGCATTTTACCAGCCAGTCCTCTATGAATTGGTTTAGGGTGTTTTCATCTTCCAATTCACTCAACATCTTATTAATTATAGGGAAATTATCGATTTCTCCCGCTTTATAGAGTTTTAAAGCTCCCTGTATTGCCCGGGTTTCGCATTTACGCTCTTCATCTTTTGTATTATTGCCGCTTTTTATACTTGCGTGCGTTGCTTCGTGTATGAGAACTTTTATAAAATTTCCTTTGTCGGGCTTATTCAAGTCATTTATATTGAATTTTAATTGGTCAGATCCTTTATCGTATCTTGCGGAACCCTGTTCAATTGATTCTATTTTACCATTTTTTATATATTCAATTTCTTCATCGCTCAAGCCTAAAAGTTCTTGATTGTCTTCAATTGTTTTTACAGCTTCCTGCAAAATCTCATTATATTCCTTCTGTTCAGCTTCGTTCCTCCAGGGTGCAACCTGCTGGATTTCGTTTGTTTGATTTCCGTTAATATATTTATTGATAACGCTGGCAAGATTTCCGCTGATTTTGCCGAGAAAATTTTTCATCTCGTCGTCTTTAAGCTCTCCGTCATCAGGGGTTATGGTATTACATTCTTTAAAAATCGTATCAAACTTAGCCTGTTCAGCAGAAAAATCTATCTTATTATTCTGAAGATAGGTGTTGAATTCGTTCAAATTTAGCTTAATATTTGCCATATTTTTGTTAACGGTATTTTTCTTGAAAACTTTAATTTTTGATAGATAATTTTTACATAATGTAATAGTACGGAAGTTAAAAAATGAAAAACGTAAGACAATCAAATGTAAACATACACAAGGATGCGTGGGTAGAGATTAACCTTGAATCATTAGCGCAGAATATTATCGAGATTAAAAAGGGTATTCCTGCCGACAAAAAGTTTATGGCAATAGTAAAAGCAGACGCATACGGGCATGGTGCTTCCATGATAGCGCAGACTATGCTTGCATCCGGAGTAGATGCTTTCGGGGTTTCTTCTGTTGATGAGGGGCTGGATTTGAGAAAGGTAAAAATTAAATGCCCGATTCTGGTTGTCGGAGCAATTCCTCTCTGGGCAGTTGAAACTGCTTCCCAAAACGATATTGCGTTTTCAATTTTTAACGAGGAACACTTGAGAGCCTGCAAAGATGTTTATGAAAGAACAGGATTAAGACCAAAGGTCCATGTAAAGATAGATACCGGCATGAATAGGATTGGCGTGCGATCAGAAAACGCAGTTGAGTATATTAAAAAAGTTCAGAATGCGGATTATCTAAATTTTGAAGGAATATTTACCCATTTAGCTTCTGCAGAAGAACCGGACGAAACCCAAAAACAGGTTGACAGGTGGCATAGCGTTATTGATAATGTCGATACAAAAGGGCTTACTCTGCATATCCAAAATACAGTAGGAACTTTTGCATATGATATCAAGTCAAATATGGTTAGAGTCGGAATTTCACTATACGGACTTTATCCGGACTTACCGCCAAAAGTTAACTACAAGCCGAAACTTAAGCAGGTTATGGGGCTAAAGGGCAGAATTACCAATATCCATGAGGTAAAAGAAGGCGAAGGCGTAAGCTATTCTCATAAATTTATTGCTTACGAGCGGACAAGAGTTGCAACAATTCCGATTGGTTACGCAGACGGAGTGTCAAGAAACCTTTCTAACAAAATCTGCGGACTTTTAAACGGCCAGAAAGTTCGCCAAATCGGGAATATTACAATGGACCAAATGATGTTTGATATAGGAGATATAGATGCTCAACCAGGCGATGTCATAACACTTTTGGATGACAAAGATTTATCACTTGATAGCTGGGCAGAAATATTGGATACTATAAATTATGAATTAACCTGCAGGCTAAAAGTTCGTCTGCCGAGAATTTATGTAAGATAGGAGCAAGTATGAAAAAGTTTTTGATATTGTTAGCATTATTGTCACTGCCGGTTTTAGCAGAGGAAAGCCCTTTTGAAAATCTTTCCCAGTATTTTGAATATCTGCCGAATGCCGTTCACAACAACTGGACCCCGTATAAGGCAGATAAGGATTATGAAGTAACTGTTCAATTCCGAGTAAAGAAAAACGGAGAAATTACTGAACCTACAATTGTAAACTCGACAGAAGAGAAAGCCAATAAATCTGTACTTGACGCTGTAAAATCCGGTGCACCTTACAAACCTTTACCGGACAAATTCCCTGGAGACAGTGTAAACACACAGGTTCAATTAAAATATATACACAACACAGTAACATCCGATGTGTAAATCTAATTATTATATTTTCTCCTCACCCCTTTACAAATTCCCCCTTTTGTAGTAATTATAAGCATGTAGAGAGGTTTTGGCCTCTATGTAAAAGAAAGAAGGAGAACTCAAATGAGTGAAAGAAGATTAGTCGGAACAGGCGAAATGTTCAAAAAAGCATTAGCTGGCGGTTACGCTATCGGTGCTTACAATGTTAACAACATGGAAATCTTGCAGGCTATTGCAGAAGCAGCTGAAGAAACAAGATCACCAATCATTCTTCAAGTTTCAGCAGGTGCAAGAAAGTATGCTAATCAAACTTACTTAATCAAGTTAGTTGAAGCAGCTTTAGCAACAACTACTGTACCTATTGCATTACACTTAGACCACGGTGCAGATTTCGAAATTTGCAAAGCTTGTATTGACGGCGGTTTCTCTTCTGTTATGATTGACGGAAGCAGATTCCCGTTAGAAGAAAATATTAAATTAACTAAGCAGGTTGTAGATTATGCTCATCCTCGCGGAGTTTCAGTAGAAGCTGAATTAGGTAAATTAGCAGGTGTTGAAGATGACGTTAAAGTTCACGCTAAAGATTCAACTTATACAGATCCTGCTGAAGCAGCTAGATTTGTAAAAGAAACAGGATGCGACTCTTTAGCTGTTGCTATCGGAACTTCTCACGGTGCTTACAAATTCAAAGGCGAAGCAAAATTAGACTTTGAAAGACTTGCTGAAATCAAAAAAGCTGTAAACGAAATTGTTGGCTTTGATTATCCGCTCGTTCTTCACGGTTCATCTTCTGTACCTAAAGAATTTGTTGCAAAATGCAACCAGTTTGGCGGTAAATTACCAGATGCACAAGGTGTTCCGGAAGAAATGCTTAACTATGCTTCTAAGCATGGTGTTGCTAAGATTAACATCGATACAGACTTAAGATTAGCAATGACAGCTACAATCAGAGAATTCTTCATTGAACACCCTGAAAAATTTGACCCGCGTGAATATATGGGACCAGGCAGAACAGCTGTTAAAGAAATGGTTATGCACAAAATGCGCGACGTTCTCGGAACAGCAGGTCACGCAGACGACTAGGGCGGGGGTAAATATATTGGTCGGCTTTTGGGTAAAAGCTACCGGCTGGTATAGAGACTCCGAGGTCGCCTCGATGGTGTGACTACCGGTGGAAAGTAATTTGGCGGACACAAACTAAAAGTTTGTGTCCGCCATTTTTACAGAAAGGCAAAAAATTTTTTGAGGGGGTTTTAAGTTCGTAGAAAGGTAATGTAATGCAAGTTTGTAATTATACATCTGAAAAGTCTTTTGTTACATCAAAAGGGAAAAATGTACCCCGTTATTTGTATCATATTACAAGCGAAAAGAACTATAAATCTATAATAAAAGACGGAGTTGTTAAGCCTCACCAGGATGCTTATATGCAATCGAACCTTAATGGCGTATTCCTCTTTGATCTTAAGAATTTTATAAAATGCTGGTGTAAATCGGGAATTACTTTTGGCGATACTATTTTTACATTAGCGCAGGCATTATTTTTAAAATGTTCATCAAAAACATCTAAAATTGTGGTGTTAAGGATTCCTGCTAAGAAGCTGGAGATGGATAAGTTGAGGTGCAGGGTACAGGATTTAAGTGGCAATATTTCAGAAGAACATATAATGAACGGAGATTCAGCCTTAAATCAAAAACATTATACCCGCAAAAGAATGCCAATTGAGTATATTTATAATAAAGCTATTCCGGCAACTAATATAGAAAAGGCTGGAAATGCTGATACAGGCGTAGATTTTGATGACATGATTAATGCAGAAACAACATATAATAGTATTAATTTCCGGCAAATTTTAAAAGACCTGTTTAAAGGCTGTCCGGAAGAAAAAGCTGTTAATATTTCCTCTAAGGGTTTAGCAAGATTTAAAAATATAACGCCGTACTAATATTGTCTTTTCTGTGCTATAATGCCTCTATGCGAAAGAAAATTTTGATTATAGGAAACGGGGCAAAAGAGTACGCGCTTGCTAAAAAATTATCTGAAAAACACGATATTTTTGTAACTCCAGCAGGTGAAATGCTTAAAGAATTTGCTCAGTGTCTGGATATAAGAGAGGATAATACATCTGAACTTCTTGAATTCGTAATGGAAAACGGTATTGATTTAACGATTCCGCTCTCTGCAAAAGCTCTGGCTTCGGATGTTGTTTCTGTCTTTAACAATAATAACCAGCAAATCTTTGCACCCTGCAAGGAGGCTGCCAATCTTATTTTTGACAAAGCTTATGCAAAAAAAGTTTTGTATAAATTGCGGATTCCGACTCCAAAATTCGGAATTTTTGAAAAACAAAATATGGTTCTTGATTATATCAAAAACCTTAAGGCTCCGTTTGTACTAAAAACTAATGACAGCAACAGCGCTGCAGTTTTTACTTCTTATCAGACAGCAAAAAAACTGCTGGACGTAAGTTTTATTGAAAAAAATAAACGAATTATCATTGAGGATTATGTTTACGGAACTCCGTTTTCGTTTTATACCATAACAGACGGCTACAAAGCTCTGCCCATAGGCTCTTCTATTACCTATAAACACGCACTGGAAGGTGACGGCGGACAATTAACCAGCGGAATGGGGGCTTGTGCGCCAAATTATAAATTGAGTCTTGAAAATATATATTATCTTATGGATAACGTCATATATCCGACTCTGGATTATCTGGAAATCGGTGGGACGCCTTATCTCGGGGTTCTTGGCGTAAATGGTATATTAACAGATGACGGTAAAATTTCAATCCTTGGATGGCATTCTTTTATGCAGGATTGTGATGCTGCAGCAGTGCTGGAAGTTCTTGATGAGGACTTGTATGAACTCATAGAAGCTTGTATTATAGGCTCTTTTAGCGATGAAAAAGACGGAATAAATCTGTTTAATAAATATGCTGCCTCGCTTGTTATAAACTGCAAGAATAGAGAAAATACACAAAACGCTATATTGGGGCTTGATACCCTTGATTCTGATACGATAGTATCTTATTATCCGCAGGTTAATAAAAACAGATATTTGGAATTGGAAGCGGTTTACGGCTCCTTGCTGGTGCTTACAACATCATCTTCAACAGTAAATGGCGCTGTTAAAAAAATGTATGAAGAAGCTCAAGAGCTTGATTTTAAAGGCCTACATTACCGTAAAGATATATGTAAGTTTAATACTTAGCTTAACATTTCTTAATATTTTATCCCTAAAAAAGCAATTTTTTACAATAAAAATACTTTATATATATACGAGTAATAAATAAGTATACAGAGTATAAAAGGAGTACATCATGGCAAGAGTTTTGATTTCAATGCCGGAAAGCTTTTTAGGCAAAATTGACGAAGTCGCTGAAAATGAAAGCAGATCACGTTCAGAGTTAATTAGAGAAGCTTTGAGGAGTTACATTACGAGGTCTAAAGTCAGACAAAATACTTTGGCTGATAAAAACGCAAAGATTTTAGAGGCGCTATTAGACTAACGTGAGGAACAGGTAAATAACTAAGCTTATTTACCCGAGGGGATTTAGGATAAACACGAGAAAAACAGACGAGAAAACACGAGGAAAACAAGAGAAAGAGTAATCGAACACGAAAAAGAAAAACAACCATGGGAATTCTGCAAAGAATTCCTTTTTTTTTTGTTTTATACAATTTAGGCTAAGTTGTGCTCACATATTTCTCGGCGTTGACATGATTATCTGTTAGCAGTACTCTTACAAGAGTATGAAAGACAAAAAGGCTTGGGTATCATTATTATTAATAATTATCGGGAGTATGTTTTACTTTTTTGCAAACTTCCAGCGGATTGCAATACCCGGAGCGATTTTCGATATACTTCAGCATGAATTAAAACTGAGTGCGCCTTATATAACGGCTTTTGGTGCTATATTTATGTATATATATGCTTTTAACCAGCTTGTTATTGGGGTTATGGTAGAAAGGCTCGGCGGGCTTCGGGTAATTTTGGCAGGTGCGGTGATTCTGGCACTTGGAACACTATTGTTTCCGATATCTTCTAATTTGATGGTAATGTATTTTTCGCGTGCATTAGTCGGTTTGGGTGCAAGTATGTTTTACTTGAGTCTAATCAGAGAGATTAAAGCTTTTGTGCCGGATAAGGATTTTGGTATTGCAATTTCCATAATGCTTTTTATAGGATATGCCGGCGGTATTGCAGCAAACGCGCCTTTTGTATTTGCGATGAAATATATGACATGGCGTGAGATTTTATTTATATTGTCAGCTGTAATTGCCCTTGCTGCATTTATCTTTTTTGTTTTGACAAAGCAGGTTACAGTTCCTCCTGTGAACAAAAATGTAAAAATGCGCCTGCTTCCGTTTAGACTGGTGCTTCACAAAAAGCATAACAGAAATCTTTTTAGTTTTGCCTGCTGTAACTTCGGAATTTCTTATGCGATACAATCTATCATCGGCAAAAAGTTTCTTGAAGACTTTTGTTTAATGCCCAGTGCTGATTCTGCAATGGTGCTGTCTGTTATGGCGATAATTGCAGCGGTTTTTAATATTGTCAATGCTTCTGTCTGTAAACTTTGCCATAATCATAGAGTTATATATCTAAAGAATGCTTCTGGTGTCACGTTTTTAAGCCTTTTATGTATATGTATCTGTTTGGTATTTAGTATAAGAACAAAGCTTATTGCCTTGTTATTATGTGTACTTGCGGGAAATGCAAGTTTGACTTCTATACTTGTTCCTGTTCTGCATTTAACGAATAGGAAAATGGTTTCCGGAACAGCAGTTAGTATTATGAATTTCTGCTTTTTTATGATGGTAGGAATTTTAGGTACATTGAGCGGATTTCTTCTCAACCTTTTTGAGCCTGTAAAATACGGAAATATAATGGTTTATTCGAACCTGTCATATTTGGCTGTGTTTGGAACATTCTTCCTGCTGAGCGTATTTGAGATGTATAAGGCTATGAAGCTCTCTAATAAATATTAGCATGCAGTTCCGCAAATTTTTGCGCAATATTCTGCGGAGTCTGGTTATTATCTATAATTACTGCCTTGTATAAATTTGTATCCGGTTTATAACCTTTTGTATTATTTTGATAAAAGATGCAGGCAACGGGTCAATCAACTGCGCAGGCAAGATGCATTGTACCTGTATCAGCAGATATCAAGCCCGAAATTTTTTGTAAAATACAGGCAAGCTCTGTTATCGAGGTTTTATTAACAAGGTTTATAAAGTTTAAGTAATTTTTTGATTCAAGCTCAAGCCCCATAGCTTCTGCTTTTTCCCCGCACCCTAAAAACAAGATTTGTTTGTTTTGAAACTCTTTTATAAGATATTCAACAGTTTCTATAGGTATATCTTTTTCCGGTTTAGATGTAACCGCGCATATTGCAATATAATCTTTTGTATATGGAAATTCGGCTGATTTAGGCGGATTAAATTTTATCGGCATATCAAAAAGGGGATATTTTGTAAGTCCTTTCAAGAGCAGAAGATTAGCTTTCTGCACAGTGGTATCTTCTTTTATAATTTTATATTTTGTTTTTTGAAAAATATCAAAAATGTTCCCCTTTTTATAGAATAAAATGTATTTAGAACGGAGTAATACAGATAAGATAATCATTCTGTCAGAGCTGTACAGCGGAAATGTTGCAAATACGTTTTTATAAGGAAATTCAAGAACAAACTTTATTGTGCCTGCCAAGCTTTTATGTTTTTCTTCTCTATCCCAAATAACAACATCGTCTACACCTTGCTGATATCTGGCGCTGTCTTGATGTTGTTTATCTGTTAAAACAACGACAAATGATTCTTTATACAAAGACTTAATATTTTGTACAAGTGAGTTTAGGAGCAGAATATCGCCCATATATGAATTAGTAATAATAACAAAGATTTTCTTTTTCATGTTTGTTCTATATATTAGGTAGAAAAAGCTTATTAATTTACCTAATATAAAATAAAAGTTAACACATAGGTAAATTAATGTCAATAAATTACCTAATATACCATTTTGAATGTTTGTTATTATGCCTAAAATTATTGAAGAGGTAACAAATGTCAGAGGTTAAGCGTTTATTCGGCAAAAAAGTAAAAGAATTCCGAAAAAAGGGTAATTTGACTCAAGCACAGCTTGCTGAGATGGTTAATGTTGATGACAAGCATATAAGCTGTATTGAGAGCGGAAAGAACTTTCCGTCTGCGGATTTGATAGACAGGCTGGCAAAGGCTCTGGGGGTTGAGCCGAAGGATTTGTTTGAATTTTATTACCTGCAGGAGAGTCCGGATTTAAGGGATGATATAATATCAATGCTGGATAAGCTTGATGAGCAGGAGCTGGCTCTGGCGCATAAATATATTCGGACGTTTTTAATTCGATAAATTAGTGAGTATTTTGCTGATTAAATCATCAACCTGCTTTTCCAGCTCTTCTTTTGCAGAATTGTTAAAGATTACATAATCTGATTTTGAGATTTTTTCTTCCTGCGGGAGCTGGGCGTTTATTCTTCTTAAGGCTTCTTCTCTTGTAAAGTTGTTGCGCTTCATAAGGCGTTCCAGCCTTAAATTTTCGTCACAGGCAACGAAAATAATTTTATCGAACAATTTATAGAAATCTGTTTCAAAAAGCAATGGAACAGAAATAAAAACAATATCATAATTCTGTTCGAAAATTTCAGAAATTTTATCTTTTATTTTAGGATGAATGTATTCTTCAAGTTTTTTCTTTATTTCCGGATTTTTGAATACTTGTTCGCCGAGTTTTTTTCTGTCAGCACTGCCTAGGATTTCATGCGCCATTTTATCCGTATCGAAAACGGGGAGGCCTTTCGATGCCAGAATTTTTTCAACCTCTGATTTGCCGGATGCAATATTACCTGTTATTGCTATTTTCAGCATATTCCCTCTTAATTTTTGCAACATATGCCTTCAGCTCTTTAACCTGCTTAGGTTTAATTGCCTTAACCTGTCCTTTTTTCAACCCTTCAATTGTTAGTGTTGCGTGCTGAATACGTTTCAAATGTTCGACTTCAAATCCTAATTTAGCAAACATTTTGCGAATCTGCCGGTTAATTCCTTGATATAAGACCACCTGTATTAATGATGATTTTGCGGTTATTTCTACCGGTAATGTTTCTGCATAGGCTGTTTTCTTTTCTCCGGAATCAGTTTCAATAATTATCCCGCTAAGCATTTTTTCAGATGCTTCCGGAGTAAATTTTCCGTTGATTGTAACAAGATATACTTTAGGAACTTTTATGGACGGATGTGTCATTTCGTTAATGAATTCGCCGTCATTTGTTAATATAATAAGTCCGGTGGAGTCTTTATCCAGCCTGCCTACTGGTTTGAGGTGATGAAGCTCCTTGGGAATTATATCATATATAGTTTTTCTGCCCTTTTCATCGTCTGCTGTTGTAATATATCCTGCAGGTTTATAAAATTTATAATACTCAAGTTTTTGAGGTTTAACGATTTTATTATCAACAAAAACGCGGTCTTTTTCTCTGACGTAAAAACCGAGTTCGTTAATGATTTTGTCATTTACGCGCACCCTGCCTGCAAGAATAAGCTCATCGGCTTTTCTTCTTGAACAAATTCCTGTTGATGCTATGTATTTATTTAATCTTGGCATAGGTTAATTTTACAATATATATCTGTAAAGATTTGTAAAATTTTCTAAAGATTTTTGTTGAAATGCCGTTATACAAATCAAGAAGGATTTTGTTATGACACAGTATGATAATTCTATTAATAATTTTAGATTAAATATAAATCAGGGTAATAAACCCTCAATGGAAATTTCGCAGGATAGAAAGCTCTCTATTTTTGATATGCAGGAAAAATGTGTTGAAGAGCCGTCCGAATTTAGTTTTTCTAAGAAGGATTCTTTGCCGAAAGATGCAGAGCGGGAGATTGATTTTTTAAAACAAAACGGTATGAAAGCCGGAGTTGATTTTTCGGTAAGAAAAGAGGAGAACGGTGATTATGTCATAGAATATTTGACAAATAAAGCCCGCGGTTATGGGTCTGTATCAAAGAGGATATTTCATAAAGACGGGAAGCAGAGCGTCATTGCTAGTGCGTTGTATAAGGAAAATACAGAAGAAAGATGGGATAAATTTAATATAGAAGATACGGATTTTGTTAATAAGCTTTATAAAAGAGGAGAAAAGAATACTATCAGCGATGCTGTATACACTCAGAAAATTAATAATGCAGAGTACAAGGCGGAACTCGCGGAGGATAAAATTTTAATTTCAAAAGACGATAAGCAGTATAGTATTGACACTTCAAATATATCTGAAGATATGAAACAGGTTCTTTTTCATGCAAATCCAGCTGTTTTGTATAGAATTGCACAGCAGGGAATTACAGTTAAGTTTGAAAAAACTCCGACAGGAGGTGATGCCGAATGGGTAGATTCCGAAAAGACAATTTATATAGAGCCGAGTGCTGATGCACAAATATTGCAGAGGCGTATTGCTCACGAAGCCGGACACAGTTACTATACGGATTCCAAGCCGATAAATGAGGAATTGGAAGAAATGTTTGCTCAGGAATCGGATGATTATAGTATGAAAATTTTTGAGATAAGAACTTCCGTAGAACCTGGTAAAAATTATTTAGAAACAGGGGCAAAAGAATATGAAGCCTTAAAGAAATTTGATAAGTATGCTCCGGATATGGACAATACGCGTTATTGCGCAAAAAATGTCTATGAATTTGTCGCAGAAGCCTATTGTCTGCTTGTAACTGGCGATGCAAAAAGCGAATTCACAATTGCCAAAGTTTATCCAAAGACATTTGAGCTTGTTAAGAAAATGATTGAGGAAGAAAACCTAAACTAAGCATTCAGCCTTGTTGAAAGCATTTTTAATAACTTCCGGCATTCTTCTGTGAAGCGAGCCGTCATTATGTACGGCGACAACTTCAAATTCTGCCTGCAGAAACAATTTCCCGCTTTCTTTATTTCTGATTGTCTGCTCAAATACAATTGTAACCGGCGTCAGCTTTTTTATTCCAGTTTCAATTACAACAATGTCATTAAGCTTGCCGGAAGCCTTGTAGCGGATATTCATATTTGTAACAGGAAGAACAATGTCCTGCTTTTCCAATTCAAGCATATTAAGTCCCATTGCTTCACATAGTTCTACTCTGCCCATCTCAAGCCATCTAAGGTATGAACCGTGCCAGACAATCCCGAAAGAGTCAGTATCTGAATAATAAACTTTTTGTTCAATAGTATGTTTCATAACATTATTCTATCATGATATACTAAATAAAGTAAGGAGGAGATTATGAAATTTTTGCACACGATGATTAGAGTAAAGGATATTGAAGCTTCTATGAAGTTTTATACAGAAGTTTTGAACATGAAGTTTGACCATAAAAAAAGACTTGATGACTGCTGGCTTTATTTTTTAACCGATGAAGAAAATACATGCCAGATAGAATTAACTGTAAACGATGAAACTCCGGATGACGGATATAATGTCGGAACCGGTTTCGGGCATTTTGCTTTTTCCGTGGAGTCGCTGGATGAATTCACTGAAAAAATAAATAAATTAGGATACGAATATCTCTATGCCCCGTTTGATTTGAACGGCAAAGGCTCTAAGATTGCGTTCATAAATGACCCCGACGGATACGAAATTGAACTGATAGAAAAAGTCCAATGGTAGTGGGGGGGGGTAAATGAGTAAATGAGTAAATGTGTAAATGTGTAAAGAGATAAATCGGCAAAAGTATAAATGCAAAGGAAAAAATAATTGCAGTAAAATAGAAATCTTGATTTAAAAAGTGTAAAGTCTTAATTCTAGGACTTTACACTTTTTTAGTACTTTGCTCTAATTCTCCGTCAGACAGTTTTACAAGCTGCACGGCTTTATTTAAATATTCTATCTTAAATCCCTCTTTGTTTCCCTTAATTTTTTCACTGACAAACATATTTTTTGCTTCCTGTACGACATTTTCAAGGTTTCTGAATGAAAATTTTCTATCAGCCATTTTATTTGCTAATTCTGTTAATTGTTCATTATTTGCTTTAAAAAATTCATCTTTATTTTTTAACTTTTCCAGATTCATTTTCAAAGCTTCTTTTAAGCACTCTTTATTAGGATAAGGAACTTCTATAAGATTCTGGAATCTGCTCATAGCAGCTCTGTCGAGTCCGCTGTTTTTCGGGGAAATATTAGTTGTGCCGATAATTGTAACATTTGGAGCTTTTTCTTTAAGCACTTCCAGATAATTGAGGAATATTGAGCGCTGGCGGAGGATGCTTACCCAGTGCGTGCCTCTAGACTGTGGCAAATTATCCGGCGGAACGACCAGTGCATCAATTTCATTAAACGTTACAGCATATTTTTTATTTGGATTTTTTTCTGCAGTTTTAAGTATAGAATTAAATATTTCTTTCATTTTGCTTTCAGTTTCACCGACCCACTTGGAGTTAAAATCTGAAAATAAAACTTCCATATAATCTGCATCCATAGATTTTGCATATATTTTTGCAAAATAAGATTTTCCTACCCCGGGGGAGCCGTATAATAAAAATCTATTTGCTGTATTTGGCGTTTCGCCGATTTCCGAAATAATATCATTTCCGGCTTTGTTAATATTTATTTGCTGTTCCAATATTTCTTTAAGCTCTTTATTTATACTTTTGCAATTTTCAAGCGTTGGAATTTTTGAATTATTTTTTAATGATTCAAATTTTACTAGGTTAGATTCAGCCAGTTTGAAAGAGCCTTTTTTGCCGAAAATTGCAAGAAGCGAGAGCCCTGCTAATAGGGAAGAAAGAAATATGACTAAAATATTATACTGTTTAACGGTATCTTCTAATGTACCGTCATTATTTGTAATATTTGTGTATATCCCGCCTTTTGGGTTAGATTTAAAATTTACCGGCTGGTTGATTTTTATTTGTGATATTGGTTGAATTCGCATAATACCCCTTATACTTATTATATAAAAAGATAGAATATTGAGCAGCTGGCAAATATAAAAGATTTGCTTTTGTTACAATTCTTTACAAAAAGGCAATTTTTGTGAAAATTTTGACTTTATATATATGTAAGATTAAATAGATAAGGTATCTTAGGAGGTTATCATGAATATTGCTTTGAGAAAATTAGCTATGTTGGAAAAGAGTTTTCAAGAACAGGAAGAAGCTGCAAGAATTGACGGCTATTCTTCAATACCTGTTGATCCATTATTTAGAGAAAGAGTTGCAAAATTGATGGAAAAGGTAAGAACTATTTGACAGACGCAAGATTAACGAGTTCTTTAAAACTTACACTTCTCTTAATAAGTTCATTAAACGGTGCAATATCAGATATTGTACCGTTTTCCATATATATAATTCTGTCTGCGGATTTTATTGTGGAAAGTCTGTGTGCTATTGCTATAATGGTTTTTTCACCCTTTAACGCTTTTAGAACATTACATATCTCATCTTCTGTCTTTAAGTCAAGCGAAGAAGTTGCTTCGTCTAAAATTAAAATATCCGGATTTGTGTACAATGCCCTTGCTATTGCAATTCTTTGTTTTTGTCCCTGCGAAAAACCAGTTGAATCAACAAAAGGATTTGCATATATGCCGTCTTTATAATTTTGCACGATAAAATCATAAAGCTGTGCTTTTTTTAGTGATTCTATAACTCTTTCATCGTTTATTTCCGAATGCCCGAATGCAATGTTTTCGCGGATTGAGGAATTTAGAATATTGAATTCCTGCGGAATATATCCGATATTGAGCGGGCTGGAATAAGGTCTGCCGTCAATAAGAATTTCACCCTGCCGGATTTTTAAGAGGTTTGAAATAACATCGGCAAGTGTTGTTTTCCCTGCGCCGGAAAGTCCTGCAATTCCTATAAACTCGCCTTTGTTGATTGTAAGGTTTATATCCTTCAGTACAGGAACGCCTGCTCTGTAGCAGAATGTAACATCTTTCAGCGTTATGTTAGATGTAAATTCAATAAATTTTTTGTCAGCCAGCGGATTTGTATTTTTGATATCAAGGTCTTCGTATAGATTAATAAGCTCCTTGACCATAGGAAGAGCTGAACTTATGCCGTTAAGGTTTACTTGAATTCTTGATATTGTCGGCGCAAGACGGAATATTGCGGAAACGATTACAGCGAATGATGCAAGGAGTTTTTGAGGCTCCTCTATTGTCTGGCAGGAAATTATTGCAAGCAGTATGAATAAAAGAATTATAATAAACGGTTCTGTTATATAAGGAGGAATTGTATTGAAAAATGAAGCATCTCTATTTAATTTGTAAAATTTTAGTATAGCTTCTTTATAATTGCTGAAAAAGTACTTTTCGTTGTTGGAAGCCTTAACGCTTTTAATATTTAGAAGCGCTTCATTTGTTCTCTGGTTATATAGTATGGATGAGTCGCTGATGTTTTTAGATATTTTTGCAAGTCTGGGTTTAAAATAACTGTTTTGAATAGATATAAGCACCAGAGCAAAAATAACGGTAACAGCTGTAGCAAGCGGGAATTTTATAACAAGAAGTATGGATATAAGTCCGAAAATAAAGAAATTGACATTAAGATTTAGAAGTCTTAAAACATAGTTATTTGTTACAGATGGAATGATACAGCCGAGAATATTATTCTTTTTTGCAAAAGAGATTTCAGAGGTTTTTTGATAAGGGGCTGACAGGAAAAACTTCATAAATTTCAAGTTTATTTCAGCTTCAATATTTTTAGTAAATTTTGCCTGCAGGTATGTGTAAAAAATCATAAAAATGTTTTTAGCAAGGAATAATGCCACAATAAGTAATCCGAGAAATATCGGAGATTTATACCAGCAATCAGATTTTTCTGCTGATAACAGCTGCAAGACAAACGGATATGTAAGCGCTACTCCCAAAAGTTCCAGCAGAGCAACAATTAACGATAGAAATGAATACCTTGCTAACTCCTTTTTACTGCTGATAAAATAAGCAACAAATTTCTTTAAGCAATCCATACTTAAAATATTACATTAAAAAAAGATTAATATCATGGGGGAAATATTTTTTAATATGTTATAATTTAATCAATGAGAGAAGGAGGTTTTATGGCAAATCCGATATTAAATAATAATTTTGCAGAACAGGAAAGAGTCTTGCAGGGTGAGCCGATGACAGTTAACGGTGCAATTCAGGTTACCGCATTTTTAGGTGTTCTTCTTGTTGCAGGAGCAGCTTTTTCTTGGTCGCGTTATATGCTTGGTTATATGGATATGGCAACGATGCTTACATGGGGCGGGCTTATTGCTGGTTTTATTCTTGCGCTGGTAATAACTTTTACCCGGCAAAAATTTTTAATACCTTTTTATGCAGTATCAGAGGGATTTGCTTTAGGAGGTATTTCTGCAATGTTTGAAGCCTCTTATCCGGGGATAGTTTCACAGGCTGTTGCAGGAACTTTTGCGGCGTTATTTTCAATGCTTATTTTGTATAGAACAAATGTAATCAGATGTACAGATAAGTTTAGAAGTGTAATTTTTATTGCCACAGCTTCAATAGCTATTGTTTATTTGATTGATTTTATAGGACACTTCTTCGGGCTTCAAGTACCGCTGATTAATTCGTCTTCAACTGCCGGAATTGCAGTCAGTGCTGTTATATGTGTTTTTGCAGCATTAAATTTGATAGTAGATTTTGACTTTATAGAGCGCGGTGCGCAGAACATGCTTCCTAAAGATATGGAATGGTACGGCGCATTCGGGCTTATGGTTACAATTGTATGGCTGTATCTGGAAATCTTAAGGCTTCTTGCAAAACTGCAGGATAGAAGATAGATTTTTTAACGGGCTTCTTTTATAATAAAAGAAGCCTATTTTATAGAGGAGGATTTTAGGAGTGGAAGCTGTTGTTTCATTTATAGCCGGTGCTGTTATTTCAGGACTTTTAGTATTTCTTATTTTTTCCAAAAAAGAGCAAAATACTAAAGAAGAATTGATTAAACTGAAAGCACAGATGGAAATTTCTGATAGTATGCAGGAAATTATCAAACGTGATTTTGTAAGGCTTGCAAATGAAACAATAAAAAATGAACAGGAAGATTTGCGCAAACAAAACAGAGAAGCTCTTGAGGAAAAAATTCTTCCTTTGAAAAATGAACTGGGCGAATTTAAGGAAAAGGTAGAAAAGTTTAATCTGGCAGGAGTTGAGAACACTACCAAAATAGTTGAGCAGATTTTGAATTTGGAAAAAAATAATAAGCTTATTGCGCAGGAAGCCAAAAATTTAACTGACGCGTTGACTAAGAACCAGAATATAAAAGGTTCTTACGGCGAGAATCTTCTTGATACAATCCTGCAGGCATGCGGAATGCAGGAGGGAATTCATTATACAAAGCAGTTTGTAACAACTTCTGCCAGTCTGAAGGATGATACGGAACACATTATAAGACCGGATATTGTAATCAACCTGCCGGATAACAGGCATTTGATTATTGATTCCAAAGTTACTTTAACAAGCTATCTGGAATGTGTTGAAGACGCTTCAAGAATTAAGGATTTTAAAACAGAAGTTAAAAAGAGAATCGTGGATCTTGCAAACAAAAATTATCAGTCAGCAGGCAGTCTCTGGCAGCCGGATTTTGTTTTGATGTACATGCCGGTTGAAACTTCAATCAACCTTCTTTATGAAGATTATGATTTGATAAACAGCGCCTACAGAGCAAATGTTATAATAGTCGGTACAGCATCGCTTCTTGCAACTATAAGACTTGTAAACCAGCTTTTTGCACAGCAGAAACAGTGCGAAAGCGTAAATCAGATTGTATCTGCCGGTACAAATTTGTATGAAACTTTTGTTCAATTCTGCGAAGATTTAATGGATGTACAGAAGAGATTTGAAGATGTGAATAAAAAGTTAAATACAACAATTAACAGATTTAAACGCGGGAACAAAAATAAACCGAGCCTGTTTTCACAGGTAGAAGCCCTCAGGGATTACGGAATTAATACGCCTAAAGAAATCCCTGCAAAACTGCTGGAAGAAACAGAAGAACTTGATGGAGTATTTGCAAATGACTAAAATTCTTGTAATAGATGATGATAAAGCCATAAATGAACTTATAAAAGTTAACCTTGAACTGCAGGGCTATGAAGTTGTACAAGCTTTTAACGGGATAGAGGGGTTTGCTCTTGCAAAACAGGAAGAACCGGCTCTTATTGTTCTTGATGTTATGATGCCGGAAGTCGACGGTTTTACTGTAGCGCAAAGAGTAAGACAGTGTCCGGAAATTGCAGAAACTCCAATAATTATGCTTACAGCATTATCCCAGCTTAATGATAAGGTTAATGGTTTTAATATAGGAGTTGATGACTATCTGACAAAACCGTTTGAAATTGATGAGCTTATAGTCAGAGTCAGAGCTTTATTGAAAAGAACCAGACAGATTCCAAAATCTTCCGCAGTAAGAGAACTGCTGACATATAAAGAAATTACACTGCTTCCGGAAACGTACAGCGTGCAGATTAATGATAAAGTTCAAAAACTTACCCCTATTGAATACGATATATTTAACCTGTTATTCCAAAACCATGGGAATATGGTCTCAGGAGCAAGACTGCTTAAAGAAATCTGGGGATATGAGCCGGATGACAATGTTGAAACCATAAGGGTTCATATAAGACATTTGAGAAGTAAAATAGATAAAATTTCCGGCGGAAAAAAATACATAGAAACCATCTATGGGGGCGGATATAAATTAAATATTTAGTTTTGTAACAAATTAAAAAGAACAGGCAATTTTTCTTTTAATATATACTTTATATATATGAGGAGAGTAATGTAATACATCATTGGAGATTTAAATGGTAAATTGCTATACCCAAACTATTCCTGCAGAACTCGCCTCTTTTAAGAAAGAAGATTTTGAAGCCGTAGAAAATGACTTTAGTTTTCAACCAATGACAGGTATTGTCATAAATAAAGATTCTCGGGGGAGAATTGCATCTGTTAATTATTATTCTTCAGAAGGTGCGCTGCAAAAACAAGTTTTTTATAACGGCGAAGTAATATCTCGTATAAATTACTATCATAAAGAGCTTTTAACCAAAAAAGAAGAGTATGAAGAAGAATTGCTTGCTTACAAATATATTTATAATAAGGACGGCAGTTTAAGATATATGCTCAGCTATTTGTACAACGAGGATAATAGAATTACAGAAATATGTAAAGAATCCAAAAAACAAAAAGCTGTTGTGAAATATGAATATGATTCAATCGGCAGAATAATAAGCCGTACCGTAGTATTGAATGAATCTCATTCTTTTCATCAAACATACAGGTATGATATTCTTGACAGAGTCATTGAATATAAAGATGAAAACCAGCATATAGTTGTAAATAACATCAGTAAAAAAAATGAATTGCTATCTTATTCAATAACTGATAAAATAGGTAATGAAATATCAGTTACCAATTTCTTTACGGAAGCAGGCTATGTTAATACAGAATACACATTAAACGGACACAGCTTGACTCTTAAAGATACAAGTTATGTGGATAATATAATGTTAAAAAAGCCATATACAAATGAAGATGATTTAGATTTAATTATTGCAAATCTTTTCCAATCTGCGGAGAAAACATCCGCCCGAACTGCATATAATGAAATCCTGCAGAATAAATCCATGGGGCTTATTGATAAGAATATAGAAACAAAAATTCTTCCAATATCTATACGCAAGCGGATTTTGTATAATATCGCAGTTAATTCAAATTGTTAATATTTTACAAATAATAAAAATTATAGTATAATAGTCTGGTGAAAAAGGTCATTAGGAGGTTTTTATGAAGGAAGAGTTTACAACAAACACCAGACGCTGGTATGATAAGGATCCTGTTTTGTCTTCTGCGATGAAAACCCTGGAAGAGTCTGATGACGAAACACAAATCAAAGTTGCTTTGAACTTGATTAAGATTATAACAGAACATCATCTTTCAAGCACCGAGTATGAATCAGTAGAAGATATTGTTTCTGCAACAGAGGATGTTCTTGATGATTCAAAGCATGGCAGATGGTACGATTTAGACGGAACTTTAAGAACAGCTATCAGTCTGCTTCAAAACTGCCCTGACTCTACAAGAAGCGTTATTGCAAAAGAAATGGCTAAAAATGTCATTGATATTATCAAAAAAGAAGATCAAGATGATGTTGATGATGTAGAAATTGAGATTCCGGAAGAGTAGCAAAAAATTTTTTCAGCGGGTTTTAGTTTTGTATAAGGAGTTACCATAATGAAAATCAAACCGCTGAATACAAATATTATTCCAAAGATAAAACAAGCCCCGAAAAAGGTTCTTAACCAGTCTATTAAGGTTGATATTTCGAACGAAGAATTAGGCTATTTTAAAGCCGGCGAAAGGTACGTACGTATAATATTTCCAAGATAGTTAGTCTATATCAATAGGACTTTTCTGGATTAAGTCTATTGCTTCTCTCGCTGTGAAAACTAAATCCTCCGGGATGTTTGATATTGTACAGAATTGACGCAGAACATCAACAACACGCTTAAAGCATCTTACAATATCTCCTTCGCCCATATCAACCTGGTCTATAATATCATCCCACTCGGAGCCTGTTGCCCACATTTCAATAAGCGGTGAATAGAACGCGTTGATGTACATAGGATCTTCGACGCCGTGATTTTTCTGTTTTTTATCCATGTCGCGCTTAATATCTTTGATTTTGTTCAGCCGTTTTCTTACATTCGGAGATAACGGGAGTCTGGAATATAAATCAGCTCTCATATCCTCTGTTGTTATTGCGCAGATAACACTAGCAAGCTCTGCCGGAGTTAATCCTTCAAGCACGCCGGAGAATATAATCTGCGCTAAGAATAATTCGTTTTCAGAGCGTATTTGGGAGATTGTTACTCCTCTCTCTGTCGGATAATCATCTTTTATGTAACCGTAATCTATCAGTACTGCTCTATGTGCAAGAAATTTGTTCCAGAAAATATCTTTTTGATTTTCAATTTCTTTTTCAAGAGCTTTTTGTTTAGCAAGATAACGTTCCAGTATATCAATAGTTTTCATATGTTTTTTGAACAGCTTGCAGGTATCGCATTCATATGAGTGCATTTTGTGAAGCAATTGTTTGGTCTGTCTGCCAAATTCCTGCGCCTCGTCAGATAACGGACGATTTTTCTTCTTTTCCTGTTTTTGTATAGTTTTAAATATTCGCCTGTTTTGAACGTATATTTCTCTTATCTTGTTATATTCAAGCAAATCTTCATTTGTTTTTTTGCAGTAGCAGACAAAAGAATTGCACTCATCAATTTTTTGCTGGTTTTGTTCCTGCATAATAAGAAGAGGTTCTATTCTTGAATTAGAAGAATAGTAGCCGAAGCTCTTAAGAACAAGTTCCTTTGCTTCATCAAGCGTAAATCTCTGCAGAAGGTTTAACACCATTGAATAACTCGGAGAGAATTTGCTCTCAAGCGGGTTTGCATCGCTTAATACAAGTTCTGCCACTTCTTCCGGAGTCTGGAACGGAGAACCTACAATTACAACATAGCCTATTTCATCCATACCGCGCCTTCCCGCACGTCCGGACATTTGCAAGAATTCGCTGGCTGTCAGTGTTCTATGCCCGCTGTCTGTTCTTTTGCTTATAGAACTTATAACAGTTGAGCGGGCCGGCATGTTTATCCCCGCAGCCAGGGTTTCTGTTGCGAAAACTACTTTTATTAAACCTTTCTGGAAAAGTTTTTCCACCAGAACTTTCCAGCCTGGAAGAAGCCCTGCATGATGGGATGCGACTCCTAAGAGCAGATATTCTATATGTTTATTTTTATAAAGATAAGGATTTTCTGCTATATATTCGTCTATTATCTGTCTTATTTCTTCCTGCTCTTGAGGTGTTACAAGACATAATGAGGCACAGCTTTCCATCTGCTCGTCGCATTTTTTTCTGGAAAAAGTAAAGTATATAGCAGGAAGCATGTCTTTTTCCTGCAGGTTTCTTACAACATCTTTAACGGTGTTTCGTTTTTGTACAGCTTTACCGCGTTTGAAGACTTTTTTCTCCGGCTTAATCTTTTTGTTTAAAGCACCGCTCGGCGTAAGAAGCGGAAGCAGTGTATTCGGCTGAGATGAGTCAAAATAATAAAACCTCAGAGGAACCGGACGGAAATCTGTATTAATAAGTTCTGTTTTTGAGTGAACTGTGTTAATCCATTCGGTAAGCTTATCTGCGTTTGCGACGGTTGCTGAGAGTGCTATAATTTGAACATTTGTAGGACAGTAGATGATACTTTCTTCCCAAACTGTTCCGCGCTGTTCGTCGTTCATGTAGTGAACTTCATCAAGAATAACATATTTTACTTCTTTAAGGTTATCCGTTACAGAGCCGAAGTTTGTGCCATACAGCATATTTCTAAAAACTTCCGTTGTCATAACAACAATCTGTCCGCCCCTGTTAATAGACGTATCGCCGGTTAAAAGTCCTACTTTATCAGAGCCATATTTTTCTGAAAAATCGTTGTATTTTTGATTGGAAAGAGCTTTGAGAGGTGTTGTGTAAAAAACTTTTTTCCCTTCTTGAAGCGCACAATGGATTGCGTGCTGTGCGATAACCGTCTTGCCGGCGCCTGTCGGCGCGCATACGACAACACTTTTTCCCTCCGAAATACATTTACAGGCATCTTTTTGAAAATCATCTAATTCAAAAGGGAATTCGTACATAAAAACCTCGTTCAACTACTCTTGCTTTATTATAACATAAAAGCAAGGACAGGGTGTCCTTGCTTTTTCACAGGGTAAATATATCCCCAAAATTATTATAACAGGTTCAAAGCAATACTCGGGGTCTGGTTTGCAGTTGCAAGCAATGTTGCGGATGCCTGTTGTAATATTTGTGCTTGTATATAGTTTGAAGATTCTTCTGCGACATCGGCATCTCTTAATGTAGATAAAGAAGATGTAATGTTTTCAGATTGAACACCGATTGATTCAATAGCAGAGTCAATTCTGTTCTGCGCAGCACCTAATGAAGTCGTACGGCTGGAAATATCATTAATAGCTTTATCAATTTTGTCAAGCATACTTGAAGCATCGGTACCTGTCTCAAGACCGGCGCATTTTTTAGCAACTGTACTAACATCTTCTCCAAATAATTCATTTACATTTGTTTCGCTGAACAGCTCTGCTCCCAATGTAATCTGGCTGTTAGCATCACCATATAATCCTACTTGTAAGCTGATATCAGTCATTGTTCCGTCCATCATGTGCAAGCCATTAAATTCACAGTTTGCAGCGATACGGTCAATTTCTTCAAGTCTTGCTGTAATTTCTGATTGAATTGCGTTCAATGAATCAGAACCGTAAGTTCCGTTTGCAGCTTGTTCTGTCAAATCTCTTACACGCTGAAGGTGAGATGTTAACAATGCATAGTTGTCTTCCAGTGTTGTCAACATATCAGCACCGGTTGCTGCGTTGTCTGCTGCTACGTCCAAAGAACCTAACTGTGTTTCCCAGTTTGTTGCAATAGAATAGCCTGCTGCGTTGTCTGCAGCGTGGTTAATTTTGTAACCGGTGGTCATTCTTTCAATTGCATCGTTCAAAGAACTGGTTGCTTTGCTCAAATTTGATTGAACAATGAGGGATGAAATGTTTGTGTTAATTGTTAGTGCCATTTTTTACTCCTTTCTGGCGATCACATCCTACGAATGCGTCCTTGCATTTGTCCTTATATTTTTTAAATTCCACAACTTAGAATTTAATAACGCTTTTTGAAAAGTAAATTTACAAATCGTTACAAAACGGGCTTTAAAATCCCATTGATGCTATAATCTTTAATTGAACACAGGAGTCGTTATGGGAAAGATAGTAATAGATAATAATCGTTGCAAGTCCTGCTACATTTGCACCACAACTTGTCCAAAGGGGCTTATAAAGAAGAGTGATAAGACAAACAGGCTTGGTGATTATATGGTAGAATTTGTTGATAAAAAAAACGAGTGCATCGGATGCGCTATGTGTGCAAAGAGATGTCCGGATTTGGCAATAGAGGTATATAAGCCGTGAGTCGTGATTTGTGAATCGTGATTTGTGGTTATAAAAATTTATATATTATACTTTGTTTGTTTATTTATATCTCGAGTCACTATTCACTATTCACTATTCACGAGCAAAGTACAATCGAATCACCCTTCATACAAAGGAGAGAAAATGACAGATAATAATGAAAAAGTTTTAATAAAAGGGAATTATGCAATAGCTCAAGCGGCAGTTAATGCAGGATGCCAGTGCTATTTTGGCTATCCGATTACCCCGCAGACAGAAATCGGCGAGTATTTGAGCGGAAAAATGCAAGAGCTTGGAAGAGCTTACGTATGCGCAGAAAGTGAACTGGGTGCTATCAATATGGTTATGGGCGCAGCTGCAACAGGCGTAAAAGCAATGACTTCATCCTCTTCCTGCGCTATATCTTTGATGCAGGAAGCTCTGTCTTATGCTTCTTCCGATGAGTTACCTGTTGTGGTAGTCAATGTTATGAGAACAGGACCAGGCTTAGGATATATTTATCCCGCTCAAGGCGATTATAATCAAGCTGTATACGGCGGAGGCAACGGGGATTACAATCTTATAGTTCTTGCGCCTTCTACAGTGCAGGAATGCGTTGATTTGACATACAGAGCATTTTATCTTGCACAAAAGTACAGAAATCCTGTAATGCTTCTTGCAGACGGACTTTTAGGGCAGATGATGGAGCCTGCAAGCTTCGGGGAATATCCATATCCGGAAGTCGATGTTTCTTCTTGGGCTTTAACCGGTGCTAAAGATAGAGAAGCCCGAAAAATTTATTCTGTTGCAACCGATGAGAAAAAACAAATTCAACATATTTGTGATTTGCATAGAAAGTTTGAAATCATTGCGGAAAATGAAACAACATATGAAGAATATGAAACGGATGACGCGGATATTGTTCTTGTTGCATTCGGCTCTATGACAAGAAATATAAAGGCTGCGATGAAGGTTTTGAGAAATAAAGGTATCAAAGCAGGCTGCTTTAGACCTGTAACATTAAATCCGTTCCCGCATAAGCAGATTCATAATCTTGCAAAACAAGGAAAAGATTTTGTTGTAGTAGAAATGAATATGGGACAAATGTTCAAGGATGTTAAATACGCTGTTGAAGGTCTTTCCAAAGTAAGTTTGGTCAACAGAGCCTGCGGTGAGTGGCTGAGCGTTGAAGAGATTGTATCTTCAGTAGAAAATGTCCTAAAAGGTGGAAGACAGTTAACGGCAAGTCTGTAGAATGGGGTAAAAAGGAGAAAATAATTATGCAACAGGTTTTTGGTATACCTAAATCAATGAAGAAAAACTTTAGATACACTTTCTGCCCCGGCTGTGACCACGGGATTGCAATCAGACTTGTGGCGGAAGTTATTGACGAACTTGGAATAAGGGAAAATATAATTTCATCAACATCCGTCGGGTGTTCTGTGTTTTTATATGATTTTCTTGATATAGACTGCGTTGAAGCACCGCACGGAAGGGCGTTGGCTTCGGCAACCGGTGTGAAAAGAGCCAGACCGGATAAATTTGTATTTACATACTCCGGCGACGGCGACTTTGCTTCAATCGGCATTGCAGAGTCTTTGCATTCCGCTCTCAGAGGAGAAAAAATCTCTGCAATATGTATTAATAATACGACTTACGGTATGACAGGCGGACAGCTTGGACCGACAACTTTAATGGGGCAGGTAACAACAACATCTCCGACAGGAAGAAATGCTGAATATTTCGGCTATCCTATTAAGATTGCGGAACATATTGCTCTATGCGACGGAACTGCATTTTCTGCGCGCGTTGCTCTTGACAGCGTTCCTCATATTAACGAGGCTAAAAAAGCTATTAAAAAAGCCTTTCAGACACAGCTTGACGGCAAGGGATTCGGTTTTGTTGAAATCCTTTCATCCTGCCCGACAAACTGGCATATGACACCGGAAGAGGCTCATGAAAGAATCAGAAATGAAATGATACCGGTATTTCCGCTCGGAGTATTCAAGGAGGTTAATTAATGGAAACAAACTTTATATTTGCAGGATTTGGCGGACAGGGGATTTTACTTGCCGGTACAATCTTAGCTAATGCATTTATGATTGAGGGTAAAAATGTCACCTGGTACCCGTGCTACGGGGCAGAAATGAGAGGCGGAACAGTAAACTGCGAAATCGTTGTTTCTGATTCAGAAGTAAGCTCTGTGCATAAACAAGATACGGATTATGCAATTGTTCTTAACCAGCAGTCTTTTGACAGATTTGTCCAAAGAGTTAAGGCAGGCGGAACAATCGTTGCAAATTCAACTCTGGTTGAAGAGACAAGACCGCGGAATGATATTAAATACGTATTTGTTCCTATGACAAAACTTGCAAATGATCTGGGTACAAGCAAGGTTACGAATGTTGTATCTTTAGGCGCGCTGGCTTCTGTCTGCCCGATTGTTAAAAAAGAATTTCTGGCAAAAGGAGTTGAAAAAGTTCTGGGTGCAAAGAAAAAGGATCTTATACCTTTAAATATGAAGGCTTTAGAAGCTTCTTCAGAGGGAGCTGTTGTATGAGAATCTATAAACCTGCAGAACATATAAAAATATCCCCCTGGATATCTGAACCGTACTATAGCCGTCTAAATCAAGCAAAGGGTGTAATGGAAAATTACATGAAGGACAAAAATTTTGATGTTGTTTTTAATGCCCCAGGTGCCTGCTTGAAAGATACCGGTGATTCTGTTATTGAAATTATGGGACATCACCACCCTAAAAAAGGAAGAAAGTACGCTCTTGTAGAACCGGATGAAAATATGCCATTCTTAAGAAATGTATATAAAGCCATAGAAAATATTACAAAAGAATTTGCTCAAAAATAGAGGAAAGTATGAGAATCTTTAAAACGACTCCAAAAACTATAGAACATGCCGGAATATCACCGCTTGTTCCACAGCCTTACCGCGAACAGTTAAAACAAGCAAAAGGTGTAATGGAAAACTATCTAAAAGATAAAGCTCTTGATGTATACATCAGCCCATGTTCTTTGGTACCGCGTTCTTCAGAGTTTGATAGTATTCAAGTTATGGGACATAATCCTGCTGCCGCGCGTTTCATAAAAGTCAAAAAAGAAGGTGATACTCCTTTTTTAAGAAGAGTGTATAGTGCTATTGAAACCATTGCACATGAATTTAAGCTAAATAATCTAATATAGCTCCGCCGATTTCTTCATTAGGGTCAAAGTGAACATTCTTGGGCGGGTTGACAGCATTTCTGATAAGCATTGCGCAAAGAGGTCCAAATGCGTCCGGAATCTTTGTTTTACGGTAAATACCGGCTAAAAATGTCTGAATATTTGGAGATGTTGTGCTGTTATACTTTGATAAAGCCGGATAAAGCTGTGCAACCCTGCTGTTTATCTCTTTATTACCTTCATCCAGCATAAGATTTAGGGTGTACAAATCTTCTAAAACTTCGTCCTCTGACTTTGGATTCTCAAGAGAAGTTCTGATTTCGGAAAGAGATTTTCTTTCTTTTATGTCAAAAACACAATAATTTCTGTATTGATTTGGATACGATACACTCATATTAGAAGTTTATATTAAAAAAGATAAAATATAAAGCTCCGGCTGTTAAAGCAGGAACGTACGGCAGATAAATTCTGTTTTCTTCGTGTTTAATGTTCTTGAGTATAGCAATCGACAGCATAATGCCGATAAGGGTGAATATTCCGAGAACAAAATAATTTTGCCAAAGAGTCTTATATACAAGCGCAGACAGAATGAATAAAACAGATAATATACAAACGCTTTTATTATTGTTTTTATATTGGCTGTATAAAAACATCGGGACAATAAATATCATAGATGCTCCGAGTGCATATAATAGAACGGTTAGAATATTTTGAATCCCGAACATTGCACCTAATGCGCCGGCGACGTAAGTATCAGCTTCTCCCATTGCTCTTGTTCCTGCAAATATATATCCCGTCCGCGCAATTATCTCAAGAATAACGGCTCCCGCTATTAAACCAAGTACGGAGCTTACAAACCCGTCCAAGCCGGAAGAAATAAAATGGTATATAAGTCCTAAAATTCCCATTGCAATTGCAATATTGCAGTCCACAAGCTTTGCTTTTAAATCCGTTGTGGTCATTATAATAAAACCGGACAACCAGAGGATAACAAATATCGTTTTCAAGCTTATGCCGAACTTAATAAATGCAAAAGCAAATAGAAGCATTGTTAAAAGTTCAACTATCGGGTACTGAATGCTGATTTTATCTTTGCAAAAATAACATTTTCCCCTTAATATAATATAGGAAAGAACCGGAATATTATGCCACCAGTATAATTTATGCCGGCACTTCGGGCATTTAGATGCCGGAAATACAATGCTTTCATTACTCAAAGAACGTAATATTACGACATTGAAAAAACTGCCCAAGCATAAACCTATTATACAAATCCAAAACAGTATGTAATGAAAAAAATCCATTAAAATACCCCTGCTGTATTATCTGCAAGCATTTTATAAAGCAGGCTGAAAGCCTTTTTCATCCTTCTTGAAACGCTCATCTGGGACAAGCCTAATTTTTCCGAGATTTCTCTCTGGCTGAGGTCATTATAATAATATAATTCTATCAGCTGTTTGCTGTCATCCGGCAGTTTTTCAATAACTTCTTTTAAAATTATTTTTGCATCTTCTATGTCGCGCATTTCTTTATAATTATCTTTTGATAACATCTCTTCGTAACCAAGGTTATCAGAATCCGGCGCATATATTTCATCAAGAGACAGCGTTGTGCATCTTCTGTCTGCCTGGATTGCAAAATCCACCTCTTTAGGGGTGATTTGCAAGGCTTCCGCAACATCATCATTTGTTAACTCATTTAATTCATCTAAAGTAAGTGTTTTAGTAAAGCTGTTTATACGGTATGTAAGTTCTTGAATATGTCTTGGAACTCTGATGGTATTTAGTTTATCTCTGAGGTAGTGTTTCATTTCTCCGATAATTAAATAGCCGGCATAAATTTTAAAATTATCGTTTAAATCCTTAGAATAGCTGTCAATTGCTTTCAGAAGCCCGATAGCCCCCGCCTGCACCATATCTTCAATCGGGTCATAAGAACGTCTGGCGATTGTTCTTGCAATTCGTTTTATAACAGGAAGCATACTTGTAACAATCAGCGCCTTCATTCTGGCTTTTTTGTATTTGTCTGTGCTTGCATGATACTCGTCAAGCCAGCCGGCAATTAATTCGTATGTCTTTTTGTCGTTTTTTTTGCTAACCAAAATCCAAGCTCCATCCAAGTATACAACATATAATAGCATGATAATTTTATATTATCAATTTAAACATCATTTTGAAAAAGGCTGTTTACAGGTAAAAGACCAGATTAATTAAAAAATCAGCAGTCAGCATATATACGGTAGATAAAACCGCAGCCTTAGTAGTTGATTCTCCGACATCTTTGGCTCCGCCTTTTGTTTCATAACCCTGTGTGGCGCAGACGAGGGCTATTAAAATTCCAAATACAAACCCCTTAAACAAGCTGATATAAATATCTCTTGTGCTTAGCCATAACCATACAGAATTAATATATCTTGCAGGGCGCAGGTGAATTGTTGCATTTGAAACCAGCAGACCTCCTGCTATTCCGACAAGCTCTGCAATTAATACAACCATCGGAACCGTAATTGCAGCTGCGAGAATTCTGGGGGCAAAATAATAACCTACAGGGTCAACTTTTAATGTTTTAATCGCATCAACCTGTGAAGTTACCTGCATGTTAGCGATTTCTGCAGAAATTGCAGTTCCGGCTCTGGCACCGATAGCAAGAGCAACAAACCCCGGTGCAATTTCTCTAATCATAACTATAGCGATAGAACCGCCGACATAAGCTTCTGCACCGCTCATAAGAAATTGCTTTGAAACCTGTATTGCAATAACCGCCGCTGAAACAAACGCAATTACAAGCGAGATAACTAATGAATCATAGCTTATAGAGGCAGACTGTGCCAGTACATGAGTAATCCTCGAGCTCCCTGTAATTAGATATACAAAGGAGCGCCATAGGTTTTGCATACATTTGCCAAAGAAACTAATCATATATAGGTGTGCACCAATCCTTAAACTTATCTGCTTTACCGCGGACAACATCAAAATACATATCAGAAATCCGCTTGGTTATTTCTCCGATTTTTCCGTCTCCTACAGGTCTATGGTCGATGCTGGAAACAGGGACAATCTGAGCGCCTGTACCGCAGCAAAAAGCTTCATCTGCCAGATAAAGCTCTGTCCTGTCAACAGCTCTTTCTTTAACAGGAATGCCAAGCTCTTTTGCTATTTCAATAACCGTATTTCTTGTAACGCCGACCAAAATATCATCTGTTGTATTAGAAGTTGTTAAAACTCCGTTGATTACAAGAAAGATATTCATAGCTGAACCTTCTGTAACTTGCCCGCTTTCAGAGAGTACAACCGCATCATCAAAACCTGCTTCGTGCGCGTCTGTTTTTATTAAAGCTGAATTTGCGTATGCTCCGCTGACTTTTGCTCTGGGCGGAATTGCGTTGTCTGAAGTTCTGCGCCAGTTGGAAACGCATAATTTTAACCCTTCATCTTCTCCAAAATAGTTTCCAAAAGGCGTTGTAAAAATTAAAAAAGAATCCTCATTATCCGTTAATGTCGGACCTACTTTAATTGAAGACTTATAAAGAGTCGGACGTATATAAACATCTGTCCTGTAGTTATTTTTTCTTAGTAATTCGCGTGTTATACTGCAGTATTCTTCAAGGGTATAAGGACTTTTCATCCACATAACTTTTGCGCTTCTCAAGAGTCTTTCGTAATGTTCTTTTACTCTAAATGCGTACATCTGATTTTCTTCTTTGTTATAATAAGCCCTAATTCCCTCAAAAACGGAGGTTCCATACAAAAAAGCATGTGTTCTGACCGGTATAGAAGCTTTATCTGCTTCTACATACTCCCCGTTCATAAATACGTATTCAACCATAAAATAAATTTCTCCTGTACAAGATAATTATACAACACTAATGTGTTAATTTTTGTAAATTCTATGGCAATTTTTTACTGAATTTTGTTTTTAATAATATATATAGTGTGGAGGCTTAAATTATGACATTTGAAATAGCAGGTAATGTAGCAAAGATTGAGGGCAGTCAAGGTAAATATGACAATAAGGTAACCAACCCTTCTGTGAGATACGGCAGAAACGCGGTTGAAAATTATTATACATATCTTGAACAGCCGATTATAGCAGATACAATGAATACTGCGCCTATTTTGGATTTTGGTTTAGATCCGAACGCTCCGCAGAAAAATGCAGATAAACTTGAAAAGTTTTTAAAAGAAAACGACGAATATTTAAAAGCACTGCCTCCTCTTGAATTTGAATACAGATACATGCCGGTTATGCCGAAAGGACAGGTCGACAGAGGTGCTGTTCTAGGCGCAGCTTATGAAGAAATGGGCGGTGTAAAAGAATTAGGGGTGAAAGAATTAGATTCCAGATTTGCGCCGGATGAAAGTTTTACCTCAGAAGCTCTGGATGTAAATAAAGACGGTAAAATTGATATTGCAGAATACGGTTCAAGCATTATTGCAGCTGATATGCTCAGCAAATCAGATACTCCAAACCCTGCAAATATTGATGGTACTATCAATAAAAAAGGCTTTGATGCAGTTCTTGCTTATACTCAAAAAAGCAAAGCCGCAGCAGCTGCCAAATTGTATTCAAGCATCTATAATACATATAATTTAGGCGAAGCGCAAAAAGATTTTCAAGCAGAATAAAAATATATAAAATAAATAATTCTTCACACTAAAAAACTCCCCAAACTATTGAGGAGTTTTTTGTTATTTTTTATGCAATTTCTTTAATCCAACCTTCCGGAGCTTCAATTCTGCCCATCTGGATACCGGTTAATGTGTCATAAAGCTTTTGGGTAACCTCGCCCATTTTTTCCATTCCGGACGGGAACAGAATTTCTTTTCCGTGGTCAACGACTTTTCCAACCGGAGAGAGAACCGCTGCTGTTCCGCAGAGCGCGCATTCCGCAAAATCTTTTACTTCTTCAAACTTGATTTCTCTTTCTTCTGCTTTTAAGCCAAGATAATGTTCGGCAACATACATTAAAGAGCGTCTTGTAATTGAAGGCAGTATTGTTGAAGATTTTGGAGTTACGACAGTTTTATCTTTTGTTACAAAGATTATATTAGCCCCGCCTGTTTCTTCAACTTTTGTTCTAGTAGCGGAATCAAGGTACATGTTTTCATTATATCCCTGTTTGTGCGCATCAACAATTGCGTGCAGACTCATTGCATAGTTTAAACCAGCTTTGACATGTCCTGTTCCGTGAGGAGCAGCTCTGTCAAAATCCGGCACTCTAAGAGTAATTGGTTTTGCTCCGCCTTTAAAATACGGTCCTACGGGGGATGTAAATATTCTGAACTGGTATTCAGAAGCCGGTTTTACGCCCATTACCGGATTGATGCCGAACATATAAGGTCTTATGTACAGAGTTGCTCCGGTTCCGTAAGGAGGAACGTAATCAATGTTCTTTTTAACGGTTTCAACTACAGCATCTACAAATCTGTCTTCCGGGAATACCGGCATTTCTAATCTTTTGCAGGTATCTGCCATTCGTTTTGCGTTCAAATCCGGTCTGAAACATACAACTCTTCCGTCAACAGTTCTGTACGCTTTCATACCTTCAAAACAAGTTTGTGCATATTGTAAAACACAGGCGCATTCATTCATAACAATATTCTCGTCAGTAGTAATGGCGCCGTCGTCCCATTTGCCGTCTTTATAATTAGATACAAAGCGGTAGTCTGTCTTCATGTAGCCAAACCCGAGATTTGCCCAATCAATATTCTTTTCCATACTTCCTCCTCTATCAATAGTATTATATAACAAAAAAGAAGGACTGCGCCTTCTTTTTCGTTTGTCAAATATTCTATTCAATTTTAGTTTATTATATCTCCGTATTCTTCCGGATTATTTAATAAATCATAATTAATTTCGTTTTCATTGTCAGCAATTGCCGCAGCTACAACTGCATCAGATGTAACGTTTAAGAGCGTTCTCATCATATCTGTAATTCTTTCGATGGTGAATAAAAATGCAAAACCTGCAACAAGCTGTTCAGGGCTTAATCCCATGCCGTTAAGAACCAGTGCTATTGTTATCAAGCCGGCTCCCGGGATTCCTGCGCAGGTAGAAGATGCGATTATTGCAAGAACCGCAATTTGTATAACTAAAAACGGTGTTAATGCAACGCCGTATGCCTGGGTTAGAAATATTACTGCAATTGTTTGAAGCATTGCTGTGCCGTCCATATTAAGAGTTGCCCCGAGAGGCAGAACAAAGCTTGAAACTTTATGAGAGATACCGCGTTTTTCACAGCATGCAATTGTAAGCGGAAGCGTTGCGGAAGAACTTGCCGTCCCGAATGCTACCATCATTGCTTCTGCCATAGCAGCATAAAGCATAAGAACCGGAACTTTTGAAAAAATCTTCAAAAAGACCGGATATACAATAAAGAATTGTATTGCAAACCCAAGAGCCAAAACCCCGAGATATTTTGAAATACTCATAAATATATCAATACCAAAAGAGGATACTGCGACTGCAGTAAGTGAGAATACACCTGGAGCCGCAAAGCACATAATCCAATCGGTAATTTTCATTGTTGCAGCGAAAATTGACTCAAAGAAGCCTACAAAAGGTCTGTTTATATCGCCGACCTTAGCAAGTGCAATAGAGAAAATTAATGCAAACACAATAATAGGAACCATATCTCCGCTTGCAATAGATGCCAGAGGATTTTTAGGTATAAATCCGAGAATGATATTCAAGAGATTTCCTTTTTGCGCTTCTATAGTAGCGGCAACTTGAGCTTGTATGTCTATAGCTGTATCTATGTTTATATAGTGTGCAGCGCCGATGCCGGGCTTAAATAACAGGGCAAGCACGGCTCCGATTGTTACGGCTAATATGGTTATTATCCCGTAATAACAAATCATTTTTGTTCCGAGCTTTCCGATTTGTTTGCTGTCGCCGACGCTTGTAATACCAATTACTATCGCAGAAATAACCAGCGGGATTACGACCATTTGGATTAATCTGATAAACATTTGTCCGATAAATGTTAATGTTGTCATAATAATCGGATTAGGCTCTTTATGAAGCCAAATACCCACAATTACACCTAGCACAAGTCCAGCAAAAATATGCCAGTTGCGTTTAAGACCCAAACCAAGTGCAATCAGCACCTGCATGTAAAATTTCATATATAAATCCTCTCATAATACTTATATAACTAGATTATTATATTATTATTTTTTTAAAATGTAAAGATTTATAAGTATGGGATTTCATTTGTTTTGTTTACCGCTTCTAGGTTTTAAACTTTCTATTTTCCCAATACGCTTTCGCCGGAGACTTTTTCGCCTTTGATTGTATATTTAGCATGTTCAGACTTCATAAGATGGTTGTCCACAAGCGAATAAGACTCCAGTGTTAAATCATTTATTCCCGTAAAAGAGTTCTCGGAAAGCCTTATTGTAACGGTATCTATTAAAATTTTATTATCGTAAGGGGCTTTTTTTGAAAAAACAATCAAATTCCCCTCAACAGATTTTAGCGAAATTTCTGCATTTGCTCCGCTGAAAGGATTGTTTAAGGTTATTTTATCTCCTACTCTGGATAAGTTCCAAAAGTCAGTGCTTGCCGGCTTAAATGTCCCGTAGCTGTTAGTATCCTCAAGTTTGGCTGTGACTCTCCAGCTTCCGAAAAAGGCTTTTGGGATATCATTAACAGAAACCCCGGCATTTAAAGTCATCTCTGATGCGGTAGCAGATATAACTATAGTTAGTAATATTATTAAGCAAATTAAAACTCTCTTCATAAAAATATTATAACAATATTTAAGAAAAAGTCATCAGCTTTATTTTTATGTTATTCTATAATTAATATACTAGCGAGGGATTATTATGACAGAAACGAAGATAAGAATAGAAGATTTACCTACTGTTTATGATGCAGAATCAACAGAAAAGAAAATGTATAAATTTTGGGAAGACGGCGGATATTTTAAGGCTGACGCGCATTCAAACAAGCCTCCGTTTACGATTGTAATTCCGCCTCCAAATGTTACCGGAGTTTTACATATGGGGCACGCTCTGGACGGAACCCTGCAGGATATTTTAACCCGCTATCACAGAATGAGCGGCTACGAAGCTTTATGGCTTCCAGGTACAGACCACGCCGGAATCGCAACCCAGGCTGTTGTTGAAAAAGAATTGAGAAAAGAAGGTCTGACACGCCATGATATCGGCAGGGAAGAGTTCTTGAAAAGAACCTGGAAATGGGCAAACGAACATAAGTCAGCTATTCTTAACCAATTTAAACGTCTCGGCGCGTCTTTTGACCGTTCAAGAGAAAGATTTACTTTTGATGAGGGCTGTTCAGAAGCAGTAAAAGAGGTTTTTGTCACTTTATATAATAAAGGTTTAATTTACAAGGGCGCATATATTGTGAACTGGTGTCCGCGATGCCAGAGCGCTATTTCAGATATTGAAACAGAATACGAAACAGAGCAGGGGCATTTGTGGGAAATTTCTTATCCGCTCGTCGGCGAACCTGGTGCTATTATTGTTGCAACAACCAGACCGGAAACAATGTTCGGCGACGTTGCAATTGCTGTTCACCCTTCTGATAAAAAATACTCTGAGCTAATCGGCAAAACTGTTATGATTCCGCTGAGCGGACGCAGAATTCCTATTATTGCGGATGAATATGTAGATAAGTCATTTGGAACCGGCGCCGTAAAAATAACTCCGGCTCACGACCCCAATGACTACGAAGTAGGCAAACGCCATAACTTTAATCCTATATGGGTAATTGATGAAGAAGGCAAGATGAAAGCGTGCGCTGAAGTTCCGCCGGATTATCAAGGTCTGGACAGATATGAGGCAAGAAAGAAAATTGTTGATATGCTCAGCTATAACAACTTCCTGCTTCGTGTAAAAGACCATGAACACAATGTCGGCAAATGCCAGAGATGCAACACAACAATAGAACCGCTTCTTTCTGAACAATGGTTTGTAAAAATGGCTCCGTTGGCAAAAGAAGCTATTTCTGCAGTAAAAGACGGAAGAATTAAATTTATTCCGGAACGCTGGGAAAAGAATTATTTAGGCTGGATGGAAAACATCCGCGACTGGTGTATTTCACGCCAGTTATGGTGGGGGCATCAAATTCCCGCTTATTATCATAAAGTTACGGGCGAAATGGTTGTCGCAAAAGAAAATCCGGATCCGGAAAATTATGTACAGGATACAGATTGTCTTGATACCTGGTTCTCTTCCGGATTGTGGCCGTTCTCAACTATGGGCTTCCCAAATGCCGAAACTGATGATTTTAAGAAATTTTATCCGACTTCAGTTCTTGTAACAGGATTTGATATTATATTCTTCTGGGTTGCAAGAATGATTACAATGGGGCTTGAATTTACAGGCAAGGCGCCGTTTTCGACAGTTTATATCCACGGGCTTATAAGAGATGAAAAAGGACAGAAAATGTCTAAATCTAAGGGCAATACAATTGATCCGGTTCAAATTATTGATAAATACGGCTGTGATGCTCTAAGATTTACGATGACTTCTCTCTGCACATACGGCGGACAGGATATAAAAATTTCAGATGAAAGATTTGAATACGGCAGAAACTTTGCAAATAAAATCTGGAACGCTTCACGATTTGTGCTTATGAACCTTGAAGGCGTCGATGATAAGGCTATTGACAGAGATAAATTAACTCTTGTCGACAAGTGGATTTTAAACCAGCTGAACGAAACCGCTAAAACGGTTAACCAGTATATGAAAGAATACAGAATCGGCGAAATCGCGCATACTCTGTATGATTTCTTCAGAAGCGAGTACTGCGACTGGTATGTGGAAATTGCTAAAATCCAGCTTCAGGACAGCTCATTGAAACTAAATACGCAAAGAGTTTTAAGATACGTTCTTGATATGTCATTGAGAATGCTTCACCCGATTATGCCTCATATTACAGAGAGTGTATGGCAGGCAATTAAGGAAATAAGCGGTTTCGGTCCGGAATCTGATGCAAAAGAAGCCTTGATTATTTCTACATATCCGGTTTATGATGCAAAATTGTCATATCCGAAAGAAGCGGAAGAAATGAAGCTTGTGTTTGATACAATTACGTCACTGAGAAACGTAAGACAAAGCTTTAATATTCCGGCTTCTGCTACAGTGGATGTTGAAATCAGAACGGAAGGCAAAGAAAAAGAAATCTTTGAAGAAATAGAATCTTATATTCACCGCCTTGCGAAAGTTAATAACATAACATACGCTTCAAAAGAGGCGCCTGTTCCTCCAAAATCCGCCACAGCAGTCGTATCAACTTCAAAATTGATTGTTCCGCTTGCTGATTTGATTGATTTAGAGGCAGAGATAAAAAGACAAGAAAAGAAGTTAGAAAAATTAACAAATGAAAAGAATTCGCTTTTAGGCAGAATGAAAAATGAGAAATTTGTTGCAAACGCTCCAAAAGAACTTGTAGAGCAGACCAATGCAAGAATAGAAGAAATTACTGCCCAGGAAGGTGTAATAAAAGAACTGATAGAATCTTTAAAATAAGCGCGCAGACTCCCTCTCCTTACAGGAGAGGGCTGGGTGAGGTGTCAATTTATTCTTGCACCGCGCCTTTCTTTTTTTGCGCATTTTCATAACGCTTTTTGGTAAAGTGAACTGTCATACCTGCGACAAAAAATCCCATAACCCCTATTGAAAAGATATAAGGCAAACCTTTTATTAACACCTTTTGCTTTACAAGCGACTTATATTCATTTTCAACAGTTGTATTTCTCTTTTTAGCAAGCTCTTTTGCCATACTTTCAAGTTTGTTAAACTCCGGTACATTCAAATTTTTATCAATCAAATCTTTGCACTTACCCATTTTATAAAGTAATTTTCTAAAACCCTTTTCTACAAGTTCGCTGCCAGTAATCACATAAAGAGCAACCAGCGGAAATCTTGTTGCGGTTTCTTTTAAATTTTCTTTTCCTCTGTCTGCAGACGCACCGAAATATCCGGCACCGCCAACCAGAACGCAGGTAGTAAGCTGTCCTTTGCTTAAACATAATCTGCCGTTTTGATTAGCAAAATCCATGCAAAAATATTTATTTACAAAGTCCTTTGCTTTCGGTGAATTTTTAAACAATTTATTTCCCGGAGCAACAATAAACTCGGAAATTTTTTGCAGAATTTTTGAATTTTTGCCTCTTGAAGCAAGAAGTCCTGCAAGCCCAAGACATCCTGCATAAAGTCCGCCTGCAAGACCAATATGCTTTTGTGCGCTCTTTTTGACTTTCTCTTGGTGCTTGATGTCTTCTTGATTATTTTCTAAAGATGCAATATTTTTAAAATCACTCTTCTTAAATAACTTCAGTGTCATTAAATTTTTAATATAGTTCAACGAAAATTCAGTAAGCGGTATTGCCATTGCCGCAAGCGCAATAGCAGCCTTCACCGGCAGAACCTGTTTATTATTTTTTCCCCCCTTGTTTATAAGTTCAACACCGGTCGTAGCAACTTCTTTTTTCAAATTTTTATCAAGCCCCTTTGAAAAAATTTTTCTCGCGACTTTTTCGCCCAAAAGCGCCGGTACAAGGTAAATAAGAGTTTCTTCTGAAACTTCCAGAAAAGTGTTTTCTGTCAAATCCGCAAGGCTTCTTGAAAATACAGCTTTTGGAATTAAACAGGTTGAAACATCCTGTATGAAACGGGATGTTGAAAGACCGGAAGCTTGCTCCTGATGCCTTACAAACTTCGCCGCAGGTTTAAGCTTTTTTGGCAGTGTGTTGATTAAATTTTCGTTGTTAACTTTTGTCATGACTCTTTTTCCCTAAAACTTGTAAAACTTTTAAATTGCCTAACCCGAGCGGTTTTGTTTACAATCGTTAACACAAAAAAAATTGAGAGCAGACAAAACCTTTAGGTTTTAACTACCCTAAAACTAAATAGAACAGTGAAATTAAGGGCAGTTAAACTAACCCGCGCCACCAACTTCTATTTAGATTTATTAAAGATTTTTTGTTCATAATATATTTCCTTGTATCGATATATCGATACAAGGAAATATTAACTTATATTTTATTAATTGTCAAGAGATCTATTTAGCTATTAATATCTTTATGGCCTCTACTGCAGTTCTTATTGCAGAATCTGTATCATGCACAACAGGATTTTCTAAACCTTGTTTTTCCCTTTCTTGATTAGCAACCACGAGAAAAATAGAGCCGATTTTGACTTTCAAATAACTGCCTACTACAAATAACGCTGCAGATTCCATTTCCGATGCCAGACAACCGAGCTTAAGCCAAGCATTCCATTTATTATTCAATTCATAGCTCACCGGCATTAAATCCGGACTATGCTGCCCGTAAAAAGAATCCTTACACTCAACAACACCGACATGATAAGGCATATTCAGATTTTGAGAAGCTTTAATTAAGGCAGTTACAATATCATAATTAGCTACAGCTGGGAATTCTATAGGTGCGTACTCTTTTGTCGTACCTTCCATTCTGATTGCACCGGTTGCAATAACCAAATCTCCGCTTTTTACATCTAAATCCATTCCACCGCAGGTACCGACACGGATGAAATACTTACCGCCGACTTTTACCAGCTCTTCCAGAGCAATAGCAGCAGAAGGACCGCCTATACCGGTTGACGTAACACTTACTTTTACACCGTTTAAAAATCCTGTATATGTGGTAAATTCTCGTCTATCCGCAATTAATTTTGCATCATCAAAATATTCTGCAATTTTTGCACATCTTTTGGGGTCTCCCGGCAATATAACATATTCCCCGATATCACCCTCTTTTAAACCAATATGATACTGTGTTCCGTCTGTTGAATATTTCATACAAATCTCCTTCTTAGAAAAAAATATTCTAGCAGTAACAAGCAGTTATGTCAACAAAGGAAGTCTGATTATAAACTCACACCCGTTTTCAGAAACGACACTAACAGAACCATTATGCAATTTTATAATATTCTTAACTATAGCAAGCCCCAGTCCAGTTCCACCCATATCACGGCTTCTGGCTTTATCAACACGATAAAAATGTTCAAAAAGTCTGGGCAGATGCTCTTGCGGAATACCAATACCATAGTCCCTAATTCTTATCTCAGCAAAATTTTCTTTTTTCTCTAATGATATATCAATTGTTTCTGACTTACTGTATTTTATAGCATTCATTATTAAATTGATTAACGCGCGCTCTATAAGAGAGCTGTCACCACATATTTCTATATCCTCAAGCTTTGTATTAATTTTTATATCTGATACTGTACACATCAAAATACTGCTTTTAATAGTACTAGCAAGGTTGAATATTTTAAAATCTTTTCTATCAGAAAGTTTTCTTTTTTCAATTTCCGAAAGGCTCAGAATATCCTGCACAAGAGAATTCAGCCTCTGAGACTGCTTATTAAGTATGGTTAAGCACTTTGTAACGGCAGGATTTTCTTCTTGAATTTGTTCTTCTAATATTTCTACAGCAGAAAGAATACCTGTAAGAGGAGTTTTTATCTCGTGCGAAATACTTGCTATAAAATCACTTCTAAAATTTTCCAGCCTTCGCATTTCAATAATCTGCAGCTTTAGACGTCTTGACATTTTTTTGACTGCGCACGCCAGTTCATACAGAATACCGGCGCGAGGAATAAAAATTTCCGTATCTAAATCGCCTTCTGAAATTTTTACAGTACTGTTTTGCAGCTGATTAAAAGATTTATACATATTAAAAACATACAAAGAAAGAATAATAACAATAAAAATACCAATTATTATACTGAATATGATTATCTTCTTTGCTTTCGCAATAGTTTTACTGATATCTTGAACTGTCGTTGAAATCGTTAATGTATAAGTTTCAGTACCTGCTTTTATCGGCATTGAATGGTAAACGGTTTGTGAAATAATAAAAGTTTCTGCATCTTCTGCATCAGAATTTTTAACCGGCTCCTTATAAGAAGAATCCGCAATAATTTTATCGCCCTTTTTCACTGTTATACTAGTATCACTATTTTTAAAAAGCGAACAATATTCTTGAAGCTCTTTATAATTCCTGCTTCCCAAAACAGGTTTGACAGCCCAGCTTACCTGCTTTGCCAGCATAACAATTTCTTGCTTTTCTTCTGCAAAATAAGCTTTTTTAAACTGCTCAAGCTGGAATTTCGCAAGTATCGTTAAAAGAGTTATTATCAAAGCTGTTAAAAACACACTCAGTAATAAAATTCTATCGCGTTTTTTCATTCTGCACCGCCTAATTTATATCCGATTCCTCGGACTGTTTTTATATATTCAGCGCCAAAGTCACCCAGTTTTCGTCTTAGATTAACTATCTGCACATCAATTGCACGCTCAGTGATATCATATCCGTCATCTCCGCGCAGCATTGATATTAACTCGGAGCGGGTATAAACCCTTTCCGGATAGCCTGCCAGGGATGATAATATTTCAAACTCACTATATGTCAACTCTAATATTTTATTATTAAGTTTCGCCGTATGTGTAAGTGTATTTATAACAAGCTCTTTGTATACAATTAGTTTCCCGCTGTTAGCCTTTCTCAACTGAGCTTTTATTCTGGCAATCAAAATTCTATTGCCGAAAGGCTTTGTTATATAATCATCAGCACCGCAGTCAAGCCCGTTTACTATATCATACTCACTGCTCTTTGCGGTCAGCATTATTATAGGAATATTTCTTGTAGATTTTTCTGTCCAGATATAAAGTAACAAAATCTTTTGAATACAGCATTCCTCTCGCCATATCAGCATAGCGTGTTTCATCAGAGTCCAAAAGTGCAGGGACTCCGAGGTTATGTAAAAATATGAAATATAAAACAACTGCTATTCCCGTTGCTATCAGCCAGTTCTTCTTCATATTTTTAAGCTTAAAAAAAGAATGTTAGGATTCTGTTAGGAATCTATACCAAAAATCTAAACCAGATATAAATGGTGCTCATAACCAGAGATACAAGGGTTATAATTACGCCGTATTTGAGATAATACATAAATTTTATAGGATACCCCTGGGCTGATGCTGTTTCTGAAACAATAACATTCGCTGCCGCGCCAATTATTGTCATGTTTCCGCCCAAACAAGCGCCAAGCGACAAACACCACCATAAAGGCATTGTATACTCTGCCCCCATATTTTTTTGAACCTCAACAAGCATCGGCGCCATTGTTGCTGTATAAGGAATATTGTCAACAATACCGGAAAGAATACCGGATGCCCATATTATAATCATTGATGCAAATTTCTGTGATCCGTTTGTAATATCCAACAGCCATTGAGCCATAAGCTTTATCCCTCCGGCATGCTCGAATCCGCCGATTATAATAAATAAACCTATAAAAAAGAATATTGTATTCCATTCAATATCGTGAAAAATCCTCTCCGGTTTTTCAAACAAAAGCAGAAAAGATGCACCTGCCATAGCAGATACGCAAGTTTGAACATGTGTTATGTCATGCAGTATAAAACCGATAATTACAAGCAAAAGCACTATACCGGAACGAATCGCCAGAGCTTTATCCGTAATTGTATGCGAATTATCCAGCATAGAAACTTTCTTCATTTTATCTTCGTCTGCAACAAGCTGTTTTCTGAACATGAAGACAAGAAGAATAGTTGTAACAATTAAGATAAAAGCTACAATATCCGTTAATTCCATTAAAAAATCGGCAAAAGACAGCCCTGCATAACTGCCTATAATAATATTAGGCGGATCGCCGATTAATGTGGCGGTTCCTCCTATGTTTGAGGCAAGGATTTCCGTAATCAAAAAAGGAATAGGGCTTATATCAAGTTCGCGCGCAATTACAAAAGTAACCGGCATAACTAATATTACGGTTGTCACATTGTCTAAAAAAGCAGATGCTACTGCTGTAAACACAGCCAGAGTTACCAGTACTGCCTTTGGGTGTCCCTTTGTTTTTTTAAGCATGGCATTTGCCATCCAGTTAAACATCCCGCTTCTGGAGGCAATGCTTACTATAATCATCATTGAAACCAAAAGAAAAATAACATTAAAGTCTACGAAGTTGATAAAATATCCTGTATCAAGAACCCCGTCCGCAAGTTTATCCTGCGACAGCAATCCCAGAAGAAGCGTTATAACAGCACCTATTAAAGCAACAGTAACTTTCGGAACTTTTTCTACTGCAATAAAAATATATGCAACAACTAATACCAGTGCAGATACTGCTATTGAATTATTATGCATAAAACTCACAAGTTCAAACATTAGCACTCCTTATCATTAAAATTAACCGTTTTTCCATTGTAACATAAACAAAATTCGCTTATTTAAACTAATTATTAATATATTGCTTGTAAAATATTTACATATTTTTGAAATTTATATATTTATGATATTATAATGTTTGTAACGCTGTGGAGTGGATAGTTGACTAATTTGTCATATTTATATAAAAATTTCATAATATTCATACTGGTGCTGGGAGCTTTGTTAACACCATCTATAGCTTATTCTGCAGAAGAAACTGATGCAGAACTTGTTGATTACCTGGAAGAATCCACTTATGACAGCAATACAGCTTACATTAATGATATTGAAATTTTAGGCTCCAACATTATCAAACCAGAATACATTTTATCCAAAATGTCACTCCAAAAAGGCGATTTGTATGACAAAGATGCCATGCAGCAAGACTTAAAAACTATCTACAGACTTGGCTATTTTACGGAAAAAATGAAAGCAATTCCGGTAAAAAACCCCAACGGTACAATTTCTCTAAAAATAATACTTGAGGAAAATATTCCGGTAACAGACTTTACCATTGAAGGAAACACCGTTGTTTCATCTGATGAAATAATGCAGTATCTGCTTCCGCTTAAGGGCAAACCGCAAAATATTACAGCAATTAATCAAGCAATGGAACAGATTAACGATTGCTATTATTCTAAGGGTTATATTTTATCCAAAATTGACTCTATCTATGATGATCCTGACGGAACTTTGAACCTCAGTATTACTGAAGGCAAAATTAATAAAATAATGATTACCGGTAACGAAAAGACAAAAGAATATGTTATAGAACGTAACATAATGACAGAACCGGGAACTGTTTATAATGAAAACCAGATAAAACAGGATTTAGTCAGATTATACTCCACACAGGCATTTAAGGACGTAAACAGAACAATAGAAGTTTCTGAGGATGATCCGGATTTATTTGATGTAACTATTGAATTAAAAGAACAAAGAACAGCTTCTATTTCAGTCGGAGGCGGTCTGGATTCCGCAACGGGTGCATTCGGTTCTATCGGTATATCAGATAACAACTTTAGGGGAATGAACCAGAGAGTCTCTCTTACAGGTTTGGTCGGTTCCGGTATTTTGATGAGCGATTCTTCTATCAAAAATCATATGAACTATCAAGCAGAATTGAGCTTCTTTGAGCCTCATTTTTTGAATGCAGATAATTCTTTGATGAGTAAAATTTACTTTCGTGATTTAGGCAGCTACCAGATACCTCTTGCAATAGAACGAAGAATAGGTATTGAAGGCACTATTGCACACAGACTGAGATATAACCGCAACTTATCCACAACATTAACAACCGGTGTTGAATACATCCACTTAAGCGAGGGTGACATACACAGCATTACAAACCTTTATAACAGTCATAATTTAGACATTGCTGAGAGAGCTAAACAGCTGGACGGAGGTTTATTCCTAAGAATAGCACCAGGATTGGCTTATGACTCCAGAGACTCTGCAATTACACCCAGAAGAGGCGCTTTGGCATCCGTACGATATGAAGAAGCTTTCGGACTTGACGGTTTTGGAAAAACAAACGGACGTTTAACAGGTATGGCAAAAAAATACATACCGATTGCTAAAAAATCATCTCTTACTTTCACGGGAAGAGGCGGTGTAACTGTCCACGGGTCTGATTTACCGGAAGTTATGGCATTCCGTTTAGGCGGTCCTTATACAATCAGAGGGTATAAAGTAAACGGAGTCGGTACAGGTACAGCATTTGTTATGGGTTCTGTAGAACTTGCAACGCCTATACCTTTTGTTGACAGGCTGAAAGTTAATTTCCTGCAGAATTTAAGACTTACATTCTGGGTTGATGCAGGTAAAGTATTTGACCCGACAATATCAAGTGTTTTATACGACAGACCTATCCAGGCAATTACTGCCGGTATCGGTTTGAAAATCAATATGCCCGGTATAGGTCCGTTATCTGTAGACTATGGTTTCCCGCTGACAAATCCGGGACCGAACGGATCGCCTAACGGCTACTTTACATTCGGTGTCGGTGACATGATGTACTAAATAGTGTATAATAATAAAATATAGGAGGTCTTGTATGAAAAAAATTAAATTAGGATTAGCTGTATTAGCTATTGCAGCATTTACAGGTATAGCAAATGCCGGCGGCATCGGTTATATTGATTACGGAAAGGTAATTGATAACTATGATTACGCAAAACAGGTAACAAAAGAGGTTGATGCAAAAGGTTTAGAAATGCAGCAGTTTCTTGTAGACAAAGAAAAAGAATATAAATCTCTTGATACACCGCTGAAAAAGCAAACCTTTGAGGCTAAGGTAGCGCAGGAATTCAAAGAAAAAGAACAAGCTTATGTTACATTAAAAAATAAAAGAGAACAAGAAGTATTTACTAAAATAAAAGAAGCCGCAAAAGCTGTAATGGTAGAACAAAAACTTGATGCAATTATGGATGTACGCGGAGTTTTTGTAGGCGGTGTTGATATTTCTGACAGCGTTATTGCAAAGTTGAAAGGCGCTAAAAAATAATGGACTTTATCGACTTAATCGAAAAGAAAAAACTCGGAAAAGCTCATACAAAAGAAGAAATAAATTTTATTACCTCTTCTCTTATGGACAGTTCCATTCTGGATTGCCAGATTTCAGCCTGGCTTATGGCTGTTTGTTTTAACGGATTAACAAAGGATGAAACAGCATACTTAACAGAGGCTCTTGCCTCATCCGGAAAAAAAGTTGATTTTGGAGAATTAAGCGGTCTAATAGTTGATAAACATTCTACCGGCGGAGTGGGGGACAAAGTTACTATAACATTAATTCCCCTTCTCGCAGCGGCAGGAGTTCCGGTCGCCAAAATAGCAGACCGCGGGCTTGGTTATGCAGCAGGAACTGTTGATAAACTGGAATCCATTCCGGGGTTAAATACCAATTTGTCAACGGGGGCTATTGTTAATCAGATAAAAAATATAAGCGCAGTAATTGCTTCTCAAGCAGAAGAAATAGCGCCAGCAGATAAAAAGCTTTATGCAATCAGAGATATAACTGCGACTGCGGATAATGAAGCCCTTATTGCGTCTTCTATTATTTCTAAAAAAATAGCCTCCGGAGCTGCACATATTTTTCTTGATGTTAAATACGGCTCGGGAGCATTTATGAAAACACCCGAAGATGCCGTACACCTTTCAAAATTAATGGTAAATATCGGGAAAACTTTAAACAAATCTATTACAGCAGTAGTTACATCAATGGAAGAACCTCTTGGCAGGGCTGTCGGCAACTCACTTGAAGTAATAGAAGCTATAGAATTCTTGAAGGGCAACATTGAAACCGGAGATTTAGCCGATTTAACATATTTCTTCGCATCAACGGCCCTTTTAAAATTAAATCTATATGATAATGAACAAGAAGCTCTAAACTACTTAAAAGACCTTGTTCATTCTGGAAAAGCTTTAAACAAATTCAAGGAGCTTCTCATTGCACAGGGCGGAAATTCGCAAGTCATTGAAAATTATGATATATTCCCGCTTCCGTCTTTTAAAGTCGAATGCGAGTCTAAGAAGAACGGCTACATACATCACATCAATGCGCACGAAGTAGGTCATGCGGCAAAAATACTCGGTGCCAGCAGGGATGGAAGCAGTCGTCCGCTGGATCTCAGCGTCGGAATATTCTTGAATAAAAAAAGCGGAGAATATGTTCATAAAGGTGAAACACTTTATACAATTTATTCTAATGATCCGGAGAAAACAAAAATTGCACAGAGATACTGTGATGAGGCTTTTTGTATAAATGAAAGCAAACCGTCGCAAAATCATTTAATATACAAAATCATTGGAAATGAGGACGAAGATGTATAATAAAAAAATGCAGTATGTTATAAAATCTGTTCCAACCGACGATAAAGAAGCGCTAGAAGCACTTCTTAATGAAATGTCTGATTTGGGCTGGGATTTGTATACAATGCACGAAGTAGAAACCGACACTTCTTTTGATTTTAACTGCATATTTATGCGTGAAAAGCAGGAAGAAGATTCTACTGATCTTGACGATATAGTTAATATAACCAATTTTAAGTACAGAATGGAAAAAATGCTCGCAGCACCTTCCAGCCCGTATGCATCTTGTAAAGAAATACAGTTGAAAATTGCAAACCAGAAAGAAAGAATAAAAAAGATAAAAAATCAGCTTGAGAGTGAAACATTATCACCGGATAAGAAAAAACAACTAAATAACCAGATGTCCGATGAATTAAAACAGCTTGACAGCTTGAAACAGGCGCTGGTAAATGAAATCTCACCAAATACAATGTATTCAAATATCAAGGAGGAAAAATTTGTTGTTAACCTGTCTGAAGAGATTCTGCAGGTGATTTCAATGGAAGAAAATGATAACCTTTTGGCAGAAACTGTAAAGGTCAGACAAGAGTTAACAGAAAATCTCGGTTACGTCATTCCGCATATACATTTCCATAACAGCGACGAATTAATGCAGAATGAGTTTAATATAAAAATTCATGATATAGAAGTATTCCGCTCTATTGTATTTCCGGAATGCATTGCTTTTTATAAAGACGATATAAAAGGCTACAAGATTACTGACGAAGATTTTGTTCTCACAGATGAAATAACAGGCAAAAAGATTGTATGGATTCAAAAGGAAAAAGTAAAAGATTTTTGGGTTCACGGATTAACAGCCTCTGAATACATAGGAAAAGCTATTGAATACGTTGCCGTAAAAGAAGTTTCGGATATTATGGACTACAATGATATTAACAAATACGTAGAAAAAGTTATTGAAACAAATTCTTTCCTCGTCGATAACATAATACCCGATTTTATTACGGCATCAGATTTAAAATACTTGATTACATGTCTAATCAGAGAAAAAGTTTCAGTAAAAAATATTGTCTACATATTTGAAAAGATTAATGATTATGCTAATGAACCGACAAAAGAGGATTTGCTTGATAAAGTAAGACTTGCACTATCAAGACACATCATCAAAGATCTTGCAGAAAACGGCGAGCTTAAAGTTATTGAATTTTCAGATGAAACACTGGATAAAATCTATTCTTTCTTTAAAGAAGATGATGAAGCAATAATAAGAATAGACGCTGACGATGTTCAAAATATCGTAAACAAAATTATTAAATTCTCTAAATCAAAAAAAATTACAGAACCTGTAATTGTTGTTCCTTTGGATATAAGACATATGGTTTTTGTAATATTATCAGAATTTATCAGAAATATTACAGTACTTGCACATGAGGAACTTGTAAGCGATTATAATATAAAATTTATTGGTAAGGTATAAAAAATCTTTTTCAGACTTTTATTAGTAGAAAGACCTAGGTCAAGTGGTTAGGGTGCTGACTGAATTACTTGATAAATTACTACTAAAAGAATGAAAGGATGAAAAAGATGAACATTGTAGACCCAATTAGAGAAAAAGAGTACATTAATGCGGTAAAAAGAGTTTTGAACGAAAGCGATACAAGAAATTTATTGCTATTTTTACTTGGAATTAATACAGGTTTAAGGGTTTCAGACTTGCTGCGGCTAAAAGTTAAAGATGTAAAAGACAAAGATTCTGTACAGATTAGAGAAAAAAAGACTAAAAAAACAAAAAAATTCCCAATTCCAAAAGAAATAAGAATATTTATAAGCGAGTATGTAGAGCGAAAGCCGTTAAGCAGATATCTATTCAAAAGCCGAAAATCAAACAAACCGATAACAAGGGTGCAGGCATACAGGATAATAAAAGAAGCCTGCAGGGTTCTGGGGCTGGACCATACCGGAACACATTCACTTCGAAAGACATTCGGCTATCATTTTTATAAGCAGACAAAAGATATCGCACTTCTGCAGAAAATTCTTAATCATTCTTCGCAGGATATAACCTTGCGTTATATAGGTGTAACACAGGAAATTATAGATGATAACTTGAAAATGTTTGCTTTATAAAAAAACTGGGCGGGATTCTTCCCGCCCGATATTTTGCTATTTTCTTATATAAAACAACTTTCCATCCCTGTCTATGCTGTTTTTCATCCCTTCATGAGCGAGCGTTTTGTAATTTGTTACATCAAACATATAAGGGGTTGGCAAGTCATCAAGATCCAATGCTATACCGGATAGAGTTTCTTTATCAGACCAGATTGCAAAATCAATGTCCGAACCAGTATGATACGTTCCCTTGGCGCGGGAACCATAAATTACAACTTTTTCAATCTCCGGTTTGGATTTAAAATAATTCAAAAGTTCGTTCATAGTTCTTTCTGGAAGCCCAAACTCATTACTCATTAATTTCTCCTAACCAAGAATGAAATCTTGCAAGCTCTTCAAAATAGATAGTACACATATCTGATAAATACCTATTAATTTTATCCATATTGTACTCATGTGATGTTGAATTTCTTACATTCAGCATATCAATCCATAATTGAGCATTTTTTAAAGTTTCTTTATTAAACGCCTCTTTTATAACCTCTTTGGGATAATTTGCAATTACTCCATTTTCAGCCATATAATCTTTTAAACACTTCCAGGCAAGTTCAAAACAGACCTCAAATGATTGTACGAGCGCCATATGTGTCAAAATTTTTTCTTGCTTAAAATCCGCAGCTGCTTCTTTATATATTTCAAATGCTCTGTTAAAATTTTCAATTCTTTCCGATAATCTTGACATGTTTTGCCCTCTTTTCTTTATTATGATAGCATAAAGAGGGTTGGTATGTTAATTGTTAAGTTGTCCCAATCAAAAGAAAGGGGTATATATGCAAAAAACGGCGCTACAGGTGTGTTAAATTTGTTAATAACAGTAATGAAAAGATTATAAGTATAAATTTTCTTTTTACACTGTTTTGCCCCACTCACTACAAGACTAATCATCCATGTAAACTTTTGTAAAAGTTATTAGAAGAACATGCAAATTAAATATTTATCATGTTTAATAACAGTATAAATAAATGTCGAGAAAGGCGGGGGACATGCAGATTGATAAGATATCATTTAACAATACAAATCCTAAGTTTGGAGCTCTCAAGAGCTTAAAATACAAAGGATATTATGCAGATTCTGAAATGTTGCAGAAAAAATTAACAGAAGCTTTAAAACAGAGTAAAGGAGTTAACGAGTTTTTTGACAAGTATGATGGAAGTATAACTTTTTATGCCGAAAACAGCTTTGGAGGTTTAGGAAGTTCTCGAACGGATGCTATTATGAAACTAAACTATAGAAAAAATAGATTTTCTCCCTTTCCGCAAAAAGAAGAATTATGTTTTGGCACATCCAGACATAATAAATTTGAAGAAGCTGCGGATAACTTATGTGAATGGCTAAAACAAGTATCTTTTAACGATTTTATAAGAGCAATAAAATATAAAATGTGATTTACCGCATAAACTATTTTTATTAAATACTCATAAATAAGGGGCGGAATGCTTTGCATTCCGCCCCTTATCCAATATCTCTAAAAGATTTTTCTATCTTCCTTCGACAACTGCTTGAGCTGCAGCAAGTTTTGCCTGCGGAATACGGAATGGTGAGCAAGATACATAATCAAGTCCGATTCTGTATGCAAACTTAACTGAATCCGGATCTCCGCCGTGTTCACCACAAACACCGCCGATAAGTTTCGGATTAACAGCTTTACCTTTTTCCATAGCCATTTCCATTAACTTACCAACACCTTTTGTATCAAGTGTTTCAAACGGGTTAGCAGGAAGGATTTTCTGTTCAACATAACGTTTCAAGAATTTGCCTTCTGCGTCATCTCTTGAATAGCCGAATGTCATCTGAGTCAAGTCGTTTGTACCGAATGAGAAGAATTCAGCGTATTCAGCAACTTCATCAGCAGTCAATGCTGCACGAGGAATTTCTATCATAGTACCGAATTTGTATTCAACTCTGATTCCTTTTTCGTTCATTACATTTTCAGCAACTCTTTCAAGAATTTCTTTTGCAACCTTTAACTCATTTACGTGACCGATAAGAGGTATCATAACGTAAGGAATTACGTCAACACCTTCTTTTTTAGCATCACATGCTGCTTCAAAGATTGCTCTTACCTGCATTTCATTGATTTCCGGATAAGTTAAACCTAATCTGCAGCCTCTCAAGCCCATCATCGGGTTAGACTCAGAAAGTCCTTCTACTACTTGAAGAAGTTCTTCTTTTTCCTTAGAGTCTTTGCCAAGAGCCTTAAGAGTAGCAACTTCAGCAATCAAATCTTCCTTAGAAGGTAAGAATTCGTGAAGCGGCGGGTCTAACAGACGTACTGTCATTGGTTTGCCGGAGCCTAATGCCTTGAACATATTGTAGAAGTCTGAATACTGCATCGGAAGTAAGTGATCTAAAGCTTCTTTTCTTGCTTCCGGAGTACCTGCAATAATCATCTTCTGTACCCAAGGTAATCTGTCCGGATCCATAAACATGTGTTCTGTACGGCAAAGACCAACACCTTCTGTACCGAATTTAAGAGCATTTTCAATATCCTTTGGAGTATCAGCGTTAGCTTCAACTTTCATTGTCTTGATTTCATCTACCCACTGGAAGAATGTAGTGAAGTTATCATCAATTTGAGCATCAGCAAGCTTAACAGCTCCGTCCATTACAAGACCTTTTCCGCCGTCAAGAGAGATGATATCGTTTTTGTGGTAAACAGTACCATCAGCGCCTGTTAATGTTTCATTTTCAAGATCAATCTTCATATCTTCACAGCCTGCTACGCATGGTTTACCCATACCCTTTGCAACTACTGCTGCGTGAGATGTAGCACCGCCACGAAGTGTTAAAACACCTTGAGCAACTGCCATACCGTGAATATCATCCGGACAGGTCTCTATTCTTACAAGAATAACTTTTTCACCTGCTGCGCCTCTTTGAGCAGCTTCTTCTGTATCAAATACAATCTTACCTACTGCAGCACCAGGAGAAGCATTTACACCGTGCGCAACTTTGTGAGCTTCTTCCATTGCTTTAGCATCAAAGCAAGGCAGTAAAATTTGGTTAACTGTATAAGGATCTACTAATTGAATAGCTCTTTCTTTAGTAATAATACCTTCTTTGCACATTTCTACTGCAATTCTTACAGCAGCTGCTGCAGTTCTCTTACCGTTACGTGTCTGCAGGATATATAATTTACCTCTTTCAATAGTAAATTCCATATCTTGAACATCTTTATATCCGAGTTCAAGTTTTTTAGCAATATCAACATATTGTCTGTATAAATCCGGCATTTCGTGTTCAAGTTCAGCAATCGGTTTAGGAGTTCTGATACCTGCAACAACGTCTTCACCTTGAGCATTTGTTAAGTATTCACCGTAGAATTTGTTTTCACCTGTTGCAGGGTTACGTGTGAATGAAACACCTGTTGCGCAGTCATCGCCCATATTACCGAAGACCATTGTTTGAACGTTAACAGCAGTACCGTAATTGTGATCAATTTTGTTCATGTTTCTATAAGCTACTGCACGAGGAATATTCCAAGAACGGAATACTGCTTCAATAGCTTCTTGAAGCTGAACATACGGATCTTGCGGGAAGTCCTTGCCTGTAACTTCTTTAATAGTCTTTTTGTAGATAGGAATAAGAGATTTCCAGCCTTCAGCTGATACTTCCGTATCAGATTTAACGCCTTCTCTTTCCTTAACTTTTTCAACTTCTGATTCAAAGTATTTTTGTCTGTCCATTTCCCAAGCAACAGAGCCGAACATTGTCAAAAATCTTCTGTAAGAATCATAGCAGAAGCGCGGGTTGTTAGTTAATTTAACCATAGCTTCAACAGTTTCATCGTTTAAACCTAAGTTAAGAATAGTTTCCATCATACCAGGCATAGAGATTCTTGCGCCTGAACGTACTGAAACAAGAAGCGGGTTAGTTGTATCGCCGAATTTTTTGCCTGCTTGAGCTTCTACATCTTTTAAAGCTTCTTTAACTTCATCCATCAAACCATCAGGCATTTTATTGCCGTTGTTAATGTAGTCCATACAAGTTTCTGTTGTGATAGTCAGCCCCGGAGGTACCGGTAAGCCTAAATTTGTCATTTCTGCGAGGTTAGCACCTTTACCGCCCAAAAGGTTGCGCATGTTTGCATTACCTTGACGGAAAAGCCACACTCTCTTTTCTTTCGTACCTTGAATCATACATTTCTCCTTCTTTTTTATATGATTATATAACATCCTAGCACCCAGATTTTAGCACAAACATATTTCAATGTACATAAGGAATTTTTTAATTTGTGCTAAAATAACAGTATGACGGCTTTAATTGAAGTAAAAGATGTTATAAAGACTTATAAAAGCGAGGATGAGAGTTTCAATGCGCTGAACGGGGTTTCTTTTTCTATCCGAAAAGGTGAATTTGTAGCAATAATGGGGACATCCGGTTCCGGAAAATCCACCTGTATGAACATGCTTGGGACTCTTGACAGGCCGACAAGCGGAAGCTACCACCTTGAAGGTGTAGATGTATTTTCATTGACACCGGAAGAATTGTCGCATATAAGAAACAGGAAAATAGGGTTTGTATTTCAAGGTTTTAATCTGATATCAAGAACATCTGCTTTGGAAAATGTGGAACTTCCTATGATTTATAAAGGTATTCCGGAGGAAGAACGCCACAGATGTGCAAAAGAAGCTTTAGAGATAGTAGGCTTAAAAAATCGTGAATCACACATGCCAAACCAGATGTCCGGCGGTCAGCAACAGAGAGTTGCTATAGCTAGAGCCCTGGTTAACGATGCACCGCTCATACTTGCAGACGAACCTACAGGAAACCTTGATACAAAAACAAGTATTGAAGTCATGGAGTTTTTTGTTAAATTAAACCGCGGATTTAACGGCAAAGAAGGGAAAACAATCGTACTTGTAACCCACGAGCCTGATATTGCAGAATACTGCTCAAGAGTAATCAAATTCAAAGACGGCAACATTGTTTCTGACCTTCCCAAAGACGAATGGATGAAAACCCGAAATAGAGAAACATGATATAAATTTCGTGAGGGGTGAGGCGTAAAGGGTGAAGTAAGTGATTAGGTGAATAAGTGACTGGGTGACTAAGCGGTTTAATAATACTGCGTGAGGGGTGAAGCGAAAAATTAGAGCAGAGATTCTTCGGCTCTTACGAGCCTCTGAATGACGCCAAGCCGTAAGGCGTATCCCACCAATATTAATTAAAATTGTCCCAATAACGCGCATTACACCGCGAGCGTGTTATGCGAATGCATAACCATAGCGAGCGTAAACATGCAGGCTTGCCTGCAACATCCATTCAAACCGCACCCGCCAGGGTGCAGGCAACAGTGCGTGTTTCTCTTTCTTTGCTAACGTTTCTTTCTCTTTTTATCGCAAAAAAGAGAAAGAAATGTTAAATATAATTAAAGATAAAAAGCACTTACCGCGAAATTATCATAAAATTAAAAGACCTCTTTTTAAGAGGTCTTTTAATACTTTAAGCTACCGCCATAAACCCGAATTCTTTCGGATCTCTATGTGCAAGTCCGACACCGTCCTGTCCTAAGGAAATCTTGTTTCCGCCTTCGTCAGAAACATATCCGATTTGCCCCGGAATTGAAATTCCCGTCGAAGGATCTACCGACGGCGACGGGGTGACACGCGGTCCGACGGTTAGACTGCCAAAAGGCTGTTGACCATAACCGTACTGCCCGTATTGATAATTTTGTTCTAGTCCTGGTACGCCCATAATTAGTTCCTCTTTTACTGTATATATATAATAACAATTCAAAATGTTAAAAATTGCCCATTGTTAACAAAAATTTTACAAAAGTTAATAAAGATTTTTGAGTCCGTATAACAAGAGTTTTTCGCACTGCTCCTAATTTTTATATATGAAATGAAGCATTTTTCTATGATAAGATTGGAATATGGAAACTATAGGAATCATTGCGCCATCCGGCGGGGTAAATAAAAATAAACTTGATATCGCGGTCAACAACCTTGAAAATTTAGGGTACAATATTAAGCTTTCAAAAAATATTTATGACACAAACCGCTACCTTGCAGGAAACGATGAGGATAAAATTGAAGAATTACACAAATTCTTTGAAGGTTCCGAAATTGATATGATTATGTGTGCAAGGGGCGGATACGGCGCAATAAGGCTTGTTAATAAAATTGATTATGATTTGATTAAAAATAATCCAAAGCCGTTTGTCGGGTTTTCTGACATTACGGCGCTTCTTTTGATGATTTATAAGAAAACCGGCATGGTGACTTATCACGGACCTATGGCATGCTCTGATTTCGGGGATTTGACACCTCACCCTAACCCTCTCCTCAAAGGAGAGGGAATGATGTTTTCCTGGTGTAATCTTGTGAATGCTTTAGAAGAAAAAGTACTAGAATTTGAGGGTAAGAAAATATACAAAGAGGGGAAAGCCGAGGGTATAATTTGGGGCGGAAACCTTGCGACAGTTGCTTCTTTGTGCGGTATTGATTTTATGCCGGAAGAGGATTTTATATTTTTTGCAGAGGACTTGAATGAGCCGGTATACAAGATTGACAGAATGTTTCAACAGCTTTTAAATATTGATGAATTCAAGGGTAAATGCAAGGGAATTGTTCTTGGCGATTTTCTGGACGTAGATAATCAAAACTGGCTTGAAGAATATTTTGAGGAATTAGCTTCTAGATTAGATCTCCCAGTAGTCAGCGGATTTAAAATCACACATAACAAAGAAAAAATAACGATTCCTATCGGAAAAAGATGTACATTGCATGATCGCCTGCTTGTAATTGATTAATTTCTATGATACAATTACCCCTGCCGTACTCCACGGGGACGTAGCGTTCTCTCGACCCGAAGCGATTGCGGGGTGCAGAGCCTGCTGTGAGGGGTACAGATAAATTGCCTATGTTTATAGGGTTGTTGATAACTTAGATTATGGCGGCGTAAGATATCGAACCGTGTCAGGATGGAAACATAGCAGCACTAAGGTAACCCTTGCGGGTGTCGTAAGTTTAAGAGGTAGATTTTATAAGCAAAATCAGTTTGGCTGTATTTCGATAGGCAGTGGTACGGTTTTTTATTTATTATTTTAAAATGGTTTAGAGATTTAGCCTTGCCCCTATTCATTGCCGGCGCTTAGCCCAGACAATATTTTTCCATTGCTTTAACAAAACCATCGTTGTATACAGAATCTGTTATATCATCGGCTATTGCTTTTAATTCTTCCGTGGCATTTCCCATTGCAACCTTTACTCCGCCAGCTTTTAAAAGCGCAATATCATTATTCTGATCCCCGATAGTCAAGGTTTCTTCTTCTTTTATATTCCACAAATTCTGCAAAAACTTAACCGCACAATATTTGGATGCTTCTTTGTTAGAAAACTCCAAAAAATACGGCGTTGATTTAACTATATACAACTCCGGAAAAACCTTAGGCAACTCCCGCTCATACAGGTTAATCCTCTCCGGATTATTATAATCTATTGCAAGAAGCTTATTCACTTCTGTCTTTTTGACATCGCAAAAAGGCTTAATCGTATATTCCGTGTGCAGATTTGTGCAGTATCTTTCTATTTCATAGCATTTTTTTTCTGAATATAAGACATCATTATTATAAAGATTTATATGTATATTTTCAGCTTCAGCCCATTCAAGAACGCGGTCAGCCTGTTCCTGCGTAAGACATTTTTCATACAAAGTTTCATTATTATGTTTTATAAGCCCGCCTTGATAAGAAACAACCGGAGTATCAAGCCCCAAATCTTTTGCAATCAAACTCGCAGCAGCATGCATTCTTCCGGTCACAAGAACAACTATAATTCCTTTTTTGCAAAGTCTTTGAATACACTTTCTTACCGCTTCCGAAAAATTGCTTTCCGGAACTACAAGGGTTCCGTCTATATCTGTTGCAACCAGCTTTATCATAATAAATCCTCTTTATATCTCTCTTTAATAATATGTTAGCATAAAAAAAAAACGCCTTTCGGCGTGAAAATTCGGTTAATTAATAAGGTATTTTAATAAGGTTATTTAGTTTTCTTAAACCAATTTACAGGGTTCCATTTTGAACCCTCTGAGACGGGAGGTTTCTTTTTCCCTTTAAGACATAATGCTGCAGCACCTATAAGAATTGCAGCTGAAGCAATTCCTTTTACTGTATTAGGAAGGCTTCCTAAAAATCCGGCAGTATTCTTAACCCCGTTTGAGACATCCTGCCCGAGTCCGCCAAAACCTCCGCCAAAGCCGTTAATTCCAGCCTGCGAATTTGTTCCGATTCCCTGAACTCCGAAACCGTTCATACCCGCATGCGAGTAATCACCTATTCCTTGCATTCCAAAACCATTCATGCCGGCATTTGATTGAGTTCCATACCCTTGAATGCCATTTGAATTCTGCACAAAAGAATCTGCATTATTACCGTAATTTTGATACAATGAGCCCTGCATTGCAGACATCATATAAGGATTCTGCATAGCGTTTAACGAACTTACATTCACACCGCCTGCCAGATCATACGGAACGTAATCAAGAATGCCGTTGCTATACAAATGATTTAATGTATAAGGATTCACTGCCATTTTACTTTAATTAACCTTCTTTTGCTACACATATATATAAAGTTAATTTCTCTTCAAAAATTGCTTTCTTTGTAAAGCTTTGTTAAGATAAAATTGATGATTAAAGAAATGTGTAAAAAAAATTGGCAGATTTTGCTATTTAATATATTAATAGTACTTGCCTTCACTATCTTCTATGGCAGGTTCGGAGATGTTATCGTTGATTCCTTCAGAGAAGCTTATATTCCTGCAGAAATTCTCAAAGGTCAGCTTTTATACAAAAATATTTTTACAATATACACACCGTTTGCCTATTTATTCAATGCGCTTTTATTTTTTATTTTCGGAATAAATTTGAAAGTTCTGTACTTTGCCTCACTCTTGGCTACAGTCGGGATATGCAATCTTACATTTATAATCTCAAACAGGTTTATGCATAAAAACTACAGCCTTGCGGTTGTATTATTTATAATAGCCGGAGGCGTGCTGTCGCCAAATGTCTTTAATTTCTTCTTTCCATATTCTTACGGCGTGCTGTACGGACTTTTATTCACGCTTGCCTGCATATATTTTGCACTCAATAAAAAATTTTTCCCTGCATATTTGATGTATTCATTTGCGATTTGTTCCAAGTACGAGTTTATACTATTACTTCCGCTTTTGATATATGCAAGCGGGAAAAAGGGATGGCTTAAGAATATTACGGCTTTTATACTACCTTTGATTATTACTTTTACCCCTCTATTTATTAAAGGTTTGCAGTTTAAGGATTTGCTTACAGCCTGCAGTTTAATACTTACGATGTCATCCACTAAAACTCTATATTGGTTCTACTCAGTTACCGGACTTGTCTTCAGATGGGAATTAATACCTATTTATATTATTAACTTTTTAAAACTAACAGTTCCTCTGGTTTTCTTTTACTATTTTAGAAATATATGGCTTATTATAGCCTTAGCAGTTTACTTTTATTTTATTGCATCTCCGGAAAGTCTTATATTTGTCTTTCCTCTAATTCTTATACTATTTGCAATAAAATTTCACAGTCTGGGTTCTGCAAAAAAATTTATTATACTGGCATCGCTTCTTGCATCCATAAAACTGTTCTTCGCGTTTACCTTGCAGTCATACGGAGTATTCTTCATTCCGTTTGCCTTAATACCGCTTTTCATATTAATACCCAAAAGATTTAAAAAATCTCTTTTTGTAATACTTCTGCTCTGTGCCTTCTCAATAGGCATTAAAAATACAACAGGGCTTATTAATAAAAATGTTAAAATCAAAACTCCTTCCGGAATAGTATATGCCACAAAATATAACGGAAACTCTATTAATAAATTTATTAATTATATAAATACAGAAACTCTTCCTACTGACAGAGTCCTTGTATATCCGGAAAACCTTGCAATAAACTTCTTAACCCAAAGAGAATCTGACAACAAATTCTATTCGCTTATTCCTCTTTATGTCGAAACTTTCGGCGAAGATATAATAACAGGCAGATTTGAGCTTACACGTCCGGAATATATAATTATCAGCAATTATAATACTTCAAATTATTACTACTCATATTTTGGGCAGGACTATGCCGGCAAAATATTTGAATTTGTACTGAAAAATTATGAATTCCAAAAACAAATAGGAGAAGGCTTAATATTCAACGTATATAGGATTAAGCCTCATTATCGTCTTTCTCAGCCGCGCGCTTAAGAATATTTTTATCAATCCTTTTCTTTCCGTATTTTTTACGTGAAGCTTCCATTAATTTTTCGCTTGGACGCTGACTTTTGCCAGTTCCAGCCAATTCCTTATACCACAATGACCAGAGAATAGAGCGCATCGGCAGAGTATATTGGATAAGAATCTGCGCTACAAATGTCTGAATTGTAAATACTGCAATCTCGTTTTTAGAAATTATTCCAAGCCCGTATTGAGTAAAATTCAATTCCGGAAGCTGATTTATCAGCGGAAAAAGCATATTAGCCAAAAACTCTTCTATTCTTGCAACTTCGAAAATCTTTATTATAACCTGCGGAATAAAAATATAAGTAAGAACACCTGCAAAGAGCATCAGCATAAATGTCGAAGCAAAATGTCCCTTTATAAGCCCCATGCTTCTTTTTACACATCCAAGTGGAGAAAGTTCCGGTTCAAAAGTAAAAACTTGAAACACCAGTACAAAATAGACGGCGAGTATTGCGCAAATTACCCAAAATAACGGACAGACCGCTATTAAAGAAAAAACTCCGAATAAAAACCATAAGCCAATAAACGGCATTGTTCTTCTTTTAATTAATTCAGTATGGGCATCAAAATCATATACCTTTCCGGATTTAGACATGTTTTCATACATTGAGTTTACTGCGCCGTAGGCTACAAGATACTCCCAGAAAGCTTTTACAAATATTGCCAAACCCGGGAGAGTTATCAATATCGAAATTAAAATCAAAATATTAAAATCATTAAATAAAGCGTATTTTTCAATAAGCACAGGCAAATGTTTTGTATAAAAAAACGTTATTAAAAATACAAGCCCCAAACCTGCAATCTGACCTAATACAGGAAAAGACATGTATTTTATAAACTTATCAAAATTAGAAAAATATAATCCGATTGATTCGGTAAAAATATTTAAAGGTGTCTGTTTTTTCTTCGCCATATATTTTTGCCCTCGCTTCTTTTTTATAATTGTAGTATAAAGATATTATTATGAAAAACATTAGAGATTTGACGGAAGAAGATTTTAAATCCGGCAAAGTTGATTTACATATACATTCAAGTTATTCTGACGGAAAAGCAGATTTTAAAGGAATTATAGAGAGCGCTAAACAAAGTGGCTGTAAGTTAATTTCAATAACGGACCACAACACAGTTGAGGGACATAAAAAATATAAAGATGAGATTTTAATAACAGGTGCGGAATTTGACTGCTGGTTCGGCTATGTTTTCATACATCTTCTTGCGTACGGCATTGATGTAAATTCTCCCGCTCTTATTCCGTTTTTAGCAAAAAATAAGGCGGAAACAGAGGGGGATATAATAAGACTTTTTGCCCGCAGAAATGTTCCGAAGTTAATAAAAGCCATTCACGAAGCGGGAGGAATTGCCGTACTTGCACATCCTGCCTGTTATTGGGCTTTGAGTTTGGAAAGACTTGTAAAAAGACTGATGAAACACGGGCTTGACGGCATAGAAGTTTATTATCCATATCCGCGTTTCAGAAAGATTGTTAAATTTCATTCTTCAAAAGATGTAAAAAGAATTGCAGACAAATATCCGGAATTAATCCAAACAGGCGGAACAGATTTTCACGGTGAAATAGAAAATCATTAATCTTTTTTAGTTCAAAAACTTTTGTCCAACTATCTATAAATTTACCCCCCGATTTGATAATTTTTTTTTGAACTTGTGTGCAATAACATGTTTAAGTCAAAAATAGAGGAGGATTTATGAGCAACAGCATTTACACCGCACCGGTATATAAATTAGCGGATTTTAATAATCTCTTTATTGAGCTAACGGCGAAAAACTGCAACCAGAGGTGTTCCGGATGTTATATTGATTTTCCGATAAATAAAAATATAAAAGATTTTATCTCTATAGACAAAATAAAAGAAGCTCTTAATGATACAAAATTTGAGAATTTATACTGCATATATCTCACAGGCGCAGAACCCATGACACATCCGGATTTTAACAGTATTCTAAGATTGTGCTTAAAAAGATGCAATGTTTGCATTTGTACAAATGCAAGTTTTTTGAACGAAAAAAAGATAAGATTTCTAAAAAAAGTTGAAGATGAAGGAAGCAGTCAAATATTCTTCAAACTATCCCTTGCTCATTTTTCCGAACTGGAAAGTGACAAAATTAAATACAGAGGGAACTACAGACAAACAGTATTTGCACTGAAAACATTGAGCCGTTATAATTTTACATCTGTTCTTTCAATCCAAAACTATTATAATCTTGATGAAAAAGAAGTAATAGAAAATTTCAACCGAATTTTTAAAGAACAAGAAATTTTTAATACAGATATCCAAATAACATCATCACATCCATCTTTTTCAGATGAAAATTTTTGCAAACCTTCTGTAAAAACAGATTGTATGCACGGACGAATATTATGCCAAAACGGGATTTATGCCTGTCCGTTTCTGGCAAATGATTACAGGGGGAGATGCGGCAGTTCTTTCAAAGATTTTTCAAAATCAATAACCGCCGAAACAGATTTTTGTGCAACATGCTCAAAAAATAATAATTACATTTTTTCAATCGGTTAAAAGAGTCTTATATAAACCTTATATAAGAGCTGTTGAAGGGTTTCCGGGGCTACAATATAGTTAACATTTGTAACATTATTCCGTTGTATTAATACTTAAGAGTTACTTTTTTGATAAAATTATGTTATAAATAATAATGTAAAAATATATATTCAAACACGAGAAATGAACGGAGGCAAAAATGTCAGTAGGACAATTCGTATTTATGTTGCACAGCCACCTGCCATATTACAGAATGGCGGGAATGTGGCCATTCGGAGAAGAGAACCTTTACGAATGTATGGCAGAAACTTATGTACCTCTGCTTAATGCTATTTCAGAATTATATGATGAAGGTATTCAAGCGAAATTAACAGTAGGTATTACACCAATACTTGCTGAACAATTAAATGATGAACATTTACAAAACGGATTTGTTGAATACATTGATTCAAGAATCGCTTCAGTATCAAAAGATCTTGATAGATATCCGGATCCTAAAGTTGCTCATTCTCAGCACTTAAAATACCTTGCAAAATATTATTTTGATTGGTGGAATAAATTAAGAAACGACTTTGTTAATAAATACGAAAAAAATCTGATAAAATATTTCAAAAAGTATCAAGATTTAGGATGTATTGAAATTACTACATCCGGTGCTACTCATGGTTTCTCACCATTATTAGCTACTGACAGCAACCTAAATGCTCAATTCAAAATCGGGCAGGATACAACGAAAAGATTATTCGGCAAAAAAGCAATGGGTGCTTGGCTTCCGGAATGCGCATACAGACAAGGTTACGAATATGTAGGAAAAGACGGCAAAAAGCACTGGCGTCCTGCAATAGAAGTAACTCTTCAAAATAACGATATACAATACTTCTTTACGGAATCTCACGTTATTGAAGGCGGAAATTCAATTGGAAACAGACGTGTAATCGGTATGTACGGAAATATTGAATATATTCCGCTTCCGGAAAGACCTGCAACCGGTTATGATACATATGCTGCATACTGGCTTCCAGATGCACAAGTAGCTGTTATGGGACGTAACGACAGAGCCGGATATCAAGTTTGGTCGGCTGCTGACGGCTACCCTGGCGACGGATGCTTCAGAGAATTCCACAAAAAAGATGATAAGTCCGGCATGCATTATTGGAGAATTACATCACCTACAACAGATTTAGGCGATAAAATGCTCTATGATCCGGTTCTTGCAATGAATAAAGTAAACGAAAATTCGGATCACTATACAACTTTGATTTATCATTTATTAAATGATTATAAACTTGCAAAAGGTCATGAAGGTCTTGTCATGGTTTCATTTGATACAGAGCTGTTCGGTCACTGGTGGTTTGAAGGCGTTGAATTTATAAAACAGGTTATCAAGAAATTCCATGACTATCTGCCGGAAGTTGAAAGACTTACTGCAGGCGAATATATTAAGAAATATCCGCCGAAGGAAGCTATTCAAATACCGGAAAGTTCTTGGGGACAGGGCGGTCATTTCTATGTATGGATGAACCACTTAACAGAATGGATGTGGCCGATTATTCACTCCTGCGAAAAACGTATTTGCGCTATAGCGGATAAGTACCCTAATATACCGGAAGATAAGCTTTTACATAGAGCTTTAAACCAGCTTGCAAGGGAAAATCTATTATTGCAGAGTTCGGATTGGCCTTTCTTGATTACTACTTGGCAGGCTAAAGACTATGCTACAGACAGATTTAACGAACACGTAGACAGATTCAGCACTATTGCAGATATGATAGAATCCGGCAATATTGATGAAGGCAAGCTTGTTGAAATAGAAGCTGTAGATAACTGCTTCCCTGTAATAGATTACAGAATATACCAATCTGTAGAAGAAGGCGTAATCCCTCAGCAGGAAAAGAAGCTTGCGCCTTTATATCAATAAAAATAATAAAACTAATTTAATATTCAAAAAGCCGGAGAATAAATCCGGCTTTTTGCTGTATAGACTCATAAAAAAAAAAATGTTAAAATAAATACATTACTAAAAGAGAGAGGATAAAAGCATGAAAAAAACTGGTTTTACGCTTGCGGAAGTATTGATAACTCTTGCGATTATAGGTGTTGTAACTGCATTAACAATGCCGGCATTGGTAGGCGGTTATCAAAAATCAAAGGTGGGTCCTTCCCTAAGAAAATTTATAAATACCATGGAAGTTGCTAATGAACATATTCTTGTAGAAAACGAAGCAAACACGATAACTTCGGCTGTTTCCGATACGGATGAGTACTTGGATGTATTGGGAGATTTTGTACAAGGTTCTTCAGACGGTGATACAATGTCCAAAATTACATTAACTCCTAAGAGTTATTCAGGTTCTTCAGACGGCGCCCCCGAAGCTATGAGCAGTAAAAAAGTATTTAATATGGCAAGCGGAGAGGCTTTTGGCATACAGCTGGAAACAAACAGCGCTGTGATTGCGAATGCTAAAGACAGGGCTAAAGGTTCATACAAAGGAGAAATTGGGTATATTTACTATGATTTAAACGGTTTTGAAACAAAACCAAACCGTTTAGGAAGAGATATATTCTATTTTATTCTTGATAACAGCGGTAAGCTTATTCCTTACGGCGGTCTGCTTCAGTCAAAAGCATACTCTGCAGGAGAAGATGAAGAAGACAGCTCTTCAGACTCTTCATCTGTTGAGCAGGAGTGGAAAAACGGAACTGATAAATGTACAGCTGATACAGTAACATCAGGTGCCACGTGTTCGGCTTCTGTAATGGATAATAACTGGAAGGTTGTTTATAAGTATTAATCTTTGTTGATAAAAAAAGAGGCTTTATAAAAGCCTCTTTTTTTTTATTTTTTAACTTTCTATAACTTCAATACCATCATCAGAAACAAATTGAATGCCGAATTTTGCTCTAAACAGGTATTTAACGGTATTGCTTTGTATTTCATACATCATTTTGTTAAATAAGTCATATGCTTCTTTCTTATATTCTATCAGCGGGTCTTTCTGACCGTATGCACGAAGCCCTATGCCGTCTTTAAGCATATCAATATTATGAAGATGATCAATCCACTGGTTATCAACCACTCTTAAAAGGATATCTCTTTCCAGGGAACGCATAATGTTGTTTTCAGAGAACACTTCCTGTTTTTCAAACGACGGGTCATACTGTTCAGATATTGTATTATAGAAGCCGATAATTTCTTCTTCATGTTCTTTATATGCTTTTAGCGAAGCTTCTCTTAAAGAGTCATATATTCTCGGATATCTGTAATTCTTAATGTCATCCACTGATATATATGTAAGCTGAGGAATTGTTGAGTGCAGTTCTTTTATGAGTGTCTGCAAATCTTCTTGGATATATTCTTCTGGATTCATTTCAGGAGTAATATAACTCTTTAGAAGCCTGTCAATTTCTCTGTCTATCATATATTCTATATCACCTCTCAAATCCTTGCCCTCAAGAACTTTGCGTCTTTGAGCGTAGAATTTCTCTCTCTGGATATTCATAACATCATCGTATTGGAGTACGTTTTTACGAATATCAAAGTGATATGTTTCAACCTTCTTCTGGGCGGATTGAATCTGCTTTGTTATAAGAGAGGATTCTATTGCCATATTTTCTTCAACATTAAGCATATTCATCAAGCCGGTAATCTTATCTCCGCCGAAAATTCTCATAAGGTTATCTTCAAGAGAAAGGAAAAATCTGGTAGAACCAGGGTCACCTTGCCTTGCTGCACGACCTCTAAGCTGATTATCAATTCTTCGGGATTCGTGTCTTTCCGTACCTATTACATGAAGTCCGCCGAGCTGAACGACTTTAGCGTGTTCTGCTTCTGTGATTTGCCGTGCTTTTGCCAGAGCTTCAGTTTTTAATTCTTCGTATTTATCATTCTCCGGCGTTATTCCCTTTTTATCAAGTTCTTCTTTTGCAAGAAATTCCGCATTACCGCCTAAGAGAATATCAGTACCGCGCCCAGCCATATTTGTAGCAATCGTTACCGCCCCTACACGTCCAGCCTGTGCAATAATATATGCTTCCCTTTCGTGCTGCTTTGCGTTCAAAACATTATGCTTGATACCTTTTTTATTTAACAGTGCTGAAATATATTCAGATTTTTCAATACTTACCGTACCAACAAGCACCGGCCTGCCAATTTTATTCTGAGCAATAATGTCTTCTACTACTGCATCATACTTGGCTTTTTCTGTTTTATATATAACATCCGGATAATTAATTCTGATATCCGGCTTATTAGTCGGAATTACGGTAACTTCAAGGTTATAAATCTTACCAAATTCTGCTTCTTCCGTCATTGCAGTACCTGTCATACCGGAAAGTTTCGGATACAGTCTAAACAGGTTTTGGAAGGTTATACTTGCAAGAGTTTGAGTTTCGTCTTGAATTTCGACTCCCTCTTTAGCTTCTATTGCCTGGTGAAGCCCGTCAGACCAGCGTCTGCCTGGCATTAAACGTCCGGTAAATTCATCGACAATCATAATTTCCCCGTCTTTTACAACATAATCGGTGTCGCGGGTAAATAATTCTTTTGCTTTTAGAGCGTTTAACAAATCGTGTGCATATTGATTGTTAATATCAAACAAATCTTTGCATCCGATAATTTCCTGTGCTCTATCTATACCATCTTCTGTCAGAATAACATTTTTATTCTTTTCATCAACTTCATAGTCAGTATTTTTCACTAACTGTGGTGCAACTTTTGCCATCAATGTATAAGTATCGGCTGACTTTTCCACACGTCCGCTTATAATAAGAGGAGTTCTCGCTTCATCAATAAGAATACTGTCGACTTCATCGATGATAGCATAATTAAACGGTCTTTGAACCAGCATATCTTTAGATGCAGCCATGTTATCCCTTAGGTAGTCGAAACCAAACTCATTGTTTGTGCCATAAGTTATGTCACAGCTATAGGCAGCACGTTTACGATTAAATTCATCAGCGTCATGCTGGTTAGAAAGAATTACTCCGACAGTAAGCCCCAAAAACTTATAAATTTGCCCCATCCATTCACTGTCACGTTTTGCAAGATAATCATTTACCGTTACTACGTGAACACCTTTGCCCGTTAATGCGTTCAAGTATGCGGCAAGAGTTGCAACAAGGGTTTTACCTTCACCGGTTCTCATTTCTGCAATATGACCGTTATGCAAAAAATACGCACCAATAAGCTGAACATCAAAGTGACGCATATTTAAGACTCTTTTACCGGCTTCACGTACGGTTGCAAAAGCCTCCGGAAGTATTTTATCCAGAGCTTCTTTTTCAAGAATTCTATCAGCCTTTTCATTATCAGATGTCGGACGTTTTGCAAGAATAGCCTTGAATTCATCTGTTTTAGCTCTCAATTCAGCATCCGTAAGTTTTTCGAACTCGGGTTCAAGAGCATTTATGTGATCTATAATACCTTGTATTTTTTTAACTTTTTTCTCATTTGGATCGCCCAATAGTTTTAGTAAAAAATTTATCATAATAATCCTCTCCAATTACAATAAATAATAGCATAAACAGAAAAAAATAACGAGAAGTTCGCAAAAACTATCCCATTAGGCAGTTAAACGGGTGTAAAAATAGAAAAGAAAAGTTTTAAATCCTCAAATTATATGATATAATTTTCAAGAATAAACGATATAATAAAGTTGGGATTATTATATCTTGGGAAGGAATAAATATGCCGATTGAAGGGTTTGATTATAAAGGATTTGCTGCATCCATGGCAGAACAAGCAAAAGAGCTTGTTCCAAAAGAACTGCAGGATAGAGAAAAAGAGTATATAGTTAAGACTCTCGGTAATTTTACATTACTTGCCGGAGAGGCTTTGTATAACGATACTCAGCTTAATTTAACTGCGGAGCAAGCCGTATTTATTACGCAGATTATTGCAGAATGGTCTTTCCACAAATCAATCGATTTAATCCATTCCGGCATTCTTCCGCAATACTGGGATAGTATTATGCAAAAAATAGCATTTACTATCTTTGAAGTTGCAAAACAGGCTGTAATACGAAAAATTCCGCAGGATCAGCTGCTTCAAGCGGTAGAACACCACGTTATAAAGGTCTATAAATCAAGCATAGAAGAGCTTGAGCAGAAGGGTATTATTGATGAAGAAATAAAAAACCGAGCAGAGAGCCAGTCTAATATAGATGCAATGGCAAAGCAGGCGCAGGAAGAACAGAAGCGTCAGCAGATGGCTGCTGCAGAAGAAGCAGAAAGAAGCATGGAAGCAGCTGAAAAAAGGCGTGAAGAAAAGCGCAAACAACGCAGGATGGAGAAACAAAAAGCTTCAATGCCTCAAGGTATTACTAATAAGCAGATGAAGCTTATGACTCTTGCTCTTGTTCTTAAAATTCTTTCTCAAGACAAGGTTACAACTATATTAAATAAGTTTGATTCAAATGATTCTCTTGCTATTTCCCAGTACATGAATATGGCGGATTTGGAATCCCATATTGACGGTGACTTAATTTCCGGATGTCTAAAAGAAATGAAAGAGTATCTGCCTGTTAAGCGCAAATTAACCAAAGAAAATGTTCTTGGCGATTTATTGAGAATTTACCGTTCAACATCAAGAGAAAAAATAGAAAAAATAGTTAAAAATGAACGTCCGCTTGTAAAACGTTTTCTTGCACAGGCTTACGACGGAGAATATTCAGACTTACCGCTCAGAGTCGCTGGCATTGTTGCACAATATGTCGAAGATAGTATATAATTAAATCATGATTATTAAGAAGCATAGTCAAAAACTAAGGGAGAGGAAAAATACACAAGAAATAAAGGCTGTTGACAAAGAGCCGGATGTTTCTACTGAAGCGGTGCAGGTGCCTCAAGAAGAACCTGTTGCACCACCTCCGCCTCCAGAGCCGGAAATAGATTTATTTGATATTGAAAATATTGATTTTACTCAAAGGCAGGAACGCAGAAGGGGCTCGCGCAGAAGAGGGTACAGAAGAATCGATGACAGAAACCTTGTTTCCCGCGCACAGGAAGAAGCTGAAAATATCAAAAAATCCGCTTTTGAAGAAGGATACAGAAAAGGACTTGAGCAGGCTGAAGCTGATATGCAGACTTTCCGTAATGATTTATCTGCTTTTATGAATGCGCCTAAAAATGTTTTTGAATATATTGCGCCGGATATTTTGGAAATCAGTGTTGATATTGCTAAAAAGGTTATAAAAAAAGAGGTGGAAAGCGATCCTCAAGTTCTTATCAATACAATTGTAGATGTACTTAAAACAATTTCAAAAAGCGAACCTAAGATTAATATAAGGGTTAAACCGCAGGCTGTACAATTTATTAAAGATACCCTCCCAAATATAACGTATCAATACGGTATAGATGCAAAAATTAATGTAGTCGCGGATCCGTCGGTAGAAGAGGGAGGATGTATTTTCCAGACAAATAACGGTATCGTAGACGCGTCAATTGACACACAGCTGGAAATCATTAAAAAAGCTTTGGAGGGTATAGGCTAGCCTATTCAATCTGTATAAAAGGAAGTTAATGGCACAAGAAGGACAACAAAATAAACCAATAAGTGAAATATTTCTGGCACTCTTTGTAATGACCTTGATTTTAATCCTCATTATAGAGATGCCTAATTGGGTTATTAATTTCTCTATAAGCTTGAATATTACGCTCGGCATAGTGCTTTTGATGATATCTTTGTATGTGCAGAAACCCTTGGAACTTGCGGCGTTTCCTTCTATTATACTTTTGGGAACAATGTTCCGTCTGGTGCTTTCTATCGCGTCAACCCGTCTGATACTTGCAAAAGGCGACGCCGGAGAAGTAATCCACGCTTTCGGGACTTTCGTAACCGGCGGTAATATGATTGTAGGCGGTGTAATTTTCTTAATTATTACCGTTGTACAGTTTATGGTAATTACCAAAGGTGCCGAACGTATCGCAGAAGTCGCTGCGCGTTTCGCTTTGGACGCTATGCCCGGTAAACAAATGACTATTGACGCGGACTTTAACGCCGGTTTGATTTCGCCGGAAGAAGCTGTAAAAAGACGTGAAGACCTCCAGAGAGAATCAAGCCTTTTCGGTTCTATGGATGGTTCTATGAAGTTTGTAAAAGGTGATACAATTGCAGGTATCATCATTGTATTAATAAACATTGTCGGCGGTTTGGCGATAGGATGTCTTGTAAACCAGATGCCTATTGCAGATGCTGTTAATAAATATACAGTATTAACCATCGGCGACGGTCTGGCGTCACAGCTCCCGTCTCTTCTTATGTCAATAGCAGCCGGTATCGTAATGACGCGTGCTTCTGCCGGTAATACTTCTTTGGGCGGTGATTTGACAAATCAAATTATGTCAAAACCGTATTCATTGTTCTTCGCTGCATTATTCCTCGGCTTAATTACTGTTACATCCCCAATTACAGGTCTGCCATTCCTTCCGTTCCTGTTATTTACAATAATTCTTGCGGTTGCAGGCTTCTCTGTATTAGTAAACGCAGATGTACAATCTCAATTGGGACAATTGGAAAGCGTACGCCAGAATATGCAGGATTTGGTTAACCCGAATAAGATGTACGAAAGACTTGGTGTTGACGTATTAAGTTTACAGGTCGGCGCAGGACTTCTGGTTATTGCAGATCCGGATCAAGAAGGCCAATTGCTTGCTAAAATTGCCGCTTTGCGTCAAAGAGTTACTGACGAATTGGGCTATATTCTTCCGAATATTCGTATTATGGATTCATCCGCACTTGAAGCCAATGAATATGTTATTTCTATACGTAATAACGTAGTTGCTTCAGGCTATGTTTACCCAGGAAAATATATGGTAATTGCTGATCAATGGGATTCAGTTAAGAAAACAATTCCAGAAGACGCTATTGTCGGCGTAGATCCGACTTACCAGACACAGGCTTACTGGATATCGCTTGAAGATGCCAAAGCGACTAAGAATGTTACGGCTGTTGACGCAACAGATGTTCTTGTTACACACCTTCAAGAGTGCGTAAGAAAACACGTAGATGAAGTTATGACTAAAACAGACGTTCTTAAGCTTATGGAGCTTGTACGCTCTCAAGACCCGACACTTGTAAACGACCTTGTTCCTGCTATTATTTCAACTTCAGATTTGAGAAAGATTTTTGTAAACTTAATCAGAGAAAAAGTTTCTATAAAAGATATTATCTTTGTATTTGAAAGATTATGCGATTACGCAAGGTTTTCTAAGGAGCCGGATATTCTTTCCGAGCGTCTGAGAGCGGCTTTAGGACGTCAAATATGCTTGAATAACGTAGATAAAGATCACGTTTTATATGCATTAACTCTTTCACCGGAGTGGGAAAAAACTCTTGATGACAGCTGTCAGAGAACGGAATTGGGTACGATGTTCCTGTTAAATCCGATGCAGGTGCAAGATTTAATCGAATCTACCGCAATGACGCTGATGCGCGCTCACCAATCTATCGGACAACAGCCGGTAATTCTCTGCTCGCCGAGAATAAGGCTGCCTTTGTATCAGCTTCTTGAAAGACATATTCCGACAATTGTCGTAATTTCATATTCTGAATTGATTACAGATATTAAGGTTGAAGCGGTTGATACAATCGGAGAAAACAGCGGATACTAAAACGGTCTATAGATTTCCGCCTTTTAAACCTCTCTTATTTACCCTGCTCTATTTACCCCTTGATATGGATTATTTATGTGTTAATATTTAATCAAATCCAGCTTGATGAAGGAGTACGTATCGTGAAAAAAACAAGTTTAATACTTGCAATACTGTTAGCCCTTGCCGGCAATAGCGCGGTTTGGGCGTTATCTCCTATTGAAACATCAATTGAATCTTATACACAGGAAATAGAAAAAAATCCCACAGCTTCACTTGCGTACTCTAATAGAGCATCCATGAAATTTCTAAAACAAGATATTAAAGGTGCTATTGCAGATTTTGATAAAGCAATCCAGCTTAATCCTAATAATCCGGAACTTTATCTCAACAGAGGTTATATTAAACAGCTGATAAATGACCTGGACGGAGCGATGAGCGATTATAACCAGGCTCTGCAAATCAACAAAAACTTTGCTTACGCATATAATAACCGCGGGGTCTTAAAAGTTGCTTTAAACGATGTAAAAGGCGCTATGGAAGACTATGCAAGAGCTCTGGAAATAAACAACAGATATTCCGATGTATATTATAACAGAGCAAACTTAAAATATATGCTTAATGATAATAAAGGCGCCCTTGAAGATTATAATATTGCAATAGAATTGAATCCAAAAGATGCGGAAGCATATAACAACCGCGGTGTTGTAAAAAAGAGAATGAATTTTAATGTTGGCGCATTAAGCGACTATACACAGGCAATCGCGCTTAACCCAAACGACAGCATTGCATACGCAAACAGAGGAAGATTAAAAAAACTATATTTTGATAATGAAGGCGCGGCAATCGATTTGGATCAAGCAATTGCACTGGCTGAAAAACAGGTATTTATTAAAAATGTTAAGCCTTTATTGTCTAATGAAAGCTATATAGCTGCAGTTCCTGCTGCACCAAAGTCTTTCACAGAGTTTAAGGCTCCTGCTTCAAACATAATCGCAGAAGCGCCGAAAACAACAGTGCAAAAAACAATAGAAAAACCTGTTATTGCAGAAAATACTGTTGCTTATAATAAGACTTCAACTCCTGCACCGGCTGTTAAAACGGAAAACAAAACAGCCTCTTTGCCTAAAACAGAGTCAAAACCAGTAAAGACTGCCGCCGCAACACCACCGGCTAAAACACAAACAGAAAAAGTAGCCTCAATATCAGCGGGAGTTGCAACCGTTCAAGCTGCGGCAAATCCTGTAATTACAACAACAGCAGTTAAGAAAAACCCAACAACAAATATAAAACTCGCCGAAAGCTATTATATAAGGGGATTGCAGAAGTGTGTACTTAGAGATTTGCAAGGTGCCGTTGCTGATTTGAATAAGGCAATAGAAAATAATTCTAACTATGCAGACGCATACTACTACAGAGCGGCTATAAGAAAAGAACTCGGTGATACTGAAGGGTTTAGAAGCGACTATTCTAAAGCAATTCAGATTAATCCATCTCTGCAGTCATTCAATGACTCAAACTGCCTTTCACTCGTAGCAGGCTAGAGGGGTAGGGGTAAATGAAGGGGTAAATGAAGGGGTTAATGAAGGGGTTAATGAAGGAGTTAATGAAGGAGTTAATGTTAGGGAAAATAGGAGCTGACAGGAGAGAGATTTATGTATATAAATAGTCCGGACTCACTGACATTTGGTAAATTTATAAGAATAGACGGAAAAACAAAGAAGCTTAAAAATTTTAGAAACAAGTTAAGAGAGCAGTCTTATTCGTTTACATCACTGGTAGAAAAGAAGCACGATAAACCATCCAGCTTGTATCTTATAAGCGGAAAGGATATTGATACATTCGTAGATTTGATGCAAAAAGTTCCGTACTTTAGAGAACTGCGTACTAATATAGAAAAATATATGCCTAAAAAGCCTCAAATACTTTCTTTAGACAAAGCAAAAGAAAAACTTGCAAAGGGTAAATTTAAATTATAAACGCATTTTATAAAATAAACAAATATTCAAGGTTTAAATTTGTATGCGGTAAATTAAAATTTACTACTAATTGCTTAATATGTTGGGGGAAAATATTAATTTTATGTTATAATCAATATGGATTTGTTGTATTAATGGACTTTATGTTTTAGATTAGAAAGGAAAATTATAACTCCTTTAAACAAGATACAGGTGTCAAAGTCGAACCTGTGCTAGAACAAACGAAGGGAAAAAAGAATAAAAATATCCATACAATCTGGATTTTAGCGTTAACAGCTTTTGCGATTGCAGATGGGATTTGGGAACATAGAAGTTACAAAAAAAACAAAGCAACTAATGAAGCTATGCAAAATGGTAAAGAAATAACAGATAAAACACTTAAAGAATTAGAGGAAAAGACTAATAAAATAAAAAAAGATTTACAGAAGAAGGAATTGGAACTAGAACAACTTAAGTCAATATTAAATAAAAATGCTAAAAAATAGGGTTGAAAAATAAAATGCAATAATTTATAATAAAAACACAGGGTGGTAGTTTCTCAAGCTACCAATAAGCCTTGTAGAGGTCTAACGGTTCTTATCTATTAAGATGAGAGCCGTTTTTTAATACGTATATAATTATATAACAAAAAAAGCCCCTTTCGGGTCTTTTTTTAAAATGGGGCGCCTGATGGGATTCGAACCCATGCATATCGGAACCACAATCCGAGGTCTTAACCGCTTGACGACAGGCGCCATATTTGCAATTTCTAGTATATCAAATAAAGATTTTAAAGCAAGCGGTCGGGAAAATCTTATTTTCCCGACCGCCTATTTGTAAAACCTTCTTAAGAACTACCCAATTCTTTGGAACATATAGCCGATGCCTCTGGCTGTAAGGATTAGTTCCGGATTAGCAGGGTCTGCCTCTAGTTTTGAACGTAATCTAGAAATATGTACGTCTACAACACGAGTATCAATTCTATGATCTGCAGGATATGACCAAACATGCTGCAATATTTCATTTCTTGAGTAAGCTTGACCGGAGTTATTAACAAGAAGCTCTAGCAAGCTGAATTCCATACCGGTTAATCTTATACGTTCATTTTTTCTGAAGACTTGACGTCTTGCAGTATCTATTTTTATTGCACCTGCAGTGATTATATTTTTACCGTTTTTAGATGTTGCAGAAGGTGTTCCGGCAGATGAAGATGCTGGAATAATAATATCCTTGCTTATTGTTCTTCTTAAAACTGCTTTTACACGAGCTTCCAATTCTTTCGGGCTGAACGGCTTAATTACATAATCATCTGCGCCGAGTTCCAGACCTGTAATTCTTTCTGAAACATCGCCTAAAGCTGTTAAAATTATAATCGGAACATCTGATGTTCTGCGGATTTCTCTTGTAACACCATACCCGTCCATCTTTGGCATCATAACATCCAAGACTACTAAATCGGGATTTGTTTTATTAAACACTTCTACAGCTTCTTCGCCATCTTCAGCTGTAACAACATCATACCCAACCATTTTAAGACGGGTTTCCAAAATTCTTCTGATACTGGCTTCATCGTCTGCCACTAGGATTTTTTGACGAGATTCAGCTTCGCCCATCTCTTGTAATTCTTCATTTTCTGCCATGCTACCACCTTTAAACTTGTATTTACAAAAATTTGAAATTCTTAATATTTATACATATATCTTAATAGAATTTAAAGAATTTTGCAAGAGGGTTTTAAAATGATTTGGTTAGATTTATATAAAAATATTAAATCTTAAAATGCACATTCAAAGATGACATCACTCAGTGGATGAAAAAAAATCGTTTAGTGAGAACTAAGGATCTCTTCTTGTACAGAATGAGGATTTTTCGCCCAATTACGAGATTTTGAAAGATATATAGATTAGTTTTATTAAAGGCTATGTTTACCATAAATGACTAGAATACAGAAGCCTGCGGAGTAAATCTACACTTAAAATACTAAATTATTCTTTACCCAAGAACCATCTTAAACCAAACGTCAATGATACCCCGTTGCGTCCGCCGTTGGATACCAATGCCTGCCCAAATGCCACAAACTTATCCTTGATACGTTTCTGAATACCAAGCCCGTACTGGACATAAGGATCTACGCTCATCTCAGGTAAACGAACAGCATTCGCAGTTACCTTCTGGCTGTCCATTATATTCCATACCATATTTACTGTTGCATACGGCTGCCAGCCGTTTCTCGTGTTCATGATAAATTTAACTCCAGGACTTAACTGGATTACATGCATCGGGTCGCTTTCTATATTCAAGCCCGCTGAGTTGGTGTAATCAAAAGTATTTACAAAGGTATAACTCATTAACATCGACGGCTGGATTATATATTTTCCCCCCTTGAACTCAAAGTTGTAACCTAACCTGTTGCCGATTCCGGCAAGTAACATGGTAAAATCTTCGTTGCCGTACATATTATGGTTTTCGCCTATACTTGCACCGACGGATAAGGTCGTTGCATTAAAGAAATTACCTTTGTACAAGAACATTGTTCCGCCTAATAAACCGCCGTTTTGGTAACTGTCTACACCGCTGTAGGACTGGCTTGCGCCGTTGTAGCCGACATATCCGCTCAATACACGGTCAAACCCGTGTGCTATAGGTTTCATTTCTCCGTCAAAACCGATTAGTGTACCATAGTTGATATTATCTACTTTCGGACCATTGTTTAACGGAATGCTTTCAAAGCTTACATACGGTTTTATCCAGTAGCTGGCGCCTAAATTTTTCGCATATGTCGGGGAGAAGATTCCGCTTTCTGCGCTGGAGGTTAATGCATAGCGGTTCTGGTTCTTGATTGCTAATCTCTCCATATACGGAAGGTTCATGAAGTTATCAAGATGCTGGAAGGCATATTGAAAAGTGTTCATCTGGGTTGCGTATGCACCGGATTGGGCTGCAACGCCTGTTGACAATACTGCAGGGTTGAATCCGTCGGAAGCGTTCCCGCTTGAGGCACCGCCCCTTAAGAAAGTAAAGAACCCGTCGTCTTTATTGTAGCTTACGTCATATTTGTAGATTGGAGAATAAGCTGTTCCCTTGTACATAACCTCGTTGTCTCCGGTGTAGCTTACTTGGTTGGAATAACTCTTGTCCGCAAATTGGATATCTGTTTTATCTCCTTTTGCGTCATTTAATAGATTAAGGTATTCTACGTCAATTTGCGCGTCCGGTGATACTACAACATTCTCCGGCAATCTATCCATCTTGGCTGCCTGAAGGTCAACATCAACACTCATTCCCAAATGTCCGTTGATATTCATGCCCTGCATAACCTGTGTTTCTGCTATACCGTTCATCAAAGACAAATGACCGGAATTGGCTGTCAACGTTGAGGAGGCTAAAATATCAGCTTTGGTTAGATGAAGTGTTACTTCCTCTAATGTCGTGTTAGCATTAGATACTTTATTATTCAATGTAACTTTGCCGGTTTTATCACCTGTCAGTTTAAGATTATATAGAGATGTTCCGGTTATTTCATCATCAAGGACAACTTCGCCTGCATTTTTCGCTGTAATATTAATTGTTTTTCCGCTGTCATTCATATTGATTGCTGTAGTGTTTCCGCTAAATTCGCTCTTACCGTTGTCTGCTGTCAAATTAACATCAACGTTGGAAGCAATCGCGGTTCCTGCGGTGTTTTTGATAGATGTGTTTGTTAGATTAATTGCAGAAGAAGAGTTTTCGGTCTTGATGGCATAATCTTTTGCATTCTCTATTGTTGTGTTTGCGATATTTAATGTTGTTTCATCATTGAGATTAAAGAGCGTATGCCCGTTTGCATCGATTGTTGAAGGATTTGCTGCACCAAGCCCGTTGATGTTCAAAACTCCATTTCCTGCAGGGTCAAGATCTGTGGATAAGACATACTTATCAGCCGTACGGAATATAAAATTGCGTTCCTCATCCGTATCTTTAGCAACTATTAGAGCCAAAGTATCATACACTTTATCTTTTTGTACGATTACGGAATCGTTTTTGGTATCCGTTGTACCGAGGGATATTCCGCCTTCTTGGGCATAGATTTCGTCATTGTAGACTGTGTTTGGGATATTTTCCAACACATTCTCTACCGGAGTTTCCGGATCTACATTACCCAAGACATTAATATTATCGCCCAATGCTAGCTCAAGAGAAGAATCTGCTCCGTTTTTTATAATCTGAAAAGTTGTAGGTTTTGTTGGGTCTTGTTCTGCGCCCATAAAATTGAGAATATTCAAAGTTATAGTGCCGGAAGAAGCCTCTTCTGTACTGATAGAATCAGCCGTTCCGGTTGCTAAATCCAAATCTACATTGAGTTTGGTATTTTCGCCAGAGTTCATTGAAACAAAATCATATTCCTTGATTTCATTGTTAACAAAATCAACTGTTACATTGTCTGTCTTGACATCGGCGTTGATTATATCGTTATACAGACCGACTATACCTGTGCCGTCACCCGTGAGCGCTAAGTTATAGCCGTAATCATACGAAATCGTAGTACCGCTCACACTGCCGCCTTCTATTTGGTCATAAATCAAATATTTCCCGCCGTCTTCTGCTTTAAAGGTTATAATTGGAGAAGATGAAGAAGAAGTTGCAACAAATATCGCATTCTCAACCCTACTTCTCGTTGCGTCTTCTGTATAATTCCCGCTGATTGTGTGGGTTTGAGCGTTGGCTATAAAATTCATATCTTTTGTTGTATAAACCGCTCCGCCCAGAGCTAGCCTTGATGTAGATGTTGTTGTAGCATAGTTACCAATAAACGAGACAAAAATCCCACCCACAAGGTTGTTATTCTCATCTAAAGTGCCGATTCTACTATCGTTATAAATCGCTCCGCCATAAGAACCGGAGGAATTCCCAATAAAATCGCCCGTGATATCACCTATAGTACCACCATTATAAATCACTCCGCCATAAGAACCGGAGGAATTACCAATAAAATCACCCGTGATATCACCTATAGTACCACCATTATTATAAATCGCTCCGCCATTGGAGTAGTTGCCGGAAGTGGAATTACCAATAAAATCACCGGTTATATCGCCAATTGTACCATCGTTATAAATCGCTCCGCCATTGGAGTAGGAGTCGTAGGAGAAGGGGGAGGCGGAGAAATTCCCAATAAAATCGCCCATGATATCACCTATGTCACCATTATTATAAATCGCTCCGCCATTGGAGTTGTGGGGGGAGTACTTGGAGGAGTAGGTGGTAGAATTCCCAATAAAATCGCCCATGATATCACCTATGTCACCATTATTATAAATCGCTCCGCCACGGGAGTAGTAGGAGCGGGAGGAGGCGGAGGTGGTGGTAAAATTACCAATAAAATCACCCGTGATATCACCTATAGTACCACCATTATTATAAATCGCTCCGCCATTGGAGTAGGAGGCGCCGCCGTTGCGGGAGGAGGCGGAGGAGGAATTACCAATAAAATCGCCCGTGATATCACCAATGTCACCATTATTATAAATCGCTCCGCCATTGGAGTAGGAGGAGAAAGCGACGGAGTTGGAGGCGGAGGAGGAATTACCAATAAAATCGCCTATGATATCACCAATGTCACCATTATTATAAATCGCTCCGCCATTGGAGTAGGAGTAGTAGTAGTAGGAGGAGGAGGAGGAATTGGAGGTGGTGGTGGAGTTACCTATAAAATCTACTGCTATACTCTCAATAGTTCCTTTATTGGCTATTGCTCCGCCATAGGAATCTGTATGTAGATTACCATTCGTTCTATTACCAGTAACATTTATAGAATTATTAATAAAAGCTCCGGTAATGCTTGATATAGTCCCCTCATTATATACAGCACCACCCAAAACATCTGCATATTTAGAGGCGGAAGTTGTAGATCGTATAAGCGCTTTAGTTATATTATCTTTATATAAAACGTTATCCAAAGAAATTGTTGTGCCTTTGGGATTATTGATAACCGCACCACCTATATATTGTGAATGTGCGTACGAGCTTCCTGTCGGATTTGTTATTGTTCCTAAATCGTTCTCTTTTCCAATTTCTGTTTTAGTAAAACCCTGTTCTGTGTACCTATATTCAATAGTCTGCCCGACCGGGTTTGTAGGATTCTCTATGAATTCCAACTTCCCGTCATCGTTTTCTTCCCAGCCGAAGGTCTTGGTTAATTCCCCGTTAGGATTGCCATATTGTGTTTGAGTAAGTTCTACATTATAATATTTGGGTTCCAATTTCCCTGTATCAGTATTCAACTCGTACTTTGTAATAGTTGTATCTGTCTGCGAATCAGCAGGCGTTAAAATATATCCCTTTTCATAATCTACAACAGGCGTTTCTGTAGTGGTTTCTGTATCTGCATATGCGATATTTGATAAGGATAAAAGCAAAGCACAGGAGGTTAATGAAAAACGCTTAAATCCGCTCATAGAGAGTGCCTCCACGTTGAATCAGAACCGGCGCAGGACAAAGCTTTTGCGCTTTTTAAATCATTATCAACCATATTATTAACCTCGTATTTTGTTACATCCTTATATATTTTTATTTCCACATTTATTGGACAGAGTAACGCTTGAAGGATAAATTTTTACAAAAATTTACAATTTATTATAAGACTAACATTCAAAGTTATTGATTTTACTATTTTGCCTTTATAAAGACTGTGTTATAAAAATACCTTGTACACTAGTCATAATGATAATTTATGTGTAAAATATAATTTATGGTTAAAGTTTCAGTTATAGTTCCTGTATATAAGGCAGAAAAGTATTTGGATATCTGTCTTGACAGCTTAATAAACCAGACATTTGAAGATTTCGAAGTTATTTGTGTAAATGATGGCTCGCCTGATAATTGCATTAATATACTGAGAAATTATTCAAAACTGGATAGCAGGATTAAGATTTTTTCTCAAAAAAACCAGGGGCTTTCTTCTGCCAGAAATACCGGTTTAAAATACGCAAAAGGCGAATATATCACATTTGTGGATTCCGATGACTTTCTATCCCCGATAGCACTGGAGAGAATGTATACTAATATTACGGAAAATAACAGCGACTATATGTTTTCGTATGTTTATCAAGTATATCCGGACAGGTTATTCTATTGGGAACTGCCTAACATAAAAGACTTTCAAAAATACATATCTTCACCAACCTTTAATGAGGAAGATTTGGGGGCTGATTTTTATCTCAAATTTATATACAGTGCATGGGCAAAAATGTACAGACACGAGTTTATAAAAGATTTTTCATTTCCAGAAGGGCTTATTTTTGAAGATGTACCGTTTTTTGCGAACTGTTATCTGAGGGCAGAAAGAATTTCGTATGATTTCAGCCCGCTGTATTTTTATAGAAAAAATGAAAACTCAATTATTACAAGCGCCGGAAAGAATTTTCTTGATATTTTTGAAATTAACAAACTCACCACAAAAGTGTTTAAAGAGGCGGGAAAATATGAAAAATACAAAACAATATTGCTTGTAAGCCAGATGGAAAATGTCTTAATAAGAACGATAGAGACAAAGGGATACACTAAAAGAGAAATGTTTAAGCAGCTTCAAAGCACTTTCGGCGACATTGATTTCTCGCAATTTGATATGAGTATTCTGCAAAAGAAAAACATATATTATGCATATCAAGAAATCTTGAACAAAAGCTTCAACGAATTCAGAGATTTTGAAAGAAAGGTGAAAAATGGATAAAGCTCCGCTTATATCAGTAATAGTTCCGGTGTATAATTCAGAAGAATACCTTGAAGAGTGTCTTAATTCTCTCAAGCTCCAGACTTATTCCAATCTCGAATTTATATGCGTTAATGACGGATCTAAAGATAATTCTCCGGAAATTTTAAACAGGTATAAAAAAGATGATAAGCGGTTTATCATATTAAATATACAAAATTCCGGTGCGGGAGAAGCAAGAAATAAGGGGCTTGAACTTGCAAAAGGCGAATACATATCTTTTATTGATTCTGATGACAGAGTATCTTTGAATCTGTATCAAAATTTTGTGAACTTAAAGACCAAGCCAGATGTGTACATATTTAACGCCTGTGAGTATGACAAAAACACAAAAGAGGTTATGCCGAAGTACTTTTTTTCTATAAAAGAGTGGAATAATCACAGAAACGAAAATACTGTACACACCTTTAATGATAATATCAATCCGTTCCATGGCAATATGTCTGCAGTGAATAAAATCTATAATGCGGATTTTCTAAGACATCTTAGGACGATTGAGCCAAAGCTGTTTCCTGCCGGCATAATTTTTGAAGACCAGTATTTTTTCTTTTTAACAATGATTTATGCAAAATCTATATTAATCAATCAAAACCCGCAGTATTATTATAGAAGTACAAACCCAGATTCGGTTACATCAACTCTTTCGGCGAAAGTTTTTGATATCTTTTTTGTGTTAGACAAGATTGAGAGTTTACTAAGAAAAACAAATAATTATGAAGCATACAAATATGCGCTGTTTCAGCATAAATATAAGCAGTTTGCGCATCTTTTCTTTAAGGCGGACAGCACTCTTCGGGAGGCATTTTATAAAGAAATGAAATCAAGTCTTTTGAAATATAAGGACGAAAATCTTGACCCAAGAATTTGCGAAAGGCTTACTCTCATAGGTGTTTATAAAAACATTCTCAAGCTGGATGCACGGGAATTTTACGAAAAATACAACGGAAAAGTCTGATTATTTTTTTAGTCTGCCGTAAATAATTCTGTCGATTCCGGCTAAGTCTTTTTCTACCACAATTTCAGAAAATTCTTTCTGCATAAATTTTTTAACGGAAGCGCTTTCTCCGATACCGAGTTCAAACATAAGCCAGCCGGACGGCTTTAGATACAATGGAGCCTGTTCCGTTATTTTTCTGTAGAATTCAAGCCCGTTTTCAGATGCAAAAAGCGCTTGTTTGGGTTCTTTGTCTACTTCCGGAGAAAGTTCCGTACCTAGAGGAATATAAGGCGGGTTTGAGATTATCATATCAAACTTTTCTTCATCTCTGACTTTTTCAAAGAGGTTGGATTTCCTAAATACTGCCCTGTTATTAATGCCGAGCTTAGTAACATTATCAAGGGCGACTCTGAGAGCATCAGAAGATATATCAACGCCCAGCACGACAGCGTCAGTATTTTTAGCTATAGTGCAGGCAATACAGCCGGAGCCGGTGCCGACATCAAGGACATCTTTCAAATCCTCCCTGTCTATTATCTCTATTGCTCTTGTTACAAGGATTTCTGTCTCATCCCTCGGTATAAGCACATCCGGACTAACCTTAAAAAATTCGCCCATAAAATAGGATTCGCCTATAATATACTGAACCGGCGCTCTGTCCTTAATCCTCTCCAGAACTTTTTCCTTTAAGACAGAAAGCTGAACCTCATCCGGCATGATTCCTCTGCACCTGTCCATTTCCGTATACTTGCAGAAATGCTCAAGAAGCATCTTTATCTCTTTTTTTGCCTCATTTTCTTCAATTCCGGCTTCAATCAATAATTTTGTAATCGTCTGAGTGTTCATTTAAAATTCTTTCTATCTCATTCCGTAAATCTAGCTTTGATAACTCTTCTGCGTTCTTTTTCTCTATAGAATATTTTTTGCACAATCTGTCATAATAGTAAAGCTGTTTTTTTGTCGGCTTTTCCTTTGACATCTTAACTTCCTGCAAAAATTTGCGCTTCTTTTTCTCAAATTCTTTGTTAGCCTCTATTATCGGACGCTGTTTTTCCTTGTATTCATAATACTTTATGCATTCTTTTATATAATCTTCCGTATCTCTTAAAAAATCCCGGTCGTCAATTACGTCCGCAAGAAAAGGGAACCTTGATGCATTAAGCTCAAGATAATATTTTTCATCCTCAAGAAACTTGTCCAGAATTTCTGAACAAGCCAAATTTAAATTTTGTTTCACTAACGCTCTTAAATAGTTACATATACCGCTTTTTTGAGTTTTGTCAAAATTTGGGTATATTCTGTTTTTTATTTGATACATTCCTTTTCCGTTTTTCCGCTTGAGAACTTGATGCAGGCAGAGGCGCTACCACTTTAATAAGTCCTCAACACTGAATTTATGCTCGTTATTAACAAATTTAACCAGTCTTTCTCTCAATGGATTTGTTTGATAACTATGCTCTAATTCTTTGTTTCTCTCTTTTTCTTTTGCTTCCATTTCATGATTGGTAATAACAGTAAATCGTTTTCTTTCTTCGTGTGTCATTTCAACGCCTCTCTTATTCTTAAATATCTCTTATGTATATATAAAGTATTTAAGAATAAAAAAATTGCCTTTTTTGATGCCTTTTATTAAGAATTGTAACAAAAATGGCAAAATTTTTCAATTTTGTTAATATTTTGACACAAATTGAAGCAGGCTAAAAAGACGTATTTTACTATATTACAGACTAAAGTTTGATTGTTCTGAATATTGTATGATATTCATGTGCGCCGTAATATATAATGATTGAAACAAAGTAGTTTTCAAGATCGTTTACTTCTAAATATGTTTGTACAGGCGCTTTTCTCTTGGTGCTTTTAAGGTTTCCTATAAAATCAAGAAATCCCATATGCACTTTTTGCGCCCATGTGTATTTTGGTTTGGGGATATGTTCATCATAAAACATTTCCGGCGTATAATCTCTTTCATACACGGGGATAATATACTTTACAAGTCCGTTCTGTTTAAAGAGCATATACCAGTTTCCCTCATGCTCTCTGGGAGTCAGCAGGTAATATCCCGGCTCAACCGTGATACTCTTAAAGTATATCGGCGAGTTAAGCCTCAAAAGCGGATAAACAGACCAGCTGGTGTCTTTCATATCATAGTACTGTTCCGGATCAATATCATGAAGGTATGAAAAATCCGGAACTTCTAAATCATTGTATATTTGTGCATAATTCTTGTCCGGCTTAGTTTTTTCAGGAATAATAACTTCTTGAGAGTATTCATCTTCTGAAACGGCAGGAGTTTCCTCCTGAAGTTCCTCTTCCTTATCAAGAGAAGCCGGATCTATATCGTCATAAAACCCCGGCGGTGTTCCGGCATGACCGCCATTGTCTATAGGTTCCGCCATAACAGGCGTAATAAACAGCATTAATAATAAAACTAAAAAGCTCTTTTTCAACATACAAATATTTTAATGTATCCGCACAAAAAATCAAGATTCTTTACTTTTGCAATTTAATGCGGTATCATTGACTTAAGGGAGAATAAGTATGAAAGAACAACTGGAAAATATTTACAATTCTGCAAAATCAGATATTGAAAACGCTAAATCCATTAGTGATATTGATGAAATCAGATTAAAATATTTGAGCAGAAAGGGCGAATTTAATTCTATAAAAAAAGGACTGAAAGACTTGTCTGATGAAGACAAGCGCACTGTCGGCGCCTTAGCAAATAAGATTACGCAGGATTTAGAAGCTCTTTTAAAAGAAAAACACGATATTTTTTACCAGAAAGAACTCAATGAAAAACTCCAAAAAGACAGAATAGATATAACATTGAGCGGTAAATTTATTCCGCAGGGAAAAGTTCATCCGCTTACGGAAACAACAAACGAGATTGTCTCTATTTTCCAGAATTTAGGATTTTCTGTTGTTGCGCCGGAACTTTCTCCGGAAGTCGAAACAGAATATTATAATTTTGATATGCTAAATGTTCCAAAAGAGCATCCGGCAAGGGACGTACAGGACACTTTCTATGTGAAAGATATGGAAGGCGTTGTGTTAAGAAGCCAGACATCAGGCGCGCAAATTCACGTTATGGAAAACCAGCGTCCGCCGATTAAGGTTATTGCCCCGGGGCGTGTATACAGAAATGAAAATATTAATGCCCGTAAAAACAATTTTTTCCATCAAATAGAAGGATTGTATATAGATAAAGACATTACTTTCGGCGACTTAAAAGGCGTGTTAAACGAATTTATAAGACTATATTTCGGCGCAACCCGTCCGACGCGTTTCAGAAGCAGTTTCTTCCCGTTTACTGAACCATCTGCAGAAGTTGATGTTCAGTGTATAATGTGCCAGGGAAAAGGATGCCGTATATGCGGTGGAACAGGCTGGCTTGAAATTCTCGGAAGCGGTATGGTAGACGTAAATGTTCTTAAAGGCGTCGGAATTGATCCGGACGTATATTCCGGATTTGCTTTCGGTATGGGCGTCGAAAGACTCGCAATGCTTAAGTACGCTATCGACGATATCAGATTGTTCTTTAACAACGACAAGAGATTTTTAGAACAATTTAAGTAAGCTAAACTTTTTTATTAAAGAGCTTTTTCTCAAGTTCCTGCGCGGTTTTTGTTTTTGCAAGCCCGCCGAGAGAAGTTTCTTTAAGAAGCGGTGACATCAACTGTCCCGTAATTTTCAGCGTGTCAACAATTTCATCCATCGGAATTTTACTTTCTACTCCGCATAATGCCAGTTCTGCAGCAGTTACTGCGTGTACAGCAAGAAATGGATTCCGCTTAATACAGGGAACCTCTACAAGTCCGCATACCGGATCGCAGGTTAACCCCAGAATATTTTTCAAAGCTAGTGAAGAAGCTTGAATTATTTGACTGGTATTGCCTCCAAGCATCTGACAAAGCGCGCCTGCAGCCATAGCGGATGCAACACCGCATTCAGCCTGACACCCTGCAACAGCTCCAGCCAGTTGAACTTTATTTGATATTAGCAAGCCAATAAAGCCTGCTGTTAAAAGTCCGTTAATCTGTTCGGCTTCCAAAATCTTTTCTTCCTCTGAAACAGCTATTATTACAGAAGGTACAATCCCGCAAGAACCGGCAGTAGGACATGCAGCAATACGTCCCATTCTTAAGTTTTCTTCTGCTGTTGCAAGAGCGTATGTTATTATTTTTTCAAACGTTTTTCCAAAAAGCGCTCCCTTTTTATTAAATCTTTGAGGAAGTTTAACACAATCATCACCACACCACCCGCTAATAGATTTTTCGGTTGAATGAAGTCCGTTTTTAACGGCTTCTTTCATTGCAAGCAAATCTTCCAGAACACGAAGCCTTACCACATCTATAGTGTCCTCCAAAAGTATTGATTCTTGCTCTTGCGCTATTTCATATATGGATTTATTCTGCTTAGTGCATTCATTAACCAAATCTGCAAATGATAAGATTGCCATTATTTCAACTTCCTAACATTAGTTACAAAAAATACATCTTTTATCTGTCTTACTTTTTCTACCACATCTTCTCCGACAGGGATATCGAGTGCCAGATACATAGATGCCGTACCGCCTTTAGAACTCCTATCGCAGTGCAGAGATGCAATATTAATATCCTGCTTTTGTATAATATCGCTGACTTTTGATATCATACCGGGACGGTCCTTGTACATTAATATAAGCGAATGGTAAGAGCCGTCTATATTGGCAGTAAAGCCATTAATATTATTAATTCGTATTTCTCCGGCACCTACAGAATCTCCGCAGATTGTCATTTTATCATCAAATATAATATCGACAGAATTGGGGTGCCTTGAGATATCTTCTCTATATTCATAAGAATAATCTACGCCCGATACGGTATCAAATATATTCTTAATTCCGGAATCATCGACAGAATACCCTAGAACTCCGGCTAAAAGTCCTTTGTCGGTTCCGTGTCCAAAACCTGTTGTTGCAAACGAATTATACAAGACAAATTTAACTTTAGTAAATTCGTGATTGTATATATTTCTTGCCATAAGTCCAAGCCTTACTGCACCTGCAGTGTGGGAGCTTGAGGGTCCTACCATGATTGGAGATATAACTGAAAATAGAGATTTCTGCTCCATTATTAATAATCATCCTCATCATCTTTGCCGGAATTAATATATCCGTCCATAATGCCGTACAAGACACTCTGCCAGTCGCTGTTCTTTTCTAAGAAGAAGTCTGCTCCTCTTGCTTTGCATTGCTGTTCAATTTCTTTTCTGGGAGATGCTGTAATAACACCTATTGTAGTCTTTACTCCTGCTGCAGCAGCAAGTTTCTTCAATTCTGTTAAAAGAATAAAACCTTCGCGCTCTGTCGGAATAAACAAATCCATTACAACATACTCGTATTTTCTTTTTTTATATTTATTTACAGCGTCATAAATTTCCTGCGAACAGTCAATATCATAATCAAACTGCGATAACAGAACTTTAAGCTGATAAGTAATTACGCCTAAATCGTCTACTATCAATATGGCAGGTCCGGTAGGTTCTTCTTCTGCCGGAGGCAACGTACCAATAGCTTTGCTGGCTATGGGTTTTTTGGCATTGCTGTTTAGTTCTTTCAACGTATCAACTATATTTATAAGCTGTTTTTTTAAATCCAACAGTTCTACATTTTGCGGAGGTTTGGAATTAGTAATATTGTAGAATAATTCAAGAAACTCATTGTCAAGATCTACGTTAGGCATGCTCACTCCTGTTTTTCGTTAATTATAGCATATAATTTCGTCAAAAGTAAAGTGTTCTCGTATGTTTAGATTATTTATGTTTAATAAATTTTAGGGTATAATCTTGGTATGAAAAAAGTTATTATTAGTTTATTTTTATTATTTGCAGTAGTACCCGCCTGTATAGCTGAGGATAACTCCCCGCTATTTAAGCTGCATGTATTCAATGACACATTACAGATACGTAATCTTTTGAATTCTCAAGTGAGATACGCTAACAGAACAAACTTCAACAAGTTCATTGCTACATATGACAAAAATTATGTAAGCGGTGACGGTTTTAACCTTGAAACGTATTCACAGCTTGTTAAAGATACTTGGGAAATGTATGGTAATATTGAATACGGTATGAAAATAAAAGACATAGATATACAAGACAACAGCGCCGTAGTAAAAGTATCAGAAACATCTTATGCGGATGTCCCTGTGTCTGATAAAATGGACGGCGAGTTAAAAAGTTTTTCTGACAGTATTTATTACCTAAAAAAAATCGACGGGAAATGGAAAGTTACTTCTGATTCAGTAATTACAGAGGACACTTCCTTGCTTTACGGTGAAGCCATAAATTTGGACATAAAACTTACCGCACCCAAGGAAATTCCTGCTAATACCGAATATACTGCGTCTTTAGAATTTACTCCTCCAAAGGATTCCATTGCGATAGCCTCAATTGCAAGCGATAAGGTGGAATATCCGCAGAAGCAGGCAAAAGAGGTTTTTAGAAAGCTTCCGGAGGACAATATTTTAGAGAGGTTATTTATTTCAAATTCTGATAATGCCAACGAGTATATTGTAGCCTCAATAGGACTTACCAAGGCTGATATAACGGACTTAAGCATAAAATTAAGCCTGACGGGATTTGGATACCAGATAACAAGAGTAAATGTAATACCGCAGAAAAAAGAGGAAAATAATGTCAAAGAGAGATAAATTAATATATTTCATAATTTCGATTATATTTTTTATCTTATTTGATACATATTTTTCAAAAATAATGCTTCAATGCTCAAAAGGGTTTAATGGTAATTCTGTTTTTGACTTAGTTTTTGTACAAAATACAGGAGCAGCATTCAGTATATTGCAAGATTCCAGAGTCTTTTTAATTGCATTTTCGCTCCTTGCAGTTTTAGGAATCGTTATTTATGCAATAAAACACATTTCTAAAACTTCTGTGTTTACATTGTTTTGGGCGGCTCTTTTGGTTGCCGGCATATCCTGCAATTTATATGAGCGCATTACTCTAGGCTATGTGAGAGATTTTTTTAAATTAAATTTTGTAAATTTTCCGGTTTTTAATATCTCGGACATTTTTATAAATATAAGTGTTTTTGCTATAGTTGTAATTATAATAAAGAACAGCTATTTAAAGAAACAGCAATGAAACTTATAGTCGATGAATTAACGGAAGAAAAACGTCTGGACAGCTATCTTGCAGAATATCTGCAGGATTTTTCGCGCTCCAAAATCCAGTCTGAAATAAAAAACGGAAATATTACCGTGAATTCTGCTCCTGTAAAAACTTCATACCATATTAAAGAAGGAGATATCATTGAATTAACACTTTCTTCTCCCGATAGTATTGTTATAGAGCCGGAAGATATTCCGCTTGATATTGTTTATGAAGATGAAGAAATGGCTGTTATAAATAAACCCTCCGGAATGCTCACACATCCGACAGCTTCAGAAAACAAAGGAACACTTGTTAATGCGCTTTTATTTAAATACGGAGAAAATCTTTCTGATATTAACGGCGAGTACAGAAGGGGGATTATTCACAGACTTGACAGAAATACATCCGGTCTTTTAATGATTGCAAAAAACAACAAGGCGCATGAATTTCTCTCTAATGAGATGAAAAAGCATAATATAATAAAAAGGTATTATGCGGTAGTGCGCGGTATAGTTGAAAAGGATGAATTTGAAATAAATAAACCAATTGGCAGAAATCCCCGCCAGCCTAATAAAATGTGTATATCGGAAAACGGAAAAGAAAGCCTTACAAAGGTCAAGGTTCTTAAACGTTTTAAAGATGCAACTTTTGTAGAATTGCAGCTTATAACCGGCAGAACGCACCAGATAAGAGTTCATATGGCAAGCATAGGGCATCCTGTTTATAACGATACGTTATACGGTTTCGGCAAAATGAAAATTAAAACGGACGAGCAGGTGCTTGAATCATACCAATTAACATTTCCGCATCCGTATGACGGGAAAAATATAACAGTAGAAATTCCTTACAGTGAAAAGCTGGAGAAGGTTTTAAAATACTTAAATAATGCTTCTCTTTAATCTTTCGGAGCGGTTTTCGCTCAGTAGATTCTTAAGCTTCATAATAGCCTGCGCATGAAGCTGTGAAATTCTTGATTCTGAAACATTAATGGCATCGCCAATTTCTTTGAGCGTCATGTTTTCGTGATAGTAAAGCACCATAATTGTTCTTTCGCGCTCCGGAAGCCTTCTTAATGCGTTTTCCAATTCTTTCTTTACGTCTTTTTCCTCAAGTTTTTCATGCGGAGCCAGATTGTGAGAATCTTGTATTGTATCAATAATTTCTATATCTCCGTCAGAAACGCCTTTCTTATCATAAATTGAAGTTACGGTTGTATCTTCCGACAAGATTTGTTCAACTTTATCGCGCTCCATGCCGAGATAGTCGGCAATTTCCGTATTTGTAGCCGAGCGTCCGAATTGTTTTTTCAGAGCCTCTTGGGCTTCTTTTACATCTTTAATTTTTTTGCGCACACTTCTCGGCAGAAAATCCTGCGAACGGATTTTATCAATAATATTTCCTCTAATTCTCACAAGCGCATATGTTTCAAACCTTGCACCCATCTTGGGGGTATATTTTTCAACCGCATCAATCAGCCCTTCGACTCCGTAGCTTGAAATATCTTCATACGAAAAAGTCGGAGGGAGAGCTACTTTCACACGGCCGACAACATATCTTGTAAGATAAATGTATTGAAGGATGAGGGCGTCACGAAGCTCCTTATTGCTTTTGTCAGCAAAGTAGCGGTTCCACATTTCTGCAAGCTCTTCGTTCGTTGCTCTTTTAATTTTATTATAAGATGTTTCCTGTTCCATCCCTCTTGTCCTAACACAACATGTTTATTCTATTGTAACGTTTTCTTAACAATTAGCTATCCTCTATATATAGGAAATTATTAAATATGCCTTAAAGTTATAACCGGTACGGTAATGGCAAAACTTCTTCGGAGTCTATTTAATAATCAAGAGGAGGATTTTTATGTATCGTTTTATTATTTCGTTTATTTTGCTTGCAGGTATTTTAATTTCAAATCTTAATCTTATTATCGAGGCTAGAACTGTTGTTACGAGAAAACCTGTTTACGGAAGTTATTATAACAGACCTTCACGCGGTTTTAGACATAGCCGTTATAGACATCCTGCGCGTTATAACAACTATAACAGGCTTCATAACCCAAGATACTATAATTCATATCCGCAGAGAAGATTTTTTAATAATAGGGGATATTATACCACCTCATCTCTTTCTGATTTAAGCGCATTGGAAAAATATACTCTAAACAAAAGTTATTCTCGCGACAGCGACTTAGCCAGGCTGGAAAGGCTTGAGATGGAAGCTTTCGGAGCAATTCAGAACGGGGATATAAACAGACGTTACGATAATGTGAGAAGCGCAATACTCTCCCGTCCAAAACAGAACTATAAAACATCGTTCTGGCGGAATATCGGGAATTATTTCGGCGGGCAGATGACCGGTTTTACCCCGTCGTTTACCCCTTCATTTACCTCCTCATTTACCCCCTCATTTACCTCCTCATTTGATAATGATCCTTTTTTCTCAAATTCAAGCTTCGGGAGTACGCCTTATCCTACAACTTACGGCAATAATTCTGTAAGCCAGTATTCAACTCCATTCGGGAGCGGTTATCGAGTGAATAATTACGGCGCCGGCTCCGGATGCGGGGTTAAAATCTTAGACTGAAATTACAGCCCTCTTTCCGGATGGGCAGAGTTAGATTTGACAATCTCGTAGTATTCGTTCTTGTCTATATTAACGCCCATATTTTTAATATCAACCGTAAATTTCTTTTTCTTTTTTTTCGGAGAAATTTTATCTGATGATTTCATTATTTTCTCCTACTTGAACGATTGTAGGTTTATGGGTTTTGATTTCTTCCGGAGTCAGCTGTGCGTAAGTAACGATAATGATTTTATCGCCAGGCTGAGCTTTTCGCGCGGCTGCGCCGTTTAAGCAGAAGCATTTTGAACCGCGTTTTCCTTTGATTGCATAAGTTTGGAAGCGTTCTCCGTTATTTATATTTAATATTTCGACTTTTTCCCATTCAAGAATCCCTGCAAGCTCCAGAAACTCTTCGTCTATTGTAATTGAGCCTACGTAATTAAGATTTGCGTCCGTTACAGTGGCTCTATGTATTTTTGAATTTAAAAATTGTCTTAACATATCTTACCTCGACATTATGTTAACACAAAAAAGAGATACATGGAGAATGATTTTAATTTATATTTTTTTAAAATAAATAAAAAGGAGGTCAAAATGATTGATTTATTTATATTAGAAACTTGCCCTTACTGCAAAAAGGTTATGGCATTTTTGGATGAAAAGGGCGTGAAGTATAACAAAATAGATATAACTGATAAGGCTTCAGAAGACGCATTGATACAAATGGGCGGGAAAAGACAGGTGCCTTTTCTTGTGGATAAGGACAGAAATATTCAAATGTACGAGTCTGATGATATTATTGAGTATTTAAAGACGATAATTTAGGGGTTTAGAGGTTTAGGAGTTTAGGAGTTTAGGGGTTGAGAAGAAGTTATATCAAGTTCATATGCTTCACTCATAAAAAACAGTAATTAAGAGAAACCGGTAACGTTTCGTTAGTTCATCTCCTGCCCTTCACCCCTCACCCTTCACTCTTCACCCTCAAAAAGGCAAACCCCCGATGCGCACAACACCGAGGGTCATTGAAAGGACCTTTATTATCTCTATTATTATTTGCTTAATTAATTTATTAGATTAAGTTCAAAGCGATTGACGGCATCTGGTTAGCAGTTGCTAACAGAGTTGCTGTTGACTGCTGAAGAATCTGGTATTTTATGTAGTTAGAAGATTCTGTCGCAACGTCAGCATCCTTGATTGTTGAATTAGCTTCAACAAGGTTTTCTCTCTGAACATCGGTAGATTCAATTGCTGAATCCAGTCTGTTCATATAAGCACCTATTTTTGTTGACCTCAAAGATACGTTATCAATAGCATCATCTATAAAGTCAATAAATTCGCGGGCAGAGCTGTCATTTCTGTAGATTGCGGCACACATAGCTGTTATCGTAAACTGTCCGTTTACAGTTGCATCGCCGTCATTTGCAGTGATAACTCCGTTTTCTGCAAGCGCTGCAGCAAGTGCTGATTCATAAGAGCCCGCAAGGTACTGAACTTCACCAGCAGCGTTTGTCACAGGTTTTCCTTCAGCATCCAGCTGTCTTGCACGATATTGATATGTATCATCTGCAGTGCTTGATGTCAAGTTGATATAACCCCCGTTAGTTGTGGAATCAAAGCCCATCAATGATGTTGTTTCTGCACTTGCAAACAAGAATGCGTCGAGTTTTATAACGCATCTTGCGTCTGAATACAAACCTACCTGCAGGTTAATATCTGTTGTTCTTGAACCGTCCAGAAGGTATGTATCATTAAAGTCTGTAATCTGGCATAAACGGTTAATTTCATCCATTCTTTGTACAACTTCTGTTGCGATAGCATCTAATGAAGCTGAACCGTAAGTTCCGTTTGCTGCCTGCATAGTCAAGTCACGAATTCTTTGCAGATAATCATTAATGATATCCAAGACGCCTTCTTGAGTTGTTAACATGTCCAAACCCATTTGAGCGTTAGTCTCAATAATGTCGTAACCGTTAATTTTAGCTTCCATTCCGGCAGATACTGCGTAGCCGGCTGCGTCATCAGCTGCAGAGTTAATCCGGAAGCCCGTTGATAATCTCTCCATTGCTGTGTTCATACCCTTAGTAGCATCTCTAAGGTAAGATTGACAGGTTAATGACGCCAAGTTGGTGTTAATTGTAATTGTTGATGTCGCTGTCATAATAAATTCCTTTCAATAATTTATTTGCCTTTCTGCATGATTTAACGGCAAGATAAAAAAGAACTTTACAACTTTAGTTATAGAATCCTCCGTTTGGTGTATTATTTAGTATTTATAATGCTTTTAACCGGCACTTTCTGCATTTTTATTGATATTTTTTAAAATTTCTATAACTTAAGTTTGAGAAAATAACCTGTCTGTCATGGTAAATCGGGGAGTAAAAATAAAGCTTTGGTTTGTGTACTTTTATTTATACATAAAGGAGATTACGGAAATGAAACTAGAAAATTCAGAAACATTACAGTGCCTTGTAAACGCGTTTGCGGGAGAGTCACAGGCAAGAAACAGATACACATTTTTTGCAAAGGTTGCCAAACAAGAAGGGTATGAGCAGATAAGCCAGATATTTTTGGACACGGCATCCAACGAGCAGGAGCATGCCAAATTGTTTTATAAACATATTCCAAATGCCGAACACCTTGAGGTTACGGGCTCTTATCCTTTCTTTTTCGGGGGAACATATGAGAACTTGATTTCTGCCTCAAAGGGCGAGAGAGAGGAGTGGGAAATTCTTTATAAAAACTTTTCCCAGACAGCAAAGGAAGAGGGTTTTGATGATATATCACGCCTTTTTGCCGGAATAGTAGATATAGAAAAGCACCATGCTCATAGATTTGAAGTTTTGGCGGAGGAGCTTAAGGAAGGGCGCCTGTTTAAGAAAGAAGAGGTCGCGCAGTGGATATGCAGAAAATGCGGGCATGTACAGATAGGCAAAGAAGCTCCTTGCAAATGTCCTGTCTGCGACCACCCGCAAGGGTACTTTGAAATATTCAGCGAGAAATTTTAATTTCATATATTACTATTTAGCAGGGAACGCCCCCCTCTCCTGCTAGGCACTGCTGTCCAAGAAAACTTCACAAATAAAATTCGTACACTGCTACATATCTGCATTTATGGGGTGTTACAAGATGTCCGGACATAAAAAGACCTCTCCCGAATTTCTAAGTTTCGCTATTGCTCAACTTGAAATTCAACCCTCTCCCACAGGGGGTGAGGGAGTGTGCCAAACTTGGCGTTTGACCTCCCAACCGTCATTCAGAAGACGAAAACAGTTATTTGGTGAGTCCGATGATTCTCATATACTTTGGTGAAGGGTGAGGAGTGAAGCGAAGAATTAGAGATTCTTCGGCTCTTACGAGCCTCTGAATGACGCGAAACTTGGAGTTGTGACGCCCAACAATTACATTTACCCCTCTGTAAGACGCCTTAGTGTACAAAAATTGCACACCGCTGACTGCAAGCCAAAAACAAATTATTTATGTAACATTTTTGTTACATGCTAACGTTCTGCGCGGTATTTTTGATAATATAAAATAGAGGGAATTAAGTAACAAATTAACGGAGTCTGTATGAATAAAAAAAGATTGATTTCTGCACTATTGCTTTGTAGCATGGCTGTTTTGTCTGCAAAAGCGGATGACAGTATAACCAAGCAGACGATAAGCAATCAAGTCGGTGCGCCTAATGGTGCTGGTGTTGCTGTTAATACTTCTGGAAATACTTTAACTATAGAAAATTCTACTTTTACAAACAATTCTGGAGGGTTTAGCGGAGGTATTTATAATTCTGGTACATTGACTATAACTAATGGTACTGAAGACTCTCATACGACTTTTGAAGGCAATCATAATTCTCAGAGCTGGGGTGGCGGTGGTGCAATATACAGTTATGCATCCGGTTCCAGCGTTAGTATCGGTGACTATACGTCTTTTGTTGGTAATAAAACTGCTGAAAAAAGTGATAATTCCGGCGGTGCCGGCGGAGCTCTATATATAGGTGATCCTAATGGCGGAAGTAATGCAACATCTCTGGCGATAGGTGATCATGTAAACTTTTCCGGTAATAGCACTAATAACGGTAATTTGGCGTTCGGCGGTGCAATGTATGTAGAGAATACCCAAACAACAATTGGAGATTATTTGAATGTATCAAATAATACTTCAAATAATTCCGGCGGTGGTATCTCTATAAATAATATCGGCGGTGCAACTGCAACAATAGGCAGTTATGCTACTTTTAGCGAAAATGAATCTAAAAATGGAAGTGGCGGTGCAATATCAAGTACAAATACAGATTTAACAATAGGCAGTGGCGCTACTTTTAGCGGTAATATCGCTAAAGACAACGGCGGTGCGATTTATAATACAGGGAAACTTACACTAAATGGCGGAACTTTTACGGGAAATTCTGCTGAAAAGGGCGGGGCTATATATAATATCGGTAACGCCAGTTTGACTGATGTAAAGTTTGATGCAAAAACTGAAACTGCTTCAAATAGTATTTATAATGCAGGAACTGTTACTACAGCCGGAGAAAATTCTTTCGGCAGTGATATCCATACAACTAACAGCTGGACTTTTGACGGAACAAATGATGTTCTTGCAACATCAAATATTACCGGAAGTGGCGGAATCATTAACAATGGAACAGTAAATCTTGCCGGTGATGCATCCGGATATACCGGTACTTACACACAATCAGGTACAAATGCTGTAACCACTGTAACCGGAACATTTTTCGGAGGCGAATCAACAATCAGCGGAGGTACTCTTAACTGGAATACAACGAACAATCCTAGCACAGGCTCTTTAAAAGTTTCAGGCGAGAATACTAATTTAAATATAGGTACAGATAGCACAGCTACAACACAAGCAATCGGAAACCTTGTTTTAGGAACGGATAGTTCCATAAGTGCAGAAGTTAATACCATTATAAACAGCGGTTCCTCTTTGACGTTAAACGGAGGAAATGCTGTATTAAACTCTGATGATACTTGGGCAGGAACTATTAACTTATCAAATGCTGATAGTACTTTGACAGTCGAAGGTCTGAATTCTTATGGTAAGATTATTGCTACAAGTGGTACTCTGGATATATCCGGAGATTTTACTCTTGCAGAAGGAAGTTCTATTGCAAAAGAAGTTGTAACCCAAATTGATGACGGTGCTAATTATACAATAGTAGCCGGAAGTGAATACACCTTAGATGATAATGATAATTGGCTGGGAAGCGTCACTATAGCCGGAGGCACGCTTAATGTAGACAGCAGAGATCCTAATACAGGAAATGGTGCTTTATATACAGATGATACGAACGGCGGTAATCTCAATATTATAAATAACGGGAATTTAGATATTACAAGCGGAAGCAAGGTTGCAGAAGCTATAGTTACAAATATTGCAACAGGTTCTTCTTTAACTGTTGAAGGCGGAGATGTAACACTCAACACCGGCGACACTTGGAATGGTACAGTTAATCTTGAGTCTGGTAAGCTTACAGTTAATGGTGTAACAAATGGTGCTATTAATGCAACCGGCGGTACTTTGGACTTAGTAAACCAAAACTTCAATCTCGCAACAGGAAGCCAAATTACAGGTGATGTTACAACAAGTATTGATTCAACGTCAGTTCTAAATGTAAATGGCGGTAGTGCAACACTTAATAGCGCTGATGATTGGGATGGAGGTTTGACTCTAAATGGAGGCTCTTTAAGTGTTGATGGAAGTGTTCAAGATACTACAACAAGTTTTATACAAGCAAATACTGGAACTCTTAATGTTACGGGCGGAACCGTAACTGTAGGAACTAACAATAATGGCATAAGCAGTGCTATTCAAAATGAGGTTGCATTAAATGTTTCAAATAGTGCAAATATAGATATAACAACAGGCGGTGTAGTTGGTGTAGATGACAACGACACATTAGACGGAACAACAACACTAAACGGCGGTACGCTTAATTACGGTATGACAGATCCGCAGAATGCAACTAATATAACTGCTAATACAGGTTATCTTAACTTGCTTGAAAATTCTGTACTGGAAATTCAAGACCCCAGTAACATAAAAAATGAAGTTGTTGTTGATATCCAAAGGGGTGCGACACTTGAAACTAATGCGAATACAGTTTTTAACCTCAACGGCGGAAATGCTGATCCTTCTCAAAACGATAAGTGGAGCGGGTTAATCCGAAACTGGGGAGGCACTGTTAATGCAACGAACATGGTAAATGACAGTACATCTGCTCTTCAACAATATGGCGGAACTACAAATATTGATTCAAATTCTAATATTATACTTGATAATGTCATGAGTGAAGTTACAAGCGGTGAAGTCAATGTAACAAATAATTCTACGCTTTCTGCTATAGATGCTTCAATTCTGCAGGGCGGGGATTTGAATGTAGACAGTACTTCAAAGTTTGTTTCTTTTGATAACGGGTTCAACATGACAAACTTGAACCATTCCGGATCATTAATTGGACTAAATAATGCAATAGAAGATTATACGTTAACTTCTAGTATGAATATCGGAACCACAGGCGACAATCAAGGCGATTTTACTCTTGATGTCTACGGCAGAAGCAACGGAGAAGGATATAATGATGCGGACCGTTTCTTTGCGGATGTTATCCGTAACGCATCTGACTCTGAGTCCGCAACAATTAATATTTCGGACTGGAATCTCGGAGGAGACATATTCGGCTGGGATGCGCCGATTGATAAGCATATTAATCTCGGACGAATTTTTAACTACAATACATTAGAAGGCAACGTAAACTTTACTGAAACTGATAAAGAAATCTTTACGCCTATCGGATGGTACAGGCTGAATAATACCGGCGGACTCGGCGGAAATTATACAATGGATTTAACAAGATTCAATCCGCAGGTATACAGAGGACAGGTCACAACACTTGCTCAATGGATGAACCAGCTGGCTATTGATGATATGTTATTCAATCACTCAATGCTCCTTCCAAGCTTTAAAGAAGAAGACGGAGGTACTGCTTATACGGGTATGATGGCAAACAGATACGCCGCTACAATGCCTCAATACGCACCTTATCAATATTCACGCAAAGACGGCGGGCTGTGGGTAAAAATGTATGGAACATTTGAAACTCTGCAAATGAGCCAGGGCTTAAATAATGTCGGAAACAATGCTTATGGTACATTAATCGGTGCCGACTTCGGTTTAAAAGAACTTAAGCACGGATGGAAATTTATGCCGACGGCTTATATCGGATACAACGGAGCTCACCAGTATTACTCAGGTTTGGGCGCTTATCAAAATGGCGGACAGGCTGGTTTCTTAGGAACCTGGTATAAAAATAACTTCATAATCGGAGGTTTAATCTACGGCGGCGTATATCAAAACAGCTTAGATATTGCAGGACATACTGATAATACATTTAACTACTTTGCAGGCGCTGCTACCAAAGCTGCATATAACTGGAGATTCCATAGAGATTGGGTTTTACAACCTAACTTGCTATTGGCATATAATTTCTTTGGACAGCAAAACTGGCACTCTGACTTTGGCCAGATGGGCATGATGTCCGGTATCTTGAACGGTATTAACTTAGCTCCGGGCTTGAACTTAATCTGGGAAAAAGAAACATTTAGCATATATGCCACTATTCAGTATATGTATAACTTAAACGGTGCTGTTGGAGGCAGAGCTGGTAATGTTGATTTGCCGCACCTTTATATGGATAGAGGCTATATCCAGTACGGATTTGGTTTCACTAAGAGATTTACTGACAGATTCGCCGGCTATTTCCAAACTGTATTTAGAAATGTCGGAAGAACAGGTGTTGGCTTCCAGCTCGGGTTTAATTTCCTTCTTGGGAAATAAGTTTAAAAAAGAGTTTAGCTGCAGCTAGACTCTTTTTGATAAATTAAAAAGCTCTTGTAAAAACAAGAGCTTTTTTTTGCATATATTTATTATTTTTTAGCTTAAATTAGCTTAAAGCAAGTAAAGATTTTACAGAACGTGCGTTTTCTTTAACAGCTTCGTCTGAATGCATGTTAATTGTGTCGTCCAAAATCTTTATAACTTCAGATTTGTCTTTTAATGCTAAAATTTCGTTAATTGTACTCATTGCAACTGCCGGAGAAAGGTCATTGATGCCTTTTCCTTGATTGATGATAACAATTTTTAAAGAATCATGAACATTTTTTCTTACCAGAGCGCGCGAAGTATATTCTCTCACTTCATTGTCCGGAGAATTTGTTCCTAATTCTTCTAAAACTTCGATAGAAGCATGATCCTGATGAGCTGCAAGAGCGTCGATAATTTCTGCAACGTTTCTATTCATTATGCAGCCTCCTTGCTTGCAGAAGCAGCAATTTCTGCTTCCCACATAGCTTTTAATTCGTCAACTGAAGTATCTTTGTTAATTTTATTAGTGTGAACTTTGCTGATTAATGAATTCCACTTATCAGAAAGCCCTTTGCCTATATCAGTAACATCTGTATTTAAAAATGCCATTTTGGAAGCAATACCTTTGCCCATGCCGGAGATAGAACTTCCGATACCTTTGCCTATATCAAGGATGTCAGCATTCATAACTTTGTTGATAGCTTTAACACCTGCTAAATCAGAAACATTGGTATTTTTTGCATAATCCCAAGCATTAGACATTCCTTCTTTAACTCTGTTTACGAAATTTACAATCGGTTCTGTGATGCTTGAGCGTAATTTTGTCATGCTTCCTGCTACAGAAGATGTAATCATTTTTAACTTGTTGTTGCTTGCGCTGTGTTTTGCTCCTTCAAAAACATCAGCGTATTCAAATTGCAAAGTGTTTCCTTCAAAATTTGAGTATTTGAACGGATTCGTTGTTGAATTGCGAGATGTCTTGAACGGATTAGCAATTTTCTGACCCAGGTTTAAACCTACATTGTTAATTTTTGCCATACTATTCCTTTCTATATTCTCAGATAACTTTACAAATATAGATTAACAATATTAAAAATAAAATAAATCATAAGAATAGATGATTATTTTATGCAAATGATGTACAACTTTAGTTGTAGAGTGTTAATATTTGCAATAAATTATCTCTAATGTATAATATAAAAAGAACCAAAGAGGGGTGTCCGAGAGGTTTAAGGTGCAATCTTGGAAAGGTTGTGTGGGAGCAATTCCACCGTGGGTTCGAATCCCATCCCCTCTGTATAGAAGGGTGGTCGCATTTTGCGCCCACCCTTCTATTATATAAAAATGCACAATTTACGCATATTTAAATCTGGCGGTACTGCTAAGCAGTTGTATTGAAGTGAGTGTTTTGCGTAGGGCAGATGGTGCGATTATTTTGGGCAATCGGCATTTTGCGTGGGTTTGAGGGGTAGGAAGCAAGCAGACCATTTGACCCAGCAACCGGTCAAATTACTCTTTTGCTGGTCAGGGCAGATGTATAAAGATAAATTTTGTCTGTATAGTAGAGGAGAGAATCATAACTAATTAATTGTTGGGCTATAAGCCCAACCTACTAACTTTTGGCTGGACAATTCCAACCAAACACCGCAGCAGACAGTAGAAACCATTCTGAACGTTAGGAAGCCGGTATGA
>CALVBN010000002.1 GCA_944325785.1 Candidatus Gastranaerophilales bacterium | reverse complement strand
TATTTTATATAAGTCAAACTAATTTTTAATGATACGAAAACGACACAAAGCTCGGAAGTGATGTTCCAATACATTTACTTCCGAGCTAATGTGTGTCTGCGATGAAAAACGAAGAATATATAGATATTAATAAAATAGCAGAATTAAAAGGGTTAAAAAGCAACCGTTCATTAAGATTGGCAATTCAAAAAGGTAAATATATTGCTCGTGAAGTTAAAGTTTTTGGAGGTAAATCATACGAGATATTATACTCATCACTAGAACCAGAAATACAGGAAAAACTCCAAGATGAATTAATTAAAGAAGCAACTCAATCAAATTGCACCGCATTAGTTCCTTTAAACTCAACAACTAAATACCCGACATTTATTTCAGAGAGTGCAAAATTAACGGCACTTGCTAGAGTAGATATTGTAAAAGCTCTTCAAAATATAAGAACCAAATATAAGACAAAAAAAGAGGCTGACTCAGTATTTTTGGATTTGTATAATTCGGGAATGCTTCTACCAAAGGTTTATAAATTCTTGGGTAGTATTTCGATAGGCACACTTCATCGATGGATTTGGGCATATGAAGATAATGAAGATTATAGGGTGTTACTTCCTAATTACAAATATACAAAACAGGGTGAATATAATACAATTTTAACTCAAGAAATGAAAGATATATTTATTAAATTTCTTCTTCATCCAAATAAATTCAGTGTAACAAAAGCGATAAAATTAACTCAACATATACTTGAAAAGAAAGGAATTGAAAGCATTCCTCATGTTATTACATTTAGAAGATACGCAGAACTCTAGTATAATACCCAAATCCCATTATGGATGCTCCAACAACCCAAGCCGCAGGACCGGCATAAAAGACACTATAATAACCATATATTGGAGCAAAGAATATCGCTATACCACATCTTACAAATAACTCAATAATACTTGCCCATAAAGGTATTTTAGGTTCCCCCATACCTTGTAAAGCATTTCTGTGAATAAAAATCTGACCTAAAAAGAAATAAAATAACGCACTTATAAACAAATAATTTTTAGCTATTTTTAGAATATTAATATCTTTAGCACCTAAGAAAAGAGCAACAATATCTGCCCCCCAGAAATGCATTATAAATCCCATACAAATACTTATTATCAAACATACAAAAGATGTTTTTCTAACACCTTCATGAATTCTTTTAAATTTATTTGCACCATAATTCTGAGCAACAAATGCAGCAACAGCAACTCCAAAAGACATCATAGGCATTGTAGCAATTTGTTCAATTCTTAAAGCTGCAGTCATCGCAGCAATAACATCTGAACCAAAACTATTACATACACTTTGAATAACTAAAATTCCTAAGCCAATTATTGAAAATTGTAATGCCATAGGAAAACCAATTTTTAAATGGTCATAAATAAAATCTTTGTCTTTAACCGTAAATTTCCAATCTTTTTTCTTTAAATGTAATATAGGAAATTTCATTTTTACGTATGCTATACACATTATTGCAGATATAGCTTGTGATATTACAACTGCAATTGCAGAACCAGGGACTCCCATATGAAGATTCAAAATAAAAAAGAATATTGGAGATATAGCCCCAACAGCAGCAAGAGCATTAATCCCGATTGTTCTTCCAACAATAACAATATCTGCAATATTATATAGTTGTTGAAATATATTACCAATTAAAAGAGGAACAGAAAACCAAAATATAAGGCTTAAAGGACCTCCCTTTGTCATATCATTAATCATAGTGTAAAACCTTATTATTCAATAATATTTTACAACATACATATTATTTTGGCTATTTTTAGCAAAACTTATGCAGACCATGCCTATCCTAATTAAAAACAAAAGACCGTCGATTTAAGACGGTCTTCTATTTTATAAAAATCTTATAGCAACCCTACTTGATTTATACGTATAACCTAAGTATTCGTATTTTAAATTATTCTCTTTAACAAACTCTTGAAAAGCCTTAAATTCACCTTCTTCCCAATTTGGATAATTGAAATATTCATCAAAAACAACTACTGTCCCAGTTGTTATATGATCTTTCAGAAGGTTAAACATTGTTTTTGTTGAAGAATATAAATCACTATCTGCATGAATAAATGCAACTTTGAAATCACCATGTTTTTGACTAAATGCAGGAATAGTTTCATCAAACCACCCTTTTACCAACTCGACATTTTTTCTAACCTTAGGAAGCGCTGGGAGTTTAAAATGCCCTTTTTGATGATTTGCAGTCCAACTCTCTGGTAAACCTTCAAAACTATCAAATCCATAAATTGTTTTATCGGATTTTATACCTGCAATATAATTAATAGACTCGCCTTTATAAACCCCAAACTCAAAATACAATCCATCTTCTGGAACATTACGCAAAGCATAAGACAACAATTTAAATCTATCATCAAACGCTGGTAATGTAGACATATTATCAATTACATATTGAGCAGTTGAACGAGCAGCTATATCGACCATATATGTATTCAAATTTCGTGGCGACCACATACTTTGTGCCATCCAAGGATTTTCACGTTCTAAATAATTAAGTACCATCTCTGCAGGCGAAAAAGGTATTACAAATGTATGATTAAATAAAGTTAAATATTTAGCTCTTCGTCTTGCTCCTTTAACATACTTGAACCAAATATTCTTCTTGACAAAAGGATATATACAATTCTTATTAATTTCATCTGGTAAATCGTAAATAATTTGCACATAATCTTTTACAGCAACTAAAATATTATCAAAATCAAATAATGCCAAAGAGTTTATATCTATTTTTGGAAACCCAAAATATAACTCCCCATTTTCTGCACTTGAAAATGTTTTATCACAAATACCAACAATATTTAAACTAGATAAATCATACTTTTTTATAATCGTTTGAAATAATTGTCCTGCACCATATATAACTATTTTCTTGTTCTTAAATTTATTTTTTAAAAACTTAAAACGTTTTGAAAATTTATTATCTACTAAATATTGTTCTAATTCATTCATAAAGGCTCCTTTTCATTATTTATAATACTCAGGCAAAATCAGCAACACCACGTCTATCCCAATTAATATTCCTTTTTACAATTTTAGCAGGAGTACCGGCCAGTATAGTATTTTCTTCAGTAAATTCTTTGTTTACAACCGATGCAACTCCTACAACACAATTTGAAGGAATACGTGCTCCTTTTAATATTGTGACATCTTTGGCAACCCAAACATGATTACCTATATAAACATCTTTTGCAGGATTAATAATTTTTCTTGTATCTTTATCATAAACAGTATGAGCATCTGTTGTTCTAATCATTATTTCCCAGGAAAATTGACAATCATCACCGATACTAACAATTCGATTACAACCTGAAAACATATGTATCGCAACAGAAACAGTTGTAGTATTACGCCCAATTTGCAAAGTATTTTTGCTGCCCATTAAAACTCGCATTCTTCTATATTGATTATTTGCTCCAATAATTATTTTATTATCAGAATGTCCTAATAGCTCAACCTTTTCTGTTATATCAAACGGTTCATGGATTTCTATGTAATTATTTTCACCAGTCATTTTTATAAAAAGATTTTTTATTTTGGGGTTATATACTCTTTTACCATTTTGTTTTACAAGAACGACAACATTATTTTTTGCTCCAAATAATGTTTTTATCAAAGGGATTTTACATGCATAATACTTAAGCCAATCGACATGGTTTACAGCAACAAAAGGAATGATAGACTTGTTGAAAAATGTTTTCTTCAATGATTCTTGTAACGATAAATAATATTGTACAGAAAGCAAGACAACATCAGCATTTACATCATGCCATTTTGAAAATGGAATAATTGGGTAACCAAATTCTTTGCGCCCAATATCTTCTATTAAATACTTTCTATCGGTAATCCCAATGATATTCAAACAACTTAAGTCGTAATTTTTTATTATTTCCTGGAACATTTTTCCTGTTCCATAAACTAAAATGCGTTTATTTTTTAATTTTTTAGATAAATATGCTAAACGCGAACTAAAACAATGACTCTCTAAATATTTTTTCACAAAAGCTCCCCAAAACTTAATATTGAATATTTATATGATATTATAGAAGTGTTAATATTTCAAGAAAAGAGATATAATGTGCATAAAATAAAAATAGACTTAGTTAATAAAGAAGAGAAATATCAAAAAATTAAACTTGTAAAACCTAATATTTTATTCAACAGAGCGGATATCAAATTTAATAACGATTTTGAACTTTTACAAATACAATATAAAAATAAAATAAAATATTTATCTTTTCATATTCACGGTTTATATTGTTATCTTGGTCTATACATGATGGACCTAACCAAAGATGAGTATAATGCTATCCTTAAATTTATTTATGAAAAGTTTTCAATTGATAGATTTTACATCATACAATCTTTAAACAAAAGCAAAGATGTAAATAAAACAGTTCACTGGCTATTAACACTACCTGACTCTCAGGAAGAGTTTGATAAACAATTTTCTTCTCGTTCGAGATATAACAGACGTTCAAAAAGAAAAAAATTAGAAAAAAACTATAATTGTAAATTTGAGCATTACCAGAAATCTCAACTCACAGAAAATTTATTAGAAAAATTTCTTGTATTAAAAAGAAATGATTATGAAACTGCGTATAGTGGTATATCAACAAAAGATTTATTATCTAATTTTTATGGAATAACAGATGTTTATACATTAACAATTAATGATAGCATTGCTGCATATCTTTTATACTCTATATATGATAATCATGATGCATACCAAGTTAATCTTGCATACGACCACCAATATTCTAAATATAGTATTGGAGAAATGCTATATTATTATGGTATTGAAGAAATGATAAAAAGAAAAATTAAAAAAGTATACCTCGGCGGGGGGGAATACGATTATAAAGCGAATTCTAAAGCTATAAAAACAAATACTTACGAAGGCTACTTTACTTATACACCATTATTAAGAAAATTATTTTCTTATAAATCCCAACTAGATAACAATGGAAGACTAGAAAAATTTATATATTTTATGGGATTAAAAATATATATACAAAAAAGTAAATTACCAACCAATAATTATCTAGATTATTTTAAAACAATTAAGTTAGAAAAACACATTAAACATCTTTCTAAGATTAATAAAAATAAAAAAATTGTTCTATATGGAGCGGGCTTAATGGCAAAACAATTATTGCAAAATTATGACCTAAAAGATTTAAATATCATTGGAGTATGTGATAGAGGATTTGCTAATAATAAAATTGATAACTTTTATGGATATAAATGTATTACACCACAAGAACTAGAAACTATTGACTTTGACTCCATATATGTATTAATTTCAAGATATGATGAAATAATAAAAGATTTAAAAACAAAATATTATAAAGTTTTAAAACGAAAAAAAATTAAACCTTTTCTTTACTAAACAATTTGAGGCACAATGGATATTCTAAAATATTTTAAAGAAGTTAACGCACAAAAACAAATTAATAAATTAGCAAAAAAATACAAAAATAAGAAAATTGCAATCTACGGAGCTGGATTATATTTTGAAATTTTAGAACAAAATTTCGATTTATCATCGCTTAATATAGTCGCAATATGTGATAAAAAATTCGAATCTTCAAAACAAACTAACACAACAAAATATCATCCAATTTCTCCAGAAGAACTAAAAACTTTTGATTATGATATTCTTGCAGTTGCTTTATATGATGATGTATGGCTACTAGACTACTTAGAATATAAACTGCTTATTAATACACCGAATGAAGATAAAAAAATTATATCTTTAATTGAACCTACAATATTTTTTATAATTAAACTTTTTTTATTGGAGAAATAATGAATATAACAGATTTTATTAAGAATATATTTTTTCTTACTAGAATATACAAAAATTTATATAAAAAAACATTAAAAAAATATTTTGAAATACAAAGAGATATAAATATTTCTAATCTTAAACCAGCCACAGGATATTTAAGGAAATATCAGTTAGCAATATTAGATTTTGCAAACTATTGGTTCGATATTTTTGAAACTCAAAATATCTCCTACTTTTTAATCTCTGGAAACCTTTTGGGTGCTTATAGACATAAGGGATTTATCCCTTGGGATGATGATATGGATATTGGTATGATGAGAAACGATTACAATACCCTAATTGATTATCTTAAAAGACATCATATTGAAATAAATGTCGATAATTTAACTATTAACAGTAGAAATAAATATATCTTAATGAATCAATCTATCAAAAAAAACATAAATAATATATTATTTATGAAATGCCCCACTCATTTACAAATATTTAAAGGCAATTCAAAAGGAGAAATAATATTACTAGAAGTATTTCCATACGATTACTATTCAGATGACATTACACTGAAAGATATGCAAGAATACGCAATTCAAATGCGGAAAGATATATACAGGTTGAAACAATTTAATTTAATTGAACAATTTCAAAATGATGTAAAGGATAAATATAAGATTGTAAAGCATTCTAATACTGTATATTATGGAATTGATAACTGCGACTTAATAGACATCCCATGCAAAGAACTATTATCAATTGATGATGTATTTCCAATAAAAAAAATACAATTTGAAAATACATCTCTATGTGCCCCTAATAACATCGAAAAACATTTAAGAATAAATTATGGCAACAATTTCATGGAAATGCCTGCAGAAATTGAAATTGATATGCACAGGCAAAAATTTAAACAAAACCAAAAAGCAAAAACTGAAATAAAAAATATTGATAAAAGAGTAAACCTCAAAAAAATAAAAAATAAACTAACATTTAAGTTTATAAAATATAGAGATTTATATTTAAAATACAAAAAAATGTTAAAATTTTTACAAGATATTACATAAATTTAAACTCATGCAAAAAAGTATAATCATTAATAAAATCAAACGAAAAATAAAAATTTATCAATCATATAAACTACAAAACTTGATTGATGAAAATTTACGTACATATAAATTTATATATAAATTAATAAAAGACGACGATAAAAATAATATCATACAAAAAAATCACGATAATTACTTAAAACATATTAAATTACAAAAGAAATGGAAGAGTTATAAAGAACAAAAAAAATTTTACAAATTATCACTTTGCATACTAAATACATTACTCCAAAATATAAATATCTATAACTTACTCCCTTGCCAGAATTCTTTTTTAAGAGAATATCAACTTAAAAATGTCCATTTCTGTAAAAAATTATGTGATATTTTCACGCAACATAATTTACAATATTTTATAACATCAGGAACCCTAATTGGATACTTAAGACATAAAGGTTTTATCCCATGGGATGATGATATGGATATTGGTATGATGAGAAACGATTACGAAAATTTAAAGCTTTTATTAAAAGAAAAATTTATTGAAATTGATGTTTCTAAAATTATGGAAAACAAAGAAAATAAATTATCTGTTTTTGAGGAATATTTACATAAATACTCTAATCAGATTTTATTTTCAATCACACACCATCATATACAAATTATGCAAGGTACTAGTATAAAAGATTTTTTATGTCTTGACATTTTCCCTCACGACTTTTATTCTGAGGCATACACGATTGAAGATATTAAAAAAGACATAAATACTATCCGTAAAAATTGTAATTCTATATTAAACTACAAAGAAAAATACCAATACATACGTAATAAAATAGACAATAACAATAATATTACTCTCGTAAGCAATAAAATATTTTTTGGATTTGATAGCTTGGATAGTTATTTGTTCCCTATTAATCAATTTATGACAAAAAATACAATTTTCCCATTAAGAAAAATCTTATTTGAAAATATGGAATTCTTTGCCCCTAACAACATGGAGGAATACATATCAAATCAATACCCCAATTGGAATCAACTTCCTAATGATATTAAAATTGCACCAGAATTAAGTAAACGTTACAAGGAGATTACTAAAAAAATTTTATAATTTATCCTACATTAATATCACTAGGTAAATGATTATCGGTTTTATTAATTAGTTCTTTATAATTATTATAAATCTTTTCCTTAAGACTTGTAGAACTACAACTTCTACCATAAGGGAAATAAACTACTGTTACTCCTAGTTCTTCTAAATAATCGTATTTTCCAGCCCAATCATCACCGACTACAAAAACATCAAATTTTAATTTTTTAACCTTGTCTCTATGATCTAAACTATGTTGCGGAATCACGATATCTGGGTATTTTATAGCCCTCATTAAAGCAATACGTTCCTCAAAAGGTATCACTGGTTCAGACTTGTATTCATTTACTAGTTCATCTGTATTTACACCAACAATCAGAATATCACCTAATGCTCTTGCATATTCAATCATTTTTAAATGATTAATATGTAACATATCAAATGTTCCTGATGTATAAACTACGGTTTTATTATTAATCATAATTAATTTCCTCTATAATTCTTCTTAAACATTTTAAAAATTTTTTTATATCTTTTAAAGTAATATTTCCAAAATTTCCAACACGAAACAACTTATGTTTTAAATCACCGCCAGAAGGTGCTATTTCGATATCATATTTTTCTCTCATTATTTGAACTATCTGATAAGCATCTACATCATTGGTATAAACTGCTGTAACACAATTAGTCGGATTCTCTGCAAGAACATTAAAACCAAGTTTTTGCAGTCCTTCCCTTAGATATAATGTATTTTGTTTATATCTATTTCTAAAATTTACCAAACCTTCTTTTTTTATTTTTTGTAATCTCTTATCCAATTGATTTACAATTCCAACAGCAGGAGTAAAAGGAGTTTGCCCTCTATTTGCATTATTTACATAATCAAAAATATCAAAATAAAAATTTCTTAAATTTGATTTTTCTGCTCTCTCTAAGGCCTTCTGACTTGCTGATAAAAATCCCAATCCAGGAGGTAAGGCAAATGCTTTTTGAGATGCTGAAACTGCAATATCTACACCCCACTCATCTTGCAAAAATTCTTCCGATAATAATCCACTTACACAATCAACTATAAATAAAATATCTGGATAATTTTTTAAAATTTCACCAATTGCTTTAATATCTGTTAATACCCCAGATGAAGTTTCGTTTAAAGTTGCAAATAAAGCTTTTACATCGGAATTCTGTTCTATATATTTTTTTACATTTTCAATATTTGGGGTTTTACCAAATTCCACAGGAATTTCAACAGTTTCGATATTATGCTTTTGACAAATATCCCCCCATCTTTTACCAAAAGATCCTCCATTTATATAAATAACTTTATCATTTGAGGATAAAAAATTAGTAACTGCAGCTTCCATTGCACCAGTGCCTGATGTAGCATAGACTACAACAGGATTTTTTGTCTGAAATGCATATTTTAAATTATCAAAAATACGAAACCATTTATTAGTATAATCTAGTGTTCTCATATATTCTTGAGAATTAGCACCTTCTTTTAAAATATCTTTTTCTATTTCTGTTGGTCCTAAAACCATTAATAGTTTCTTTTTCATAATATTATCCTATCATAAATCATTTATTATTTCGTTCACAATATTTTGAGCGGCATAATTATTATCTAAATTCATTGATTGAATAATTAAATCTCTCTCAGATTTCTTAGAATCATTATTAGCTAAAATAACTTCATTTAATAAAGAATACATTTCTTCTTTATTATGTGCATTATAATAACCAGCACATATTTGTTTTGCTGTTTCATTACCAATAAATTTTTCTGATACCAAGTGAATACAAGGTCTTCTTGTTAAAAGATACTCAATCAAAAAGGATCCTGAATCAGTAATCATAACTGAAGAATTACTGAATAGCTCCATATAATCACCTGAATCAAAAACTTGACCAATTTCGCGCCAGTCATCAAAATATTTATCAGTTTCATTTTTTGACATATATCCAGACTGATATAAAAAGTTATAAAGCAACGGATGAGGCTTCATTACCCAATTAAACTCTCTATGAGATTTTGCAAATTCTAAAATTTCTCGCCCTGACCAATCAAATGTTGAATATCTTATATTATCACCACAAACAGTCCAATGAGGGGCATATATTATTACCTTGTTATTTGTATCACTAGCACTATTATTTTTATTCAAATAGAAATAATCCAATTGAGGGTGTCCTGAAACAACTAAATTCTTCCCATTATTAGACATCTTTTTTGCATAATTTTTTCTAACTATATCAGATGGAACAAAATATTTATAAATATATTTATGGAATCTTAAATCATACTCAAACCATTCATCTGTATCTGAAATATAGTATGGAACATAATAAGTTAATGCAAATTTTGAGCAGACAACCGGACCTTGAGTTCTTTCAACATACCATGGATGCTGATATATTATAATATCAGGTTTAGGATTCATTTTTTCAAAAGGAATATATTTTTGTTTCTCAATATTGTATGCGTATTTTACTCGCATAGACTTCTTTGCAAAAAAATCATATACTTTTCTCAAATCATCATCTGTTTGATAATTGCAATTATTCTGAGGAGCTGCATTTTTAGTTACATAAATATATGGAATAAAGTTTTCACTTTTATCCATCAAATCATATAAACTTTGACATTTCCATTTTGTATCATCGTAAACATAAAATATAACATTTAGTTTTTGAGTTTTAATTTTTTTAGATAACCTTTTTTTTACATTTACGATATTTTTATTTATAAAATCTAAATTTTGTTTAATCTTTAAATTATATCCATAATCAACAAATTTCTTCTGCCAAGCTTTTGGCAAAATTTTTGATATACTTTGAGCCAATTCATAATATGGAATATACATTTAAATCCCTCTCTTGTATAAATTATATTATAATATTTAACTTTGTACTACAATGTAAATATGATTAAAGCTGATTTACATATACATAGCAATTTTTCCGATGGAAGCGATTCTATCCCGGAATTAATAAAAAATATTCAAGATGCAGGAATAAATATTTTTGCAATAACTGATCATGACACCATTGGCGGATTATCAGAAGTTCAAAAACACCTACCTAGTAATATTAAATTCATAAAAGGTGTTGAACTTACTTGCAAAACAGATATAACATTAACCCTGATAATAAAGAATTAAATGATTTAATCGCTCAAGGAAAAATTCTAAGAAGAAACAAACTAGAAAAAAGAATCGCGTATTTAAAAGAAGTTTGGGATATCACACTAACTCAAGAAGAACTTGATTAGCTTTATTCAAGACCAAGTGTCGTAAAAACCCATTTTGCAAATATTTTAGTAAATAGAGGCCTATCTGATAACAACCTTGATGCAATGAGAAAATATTTAGACGGATGTAAAACAGGCAATTCTAGATTCGATGGCGATGAGGCCATTCAAATAATAAAAAATGCAGGTGGAATTCCTGTTTGGGCTCATCCTCTAGGAGGCGAAGGAGAAAAACATTTATCAAAAGAAGAATTTCTTCCACGCCTTGAAACAATGATAGCAAGTGGCATCCAAGGTTTAGAATGTTATTATTCAAGATATAACCAAGAAGAAATAGAAATTCTTGTAAAGAAACACATGATTTGATTATTGTGTACGGTTAGTTTGATTATTTTGGTAAAGTTGGCTTTGTGTGGGAGTTTCCGGGTCGAAAAAATTAAGTTTACCAAAAAAATCAAACTGGGAAACTGGACTTTTTCTGGACTGTACGGATAGATTGAGATTTGCAGAATTTCAGTGAGATACGCACCGTTTTTGAGTCGTACGGATAATTTGATTATTTCGGAAAAGTCCAGTTCCTCATTTTTTTAAAAAAGCAAAAATTTTGTAAAATTTCAGAACAAGGTTGTAAAAATTTTTCCATCCTTAAGTTTGAGTAACTTTATCAATATAAAAGTTCAATTATTACATGTAAAATCAATTATTTCTCCGTCTTCAGGAATTAACAAATTATCAATATTGTTTTTATTTTTAAATCCTTTTAAATCATTTCTTGTAACCGAAAGATGGCTTACTGTATCCATGTGGCTTGCAATTACGGTTGAGTTTGGAGCATGTTGTAAAACTTCTTTTACATCATCAATATTCATAATTAGCCTTTCACCGTTTAAAACCGTTGCAGCACAAGCATTTACAACGATAACATCAGGAGAATACTTTTCTAATGCTGCCTTAACTTCTTCACACCAAATAGTATCGCCTGCTATATACAAGGTCTTTTCATCATTTGATTTGAAAACAACACCCATCGCATCATAAGGCAAGCCGATAGAATCACATAACGGTTTAATTATTTCTCTTTTGCCATGCTGGGTGCCTGTCTTGTATAGAGTTATTCCATTATATTCCGTTCCGGATTCTTGTATAATTTCAACATTTGTAAATCCTTTTGTAAAGACGTAATCTTTATCAATAATTGACTGTACAAATACTTTTATATTTTTATCCAGAGCATTTTCAGCAAATTCATCCCAGTGGTCAGGATGAATATGAGTAATGATAACAGCGTCAACATCAACAATTTTTTCAATTTCAAAAGGAAGCTCCACTCTTGGCTGGCGAATTTCGGAATTTATCGCTGTATCAAATCCCGGCATATAATCTTTAGGCATAAGCCACGGGTCAATTAGGAATTTTGTATTATTGTATTCCACTATAATTGTTGCATATCTTACCTCGCTTTCAATTATAAATCGGGGCAAAACACGATAAAATTTAGGTATTTATATAATTTAATTAATAATTTACTTTATTTATCTTAGGTATTATACTTTATAAGTACACTGCTATTATTTATGATTACTGGACAAATAATATACATATGGTTCTGAATATAAAATGAATCGTTCGTAAGTTGGAGTTTATATACCAACGCAAAGTGTCCAAAATAATCAAACCATTTGTAACAAGAAATCAAATCATGTGTTTTTCTACAAGGAGCTTACCTTATGGATACAAAAATTGTATGGACATATCTGAATATAACGGATCCTTTGGTTGCGTGGGAAACATATCGCGGGATATTAATATCGCCAGACTGTTATTCTATAGAAAATAATCCTGCTAATAAAGGTAGTATCAGATATTCGGATTTAAAATTAATAGATAGATACGAAAAGTTTACTATTCTTGATACAAGAAAACGAAACTTCGAATTTTCCTTACCAGATGAAATTAATGTAGATTTTAATATTCATAAACTTGCACACTCATAGCAAGTTTACGACGATAAATTTTAATTTGTTGCAACAAAGAGGGTTTCGGAAATCTTTGATTTCCGAAACCCCCTTGTGCATTATACCTGCTAGCACAATTCAGCATCGCCAAGACCAAATTGCTCGAGAGAGCCGGATTTTGCCTGTACACAAATAAATTGAAAATCACCGTCAGAGGTATTTTCGATTGTTCTTGATGCCTTAGGTGCAACTTTAACAGCAGAACCCTCGCGTAGATTAACTTTATTGCCGTCTATTGTGATAATACCTTCGCCTTTTAATACAATATAAACTTCCTCATTCTGTTTATGTTTGTGATTAAAAGGGACCTTAAAGCCCTTCGGTACGGTATTAACAGAAATTTCACAGCTTGTTAACCCGAGAGCATCATGTAAAAATGCCTTGCCGTTTTCTAAATTAATAATTGAATCAAGTTTGCCAAGTTCGGTTTGTTTGTAGTTTGTCATACTGTTCTCCTTCTTTAGTTCGATATCTAACTATATATGCAAAAAAATTTGCTTATAACATTTTTTCTAAAAGGTTATCTAAAATTTCAGATTCCTCGTCTGTAAGATTTTTATAGAGCAATTCATTTAATTCTTTGGAAATATTTTCAAAAACCGGCTGAAACCCAAGCGCCTTTGCTGTCGGAACGATATATGTTATTCTGCTGTCTTCTGCGGATTTCTCTCTTTTTACAAAGCCTAATTTTTCCAGTTTATCAACAAGTACTGTTACTGTCGGTTTTGTGCGGTGTATTTTTTCTGCAATTTCTTTCATTGTTGATTTTCCGTTGTAATATAATACAGCAAGAATATCACCGTGGCTTGGAACAAGTTCTTTTGCACCATTTAGAGCCAATTGTTCCGTTATAAAACGATTTCCCCGTTCCTGTATTTTTGCAGTTAATGAAAGTGCTTTTTTCATATATTCATTATAGTTAGATGCCTAACTATTGTCAACCCTTAAATTTTTCATATGTTCTTTGCACCAATTTATAAGCAAAATACAGGCTGAATCTAAAGTTTCATTGGCTGATAGATTATCTTTATTAATACACATCTCTAGAATTTCTTTATCCAAACCTGTCAGCCGGCTTAAAAGCTCTTTTTTTGTCTTAATATATTCACCGTTTTTTAAAAAGTATTCTGCCTGCAGAATAAAGAAGGTCATTTTGTAAAGTTCTGCTAGACTGCTGTTCAGATCTTCCGCATGCAGGTAAGAATGAACGCAGGCATGGTACATATTTTCAATCCCGCGTTTTACAGCGGTTTTAATATCCTCATTATCCGGCGGTGTAATAATATCTTCAAGCCTGCCGTATAAATCCTTCGTATCATAATAAAACTGGAACATATCCTCCTTTGACCAGTTTTGAATCTCTTCCCTTGATGAGATAAATCCGCAAGTTTTCTCATAATATGGTAGTTTTTGAAGGATATTTTTGTATTGTTTTATTTCTTCAAAGTCAAGTTTTTCAAGTATTACGACTAAGTCAATGTCGCTTTGCGGCGTCGCTTCACCTCTGTTATAGCTTCCCTGCAGACCGGCATAAAGCAAATTCTCCTTGAAGTCTGCTTTTAGATTTTTAACGGCAGTTTCCAGCCAACTTTCAATATTAATACTCATATAGTTAAGCCTTTAATCCTATATTATAAATCTATATCAGACTCTTTTATCGGAGCGCCGATTACGCGTTCCAGCTCTGCTGCGTTGATATTGTAGTTCAGCAGGTTGTTGTAATAATCTAACTGAGCGTTTAAGTATGTATTTTCTGAATCTTTAAACTCAATAGCGTCGCCTAAACCTACTTGATATCTTCTAAAGGCAAGATATTGTCTTTCTTTTGCCTGTTGAAGCGCAAGCTTTGCAACATCTAAGCTGTCATGTGAATTCAAAAGATTTATATATGCGCTTTTGACTTCTAAGTATACATTTTGTTTTTGTTGTTCATAATCCGCTACTGCTTTTTGATAAGTTGCTTTTGCTTCATCGACTTGTTTTTTCAAGAGCATCAGATTTAATGCATTATAATTAAGCTGTACTCCGAATTGATATCCGTAATCGCTGTATATCTGCCGTCCGCCGTGATCATATGATGCAAATCCGCTGATATCCGGAGTAAAGGCTCTTTTGGCTGCGCGGACATTCATTTCTGCAGCGTCCATTGTCTTTTTAGCGGACAATAATGCCGGACGGGATTCCTGCGCTGTTTTTAGCAAGTCTTCGAAGTTTACATCATACTTTTTGTTATTCATTTTATCTTTTAGAATAACGTTTTCCAGCTCCGGAATGCCGACAGCATTTGCAAGCTGGACGGAGGCAAGTTCAAGAGTATTTTTTGCCCTGATAAGGTTAACTTTAGCGTTACCCATGTTGTATTCAGCGGTAGTTACATCAATTTTCGCCTTTTTACCGATTTCATAATAAGCTTTTGCCTGCTTTAACTGCAATTCAAAATCTTTAACGGTTTCTTCATAAACAGCCTTCTGTATTTCAGCAAAAACCAGATTATAGTATGCAACTTTTACATTATAAATAACAGTTTCAATATTTGATTCTGCATCATATCTGGATGCTTCATAATTTCTTTTTGCCATATCAGCACTTGCCTTGGTTTTTCCGAAATCAAAAAACAGCATATTGGCTGACAATGTCGGCACATAGAACATATTGTATCTTTGCGTCATCATTCTTGACATACTGCTGGGCATATTAGACATCAACATATCGTTTCTGGAATAGCTGACTCCGGCGCCGATTGTTGGAAAATAATTTGACCAGGCTTGCCCGATACGGGTTTTATAAATTTCCGCATTGCTTATAGCAGACATAATTGCAGGATGGTGGGTTATTGCAAGCTTGATACAGTCGCTTAAGGTTACTTCGCCGTTCATTTCTGTATATTCAATCTGGCTGTTAATCTCCGGGAATTTTGTTTCATACATTCCTTTAGCTTCTTTGGAAGATTCCCTTTTTACCCGCTCGTTATTTTTACTCTTTTTGCGTTCAAGGCGTTTGTTTACCTTCACTTTTTCCGGTTTTACAATTTCTATTTTTTCTTCTTCTTTAATTTTATCTTCTTTTTTCTTTGCTAAAACCGCATTGGTAGAAACAGAAAGAATTGAACATATTAATAATATATTTAAAACCTTTTTCATTTTATATCTCCAAATCTTTTTCCGTAATCTCTTTTTTCGGGAATTTATCTACAAATTCTTGAACGATAACATAGAATGCCGGAGTAAGGGCAGCACCTAATGTAGCTGCTGCTATCATACCGCCGAATACTGTAGAACCTACGGAAATTCTTGAATTAGCGCCTGCGCCGTGAGCAAAGAGCATTGGCATAACGCCGATGATAAATGCTAATTCTGTCATCATAATAGCTCTAAATCTTAAATGCGCCGCTTTAATCGCAGCATCTTTTACAGAAAGCCCGTATTTTTCATGTTCTTCTTTTGCAAATTCCACAATAAGAATAGATTGTTTTGCTGCTAAACCAACGAGTGTAATCATACCTACTTGAGAATAAATATCAAAAGATTGGTTCAGCATAAGCTGGAATATTAAGGCTCCTAATGCTGCAACAGGTGAAATCAGCAATACTGCAATAGGTATGGTATAACTTTCATACAAGGCAACAAGGAACAAATATACAAATATAAGCGCCATTGCAATAATCATTGCGGTCTGTCCGGAAGCTTCTCTTTCTTGAGCAGAAGTACCCGACCAATCAAATGATATGTCTGACGGCAAGAGGTTTCTTGCTTCATCTTCCATTGCGTTCATAGCGTCGCCGGAACTTTTGCCTGCAGCCTGCTGACCTTGTATTTGAACAGATTTATACTGGTTGTATCTTGTTATGGAAGCTGTACCTATCGCTTGTTTTAGTGTAATTATTGACATAACAGGCACCATAACGCCGTTGTTATTCTTTACATAAATACCGGAAAGGTCAGTTGCTTTATCTCTAAACTTGCTTTCTGCCTGTAATTGAACCTTGTATACTCTATCGTATTTGTTAAAGTCATTTACATAGTATGTTCCGAGCATTGAAGAAAGAGTTGAATATAATTCCTGCAGGTCAACGTTCTGTGCAAGAGCTTTTTCATAATCAATTTCTACAATATATTGAGGAACATTTGCCTGGAAAGAAGTATATACACTGGAAAGGGCAGGGTTTTGATTTGCCTGTGCGATAAGTTTATTAGCCCAGACTTCCAGTTCTTGCGGAGTATATGTACCTTTAGAAAGCATTTGGAATTCAAATCCGCCCATCATACTCATACCGCTGATTGCCGGAGGGGAAAACGCGACAATAGAAGCCTCTTTAATACTGCCGGCAGCGGCTCTTATTTTATTTAAAATAGCAACATGTGACATATTTGTTGCCTGACCTTTGAACTTTCTGACTATCCAGTCTAAAACTCCGACATTTCTGTCTGCATATTCATCAAGCTGAATAATAATAGTTGACTGGTTTGACGCACCGTTTCCTCCGAATACGGTAAGTTTTTCTTTATTAACACCGTCAATATCTTTTATTAGGTCAGTAAACTTTCTTGAAACTTCTTCTGTTCTTGTCAGAGATGCTCCATCCGGAAGAGTAACTTGAGCTAACAACACGCCCTGATCTTCATCAGGAATGAAGCCGGTTGAAATTGTTTTAAAACATAAGAGAGTTAAAAGTATAATTATTGCATATGTAATTGCCACTAGTTTTTTATCGTATACGAATTTTTTTACATATTCCATGTAAAAATCTTCTAATTTGGCGAACATAGTATTAAAATCTTTTACTAAAATATTGGCTTTTTCAGCTATTTTTACCAAAATAGGATGTTTTTGCTTTAATCCGTCATGGTTTTGTCCGAGAAAATGCGAACACATAGCCGGTGAAAGTGTTAATGCGCATATTGCGGAAAGAGCAATTGAAACAGCGATACAAACCGCAAACTGTTTATACATTACACCTGTCATACCGCCCATAAATATAATCGGAACAAATACTGCCATTAAAACAAGTGCCATAGCAACAAGTGCAAATCCTACCTCCTGCATAGTAAGCTGGGTTGCAATAACAGCTGATTTACCTTCATCAATATGTCTTTTTACGTTTTCAATAACAACAATTGCGTCATCGACAACGACTGCGACTGCCAGAACCATTGCAAATAAGGTCAGCAGGTTTATTGACATATCAAAAGCTTTAAGAACAAAGAATGTTCCTATTAAAGATACCGGAATTGTAACGCAAGGGACAAGGGTTGCCATCGCATCTCCCAGAAACAGGAATATAATAAGTACTACAATAAAGCCTGTTAAAAGAATTGTAAATTCAACCTCGTGCATGGACTCTTGTATATAGTCTGCATCATCTTTAACATACATTATTTTAATACCGTTATCCATCTGTGAATTGAGTTCTTCAACTTTTTTCTTTACTGCTTTAGACAGATTGATAACGTTTGCATCCGGCAGCTGCGAAATCATAACTACTGCAGAAGGCTTGCCGTTAACAAGACCTAAATTGGAATAAGATTCTGCGCCGAGTTCAACACGTGCAATATCTTTTATCTTTACATTAGAGCCGTCCATATTAGAGCGGATAATAATATTTTCAAATTGTGAAACATCTTCAAGACGCCCCTGTGTTTTTAAAGTTAATTGCAAGGCGTTCTTTTCATCTGTCGGAAGCTGACCTAAGGCACCGGCTGTAACCTGTGTATTCTGGTTAGAAATAGCGGTTCTGACTTCGCTTGTTGAAATTCCCAAGCCTGCCATTTTCTGCGGATCAAGCCATATTCTCATAGAATAGTTGCCGCTTCCGTATACATCTACATCAGCAACACCGTCAATACGTTTGAGTTCGTCTTTAATATATATAGAACCATAGTTTGTTAAATCCAGCTGGCTCCAGTTGCCGGATTCCGGATAAAGTGTAAGAATTATTGCACCGGAGCCGGATGTCCTGCTTATTGCTGTTACACCGGTTCTTTGAACATCCTCCGGAAGCTGTGATTGAACCTGCTGAATTCTGTTCTGGACGTTCATCAAGTTGACATCTTTGTTAGAACCGACTTTAAAATATAATGTTAAAGAATAACTGCCGTCATAACAGGTTGATGACATATAGGTCATATCTTCAACACCGTTTAATTTGTTCTCAAGAACGGTCGCAACAGAAGATTCAATAACTTCCGCACTGGCACCTTGATAGTTCGCGGAAACTCTTACCTGCGGAGGTGTTACGTCCGGATAGCTTTCCTGCTTTAGGCTTATCATTGAAATAAAGCCCAATATAACTATACATATGGAAATTACTAATGCAAATCTTGGTTTTCTTATAAAAAAGAACAGTTTTTCTTTATCAAATATCTTTTTCATTATTCTTTACTCTGGCTGGTTACAACTTTTAGTTTTTGACCTTCTGAAGATATATTTTGTATACCAGAAATAACGATAGTATCATTCGTATTAATACCGCTTTCTACAATCCAGTTATTATTTATGTCATCAGAAACTTCAATATTTTTCTTAACGGCTTTATTATTCTCTACAGCCCATACGTAGTAGCCGCTCATAGCATCCCCCTTGGTGCAGGATTGTGGAACAGTAATATATTCAACAAGCTTAGGTGCTACAAGTTTTACTTTCATATAAGCTCCTGGAACAAGCCAGCCTTTTGAATTGTCAAAAGATGCACGCATTGTTACAGAGCCGGAGTCTTTGTCTATTTTATTATCTACAAAGTTAATTGTGCCGGTTTTGTCATACCAGTCGCCGTCACCAAATTGAGCCTTTACTTCTACATCTTTAAATTTATCGCTTGCTCTTAGGAGTTTTACAAAGTCATCTGTTTTTAAGCTAAAGGTTACGTAAACAGGAGAAACACTGGCTACATTAACAAGAGCGCCTGAGGTTGCAGTTACATAGTTGCCTTCTGTGATATTAACTTTTCCTATTCTGCCGTCTATCGGTGATTTTATTGATGTATAGCCTAAGTTAACTTTTGCTAGCTCTAACTGTTGTACTGCAGCATCCAGAAGTGCTTTGTTTTGATTTCTAGCAGCAAGGCTTGAATCTACGTCAGAACGGCTTATTAAATCCTCTTTTACAAGCGCGTTTGCTCTGTTCCATTCCTGCTGTGCATTTGTATATAACGCTCTGTATTGATTTACGGATGCCTGTGCATTATTTACATTAAGCTGATATTCTTTGGGATCAATCTGAAAAAGGAGCTGTCCTTTTTTTACAAAATCCCCCTCTTTAAAATATTTTTTTAACAAAAATCCGGAAACTCGTGCTATGACATCAATGGAATATTGTGCTTCTACACGTCCGGTTGCTTCTGCCGATACATTAATTTCTTCTATATGCGGATTATCTACAATAACCTCTTTAGGCATCATCATTGCACGTCTTTGAATAAATCCTGTTATTGCCCCCGCTGTTTTATTATAGACAATAGGTATAATTATAATAAGCAGAATAATTATGCCCACTTGTTTACGCGTTAAACTAATTTTCATCTCTCTCTCCAATTCCAGGTAGAATATTCTACCATAATACTAAATTATATATATCTAATTGTCAATAACTACTTGTTTTTATCAATCATACGGAGTAAAATTATTCGTGATGAGAGATAAATCTAACTTAAACTTTGAAGAAGATATAACATTTCAAATCGATTACACTGCGAAATTTAATAAGTCTTTTAGGAGAAGATTCAGCGCAAAGTATATTGATGAGCATCTAATGCCGGATGAATTTGCAATTATTTATTTTGTGTCGCTTAAGCCGGATATTTCGCAGACATTGCTTGCAAAATATTTGTTTAAAGGCAAAGCTCATGTAGGAAAAATATTAAAAGAGATGGAGCAGAAAGGTTTTATTAGAAGAACTGCTGGAAAAAAATCTTCTTCTGCAAAAATAATTCTTCTCCCTAAGGCTAAAGAAATTTATGAAAGAGGGATAAAAGAAACTAAAAATATGCGCGAAAGATATGAAAAAGAATTCTCAAAAGAAGAAATCGCACAGTTCTTGAACTTCCTAAAAAGATACCGCAATATACTGGGTTCGTTTATTGAAGTAGATTTAAAATAGTGCCTGCTTAAAATAAATTCAAAAATTTATACCGCGTATTCTTCAACTTTGTTTTTGTTCATCGGATTCCAACTGTCATCAAGATTATTCTTGATTAAGTTCTGATAATATCCTTCTTTAAAATCAAGCATATCCATCTGCTTTTTTAATTCTTCCATCTGGCGGTAAGCTTTTTCTTTTGTCAGTTTTATAATCTCATACCGCTCTTTGATTGTAGAATCGCCGATGATGCATAAATCTATATAGCGTTTTATCAGCTTATTTTCAGTACCTACCGCGCGAAGACATTTTACTATTCTAACCCATTCTAAATCTTTTTCTGAAAACTGGCGTATGTTATTTTTATTTCTTGTTATGAACGGGAAAAAACCGCTCTTTGCCCAAAATCTGAGTGTATGCTCAGAAACATCCATTTTATCAGCAACTTCTTTTATTGTATACATTTCTCGTACTCCGTTTTATCCCTTGTCCAGCAGTTTATTATATTTATCTTAACATTATTTAAAAAATAAGACAATTTTTTCGAGCCGGCAGACTTTATATTATTAATAAAGTGTGTAAGGAGAAATATTGTATGAATAAAGTCAATGCATTGAACAGTATAAATTTTAAAGCATATGGCATTATTGAACGAAAACCAGAGCCGGATAATAATACAAATCCGCAAAAACTTGAGAATGATTTGAAACAAACTGCCGCACTGGGTAAGAGCCAGATAAATTTCAAGGGCAGGAAGCTTAATCTTAATAAAAAAGACCTGTTATTTTTAAGTTCTTTAACTGCTTCATTTGGACTGTCAGCGGATTATTTGGACAAAGCCAAGCAGACCCTATCTGAATTCTTAAGCGACAATGATTTTAAATCAATGGATGATTTTGCCGGTCAGAATTATATTGCAGAGCAGGTTAATCTGGCTGACAAACTCAGAACCGCTATGGATATGGACGGGGATGACGCCGATGACAGGCTTTCTTTTATAACTGATATGGTAATTGAAAGATGCGAAGCCGGAGAAGATTATTTTCCGGAATATATTGATTATCATGAAACTGTAAAACGCAAGGAAGAAGAGGAAGCCAGGCTGAAAGAAGGTGTAAAATCTTATATACAACGCGAAAGAAATAATGATGAAAGATTAATAAATACATTAAGCAATACGTTTGAGCTTAATAACATTGAAAAAAATAAATTAAGAGAAATCATAGATTCTTTTCTTGATAAATATAAGGCTGTTTCTCTAAAGCAGTTCGGCAGTATTGATGATGCAGAGATTATTGCAAATCTCACTGACCAAATTACTAAGGAATTTAAACTCAATGAATATGATAATTTGTTAATTTCATCAGAAATTATAGAACGTATTATGTCTGCTGATAAGTATATTCCAAAGCTTAATCCGCTCGACAGAAACGAGGAAATCTCTCAAAGAGATAAATCTGTTTTCTTAGAAATTATGAATAGCTATAATATAGATTGGAAAACTCAAGAATCCCTCTATCTGGCAATGAAAAATGATGCTTATAAAAATAACTATAGCAGCATTTGGGATTTGTTCAACAAGGGCAATAAAATGAATCAATTCAAAGAAACAGACACCATTTTAAATTCTTTAAATCTTCGCAGCCTTAAAACAGACCTGCTAATTGATTTTAATCTTGCATTGAAAAATTTGGACGCAATCCATGAAAAAAACAGAGCAAAAGAATATGAAGCAAAAGATAGATACACAAAGCAAAGCGCCGTTATATGCCAGCTTGAAAACCGGTACGGTCTGTCAATGGAAAATATAGAAAAACTTTTGGATTACTTTAAGACTCAAAAGCTTGATTATTCTACTGCTAATGACAGGTGGAAGGCGGTATATGACATTTCAGACTTATTAAATATCAGCAGTAAAGAAGTAAATGAGATTATAACAAAAATAAATTCAATGGACGAAGATGAACTGGATGAATATAATCTTAAGCTGAGCCGGCTTATAATGTCAAAATCAAGAGAGGTTTAGTTTATTAGCTCTCTTATTGCTTCAGATGCCATAAAAATTCCCGCACAAGAAGCAACAAACGGAGTTGATGCAGGTATTATTTTATTAAACTCTATCTGCTCGCCGGCAAGAGTACTTATCGTTTCTAGTTCTGAAATTTTCTCCTGTACAAAAGGTTTTTCATCGCTTGCAACAACTTTTATACCGCTTGTAATACCGTGTTTTTTCAGCTGATAAAGAATATTGGAAACAAACGGCGCTTTTTTATTATGAATTTCTGATATGTCTGAAATATACAATTTTGTCGGATCAATTCGATTCCCCGCACCCATTGATGAAATTACCGGAATATTTTTTTCATAACAGGCAGCAAGAAGATTTATTTTCGATCTCATTGTATCAATTGCATCACAAACATAATCGATATCTGTAAAATCAAAAATTTCCGTATAAAAATCATTGATAATATTAAGCTTTATATCCGGATTGATATCCTTAAGCCGTGTTTTAAATAAATCTGTTTTGTACATTCCGATACTGGAATTAAGCGCAACAATCTGGCGGTTTATGTTTGTTTTTGAAACTCTGTCAAAGTCAACCAGCGTTAATTCGCCAATACCGCTTCTTGCAAGAGCTTCCGCGCAGTATCCCCCAACTCCGCCTAAACCAAATACAGCACAATGGGAAGATGATATCTTTTTTTGAGCCTCATCTCCCCAGTACAAAATATTTCTTGAAAAAGTTTCGTTCATCTATTTTACAATGCCAAATCCGAGAAGGAATACACATATAATAAAAACAAGCGCTACGATACCTGTTAATTTGTTCAAACCTTTTTCCGCACTTTTTTGTGAAGAAAACATTTGAGCAGCATTGCCTATTCCTGCGATGCCGTCGCCTTTAGGCGAGTGCATAAGGATTAAAACAATTAATAATAAAGACGATAAAACTTGTATAGTCCAAATAAATGTTAGCATTTAGTCTCCTTTTTAATAAAATGCGCCCTTTTAGAATTTAATTTGATATTATCAAATGTATATAATCTAGCCGGACGTTTTGAAGATGATTTAGAAAACTCGTTAAGTTCTCTTAAGCCTTCTGTTGTAATAACTTTTTTTCTAAAATTACGCTTATCTAGTTTCTTTTGCATAATCATTTCATAAGCTTTCTGCATTTCTGTAAGCGTAAATTTTTCATTTAACAACTGATACGCAACAGGACACATTTCGAGGCGTTCTCTTGTGCGTTTCAGAGAATATTCAATAATTTCTTTGTGGTCAAATGCCAGAGGCGGTAAATCAAAAACCTTATGCCAAGCCAAATCCGGAGTTGTAACAACATTAAAATCTTCTGCTCTTATAAGTGCAAAATAAGCACAGGTTATAACTCTTGAAACAGGGTGTCTTAATGGATCACCGAATGTATAAAGCTGCTCAAGATAAATGTTATCGACATTTGTTTTCTCTTTAAGAACACGCATAGCAGCTTCATCAAGATTTTCTGACATTCTTACATATCCGCCGGGAATTGCCCATTTATCTTTAAAGGGTTCATTATTACGTTTAACAAGAAGCACCTGCAGGGCATCATCTTTCATGGTCAGAATAACAATGTCAACTGTAATTTCATGTGTTTTAATTTCGTTAAACATTTTTCACCTCAGTTTAATTGTATTATAAAGAATAAAAAAATGTAACAATGCTTTTGAATAATAAGTGTATTTTGTTACATTTTTTTGTATTTATAATGCTTGTATTCAACTAAACCGATATGAAATGCTGTAAGAAGTGCAGTAATATATGCAATTGGCTTATGTTTTTTGCGAAAAGCTTTATTTTTGCTTACCCCGCTCCACACAGAAAGCGCTAAGCCGGCAGTTGCTGCGTAGCCTGTAGTTTTTGGCGTAATATATGAGTTGGATTTAACCGGAGCCACATTCATATCTCTAAAATAGCACAAAAATACTAAAATAACAAGATGCCGTACCCTGCTATGCGTTTGTTGTTGCGCTCTTTAGGATTTTTCTTTATATAGTTTTTTAAAACCCTGCGTGCTTCAAGATATTTATGTTTTTTTAGATAAATATTCGCAAGATTTACAACATAATCAATATTATTAGGAACTTTTGATATCAAATATTGATACTCTTTTATAACTTGATTTTCATCACCCTGCTTGGTGTAAATTTCTGCAAGAAGGAAATGCAGTTCTTCGGTATTTTGAAATTCCATAGCTTTGTTTGTATAATCCAAGGCCATTTCTATATGGTTAATATAAAAGTATGATACCGCAAGGTTATAATAGACAATGTATTTTATGTCATCAGTATCAGCAAGAGCCAGTGCTTTTTCCAGACTTCTGATTGCTTCCGGATATTTTTTCTGCGAAGCATAACTTTCTGCAAGGTCTATGTATCCGATTGGCAGTGTAGGGGCCTGTCTTATATAATTTTTTGCTTCTCTGGCTTTTGAAGAATTTACTTCGTTGTCATCGCCGAGAACAAGGTAAGGGATATATTCGCTTTTTAATTCATCAGTATTTGTGATATCCGGTTTAATTTTATAAAGAAGCTTGAGTGTTGTAACATCTGCTTCAGTAAGTTCAGCCCTTAGATTATTGATTAAAACATTGTTATCTTTTGCAAGGTACATTATGTTGTTACTGTCAAAGCTGTGTCCCATAAAACCCAGCGCGTGAAATATTTCATGGAGGGCTGTATTATAAATTTGTATCGGGCTAAAAGCTGTCCCATCCGGATTTTGGAGATAAAATTTTATATTCATATGCTCCAGTGTGTTTAGATTTAAAATCGGGGTAGTATATGCTACAATGTATTTTTTCCCGTATTCTATATCTTCAGCTTTATTTTGTACAAAGTCTATTAAAATATCCGCATTATCAGAATTTTCTATACAGGAAAACAGAACTGCGTGCGAACTTGCTTTTTCCCATTCAGTAAATGCGTTATCGATTTCTTTTACGAATTCCGGCGGTGCAGCCTGTTTATTAGAATAGCTGTATGTAATAGGGAGTCTATTCCATCGGACTATTTTCTGATTAAAGGGTGCTTGTTTTATATAATTAAGCGGATATTTTCGATGGATTTCACGTTTTAGGTCATACAAAAAATATTTGGCTTTCTGCGAAGCGCTGTCATTGACTTCATCTTCGGCGATTTTAACCAGCTTTTCCTGCGACTCCAAGGATAACGGCGAATTAATTATCAAGTTTACATAGATTTCGCGTTTTGAACTGTCATTATAACCTTTATAAAAAGCTTTTTCGTAATAATTTAAAGCTTGCTGAATATTATTTTTCTTATAATAAAAATCTCCGGCTTTTGCATAAATTATTCCTGCATTAAACCTAAAATAGAATGCGCTCAAAAGTAATATGATTAAAAATGAATAAAAAAATATACGGAAATTTTTCATTTATACCCAACTTAATTCTTTTTTTATTTTAGCATTTAATGTTAAATTTTGTAAAGAATTCTTAAAAAATATAATTCTTTGGGTTCACTGAACAGCGCGACGGCGAATAAATTTAAAAAAGCTGTTCAAACTGAACAGCTTTTTTTATTACTCGTCATCTTTAACGCCATTATCTATATTCAAAGTCTTTACTAAAGACCTTACATCGCCCTTTAGTTTGAAATATTCCGCAAACTTAGGAGTTGTCTTTATATTATATGAACGCCCGTTTTTGTCTTTGTGGCGTGAAATTAAACCTTTTTCAAGAAGTTCCTGCACATGTTCATACGCATTTGAACCCCTAAGCTCTTTCAAAAGCGATTGTCTTATCGGCTCTTTTAAGGCTATTACCGTCAAAGTCTTGAGTACCGGCGGTTTTAATTCTACAGGACAGAGCTTTTCCACAATATCCAGATGCTCCTGCCTGACCTGCAGAATATATCCGTTTTCATCATCAATCTCCAACGCTCCGTCACGTGAAGCATAATCCATTATTAGTTCAAGAAGCGCTTCTTCAACTTTTTCCGGTTCCTCTTCAAGGATTTCCGCAATATCTTTTATCTGGAGCACCTTTGCTGTTACAAACAAAACAGCTTCAATTCGTGATTTCAACTGTTCCATCTATGCACTTACCCCGCTTCTATCTGCTATAATACTTTGGGCATTCTTAAGCCTGTCATCAAGTTCCTGCACAGTTTCGTCATCTGCCGGATGCGCCGGTTCTCTTTTTACAACATACAAATCCGAATAAAACTCATCCTGCTCTAAATCATAATCACTTTCTGCTGTTAAAAATAAAAGCGATATATATGCGCTGATTTTATCCATACCAAGCAGTGTTAATTCATTAAGCTCTATCTTATCCTGTCTGCTTAAAATTTCGCAAAGATTTGCCTTCAATCTCTGAACGCCGTCCTCAATATACTCATCGTGTGCAAGATTAATAATATCATCCGGCGAGAGTCTTGCATAATTCTGGACTCTTCTTTTAGCTCTTTCGTGTGCGTTTTTTAATGATTGCTTTTTATCAAGCATTTCATAAAATTCTAACTGGCGGATTAAGTCCCTCAAGGTTACTACACGATTATGATTCAGCCTTACGCTTGTTCTTCTCTGCAAAACTTCGTCAATTGATATTACATTATTCGTCGGAATATACTCTTCTTGATAATCAAGCGGAGCATCGTCATCATAATTAAAATCTTCTTCATGCTGAGGCTCAAAATCCAAAACATCCAAACCTTCTAAAACATTGGATTTAAGCTTCAAAAGTATTGCAGCAAATAATAACGTTCTTCCGGTAAGCCTTAAATTCTGGGCTTTTGACTGAAATAGATGCATCAAATACTTATCAGTGACTTCCACAATATCAACATTCCACGGATCAATTTTGCCGTGCTTTGCCATATTAACCAGAATTTCTATACCGTCAACTTCGGCTTCCTGCACGATTTTTTCGTCGTGTTCAGTAAGCTCATGGTGCAACATATTCTTATTTAAACTATCTATATTATTTACTGCCATATTTTAATTCTAATTTATAAACTGCTTTATTTAATCCTCTGTTTTTATGAAACCCATTTTTGAGGGTTTTGTCCTATCCATAAGCAAATCTATTGCTTGATGAATTTCCCGCATATCTTCTTTATAATCCTTGCTGTGTTCTATAAAGTAATGTTCTAATTCTGCCACACGCCTTGCCAAATCTTTGTTTTCGAGAGAAATTTGTCTTAATTGAATGAAAGCACGTACAACTTGTACATTTATTTCTATGGCTCTATCGCTGTTAAGAACACTCGCAAGCATTGTAACACCGTGTTCTGTAAAAGCATAAGCATTTTGATGGCTAAATTTTAGATTCTTGAGGTGGTCGCAAATTGCGACCACCTCAGCTTGTTCTTCGTTTGTTAATTGAAACATAAAATCCGCAGGAAATCTGCGTTTATTACGTTTTACGGCTTCGTTCAATCTTTTTGTAGGAACTCCGTATAACTCTGCCAAATCCCTGTCTATCATAACCCGTTTGTTACGTATAGTAAAAATTTTTTTCTGTAATATGTCTAATGTTATTATTTCGTTCATCTTTATCCTAAATATTATAGAATTAATCTCTCAGCTTTACGCCGGTGACTTTGGAAATACCTTTTTCCTTTTGTGTAACACCGATTGTTCTGTTGGCAGACTCAATCATCGGTTTTCTGTGGCTTACAACTATAAATTGGGTTGTTTCGGACTGCGACTGAACTATGTGGGCAAGTTTTTCAACATTTATACCGTCTAAACTTGCATCAACTTCGTCAAACGCATAAAAAGGCGCCGGCATATATTTTTGTATAGCAAAAACAAAAGAAAGCGCCGTTAAAGCCTTTTCTCCGCCGGACATACCTGCAAGGCGCTGTTTCTTTTTATCTCTCGGCTGAGCCTCTATATCCAGTCCGCCCTCAAAAGGTTTTTCTTCATTTTCAAGAATCAGTGTTCCTTCACCGTCTGAAAGCTTGTGGAAAATATCTTTAAAGTTTTCATTGATTACGTTATATGTTTTTAAGAAAGTTTCTTTCTTTAAATCTTCATAACCCTTCATACGCTCTAAAATCTGTTCTCTTTCACGGCTTAGGGTTTCTATCTGACCTTGAAGCTCCTGCTGTCTTGCTGAAACATTTTCAAAATCTTCAAGGGCTTTCATATTAACAGCGCCCATTTCATCCATTCTCCGCTGTAATCTCTGAATGCGCGAAGTTATCTCTTCAATAGACATCTCAACCGGCGTTAAATCATTAACATTTACCCCAGCTTCTGTTAAGATGTTCTTTGTTTCTTCTAATTGAGGCTCAAGCTCGCGTCTTCTTGCCTTAAACGATTCTATCTGCTCTGCGATTTTTTCTATGTCGGAAGCTTTAAGGTTTCGCTGTGTTTCTATATCAACTAAATCTTTATTTATGTCATCTCTCTGTTTTAGAAGTTCTCCGAGTTTTTCGGTAATTTCTTTAATTTGAACTTCCAGAACTTCAAGCTGTTCATTAAGCCCTTTTATTTCTTCCGCAAACTTAGCTTTTTCAAGTTCCAGCTCTTTATTGGAAGCCGTTGAACGTTCAATTGTATCATTTTGTGTATTAATAGTAGTTTTTATAAAATCTATTCTCTGATGCAGACCTTCGATTTCATTATTAGCATCCGCCATATTTTTTTCATAGCGTTTGATTTCAGCCTCAACGCCTGCGGTTTTTTCTTTTAAATCCTTCAAATCTGAATCATTCATCAATTTTTCAATTTCAGAAATGGATGTCTGGATATCAGTCATTTTGTCAGAAATTGAAATATGTTCTTCTTCCAGTTTATCAAGATTTTTTTCTATTGAAGAAATCTGCGGTTCTGAATTCTTAATAAATTCCTGTTTGTCTTCAATATCCTTCTGCGTATTATCAAAGCTTGCCTGCAGGTTTGTAAGCTCTAATTTTGCCTTGTTATATTCTGTCGTTGATACGGAATATTTGCCTCTCACATCTTCCATTTTTGCTTCAAGATTAGAGCGCTTTGCTATAAGGGCAGAGAATTTTCCCTCCATTTCTTTAAGCCTTGCTCTAAATGTATCAAGCTCATTGTCGGAATTTTGAGAGAACTTCAAACCGGTTTTGCGTATTGCACCGCCTGTAATAGAGCCGGATTTTTCGAACAAATCTCCGGATAAAGTTACCATTCTGTATTTGCCGATTAACTTATTTGCAACAGACCTGTCCTCAACAACAAGAGTTTCGCCTACTGCGTAATAAAACGCGTTTAAGTATTCATCATCAAAATCAATAAGGTTAATGGCAAAATCAATAACCCCTTTTTCTTTTGGAAGATTTAGACTTCTCGGACACTTAACGATTTTATTTAAAGGCACAAATGTTGCCCTGCCTGCATTTGCGGATTTAAGAAGCTCTATACAGGTTGCCGCTACGTGTTCGTCGTCAACAACAATATGCGCCATCCTGCCTCCTACTGCAATCTCCATTGCAGTAGAATACTCTTCATCAACGCTTCCAAGTTTCATCAGCGGTGCGTGAACGCCCTGTATATTAGCGTTTATAACTGTATCAACCGCACGTCCGAGGTTAGCCTCTTCGTTTGCCTGCTTAAGCGCTTCAAGCTGATATATCTTCTTACGCGCAGCTTGAAGGTCATAGTCCATATCTGTGATTTCATTTTTAGTCTTGTCCAAATCATTTAATGTATTTTTAAGGATAATTTTGAAATCGTCAAGTTCTTTTCCTAACTGCTCAATTAAAAGTTCCTTGGAAGATTTTGTCTCCGAAAAATTGGCTTTAAATTCTTCCAGCTCCTGCAGTTTTGCCTGCGCTTCTTCCAGAGCTTTTTTTAATGCTGATAATTCCGCTTCCATCGGCGCCTGTTTCTGGATAAGCTTTGTTTCTTTATCCTGCAGATCTTCTAATTCTTTTCTTAAATTATTTCTGCGCTCAATATGTTTTTCTGCGGTTTCGCTTAAACCGGACATATCCTCCAAAATTTTGTGAAGAACTGCTTTTTGCTCTTCGATATTTTTTTCAATACCTTTTATTTCATCCTGCTTGAGCGTAATTTTTAATTCGCAGTCTTTAATTTTATCCTTTTGGACTTCAATGCCGTTTTTTGTATTTTCTATTGTCTTAAGGTTGTCTTGAATCTGCTTGTCTGCATATGCTATTGAAGAATTCTTTCTGGAAATAGAACCCTTTATCTCTTCAGCCTTTTGCTTTAATTCAAGCTGATGTCCTTCGCCTTTTTCAGTTATAGTTTTAGAAATCTCATCATACTTTTCCTTGATTAACTTAAGTCGTTCTTCAAGATCTTTTGACTTAATTTCTTCTTCTTTTTTTCTTTTAGTAAATTCAAGAATGTTTTCATGCGCTTTTTCAAGGTTGCGTCTTATATCGAAAAATTTAACAGTATTAACCTGGCTTTCCAGCCCTGTTTTTTCATCTTTTAGTTTTTGATATTTTAAAGCAACTTCTTTTTCTTCTTTGAGCTGCTCAAGGCGTGTATTAACTTCATTCAGAATAAGCGTTGAATTAACGACTCTTTTTTCTACAGTTTCAAGCTCTCCGGTTGCCTGCTCTATTCTTCTGTCAAAATCAGCAACACCTGCGATTTCGTCAATAATTTTACGGCGTTCGTTTGGCGTACAATTTGTAATACTCATAACATCGCCCTGCATCATGACATTATAGCTGTTCGGGGTAATATTATATTTCTCAAGTTTAGCATGAATGTCAGACAGCGTGGCTATCTTATCATCAAGGTAATATATACTGTTAAAGCCCTGTGATGATTTTCTTATTCTTCTTGCGACAGAAAAATCTCCTTCTTCTGTTTCGCCGAATGTAACTTTTACATAAGCTTCATTTCTTTTGTTGTAGGTTGAAATCAAGTGGAAAAGTTTTTCAGCTCTAAGAGTTCTGCTGGTAGATAAACCCAGCGCAAAAAGGATGCTGTCGATAATATTGCTCTTTCCGGATCCGTTCGGACCGGAAATCGTTGTAAACCCTTTAAGCATCGGTATTTCAACTTTATTTGCAAACGACTTAAAGTTGTCGACTTCGAGCTGTTTTATGTACATCAAATCCCCTTCTTCCGCCTTATATAATAATTACACACTAAAAAACCCGTCATGTCAATGTGTTAACAAAAGGGGTAAATATATTTTTATCTAATTTTACACCTCCAAACTTGGCGTCATTTAGGGGGTAAATATATTTTTATCTAATTTTACACCTCCAAACTTGGCGTCATTTAGGGGGTAAATATATTTTTATCTAATTTTACACCTCTAAACTTGGCGTCATTTAGAGGGTAAATATATTTTTTCAGAGTTTTTACTTCCTGCATAAACGACGTTCAAAGGCTCGTAAGAGCCGAAGAAGCCCTGCCCTAAATTTTCGCTTCACTCTTCACGCCTCACCCTTCACTACCAAAAAGCTCTATGCTTTATAACATAGAGCTTTTTCATCTTTTATACTCTGGTTTTGTTTTTTGCAAGTTTGGCTCGTTTTTTTCTGCGCATCAAATCAACAAATGCTTCCAATCTTGTAATATATCCTGCTTTTCCGGTTTGTTCGTCCATGACAAGGGTCAGTAGCGGAATTTCGTGTTCGCCTCTGATTGTCGGGAATATATTCTGCGACATAATTTCCGGCATGCAGGTGAACGGTGATATGTGGATTATGCCATCCCTGCCATGTTCGTCAGCGAAAACTACATCAGAAACACATTCAAGAGCATCGCCTCCGATATCTCTCATCAGATAAGGTTTAGCCATTCTCTCAGCCCTCTGCAGGTGTGTTTCCGGAGGTCTGAAAGCTTTTGGAATAATCGCGTCTTTTAAGAAGCTTCCGACAGTAAGGCTTCTTCGGGTTTCTACACCCATTTTGCCAAGTTCGCGCTCTATATTCTGGTTTGAAAATTCATCATTTACAAGGAAAATTTCACCGGTTAAATCTACATGCAGAACTTCTCTGTTTGGATCAATTTCCGTTTTTTCGATTTCTTTTAATGCTAAATCATACGCTTTATGCAAGTCATGAGTAGAATTAGCCTTATCTATCAAGCGCAGAGCTTTTTTGTAATTTTTCTCCGCATCGCCGGTTTTTATCTCTCTTGCTCTATAATAAGAAAGCGCTCTATCTAAATCATCAATTGCAAAGATTTTGCGCATCGTAATATTTATAGCACGGAGTATTAAAATCGGATCATTCTTGCCGGATATTTCTTTTAAGAATTTATACAGACCCTTGATACCGTCATACAAAGATAATTCAATATAATTTGCGTGATAACCCAAATCCTTCAGTGTATTTTGAATATTTGTACCGTATTCTCCAAGTCTGCAGATTCCAGGAGAAGTAATCATTGCAACATAGTCGGCTCCTCCTTCAATTGCTTCAATAAAATTCCCGAGAATAAGTTTATACGGCAGGCATACCGCTTCCGGCGAATTTTTTGTACCGTATGACAATGTCTTTTTATTCGTATATGGCGGAACATAAGGTTCTACACCGATTTTTCTTAATCCTGCCGACCAGGCAATGGAAATTGTTCCCATATGAGGAAATGCCACTTTGATTTTTTTATTTTTAACTTTTGCCATTTATACTCCCCTTTTCTTATTAATTATAGCACTAAAATAAAATTTGGGATATAATCAATCTATGGCAAGAATAGTACAGCTGTCAAAGAATGTTATAAATCAAATTGCTGCGGGGGAAGTTATAGAACGTCCCTATTCTGTTGTCAAAGAACTTACGGAAAATTCTATAGATGCTGGTGCTTCAAAAATCAGCATAGAAATCAGCAATGACTGCAGAAATATCCGTGTTGCCGATAACGGCTCCGGCATTCATCCGGATGACATTTTGCTTGCATTTTCTAAACATGCAACAAGCAAAATAACATCCGGCGAAGATCTGTACTGCGTTAAGACAATGGGATTTAGAGGCGAAGCTCTTGCAAGTATTATTTCAATCTCAAAATTGACCTGTATTACAAGAACAAAAGATTTTGATTATGGAACCAAAGTAGAGTGCGAGAATTCGGAAGTTAAAAAGGCTCAGACAGGATGCGCGGTCGGAACGATTATGGATATTAGAGAATTGTTCTATAATATTCCGGCAAGGCTTAAGTTTCTAAAGTCAGCTAAAACAGAATTTTCTTATATTAATGAACTTGTGCAGTCGCTTGCTCTTGTTCATCCGGAAGTATCATTTGAGCTTAAAAATAACGGGAAAACCGCCTTAAAAACAACAGGCGCGGGAAATACTCTTCAAACAGTTAAAGAAATATTCGGCGAAGAAGTTACTAAGAATTTAAAAGAGGTCTTGAAGACAGATAGAATTTCAAACCTAAAAATCTCCGGCTATATAAGCACTCCGGATTATACAAGGTCTAGCAAAAAGGATTATTATACATATGTAAACTTCCGTGCCGTCAAATGTCCGATATTTCAAAAAGCGATTGATATGGTATACAGGGATTTGATAGGCTCTAAATACCCTTTTGTTATACTTAATCTGGAAATTCCGCCGGAAGATGTGGATGTTAATGTGCATCCGGCTAAAAAAGAAGTAAGATACAAAAATCCTAACCAGATTTTTAATTTTATCCATTCTTCAATAGATATGGCACTGGCAGGAATTAAAGAAACAGCAGGTGAAGAAAAAGAAGAATTTCCGAAAACTGTTTTGCAGGACGAGCCTGTCATACCGAAGTTTATCCCCAGAGAAGAAACCCTCTATGTAGAAGAAGGTTCTGTTCTTCCTCCGATATTCAAAAAACAGGAAACTACCGCAGAAATAAAACCTTTCAATCCGGCAGTCACTCCTGCTGTTAAACAGGAACAGTTTATACAGCATCAGAATATAGAGCAGGAAGAAATGATTATAGGCCAGTACCGGAAAACGTATATTCTTATTGAAAGAGAAGAAGGGCTTGAAATCGTTGACCAGCATATTGCAGAAGAAAGATATATCTACGAAAAGCTTAAAAAATCAAAGAATATAGACTGCCAGATTTTGTTTATATCAGATGTAATAGAAATCTCGCCAAGCGACAAAGAGCTTTTGGAAGCAAATAAAGATAAACTGGAAAAATTCGGATATGAGATTAATTTTCTCTCAGAAAACGAAGTAAGTTTTAAAAAAGTTCCGCAGATTTTGTCTAAAGTTTCGCCGAAAGAAATTCTTGCCGATATTTTGGAAAATATTGCGGGCGATATTGATAATATAGAAGAGCGCATTTTAATTACAACAGCCTGCAAGGCTTCCGTTAAAGCTAATACCTATCTGAATCATTTTCAGATGCAGGAGATTATTAAAAACTGGCGCAAATGCGAAAAACCTTACACCTGCCCGCATGGACGCCCTATTTCAAAAATTATTGAACACAAAGATATTGCCAAGTTTTTCCAGAGAAATAAATAATTTGTAACAATATCGTTACAAAAAGGCAATTTTTGGAGTTGATGTGTTTTTTTATAATTAACAGTGTAGTTATTATTTTTAAGAAAGGTGAAAAGTTATGGAACCGGTAAAAAATATTGGAACAGCAGATTACGCAATGTCAGTACCTGCATCTCAAATACAGGCTCAGAACTATACGGATTATTCTTCAATGCCTATGGTTTATGAACCGGAAGTCGAAGAAAAGAAGAAAGCTTCTTCTAATATGCTCGGTATGACAATGCTCGGAATAATCGCGGCAGCAGGTGTAGGATACGGCATATATAAAGGAAAAGGCGTTAAAAATCTCAAAAATCAAATAACAGATTTAACTGCACAGAAAGACCAGATTGCAAAACAGCTTGACGATGCGAATGCAAAAATTAAGGAATTAGAAAACTCTAAAAAGAAAGGTTTCTGGACAAAAGTAAAAGAAAAATTTTCAAGAAAGAAAAAAGTTGAAACACCAGAAACAAAGCCGGAAGCTAAAACAGAGGCAAAAACTGAAAACACAACGGATACTAAACCTAAAGAATAAATTTTTAGCCGATAAAAAAAGACCGGTTGTAACATAGCCGGTCTTTTTTTTATTATAATCTAGGCGGGCGGAAGTTTTGCTGTTTTTTGTTTTTTCCGCTTTTTATTCCGATAAGAACTTTTTGACCTTCATAAATTCCGTCGCCTTTAACTTCAGTAAAAGAGTCGTCGCTAGCACCTGTTGTTATATTAATCCTTTTGATATGAAGTCCGTCTTTTACCCACAGTCCTTGTGTTTTATATTTTTTTCCATCAGATTGGGGAGTAAACTTGAGTGCAATGTTTGGAACTGACAGTACATTTTCGTTTTTTGCAGTAATTATTGAAACATTAGCTGTCATACCGGGTTTTAATTTTAAATCGCTGTTGTCAACTGTGACAATAACTGAATATGTAACAACGTTTGAAACAGTTGTCGGCGAAATTCTGACTTGAGTGACCTTTCCGTCAAAGACGCTATTGGGATATCCGTCCAGAGTATAGGTTACATCCTGTCCTTCTTTAACATCGCCGATATCGGCCTCTGAAACGTTAACTTCTATTTGCATTTTTTCTAGATCCTGTGCAATGGTAAAAAGTTCCGGAGCTTGAAAGCTTGCTGCAACCGGCTGTCCGAGGTCAATTTCACGCGATATAATCATGCCGCTTACGGGAGCTGTTATTTTTGTATAATTTAAATTTACAACGGATTGATTATATTGCGCTCGAGTCTGGTTAATTTTTGCTTTTGCAGCATTAACCTGTGCAAGGTTTGATTTGTAATCTGCCTCAGCTTGATCAAGATCTGCTTTTGGAATAAAACTGCGTGCATACAGGTTTTTGTATCGTCTTAAAGTTTTTGCACTCATTTCTAATGTCGCTTCACGGTTAGCTAAATCAGCCTGTGCAGAGTTCATTGACGCTTCATTCTGGTCTACTGTTGCCTGAAATGTACGCGGGTCAATTTCAGCAAGCAGCTGACCTTTGGTTACTTTAGAGTTAAAATCAACATATATTGCGCTTATAAGACCGGAAACTGTTGAACCAACGGAAACAGTATTTACAGGGTTGATTGTCCCAGATGCTTCAACTACCTGTGTAATTGTTCTGCGTTTTATTGAAGCTGTTTCATATACAGTGCGGTTTTTCGCAAAATTGCTGAGTATAACTATTAGTATTATTAATAGTACAATCGTTCCGACTAAGTATTTTTTATTTATATTACTGAATTTTGGAAATTTCATACATTATCCTTTTTCTTTATTTTTTTCAAATTTTTAGCCTGCTCTTTTTCCTGTTTTTTCAAGTCTTTTTGATAATCTTGTACATCCTCAACCGTCAATGTTTCTTCCTGCGGAAGAGCAATCTCTCTTTCTAAAGTTGCACGGGCTACGTTATAGTTATAAACAGCCTGCACATAAGCGCTCTGGGCATTATTATAATTTACCCTTGCATCCTGCAGTTGTATATAATCTCCCAAGCCTACGGCGTAACGTCCGTCTGCTAGTTCAAGATTCTCTAATGTCTGCCTTACTCTCGTTTCCAAAAGCGGAATTTGTTTTTCCAATTGAATCATATCAACATATGCGGTTTGGATGTCAAAATAGAGGTTCTGGTTTAAAAGTTCAACTTCGGTTTTTGCAAGGTTAAGCTCTGAATTAGCAATATCAACTTCATGTTTAACCTGCATCATATTGAATGTAGTACTCAAGTTTAACGATACATTCATGCCGCTGTCTGCATAATTCCTGTTGTTAGCGTAGCTGTAACCAACACCACCCCTTAGTTCAGGAAAATACTGGCGTTTTGTTAAAAGCACATACTGCCTCATAGCTTTTACTGTAGCGTTTAAAGCCTTTAAATCCGGACGGTTTTCTTTCGCGATTATTACTGATTTTTCAAATGTATACGGGTATTTTTCAAAAGTATAATCCTTTAACACATCGCTCTTTTCAGCTTGAACGGCATAAACCGCACTTGACACATCATCCGGAAGCTCCAGCAGTTTTTTGTAGTTTTCAATATTTCTTAAGCTCAAAGGAACATAAGGTTCTGCAAGGTTAAAAGTTTCTGTACTCTGAATGTTATATTCCGGCGCGTACGCTACATACATTGAATTATTAAGGCTTACAATAGCATTTTTGTATGTGTTTTCTGCCTGCACCAGAGAAATTTTTGAGTCGCTCAAATTAACCTCTGCGTTCACAAGGTCAATTTTAGAACGTATTCCTTCATCAAAATATGCAAGTGTTCTTTGATAGTTTCGTTCGTTAATCTGGACATTTAATTTTTCAACTTCAAGCAGTGATTTGGCAGCAAGAACTGCATAGTACTTGAGTTTAACATCGAAAATAGTTGACAAAACGGTTTCATCAAAATCATATTCTGAGGCAATTTTGTTAAATTTTTCCATCCGGATATTTGCATTTGTTCTGCCAAAATTCCATAACAGCTGAGAAAGAGAAGCATTAACGCTTGGCAGGGTTCTTGTCTGGTAACTGCCCCTGTTATGTGAGCGTTCACCGAAGCTTTGGGTATAGCCGGCGCCGAGAGTCAAGCTAGGGAAGAAGGCAGATTTTGCAACACCTACGGATGAACGTGCTACATCAAGGTTCAAAATAGCCCTTTTTACTACGGGGCTGTTGTTTAAGGCTATTTTTATACAATCATTAAGCCCCAATACAGCGTCTTTTTCTATCTGAATTGTTTGTATAGCACTAACTTTTAAATTTGTCAGTAAACAAATTATTAAAAAAAATATTTTTAGTTTTATATTCATCAGCCTTGATTTAGTAGAATTTTACTAACCTATATTATAAACGATGCAGTGATATAAAAGTTCATTTTTTTATATGAAATTATTAGGCTATAATAACTATTTCTATAACTATTTTCGAAATTTTATTTTTAGAAAAAAATATGTTACTCTGTATATCATAATGAAATAAAGGTGATTTTTAATGGGTGTTATTTACTGGAATAGAATGAAACATGATGTAAAAGTTAAGTTGTTGAATGAACAGCATCAAAAGCTTTTTAAAGTTTTAAAAGAATTATACGATGCTATGGAAAATAAAAGTGATAAAAAGGCGCTTAAAAACATTATAGATAATTTATTTTTATATGTAAAAGAGCATCTTGAAACCGAGGAGGCTCTTCTTGAAAAATACAATTATCCGGAATTGGAAGAGCAAAAGGAACAGCACAAGGCTTTTGTCAACAAAATTAACGAATTTAAACAGGAGTTTGAAAAAAATAGTTTTATGCTCTATTTTGATATGGCAATATTTTTAAAAACTTGGATTGCTAATCATATAGAAGAAATTGATAGAAAATATGCAGATTTTTTAAACAATAATAATATTTTTTAATCATTTTATATCCGGTGATATGCCCCAATGCAGTTTATTTCTCAAAACGGAGTAGAAACCTGTATCATTTAAAAAAGCAAGTACGGCTTTTTTGTCAGCTTTGTGTATTGAAATTTTTTCTACACATTCCATAGTATCAAATCCGTCATTTGCTACAGAAAGAAGCTTATCACTGGTTTTAACTGTAATGATTTCACCTGCAGGAACCACAAGCGGACGGGCATTGAGCGTATGCGGACAGATGGGGACTATTACAATTGCATCCAGTGACGGGTATAACACCGGACCGCCTGCAGAAAGTCCGTATGCAGTAGAACCGGTTGGGGTAGAGATAACAAGCCCGTCGGCTGTATAATCACATACAAATTTATTATTTATTTCTAAATAAAATTTAGATGTTCTTGACGGCACACATCCTTTTATGACAAAATCATTGAGTGCTAATGCAGAACCGGATGAAAGCATTAGCCTTTTTTCTGTAAAATAACTTTTGTTAATAACAGAATCAACAACTCTATTTATTTCTTCTACGCCTGCTTGCGCCAGAAATCCCAAGCGTCCGAGGTTTATTCCCAGCACGGGAATTTCTTCCGAAGCATAAAATCTTGCAGCTTTTAATAATGTTCCGTCACCTCCGATTACAAAAGCAAAATCTCCGGATAATTTTAAATTATCAATGGGAAAAGAGTCAAACTCAACATTTCTGTCGGATAGAGTCTTTTCTAAAATATTAAGCGCGTCTGCGTATCCTGCAACATCTTTATTGTATACTACATTTATTTTCATACAATGGATTATATCATATAATTTAGTTTTATGATATAATAATGCACGTATAAAACACTGGTTGAGGGCAAAATTATGATAGAAATGAAAGTAATGGGTATAGCACTTGATGTAAGAACAAATTCACCTATTGTTGTTCTGCACGATTTGGATAACAGAAAGGCTCTCCCTATCTGGATTGGTTCTGCAGAAGCCAGTGCAATAATAAGATGTATTGAGGGGCTTGTTGTTGCAAGACCTATGACACACGATTTAATTACAAATATAATAGAAAAAACCGGTTATACTTTGACAAAAATAGAGATTAACGATGTAGAAAAGGAAACATACTATGCAACTCTGTTTTTGGAAAAAGACGGCGAAACGTTGGAAATTGATGCACGCCCGTCGGATGCTATTGCAATAGCAATGAGAGCGGAAGCGCCTATTTATGTAACCGCAAATGTTCTTATGAATGGCTCCGTATCTACTGATACCGCAAAAGATGAAGAAGAGGCGCAGGAATTTAAAGATTTTATCCAAAATATTAAACCCTCTGACTTTGAAAAAATGATGAAGGGCAGACACGAAGAAAGCGACCAATAGGGAAGCCAATTGAGCCGATAAAAGAGGGGTAAAGGGGTAAAGAGGAATAAAAAGAGGGTTTGAAAAGATGAAAATTCAGAATATTAATCAGCAGACTTTCTCCAAAAAACGCTTTATCTCCAAAGATGCGCAATACAATTTGAACAGTCTGCTTGATAAAATGAATAAAGTATCTTCATATCCCCATCAGAATTCTATGCTTGATGCAGTTATAATGAACGGATTAAAAATAAATAATTCTATCTTTTTAAAAGGGTTTGGAAAGGATAAGATATCGCTTGCCGTGATAGATAATAAGACAGGATTTTTTATCAATAACGAAACCGGCGAAATAAAGAAATTTAAAAAACCGTTTTTTTCAAGATGGAAAAAGATTATTCCTAAAGGCGAAAATCTTCTAAAAACAGCGGATGAACATTTTGGGGATAAATCTTTTATGCAGAAAATATTTATTAAAATGCCCTCAAAGGAAGAGCTGTCAGCGATTGAGGGAAAAATCAATGCTCTGCGTGCTTCAATAAACGAACTAAAGGAGAATCCCCCCAAAATATTTGGTTAAAATTTGTATAAAACGGTTTTGCGCCTTCCGCAAGATTTGCCAGAGAACCACTATTTTCATTCTTAAAATTTTAAGAATATATTAATTGCATTTCCCCAGTTTTTTATATAGAATAAAACAAAAAGGTCTGTGTATTATGAAAATCCAATCTATCAATCCGGCAGAGCAAAAAGCTTTTTCCGGAAGGAGCGTCCATATTCTTGACGGAGGCGCTCACGGAAGTTATATTAAACATTTTGCAGAAGCAACAATTAAAGATTTAGGCGCAGATGTGGAAATAAAATTCCATAATGCCGTCACTAATCCGAGAGTCGAAAGTGTAAAACAGCTTGCTGATTTGGAAGCCCAAATTCGTTATCTAAATCTTTCCGAACAAATTAAAAAAGGCGACTTTGTTACAATCCCTGGTATGACTGCGGTGTCGCTTCTGAACTTAAGCGACAGAATAGGCTGTGTGTTAAAAGAATCTGTAAAGCTTACATCCGACAACGTAAAAGCTAACAGAGATAAAATAATGAGATTTCTCAACAACTTATACTACAACAGATACACTAATTCAGACCAGATTAAATACATGGACAATCTTCAACAGGGTATGGAGAATACTTACGGTGTTATACAGGAACTTGATAAACTTACCCAAAAAGGGGTAAATGTATATATTCCTGCGGGACATCCGGATGATAACAGCATCAAATGGATGACCGCCCAGAAGAACCAAAAAGAAGAATTGTATAAAGCAATAGCCTCCGGATGCAAAGAATTTTCTCCCGAGGTTAAACGTATCATCAAGGATATAAGAAATAAGGGCTGGTATGATTTAAATCTGCTTGCACTTGCAAACGCCCATATTGTCAATGTTAAAGATAAAGAAGGCGAGGATTATCTGTTTGCTTCCCGTGACGGCTTTGCAAATGACGGAGCAAGAGGGGTGTATAACTTTACCCCGATAAGGGATGGATGGAGCAATATTAAAGGGTACAGCTTCAGAAATGAAACTACTGTTGAATTCCCCTACGAAGAGTTTCCGGATAACGCAAAAATTGCAAATATAAACAAATTTGTAGGACTTCCAATTAACAGCGTGCTTGCGGATGAAAACGATCATAAAAAATACCGTGAACTCGTTCTAAAAAAGAAATCTACCGCTGAATTACCGGATAAACTCTACAGAATCGCGGACGTTTTTGACGAAAGCGAAATAAAACGGCGAAAAATAAATTATTTGGGCGATTTTATATCTAAGGATCAAAAACTTGTTTTTGATGTTAATCCTAAAGGAAAAGTACTGTTCCAAAAATGTAACTGTGAAGGTTCAGACAGACCCTCTGTTAAATCTATGTGGGGATGCTGTTTTTCTACGGTCAGTGCAATAAGAAGAGATATAAGAAAGGCAATGCAAAGAAAAGAAATTGATATGCAGGAACTTCCGTTATCTCAAAAAATTAATATGACTGCAATAATGACATTTGCTCTTGCTCAAGCGATGCTTTTTGGTATTTTTAAGCGTAAAAGGTAATAATTAGATGAAAGTCAACGGAATAAACGAAACTGTTTTCTATGGGAAAATTATTGATACTCACGCACATATCGGCACCCTAAACGGACATGAGTACAAAAAAGAGCAGTTAGATGTTTTTGTAAAATCAAAACTGCCAAATGATGACATTGTCGAAAAAATGTACGTTTCAAATATTGATGTACTGACGTCGGCAGAAAACGAATTTGACGGAAATAAAAAAACGCTGGAACTGTTTAAGAATAATGAGAAATACGAAATTTTTGCTTCCTGCTCGCCAAAGGACGGAAGTATTGATAATATCAAAAAGCTTTATGAAAAATATCCGGATAAATTTATAGGTCTGAAATTTCATCCGTCAATACAAAATCTCAGCCCCTCCGACAAAAGATACGAACCTTATATGGAATTTGCCGATAAAAATAAAATCCCGTGTCTTTTTCATTCTGCAGTAAGTGTGGATGAGCAGGGCAAAATAAGCAAAACATCTGTTGAAGTTTCAGATCCGCGCTCAATATACAAACTTGCAAGGAAATATAAAAATGCTCCGGTTGTTATGGCTCATCTGGGGGCAGGCTGGAATGAATCACACGACAGAGCTATTGATGTTCTTACAGAATCAATAAAAAAAGGAGATGCAAATCTGTATGCGGATATTTCCTGGGTTGATATAGGACTGCCTCATAACGGCAATTTTCCAGCAGGAGAACACAGGGACAAAGAACATATTATAAAGGCAATAAAAAAGCTTAAAGGTATCGGAGATAAAGATTGGAAATACGGCGACCAGTCATTTAGGCTTGTATTTGGTTCAGATGCGCCTATCGACAGGTTTTCTGATAAAAACGACCGGATTAAAGAATATACTGCATTTGTAGATGATATCAAATACGCGATTAGAAACGATAAGGATTTGAAACCGGAAGCAGAAAAAATAATTGATGATTTATTCTCTAAAAATGCTGAAAAACTGTATAACAAAACGAATAAACCGCCTGCAAGAACACCGCACCCAAATAAAAACAAATGGGGCTGGATAAGCTTGGGCTTGTTTTTATTAGCAGGCGGAATACTGCTGTATTATAAAAAACGCTCCGAAGGCAAAAAATCATAAATGTTTTAAAAATTTTTAAGCTCTGGTATAATTTAATAAGGTTAAATTTTATTGAGGGGAAATTATGAATATAAACCAGAACTACGAAAATCTTGAACAGAGCTATTTATTTTCTACAATTGCGCATAAAGTTAATGATTTTGTTTCAAAAAATCCGGACAAGAAGATTATAAGACTCGGCATCGGCGATGTTACTCTGCCATTATGCAAAAAGGTTGTTGAAGCTCTTCACAAAGCAGTTGATGAAATGGGCGTACAAGAAACTTTCCGCGGTTACGGCCCCGAGCAAGGGTATGATTTCTTAAGAGAAGCTGTAAAGAAATATTATCAAAAACGTAATGTTGAGTTAGAACTGGATGAAATTTTTATCTCTGACGGTGCAAAGAGCGATTTAGGGAATATTTTGGATCTGTTTGCTCAAGATAATACAGTTTTGGTTCCAGATCCTGTATATCCGGTTTATGTTGATACAAATGTAATGGCGGGCAGAAAAGTTATTTTTGCGGAAGCAAACGGAGAGAACGGATTTTTGCCGATGCCTGCAGGCGAAAATGCAGATATAATTTATATCTGCTCTCCTAATAACCCGACAGGTGCAGTGTATAACAAAGACCAGCTGAAAGCCTGGGTAGATTTTGCACTTGAGAGGAAAGCAGTAATCTTATTTGACTCTGCGTATGAATGCTTTATTTCTGATGAAAATTTACCGCGCAGTATATATGAAATAGTGGGTGCAAAAGATTGTGCAATTGAGTTCTGCTCGCTTTCTAAGACTGCAGGGTTTACCGGAACAAGATGCGGATATACAATCGTACCGAAAGCTCTCGGAAAACTAAATAAAATGTGGCTCAGACGCCAGACTACAAAGTTTAACGGCGTGCCTTATATTATCCAGCGCGGTGCTGAAGCTGTATTTACGGAAGAGGGACAGAAGGAAATTAAAGAAAATATTAATTATTATAAAGAGAACGCCAAAATAATTTCCGATACATTAAACAGGTGTAATATCTGGCATGTAGGAGGTAAGCATTCGCCGTATATTTGGCTGAAATGCCCCAATGATATGAAATCCTGGGAATTTTTTGATTATCTTCTTGAAAATGTTCAAATTGTAGGTACTCCGGGCGCAGGTTTTGGAAGAAACGGCGAAGGATACTTCAGGCTTACATCATTTGGTTCAAGAGAAAACACCATTGAAGCAATGAAAAGGTTTGAAGTACTTTTTAAATAATTCCCTCTCCTAACAGGAGAGGGTTAGGGTGAGGTGTCAGCCTTATATCCCAAGCAATTCCCCTCCTGGCAGACACACTTTCCTCAAGCGTTTCTTTGCAGGTCTGCACTCGTGCGTCTGCCTTCTAATTCTGACAAAACTTTGCTATAATATTATTTGTACTTTAATAAAGGGTTATTATGGATAAAAACCAATATTTAAACTCTGAAGGTTTACTTGAACTGCTGGAATCAGAACTATTATTAAATATTTCAAAGTCCGGCAGGATAAAACGAATTTTAAAACAGGTTAATTCATTTTTATCAGAGCATCCCCAAAATAAAAAAGCATTGACGCTGAAGATTAACTGCTTCTATTATCTGCATAAGTATAATGAGGCGCTTGCCTTGTGCAATACAGCCTTAACATTCCATAATGATGATATCGAAATCCTGTTTAAAAAAGTTGATATATTAAACGCTTTGGAAAAAAGCGAGGAAGCTTTTGCAGTCTTAAACCATATAGCCTCTATTGATCCGGATAATCCGGAACTTAAGGAAAGAATTGACGCGGTAAGAACAGTAAATGAGGAGATTAAACGGACATACGGCTCTTTAAGTCAAATTCTGGGACCATTGAATTATAAAACAACAAAACTGGAATATTTTGTACAAATTTTAATATGTTTAGCCATGGCGTTTCTAATATGGCAGCTTTTTCTTATATTTACACAAACATAGTTTGTTTTAGACAGAAATTTAAATAATCTCGAATGATATATCCTTGAGCTGAACCCAATCGCCTTTTAAAACTTTTGTTTCGCTGTCAATAGATTTGCCGTTTACTTTAACTTTGTCTGATAAGGGCGTGATAATATATCCGTCTTGAGAGGGCGTAAGTTTGGCAATATTAGTATTTACAGGTAGCCTGTTTCCCAAAGAACGGTAGATTAATCCGGCTGTGCTGTCTTTATCAAAGTATTTCTGCACTGTTTTTTCAGCATTTAATGCATCGCTGATTCTATAGTTAAATACCTGCGGGGTCAAATTTTTAGATGGATTTGTCACATCAAAAATATTTCCATGCATACCGTCAAACAAGAATGTTTCGCTTTTTGAAGTTACAATCTCATTCCAGGCGTGTCCTCCAGTTCCATACTGCCCTTGTATAATTCTTGTTTTAAGTCCTATTTCATCGCCAAGAACTTTAGTTAATAAACTCCTGTGTCTGCAGACGCCAGCACCGCTGTTAATTATATCGCCTAAAAAAGTTTCTCTCAAATTCGGGTTATGCATTCTGCTGACAAGCTGTTCCGTTGCACTTCCGGAAGGATTTACAGAAAAAACTTCATCTACAAACTTCATAAGTTCATCAATTTTTTCTTTTTCAGAATAATTTTTACCAGCAATTCTCTGCTTAAAAGCTTCAATAGTCTTTGCAAGTGTTTTATCTAAATTTCTGTCAATAATATCTATTTCTTGATTACCGTTTCTAAAGCGTGAAATATTTTTTCCGCTCTTGTCAAAGACGGCGTTTAGACCGTTATATCTGAACCCGTCTGCGAGTCGTTCAGTTTCCGGAATTATACTTCCTGCAAGGCGATTGCTTTGCTCTTGAGCCTCACGTGTTATTCCGGCTGTCCCTTCCGGAAAAGTTTTAGCCGGAATATATCTGCCGTTTTTTATATGGTCCAAGAACATTAAATCCTCAGAACCGTATTTTCTCGGGTTAATCTGTATACTGCCGTCGCTTTTGAAGTTATAAAGAGATTTCCGTTCTCCTGCAGAATTATACTGCGTCAAAGCCTGTCTGCGTTTTGAAGTAATTTCAATAATATCTCCAACAGTATTTTTAATACTGCCCGCGGTAAAATTTGCTCCGGTGCGCTCACTAAGCCTACGCATGCCGGTATTGCTCAAAATTCTGTTTATATTATTTATTCCCGTACGTAATATCATCTATTCCCCAATATCTTTACTATTAATATAAAGTATAAAAATTATAAAAAATTGATATTATGTAAATAAAAATTAACATTTTTAGCCGTACAGAAGAGTCATAAAAGTAAACCTTCTTATTTAACCCGACCACATACTGATAATAAGCAGTTAATCCCCCGACTGGATTCTCTTTTAAGGCAATGTTTTAATTTACAAAAAATTCCATAATTTAGGAGTTAGCGGGGTAAGTTTCCCCGCTTTACACAAAACATAAATAAGACTAGTGATTTCACAAAGCAGCTAGTCCGCATAAAGGGTAAATAAGGCTAGTAGTTCTTACCAGACAGCTGGCCCGCCTAATAAGGGGTAAATGAAGTTTAGAGAATGAACGTAAATCTACTCCAGCCAATTAAAAAGGAGGTTAAAATGACGATTAGAAAACTTACTGTGGCAGCTGCAATTGCCGTTGGTATAGCAACGTGTTCGTTCAATACGGTAATGGCAGCCTGCCCGTGTGATCAACGCCCTATTGTTACTCAAGGTGCTTGTCCATGTGAACCGGACTTGCCGGAAATGACCGGCGCAGCCTGCCCGTGCGAACCGGAACCGGAATGCGGCTGCGACACTGTGCCGAAATGTGAACAGGATCCTGTACCTTCCTGTGCTTTATGCCCGGGAACAAAAGACCTGTCAAGAGCTGATATGAAACAAGTTTATTCATATCCTAATGCTGTTTACGGGTACAACAATTTTGTAGGTACTGAAAAAGACTCTATTTACACAGCAGAAGGCTTCTCTGTAAATAGAGAAATCAACCAGCTTACTGCCGGTACAATGGGTACAACTGTTGCAAGCGACGGTTCAATTACCGGTGCTGCAACAGACATACCGTGCTTGAATGATATGCCGCGCCATACAGGGTCGCCGATTATCAGAGATGAATCTAAAATCGACGGCAACGGATGCCCTATCCAAATGGGAACCGCTAATTCTATTCAAGCAATCAAAAAGACATTAGTACCGTTTGACCTGTCCCCGTTCAGCAATATGACCGGTGCAGCAGCAGGACTTCAAATGTTTCCGGACGTTCCGGAAGGTTACTGGGCTTCCTGCGAAATAGACAAATTAGCAACTAATGACGTAGTTGTAGGTTATCCGGACAGACTGTTCAAGCCTTCACGTAACATTTCGCGTGCCGAATTCGCAACTATGTTAGTGAAAGGATTCGATAAAGATATGTATTCATGCGCTCCGGAAAAATTATTCTCAGATGTTCCGACAAACCACTGGGCTAACTCAGCTATTACTGTCGCAGTTCACCAAGACTTGTTAAAAGGTTATCCTAACGGTAAATTTATGCCTGACCATAACGTAACAAGAGTTGAAGCATTATGTGCATTATCTAAGGGCATCCAATGCGCCGATATGGATAAGTGCAAGGCTCAGGAAATATTGTCTAAATACTGTGACGGAAACACTATTCCGGAATGGGCACAAATACCTGTAGCTAAAGCTTTGGATAAAGGTGCATTAAACAACTCGCCGAATCCGAATACAATTGCTCCGTTTAAAGATGCATCACGTGCAGATATTGCTGCAATGCTCCAGAACATCAGAGTTTCAGCAGGTATAGACAAAAACCCTGTAACTGCTAACAACGACTGCCCGATGTGCCCTGTTGATAAAAAAGCATTTGTTGAAAACGAAGAAATCGTTAAAATTCCGACTTTACAGTTAGAATTTAAGGATCAAGTCAGTGCAAAATCTTCTCACGTAGGCCAGAAGTTTGCTGCCAAGACACTTGAAGATGTAACTATCAATGGCCAGTTATATCCTTGCGGTTCTAATGTTTATGGTAAGGTTGTCGAAGTCGTAAGACCTTCAGGATGTCAGAAGGGTGCTTTGAAGCTTGCGTTTACAGAGATTGAAAACTGCGGATGCAGAGCTACTTTACCAAGACAAATACTTAACGCTGAAATTAACAAATCTAATACTCCTAATATCGTATCAAGAATTGTTACTGCACCATTTACTTGGGGTGGTCAGATGCTCGGTATTGTCGGCAGAACTACAGGCGGTATGTTATCTAACTTAGGTAACGCTCTTGAAGACGTGGCTTCCGGTACAGGTATTGCTTTAGGTGAAGCATTCCAGGGTCAATTTATGGCTTCTGCAAGAAGTGTAGGAGATGTTGTTAAAGACACAGTAAAAGCGCCTATTGATTTAACAAGAACTGCTATTTCCGGTACTGTCGGCTTAGTTCAAGCAACCGGCGATGAAGTCGGATACCTTGTTGATGCTAAAGGTTACAAAATCTCGGCTATCAACCCGAAAGAACACGTTACTATAGCTTTCGGATGCAGCGGCGAATAGTAAGTAATTAACTCGTTCGCTCAAACTGGAAAGAAATCGGTTTAAGTTTAAAACCGGTTTCTTTTCTTTTTAGATTCGTTCCCTCTCCTAACAGGAGAGGGTTAGGGTGAGGTGTCGGTTCCATCCTGCTCTAAAAATAATAAACACCCCGTAATATCCGGATTTCACCAATGACCGCCCGTTTTCAGAAAGACGCAAAACTTAGTAAGCCCGCGCCAAGTCATTGCGAGAGCGATTAGCTCGAAGCAATCCAGTCGGTTATTAACTATTTCATTTTTATCAAGAAATAAAAATGAAAATCATTTAAGAAAAAGCTGGATTCTTTCGCTCCTAACGGAGCTTAGAATAACCGGAAATCGGAGTCTCTAAATATCTTATGGTGCATTTTTATACCAGAAACTCTATCTATAAAACAATTTCGTTTTCATGTTATAATTTTAATTATTAAAAGGAGAAAACAATGTCACTTAGAAATGAACGGGTTAGAAAAGAATTAATGCGCGATATATCTGATATTTTAAGAAAAGAAGTCAGAGGGCTTGAAGGAGTTGTATCTATTGTTGATGTTGAAGTTTCTCATGACAATTCTTATGCAAAAGTTTTTTACAGCGTTCTGGGTTCTGCAGAACAGATTGAAAAAGATAAAGAAATTATAGAAAAAAATACCGGCAAAGTCCGTTATGAAATAGGTAAAAGAATCAGACTGCGCGTTACTCCGGAAATTAAGTTTGTATACTCAGACGGCCTTGAAAAAGGGTCTAAAGTTCTTGATTTAATTGAAAAAATTTCCAAAGGTGAAATCAAATAAATGTTTGGATTTTTGAATGTTTATAAACCCGCAGGAAAAACATCACACGATATCGTCGCCATTTTAAGAAAAGTTACCGGAGTAAAACAAATCGGGCATACCGGAACTCTCGATCCTTTTGCGGAAGGAGTTCTTCCGACTGCCGTAGGCAAAGCAACAAGATTAATTGAATACCTTGAAGACGACAAAGCTTATGAGGCAGTAATTCAGCTTGGTGCTTCGACTGCAACATATGATACAGAGGGAGAGATTACTGCACAATCAGATAAAATACCGGATTTAGAAGAAATTGAAACCGCCCTTAATTTTTTCCGCGGAGAAATTGAACAAATTCCTCCTATGTTTTCGGCAGTAAAAGTTAACGGCAAAAAATTATATGAATATGCAAGAAAAGGAGAGCAGGCGGAGGTTAAGCCAAGAAAGGTCTGCATTTCTGAACTAAAAATATTAAATTACGATAAAGCTTCCAGAAAACTTGAGGTGCATATAGAATGCTCCAAGGGAACATATATCCGCTCAATCGCAAATGATTTGGGAGAAAGACTCGGAGCATATGCGCATCTTATCAAACTCGTAAGGGTAAAAGCGGGTGCATTCAGTATTGATAATTCTGTAAAACTTGAAGAGATTGACACGGCAGAAAAAGTTTTGGCTGTGTTAATACCGCCTCTAAAAGTTCTTAATTATCCCGAATACGAACTAAACGAAACAGAAAAGAAAAAGGTTGCAAACGGCATGGGATTTTTTGTAAACATGCCGGACGGAACTGTTATTTTAACATATAAAAACACTGTATCAGCAGTAGCAAATATCCAGCAAAATCAATTAAAGTGCACTAAAGTTTTCGTATAACATGATAAAAGCCATATGGCTATTGCTCTTTTGCGGTAAATATGATATAATCACCGTGTGTTTATTTGGAAAAGGAGAATACGCATGGTGGAACAGTATTCAGATTGCGATTTTGAAGCACTTTTGAACAAGTACGATTACAATTTCAAACGCGGTGATATTGTAAAAGGTGTAGTATGCGATTACGAATCCGACGGAGCTGTTGTAGACATCGGCTCTAAGAGTACTGCGTTTGTACCAAACTACGAAGTATCTTCAGATAAAAAGGCAAAAGTTGAAGATGTTTTGGAAAAAAATACAGAATATGAGTTTTTAATTACTCAAGACTGTGATGAAAACGGAAAATTTACGCTTTCTTACAAAAAAGTTCATCTCGCACATACATGGGAAGAACTTGAAAAAATTAAAGAAGCTGATGAAACAATATCAGCTGTTGTTTCTCAAATAGTAAGAGGCGGAATTGTAGTTGATATCTCCGGCGTTCAAGGTTTTATTCCGCAGGGGCAGCTTTGCGCAAGAGAAACCATATGCAATCCGGGGGATAAAATTGATGTAAAAATCCTTACTCTGGATAAATCGCAGAACAATCTTATACTTTCTAACAAAAAGGTGTTTGAAACAAATATGGCAGAAACACGCAAGAGCGTTTTTGAACAAATTGAAGTCGGACAGGTTGTTAAAGGCGAAGTTGTAAGAATTACTGATTTCGGAGCTTTCGTAAATGTAGGCGGTGTGGACTGCCTTTTACCGCTTTCGCAAATTTCCTGGAAATGGGTTGAACATCCTACAGACTTGCTGAAAGTAGGACAGGAAATTAATGTCGAAATTATTGATGTTGATTATAACAAGCAGAGAATAAGCCTCAGCTTAAAAAATACAGAGCCTGATCCGTGGATTAAAGCAGAAGAAGAGTTAAAAGAAGGCGATATTAAAGAGGGAATTATTACGAGAATTAAACCCTTCGGCGCATTTGTAGAAGTTATGCCCGGCGTTGAAGCATTGCTTCCGCAATCAGCATTAGCAGAATATCAAAACCAAAATAATTCTATTCTAAATGCTGGGGATAAGATTAATACCAAGATTATTAAGTTTAATCCTAAAGATAAACGTATATCACTTGGTCTTCCTACTGACGAAAGTACTCCAGCTGCTCAAGAACAGACTTAACGGCATCGGGACATAAACCGACTATATTTTCAAAACTTCCTTCGTATTTATCAAGATAATTCGGAGGAAGTTCTTGTATGCCGTAGCTTCCGGCTTTATCAAGCGGATTAAAATTATCAATATAATAATGTATCATCTCGTCAGTCAATTGATTAAAACGAACATAGCTTGTTGTTGATAACAATGCAGCTCTGTTTGTTTGTGTATTAATTCCGCAGGTCGAAGTTACAACAGAGTGTGTTGCTCCGGATAAGGATTTCAGCATATTAAACGCCTCATCTTTTGAATGCGGCTTCCCTAATATTTTATTATGAAGAACAACCACGGTATCAGCTGCCAGAACCAGAGAATTTTTATCCGTGCGTCTTACAACATCGAGGCATTTTTGCGTTGCTAAGTCTTCAATTTTTTCGTAAGAAAAAATGTCGTCAGCAAGTTTTTCGTCATAATTTGAAGGTATTACTTCAAATTCTAAGCCTAAATCCGCCAAAATCTTTTTTCTCCGAGGAGAGTTTGATGCAAGAATAAGTTTTACCATTAATATACTCCGTTAAGCGGTTCTAATAAGGTTTCACTTTTCGTTTTTGAAGCAGATGGCGATATTTTGTTTACAGCCTGCTGGATTTTATCCGCACCTTTGCGTGTAAAACCTGCGACATTAAGGAATTTTTTCTTTATAATCTCACTGTTATTAAAATTATCACAAGCTGTTTCAAGATATCCGGATGCTTGAGTTAAAACTCTTTTCCAGCTTATAAACAAAGATTTTTTAGATTTAACGATTTCGCCGGTTGCATTATTAATCACCAGCTTGGTTTTTCCGAATTCAAGAGTTGATTCTCCAAAAATTTTCTCATTTTTTCCGAGCAAAAATCTTTTATCCGTAAAAAACGCTTCATTATCAATATTTAATGCACCTAAAAATTTTGATTCAAAGGTGTTTTCACCCTGCTTGCATACAGTTTCAGAATTCATTTTATCCAAAAGCGTATGCATATCTTTAAGTGCCGGTTTGCTTAAAAAACGCTGTTTTGCTTGAAAAGTTTGATTTTGCGCCTGTTGTATTCTCATTTCGCCGGATTCCTCCCCTTAATATCCGTTTTCTATAAATTCTCTGTTGCGGAACTTTGCACCGAGAGAGTCTGCAATTTCTTTACATTTTTGAGCGTCTACATAATGTATTTTGTCAAAACCCGTTACGACGCTTGCTGTTACATCAATCCCTTCATCCGCACACGCTTTAATAAATTTCTTAACTTCTTCATACGCGTTTGGTATTTTAGGCTTGCATATTTCGTCATAATCTTTTTCATTTGATGCATTCAAGCTTACTGATACTGCATCAATAAGTCCGGAGAATTCTTTTGGGACATTTGTTTTGAATATATAATTTGCATGCCCGTTTGTATTCACCCTTATTTTAATCTCCGGATGGTTTTCACGCAAATATTTGCAAAAAGCTTTCATCATCTCCCTGCGCAGGAAAGGCTCGCCGTAACCGCAGAAAACAACTTCTGACGGCACAGGATTATATTTATTAAACTGGTTTATAATATCTTCCAGAGTATAGTTATCATCGTGCCACATCTCTGCACCGCACACATCATCCTTTTGATTTCTTAAACAAAATATGCAGGAATTTGTGCAGGAATTTGTTAAATTAACATAAACTGTCTTTGGCGACGGTTCATTATCTATTGAATAAACTAGTGTATACATTTCCACATCCTTTTTTCAAAATTATATAACAAAAAAGGCACGGCTTAAAAATTTTTTAAGCCGTGCCTTAAAATATAGTTATTAAATTATTCAACAATGATTGCTGAAACAGGGCAAGCGCCAGCTGCTTCTTTTATACAATCTTCGTTGCCGGCAATAGCTGAAGAATTAACTTCTGCTTGAGCTTCTACGTGGAAAACTGCGTCGCAGATTGATTCACAAGCGCCGCATCCGATACAAGAATTTTCAATAGTTACGTTCATTTTGTCTTCTCCTTTTTATTTTTTATCCGAAAGAATCGGACATTTCTATTATACACACAAAACCAAAAATTTAAAATAACCAATCGGATATTCTCTCTGCAATAGAGTCAAATCCTTTTGTTATGCCTAAATCTTTAGGTTCAATATTTTTAGAATAATAAAGAACAGGAACCTGTTCCCTTGTATGGTCTGTACCGGGTACAGTAGGATCACATCCGTGGTCGGCTGTTACTATAAGAAGGTCATCTTCTCCGATTAGCGGGAGAATTTTATCCAAATACTCATCGACCTCTTCTATTGCTTTGCCGTAGCCTTCAGCGTTGTTTCTGTGGCCGTAAAGCATATCCGTATCAACAAGGTTGGTAAAAATTATCTCTCTTGAATCATCTGTTATATTTACGCCTTCATATTTAATCTTATCCAGTTCAAGAGTACCGTCCAGCGCCTTTATAGTAAGCTCAAGCCCTTCCTTGTTAGAGCCTGTATGGATAGCATGAGTAATTCCTGCTTTTGAAAAAATATCTTCAATCTTGCCGATTCCTATAACCTTGGCGCCGGCGTTTTTAACTTTATCCAAAACCGTATCTTTCGGCGGTTTCATGGAATAATCTCTTCTATCCTTAGAAATTCTGGTAGGCTTACCGTCAATAATTTTATAAGGACGCGCAATAACCCTTGCAACGTTATAGTTTCCTTCATCAAGCAGACGCCGTGCAATTTCGCACCATTTATAAAGAGTCTCCAGCGGTATCATATCCGTATCAAGCGCAATCTGGAATACACTGTCCGCGGAAGTATAAACTATCGGATATTTTGTTTTGTGATGCTCGTCATTAAGCTGTTCGATTATAGCGGTTCCGCTTGCGGGAATATTTGCAAGAACACCTCCGCATCCCGTTTCTTCTATGAATTTATCAATAAGTTCTTTAGGAAAACCGTTTGGAAATGTTGCAAAAGGTCTTTCCGAAACAAGGCCTGCAATCTCCCAGTGTCCGGTTGTTGTATCTTTTCCTTTAGATTTTTCCTGCAAAGTGCCGTATTGTGCAATAGGCGTTGCAGTCTTTTTTATACCTTTAAAATCTTGAATGTTTCCAAGCCCCATTGCTTCCATTACCGGAACATCCAGCCCGTTATTATATTCACAAACATTTTTAAGAGTATTGCATTCTTTAATATCGCCGAAATCTTCACAATCCGGCATCGCGCCTATACCCATTGAATCTATTACAATAATTACTGCCCTTTTTTTCATATTTTTCCTCCGTGTTTTATTATAACATATTTTATGATATTATTAATTAAAAAACTTTATAGGAGATAAATTATGCAGGCAAGACGCGCAGCAAGAGAATTAGCACTTATTTTATTTTCACAATTTGATAAAGAGATAACAAAATACAATAAAAAAGATTTTGAAGATATTATGCTCAAATCTGTCAGAATACTTTCAAATTCTGCTTCAGAAGAATTGAAGCTTACTGTAGGCTCCTTGATTGATATCAAGGAAATGCTTGATACTTATGAAGCCGAACACGAATCAAATCTTTCAAGACCAATGGGCGCAAAAAATAAGCCGGTAAAAATCCCGTTGACAGATGAGATGATAAAAAAAGTTGATACAATGATTGATGTTGCGGAAAAAGCCATTCTTGCACTTGAAATTGCAGAATTCGCAACCCTTGAAAATCAATCAGAAGTCAAAAACTATACAGTAGAAATCGCTGAACAGTTCAAGCTTCATCACAAAGATATTGACAGCGAAATCCAAAAATACTCTAACGGATGGGATATCTCAAGACTTGTTAAAATCGACAAAGATATTTTAAGAATTGCTATCACAGAACTTTTATACACAAAAGGCGCACCGATTAAGGTAGTTGTTGATGAAGCAGTAGAACTTGCTAAAAAATATTCAACAGAAGATTCTTCATCTTTCGTAAACGGAATTCTGGCAAAAGTTATCGTAGAAAACGGTTTAAAATAAATGCAGAAAATATTTTTATTATTAATCCTAATAGTTTTTGCTTCAAATTCTGCAATTTGTGCGGATTTTGATTACTGGGCTGACGGAACCCTCCGCTCTATAGGAGAAGAAAGCGTTGATTATTGGGCAGATGATACAATCCGTTCGATCGGCGGTAAAAACGTTGACTACTGGGCAGATGGCACTATTCGTTCAATCGGCGATGACAGGGTCGACTACTGGGCGGACGGAACAATACGCTCAATCGGTGATAAACAGGTCGATTATTGGGCAGACGGCACAGTCCGTGCAATCGGCGGTAAAAATGTCAACTATTGGGCTGATGGAACAATACGTTCCATTGATGATTAAAACAGGCTGAATAACAAGGGATATTTATGTTTAATTTTTTTGATAAGTTAAAAAATACAGTTTCAAAAACAGCACAGGCGCTTGTCGGAAATGTTGTCAACAGCGTTTCCGAAGAAGAAGAGTTCTCAGAGTTTGTGCTTGAAGATATGGAAGACATTCTTATAAGTGCAGATCTCGGAGTCGGATACGCTTCCGAGCTTGTGGACAAATTGCGCGGTCAGACTAAAATCAAGCCTTCTGAGGTTAAAGAATATCTGCAGAATGAATTTTTAAAAACGCTTGAACAAGCCGGCTCCTGCAAAATGAATTATAAAGACGGAGAGTTGAATATTTATTTTATAACAGGCGTAAACGGCGCAGGAAAAACAACGCTCATCGGAAAAATGGCATACCGCTTCAAGCAGGAAGGCAAAAGGGTTCTGATAGCTGCGGGAGATACGTTTAGAGCCGCGGCGGAAGAGCAGGTTGACATCTGGTCAAAACGTTCCGGCGCAGATATAGTAAGACGCGACAAGGCTGATCCAGCATCCGTTGTATATGAAGCTATTCAAAAAGCAAGAAATGAAAAATACGATGTTATTCTTGTTGACACGGCAGGAAGGCTTCAAAATAAATATAATTTAATGGAAGAGCTTGCAAAAATCAAAAATGTTATAGATAAAAATGCTCCGGAGGAGCTGAGAGAAAGTTTTTTGGTTATAGATGCCAATACCGGACAAAACGGACTTCAACAGGCAAAAGTGTTTAAAGATTGTGTTAATCTAACAGCTGTCGCCTTGACCAAACTTGACGGCTCTGCCAAAGGCGCGATTGTTCTGGCTATAGCAAAAGAACTAAATCTTCCTGTCAAACTAGCCGGTGTCGGCGAGAAAATGGAAGATTTGAAAGATTTTGATTCCAAAGAATTTATACAGGCTTTGTTTGCTTAAACATTATTTATTCATAACCGTAAGAATATTATATATTTCTTTTAATTTTTCTGCGGGTAAAGTTTTTAACAGCTGATTAATTTTATCTCTGTAATCAATATGTTCTTTTAAGAGAAAATGCGGTTTTTCTGACATTAAAACCGACGGATGTATATTAAAAACATTGCACAAACTTGCATACGTATCGCTGGTTACAAAGTTAACTCCGGTTCCAATACGATTTATGGTATTTTTGTCTTTTCCGATAAGTTCTGCAAGTTTTTCCTGGCTAAGCCCGACCGCTTTCCTTATTTCTTGGACAGATGAACCAAAAATATTCTTTATATCACTGCTATCCATAATTAATATGATAGATTACGTTCTTGTTGTTATCCAGTGTAGCACAAATACTCTAAATGTGTAATATTTAACATTAAATGTATTTTTATAAATGTTAACCGTTTATAAATAAACTAACGCATTCCGCGCACTGCGAGCGTGTTATGCGCAAGCATAACGATAGCGAGCGCAAGAGTGCAGGCTTGCCTGCTACATCCATTCAATCCCACACCCGCAAGGGTGTAGAAAACGATTGCGTGTTTCTATTCCTTTGCTAACGTTTCTTTCTCTTTTTATCGCAAAAAAGAGAAAGAAATGTTAAATTAAATTTATGCATTTAAATATATAGAAACAACGCTCCGCCAAGAAAATAAACTATCCTAAAATTATACATTAACATTCTGTCATATTTTATTGATATGAAAAAATATTTAAGCTATCCTTAAACAAGTGGTAGATTATTTGGGAATTTCAAATGGAAAAAGGTTTTGTAGAGAACGGATTTATTATTGATTTGAGTAACGCTAAAAATACAACACAACTTGTATTTGAGCTAAGTTCAATAATGGAGCATCCGGATGTTAAAGGGAAAAGAATATGTCTTAAACTTGGAAGTCTGGATTTGAAACAATCACAGCTTTTAAGTATAAAAGCGCTGATAGAATCAATGGATGCTTCAATTGCTTGTATAGATACTGCTTCTGAACAAACAGAAGCTTCTGCAGTAAGTCTCGGTATAATTGTTTCAGAAATTTCTAATGAGGCAGTTCCTTCTATTACGGGATATTCTTCTGAAGAGGAAATTAAGGAAGAACCTGTAATTGTTAAAGAAGAAGGCAGAACAATAGAAGTGCAGGCGGATATGGGACAGCCTCAAAGTCCGATAGAAACGGCGGAAGGCGTAGAAGATGTTTATGATGAGGAATCAGCGCAAGAACTTTCAGAAGTAATTCCGGCTGAAAGTTTCAATACGGATTTTGAATCGCTCGCTGTAAACGAAGGTATTTTAAAGACAGAAGAAGCAAGCAAATATATCCTTCTTGATACAGGGGATGTTCTGCCTAAGGGAGTAGAAGAAAATTCCGTTAATACTGAGAGTCTGCCGACATTGTATATAAATCAAACATTGCGCTCCGGTCAAACCGTAAGCTATGAGGGCAATATTTTGATAATCGGTGATGCGCATCCGGGCAGTGAAATCGTTGCAACCGGAGATATTACTGTCTGGGGAATTCTCGGAGGTATTGCACATGCCGGTTCTATGGGAAATATAACATCAAAAGTACGTGCGTTAAAGCTCAATGCAATACAGTTAAGGATAGCAGGTTTATATGCACGGCGCAACGATACTTTGAACGTCCCGTATGTTCAAAAAACAAATGAGTTTACTCCGGAAGAGGCTCAGATTGAAGATGGTAAAATAGTAATTTATAAAAAGTTAAGGAGAGATTAATGACTGGTCGAGTAATAGTAATCACATCCGGTAAAGGCGGAGTAGGAAAAACCACAACAAGTGCAAATATAGGAACTGCTCTTGCAAAAGATGGATATAAAGTAGTTCTGATTGATACAGATTTAGGCTTAAGAAACTTAGACCTGTTATTAGGTCTTGAAAACAGAATTGTTTATACAATTGTAGATGTTATCGAAGAACGGTGCAAATTAAAGCAGGCGCTTGTTAAAGATAAGAAAAACCCGAATCTTTCACTTCTTGCCGCAGCACAGACAAGAGATAAAACCGCGGTAACCGCAGAACAGCTCAAAGAAATATGTGATACTTTGAAAGAAGAAAATGACTTTGTTCTTGTTGATTGTCCTGCAGGTATTGAACAGGGCTTCCAGAATGCAGTTGCGGGCGCAAGCGAAGCTATAGTAGTTACAACTCCTGAGATGTCTGCAATCCGCGATGCCGATAGAATCATAGGGCTTCTAGAAGCGAAAGAAGAAATAAAAAGCTACAAACTTCTTCTTAACAGAGTCCGCCCAAGTTTGATTAAGTCAAATGAGATGATGAGTGTAGACGATGTTGTAGAAATTCTTTCTTGCCCGCTTGTAGGTATAATTCCGGAAGATACGGGTATTATTACATCAACAAATAAAGGAGAACCTATTGTTAATGATGAAAATGCTCTGGCAGGTAAAGCATACAGAAATGTTGCACAAAGAATTTTAGGCGAAGAAGTTCCATTTTTAGACCTGGATGAACCTAAAGGTTTTATGGCAAAAATTAAAAATGCATTTTCTAAACTGAAAGCGAAGGTGTAGGATGGGTATTCTTACCGATTTATATAATACAGTGGCTAAATTCTTCCGCCCGCAAGAAGAATCCGAAGATGCTTCAAAATCCGTTGCAACAAATCGCTTGAAGCTTGTTTTGATGCAGGATAGAACGAACCTTACGCCTAAAATCCTTGAACAAATGAGAGGCGAGCTGATAGATTTGCTTTCCCGCTATGTAGAGATGGATAAAGAGCTTCTTGAATTAAACTTTGAGCAGGAAGGCGATCAAGTTGCTTTGATGCTTTCTATCCCTGTAATCAGAGCAAAGGATGAAGAAGAAATAGAAGCAGCGCTTAATGCTGATAAAGATGCTGAAGAAGAATCTTCTGAAGAAACTGCTGAAAATTCTGATGAAATGGATGAAGAGGCTGTAAATCAACAGGAAGGTGATGAAACTCCGAAAGTTTCCGCACCGGAAGAATTCAATAAAAATGAAGGTTCAGAATCCGCTGAAGAACAGCACGTAGAAGCATAAATTTTATAATAATAAAAAAACAGACCGGTTTTTTCAGCGGTCTGTTTTTTTTATTATGTTTCTTCTTCTTTGAGATTTTTAAGCAGTAAAATTAACGGAATAATAACAATGCTTGCAATGGCAAAAATTCTGAAAGCATCTATAAATGCGGATAAATTAGCTTGCTGCATAAGAAGCCTGTACGCATTATACTGTCCCATATAGTGCGCTGTATGAGGGTCAACAGTTGACATAAACATACTTGCATAAGCCTGCACTCTTTCAGAATAAGTCTGAACAGTATCAGATAGATGCTCAATCAGCATGAACTGATGCTTTTGCGCTCCTCTGGAGAGAAGTGTCGCAACAATAGAGGTGCCGAACGCACCGCCGATGTTTTTCAAGAGGTTCTGAAGTCCGCTGGCATTTGTCATTTGTGCGTTACTTATAGTTGCCATTGATAAAGTTATAATAGGAATCATTGCAAGCCCCAGTCCTATTCCGAACAGAAAGTTGGGGAATCCGATATTCATTGTGGATATCTGCAGATTTAATTCTCCGAGCATCCAGCTTCCGCCTGCAATGCATCCGAGTCCTATCATTACAAGAAGTCTGTTATCAACGAGGTTTGACAAAGATGCACAGAGAAACATTGCCATCAAAGCGCCCAAGCCTCTTGGCATCATAGATAAACCGCTTTTGTATGCGTCATATCCCATAAGTGACTGCAGAAACTGAGGCAAAATAGCAAGCGATGCTAATAATACTGCCTGCATTACTACTTGTACAAATGTTCCTATTGTAAAGTTCTTATCTTTAAATACGCTTAAATCAACAAGCGATTCTTTATTTTTTATCTGTGATATTAAAAATGCAATCCCTGCAACGGCAGAAATCCCTGACAACCAGCATATCCATGCTGCATTAAACCAGTCAGCATTGTTCCCCTTGTCCAGTACAATCTGGAGAGTTAAAAGCCATATAGAGAGTAAGAAAAATCCGAGTCCGTCGGTTTTGACTCCCTGTTGTTTTCTTGCGTAAGGCGGATCATATATAAAAGCTCTTGCCAGAAAAAGCGCAATAATACCTATTGGAATATTAATAAAATAGATAAACGGCCAGGACCAGTTTTCCGTAATCCAGCCGCCCAGCACCGGACCGATAATAGGTGCAATAACTATGACCAGTCCGAACACAGCCATAGCTTTTCCTCTTTCTTGAGGTTTAAAATTTTCCAACAGTATTGCCTGTGAAACCGGAAGCAGTCCCCCGCCCCCTATACCCTGCAAGATGCGGTAAAGTACCATAGATTCCAAGTTCTTGGCAATACCGCACAGTCCGGAAGCAACCGTAAAAATTATAATACTTAGGATAAAAAAGTTTTTGCGTCCGAGAACTTTGCTGAACCAGCCAACCATCGGAATTACAATACCGCTTGCAATTAAATAAAATGTTAAAATCCACATGGATTCTTCCCTGCTTACGGAAAAACTTCCTGCCATATGCGGCAATGCTACGTTTGCAATGGTTTCATCCAGTACAAACATAAATGCAGCAACCATTGTAGGCAGGCAAGCCAGCCAGGGATTTATTTTCTGCTCTTCTGTATTTTTAGTCATAAAAGAAATTTTAACACGCATATGCTGCGTAAGCAATAAACTATTTATCTAATATTAGAATTTGGAGTAGGAGCCTATTATTCTTATGCTTTTTACCTGCGGTTCAAGTTCTTTAATAAGATTTTTTATAATCTCGTCTTCTTTATGTCCGTCAAAGTCGATAAATACAGCTTGTTCTTCTGCATTGTTATTCATCATTTTGGAATTAATCTGCGTTATATTTATGTGATATTTAACGAACACCTGCACAATATCTAGAAGCGCTCCCTGTCTATCATTTAAGAAAAGAACTATGCTAGTTTTATCTTTTCCTGTAGGATGAGTTTCCGCATCTCCGATTACAATAAATCTGCGTTTGTTATCTTTATCATCTTCAATATGTTCTCTTAAAATATTTAAATTATAAATTTCCGCGGTCTTATGCGTGCCGATAATAGAGTATGTCAAATTATAGCCGTTTAGGAGCCTTGCAGCATCATCCATACTTTCAGCAACAACAATATTAAGCTGCCGTGGCATTTCGTCGCGCACAAAAATTTTGCTCTTTGCAAGGGCATTCGGATTTGCAATAAGTCCTGTAAGACTGTAAAACTCAGTAGTCTTGGATAGAATACAGTCGTTTACCGGAACAATTGTTTCTGCAAGAATTTGTATGTTCAGATTTTTAGTTAAGATTAAGTTGTCAATAGTTTCTCTTATTATGCCTTTATAGGTTGTTTCAACCGGCAGAACAGCTATAGCGTTGCTGTTTTCGTCAACATAATCAATACATTCTTTAATAGAATTTAAAGAGCGTTGGTATAAATATAAGTCATATGCCTTAAACAATTTATCTTTGGCAATTTCTGAATATGAACCGCCCATACCTAAGCATACAACTTCATTAAAATCTTCAAACATAATAAACTCCATACATAATTTTCTTTATTATAACTTAAATATATATAACTGGCAAAAAGAATTATGTTTGAGTTTTAATAGTATAAGGAGGTTTTTATAATGAAAATATTACCAGGAAATGCAGTGAACAGACAGTATCGAAATTTACGCAATATACGTAATGACAGCTTAAAGATGTTTGCTGCAAATCTTACACTAGCAGGTATAAGTGCGTATAAGAAGGATTTGCCATTTGCGGTTGCACTCGGAGCGTTGAGTTGTCTGTGGGTAAAAAGAATAGAAAAATCTACCAATGCTATGTACGCAATAAGAAAACCATACGCCGAAATATTAAAGCGCACAATAGATATAAAATTTTCAACACTGTCTAAATCTTAGCTTCTGCCGATTTCTACAGCTCTGGAAGCCATTGATTTTGAAATATTAACAAGTGCAAGGTTTGCTTCATATGCTCTTTGAGCCATAATAGCATCAGCCATGTCGACCATGGCGTTAACATTGGATGCTCTTATATATCCGTTAGCATCTGCGTCGGGATGTCCGGGTGCATAGATTCTTTCTCCTACGGTAGGGTCTTCTACACATCCGTTAAAAACCACGCCTCCCTGCAGATAGGGTAAGGTGCCTGTGCCGAAAACATCATTTTTCATGACATTCATAAGTCCGTGGAATGAAATATCTTCTGAGGCATTTAAGACAGGTATACGTCTTACATAGTTAGGCGTATCGATGTTTGCAATGTTTTTTGCGTGGATATCCAACCTTAAGCCGTGTGCTTTTAAGGCATTTGAACCTATGTTAATTGATTCCATTATACTCATTTTAAAGCCTCGCTTTCTTCAAAAACCTAACTATTTTCCGACATTTATAACGGTTTTCATCTCTGTTATAATATTGGACATTCTTCTTGTTGCCATTGTGTAGAGAATTGAGTTTTTCTGCATTTCGGTTAACTCTTCCGCAATATCAATTTCGCTCCGTCTCCGGTCTTCAATAACTCCGGATGGTCCAAGCTCACTGGACAGCTTTGTTTCAAGCGGGCTGTTCATAGAACCCAAATACTGTGAAAAATCAATATCACGTCTTACGTATCCAGGGGTGTCTACGTTTGCGACGTTAGAACCCAAAGCGCGCTGTCTTTGAGAGATTAAATCCAGCATTATACCGGTTTTGCCCATTGAATCTAAGCTTGTAAATGTCATCTTATTTCACCTTATTCTCTAATATTAATTGCTTTGTTATACATATCGTCAGCGACTTTCATAAGGTTCATACTTGCAATCATTGATGTATTAAGCCTCATTAGGTCATTGATTTCGTCATATATGCTTGTGTTTGAAATTTCTGTTGCATACTGTCTGATGTTATCAGAATTCTTGATAATCTGCGGAGCGCCGGATTCTTCATTATAAACCATTTTGTTGTTATGCCCCTGCTCTAAAGCTTCCGGACATTCAAACTGTACAATAGGAATTGTTCCGATTTTTTCCGGCAGCGAACCGGCATTATCATAGTTTATAACATCTCCGTTAGGTTTTATTTCAAACTTGTAAGAATTTGCTGGAATTTTAATTCCGTCGCCTACCATCCAGCCGTCAACGGTCATTAAGTATCCGTTTTCACCTCTTTTAAGAGCGCCGTCGCGGGTGTATTGGATTTCGCCGTCTTCTGAAACAACCGGAATATAGCCTTCTCCTTCAATTGCAATATCATAAGGATTTTTGCTTATTCTGATTGAACCTTGAAGCGCATTTGTTCTTATTGCACCGTCTATATAGCCGTCCTCTCTTAAGATTTGTTCAAATCTTGAGGTTTTGTAAGCAGCAGTGTTATAGTTGGCTAAGTTGTTAGCAATATAGCCCAATTTTTCAAACTGCATTGTTGCATTATTTATACTTTTTCTTACGACTGCTTGCATGTTATACATAGTTTAAATCCTCCTATGAAACAGAACCTAACTGGCTTATGACTCTTTGTAAATTGGAATTTTCAATCATAAAAATTTGTCTGTTGGCTTCAAAATTTCTTACAACAGGTTTTACTGCCATAAATTCAGTTTGAAGGCTGACATTTGAATACTCATTATAACCCTGCTTTACATCCGGATTTAATACTGCCATTCCGTTAGCGTCAACAATTCCGAGATTACCGGCTGTAATTAACTGGTTGGATTCCTTGTCATAAACACTGATTTTACCTCTGGTATTAACAACTACCTGTTGAGGGTTATCCGGAAGTACCGGAAGTTTAATCGGCATTCCCGCATCAGAAAGAACAGGGTTGTCTTCTAAATTAAGAAGATTACCATCCTTGTCAAGTTTAAAACGACCGTCGCGGGTAAGCTGGACACCTTCCAGAGTTTGAATCTGGAAATATCCTTTGTTTGCCATTGTTATATCGAGTGGGTTTTTGGAAGCCATAATACGCCCCACTTGATCATCTACAGTGCTTGATAATCCGTGTACACCGATATATTCCGTAAATGACGAAACAACCGGCTCTCTTCTTTGAAACCCGACTTTATCAAAACCGGTCACGTTTTCATTTATCATTCCAATGATTTCACTCTGAACATGCATGGCTCGAATTGAAGCTTTCATACCTTGTTCACAAAATCTTACACCACCGTTGATTTGCATAGTTGTACCTCTTTTATCAATCTAATCGGATGATTAGTATAAATGCTTTAGTAAAAATTTATAAAATCATCTTTTTAGTGTAGTTAATATCTCTATAATAAAATTTTTAAAAAAGTCAAAATTTTGAGTTGACAATAAATTTTGTTTTTAATATCATAAGACTTGACGCCGGTATAGCTCAACGGTAGAGCAACGGTTTTGTAAACCGTAGGTTGTAGGTTCGATTCCTATTACCGGCTATTATTTTTTTGACAATTGAGCGGGGCAAATAGATTTATAACTCTTTGCATTACGGACCTAGTTAAGCCTTTGTGGCGCAGGGGTAGCGCACTCCCTTGGTAAGGGAGAGGCCACGGGTTCAAATCCCGTCAAAGGCAAATTTTATGAAAAGAGAATATGGGTAGGTGGCCGAGTGGCTAAAGGCGACAGACTGTAAATCTGTTCACGAGAGTGTACGGTGGTTCGAATCCACCCCTGCCCAATACTTTAAAAGCCTCCATTAGGAGGCTTTTTTATTGAAAGAATTTAAGATATTCTCCGGTTTTATTTGAAGTTTTAATCTCTTCCCCTTGACTGATAGTGGCTATCAAGTTGTAAAATAATAAAAAAATGGAGGTTCTATGGCAAATATTTTAATCGCTTATTATTCGCATTCCGGAAATACAAGGTCTGCGGCAGAAAAAATTCAAAAAATTACAGGCGGGAACTTGTTTGAAATAATACCTTCAGAACCTTATCCTGCCGGATATAATGCAGTTGTCGCACAAGCAAAGAAAGAAAAAGAAAATGATTTCTATCCGGAATTGACAAATAACGGAAATGTAAAAAATTATGATATAATATTTATCGGAACTCCTGTCTGGTGGTATACAATGGCTGGACCTGTAAAAACGTTTATTAAGAATAATGATTTTGAAGGGAAAGTTATCGTTCCATTCTGTACACACGGCGGAGGCGGTGCATCTATGACTTACGAGGATATGCAGAAACTTGCGCCAAAAGCAAAAGTTATGAGCGGATATACATCTTATGAACATTCCGCAAATGAAAATGATATAAAGGCTTGGATTAACAATTTAAATCTATAAGGAGAAATAAATGAAACGCAAGAGTTTATTATAAATTCAGCATTAGCAGTACGCGGAACGGCTTTGCTTGCAGGATGCGGGAAAAAGAAGTTAAAAAAGCCGAAGGGCAGGTTGTAAGGAGAAAATTTGACAACACAACAATGCCTTTAATAGCACTCGGCTGTATGCGTCTTCCTATGCGTGACGGTAAAATAGATATGGTCGAACTGGATAAGATGGTCGAATATGCAATGGCTCACGGTGCTAATTATTTTGACACTGCTTATATGTATGTTGAAGGCAAGTCTGAAAATGCAATCGGCGAGGTTTTGAAGAAATATCCGCGGGAAAGCTTTATTCTGACAGATAAATGTCCGGCATATCTTGTTAAATCTCCTGCAGATGTTAGAAAACTCTGCGAAGAACAATTGAAAAAGTGCCAGGTTGAATATTTTGACAACTATATGGTTCACAATATAAACAAAAATACTTTGAGCAATTATCGCGACAATGATATGTACGGCGAGCTTGTCAAGCTTAAAAAAGAAGGTTTAATCAAACATCTTGGTTTCTCTTTCCACGGCGACCCGCAAATGTTAAGAGAAGTTATAAATGAGCATAAATGGGATTTCTGCCAGCTTCAATTAAATTATTGATTTTTCAATAATAGCAGCGGTTCTTCTCGGCGGTATAATCTTATTGACTTTGTTATTCGGAAGATTTTACTGCTCTCTGATTTGTCCGTTCGGAATTCTGCAGGAAATTGAAGCTCTTATTTTGAGAAGAAAGAAGAAAAACTCTTTTACGCCGAATTATCCTGCTAAATATTTCATATCAGCAGTATGTTTTGGTATTCTGGCGGGTGGTAGCGCTGTTGCAGTAAGATACATTGATCCTTATACAGCATTCGGCTCTGCGGTTACTGTTTCTGTTGCAGGTTTAATTTTAGCCGTTGTTGTATTAATGCTTGTCTTTTTCAAAAACCGCTTCTTTTGTACTAATATTTGCCCTGCAGGAACAATTCTCGGAATTTTATCAAAAATATCTTTAAATAAAATCTATATTTCTCAAGATGATTGTGTTTCCTGCGGGATGTGCGAGAGAAACTGCCCGTCCGGCTGTATTGATTCTAAAAACAAAACTGTTGATAATGAAACTTGTATAAAATGTCTTAAATGCCTTTCAATTTGCCCTAAAGGCGGAATGAAATACGGAATTAAGCCTAAAAGCGATGCAAAATTCAGCATAAAAAGACGCGAACTTTTGATTTACGGCAGGGCTTTGGCTCTGTTCGGGTGTATGATAAAAGCAGGGATTGAGATAAAAGATAAAGTAGTGCAGAAATTTAAGGATATAATACTGCCTCCAGGCGTGGGAAGCGAAGAAAGATTTGCTAATAAGTGCTTAAACTGCAATCTTTGTGTTGAGAATTGCCCGAATAAAATTATTGTCAAGGCAGATAAGGAGTTTCCGGCTGTCCATCTTGACTATAGCAAAGGTTCATGCAAAAAAGACTGCGCAAGGTGCGGTGAAGTCTGCCCGTCTGGCGCAATAAAACGTTTATCAAAAGAAGAAAAACAACATTTGCGTATTGGTATGGCAATGATTAAAGATGATAGCTGTATAAAATGCGGTTTATGCGCAGATGCCTGCCCTTACGGTGCAATTAGTTTTGAAAAGGGTTCTGTTCCGAAGCTGGACGCTTCAAAATGTATCGGATGCGGAGCGTGCAAAAACGCCTGCAGAAGCGAAGCAATAGAGGTTTTTGCAGTAAGAGAGCAGACAAGGATATAAATGAAAGGAGATATATAAATGTCATTAGGCATAACAGAAATTACTCTAATATTAGTTGTTATATTACTTTTATTCGGCGGGAAAAGAATTCCGGAGCTTGCAAGAGCACTGGGAAGAGCTTCTTATGAGTTTAAGAAGGCAAAAGATGTTATCAAAAAAGAAACAGACGAATTAAAAGACGCAATCGCAGATGTACAAGAAAAGCCGGAAGAATACCAGCCTAAAGATGTTTAATGATGGACAATAACAGCGACGAAAGCATTATATCTCATCTGGAAGCTTTGAGAGAAACACTTTTGAAGTGTATCATTTCGCTTGCGGTTATGATAATACCGATGCTTTTTGTTGCACCAAAGTGTCTGGAAATTTTTATAAATTTTTTGACAAAAAATACAAATTTGGTGCTGAATTATTTTTCGCCGGCGGAGGTGTTTTTAATTCAGATTAAATTTGCGTTTGTTCTGGATTTAATAATTTGTTTTCCTTATATGATGAAACAGATTTGGAACTTTTTTCTTCCGGCGCTTTATGAAAATGAAAGAAAATTTATTTCTTCGATTGTTTTGACCTCTACCAGCTTGTTTGTACTGGGCGTAATATTCTGTCTTTTTGTAATGCTTCCGCTTGTTATACGCTTCGGAATGAGCTTTATGACATCTAATATTCACGCTATGTGGGGAATTACAAATATTATCAATATGTCTTTGTGGATGTCGGTCGCGTTCGGCGTAATGTTCCAGTTTCCGCTTATTACATATTCGCTTATAAAATATGGCATTGTATCATATGAAACTTTCAGCGATAAACGTCCTTACGTTGTTGTTATATTGCTAATTCTTGCAGCAATCTTTACCCCGCCAGACGTTATAAGCCAATTAATTTTATTTATGCCAACATATTTATTATTTGAGCTCGGACTGTTGTGCGCAAAATTTAAACAAAACCAACAATCAACAATGTAGGGTGGGAAAAGCCTCTTTAAATGCGGGTTTTTATGCTATATTGCGCATTGCGTTCCCACCGAATTATTTTTAATTCAGTTTTGTCGGGAATTTATTTATTATTTGACTCGGAGTATTATGCACAAAATTTAAGAAAAAATAATTTAACCAAGATCTTCTGTTCTATAAGTGAAATATCCCTCATAGCAGTAACTTGCATCAATCCCTTTCATATAAACTTCTCGATTATTTATATTATCAGTAAGAGCCTCTTTTAGAACTTCTCTTATTTCAATATCTTTAACCGGACTGCGTTCCATTGCAAGTAAATAATCATCTTTATCAACCTTGCTCCAATCAACCACTTTTCCTAATTCTTTTTTTAATATTAAATCCAGCCATATACGTGTACTGCGTCCGTTACCCTCCCTAAACGGATGCGCAACGTTCATTTCAACGTATTTCTGAATAATTTCTTCAAATGTTGATTGCGGCATTTTATCAATATGTTCTAACGCTTGTTTCAAATACATAACAGGTGCGAATCTGAAATTTCCTTTTGCAATATTAACATTTCTCATCTCACCGGCAAAATAATAAATTTCATCAAACAGGTATTTGTGAATTTGGGATAAAGTTTTGAATGTACCGGCTTCCAGAGAATCAAGAATACCCTTTTCAAATAATTCAAGGGCTTTTTTCTTGCTAATCATTTCTTCTTTTCGTGCAAGTTCCGAGGAGTCAGTAATTCCAAGTTTATTTTCTAAGACCATATTATACCTTTCAATTCAATGGTAGCACAAAATTTTTGATATGTTAAGCTCTTTTAGTAATGTAGGGTGGGAAAAGCCTTTTAGGCGTGTTTTTAAGTTAGTAGGTTGAGTAAAAACCTACTAACTAACATATTGTAAATACCTGGCTGGAATGGTAAAATTGTCATTACAGCGCGAAGTGTTAATTGGGAGAAATTTTATTGGAAAATTTTTTAAATTTTGAAGAGTTTCATAAAGTTTACCAAACTGTAACTGCTCCAATATTTGAAAAATATGAAACATTCAGAAAACGAGAGGCATTAAAAGTTATTCTTTTTTTATCAACTGCTTTAATACTACCTTTGGCAAGTTTTATCACGCTGTTATATATTGATTACGATTATAGAATTTGGCTGATATACCTGCTTATTATATCACTTGCGCTTGGGATTTATTTGATTATTCGAGCAGACAGGAAAATAAAAAATTTTTCTCTGGCTCTCAAGAAAGAAGGACTGCCGAAATTGCTAAACACAGCCGGTATAAAATGGACAAACGGCAAAGATATTATTTCAAGATCTGACCTAATACTCAGCGGGCTTTTTGGAGAGTTTGAACCGAGAAAAACAGATGATGAGTTTCAAGGCGTTTATAAAGGGATTCCGTTTAAGATTTGTGAAACGGATTTGTATTATCCGTTTCGCGACGACTTGCCTATTAGGATTTTTAAGGGTGTTGTAATACAATTGAAATCTGATAAAGAAATAGGAGAGCCAACCATGGCTGTAACCAAGGGCGATATTACAAAAATCAGCTTCAAACTGCTTGTAATGATTTTTTGTATCGCTCTGCCGATTTTCATATACATCGTTGTGATATTGGCTACAGAAAATATATACTTATTGGCGATTCTTGTTATTTTCTTGATATTAAGTATTTTTTTAAGTTTTTATGACAGGAAAAACATAAAAAATATGGAAGAAGTTAAGCTGGAAGATCCTGTGTTTGCTAAGAAGTTTAGAGCATATTCTTTAAACCAAATAGAAGCAAGGTATTGGCTTACACCTGGATTTTTGGAAAGATTTCAACATATTAACCTTGCCTTCAAAGCAAGCAAAGCCAAATGCGCATTTTACAGCAACAAAGTAATGTTTGCCCTAAGTTCCAAACAAAATTTATTTGAGATAGGATCTTTATTTAAGCCCTTGGGAAATCCTCAGACTGCAGACACATTTTATCAAGAACTCGCTTCTATTTTTAATATGATTGACCATATGGAGCTTAGAGAAAAAATTCATAGATATTGATTAGAATTCTGATGGTTTTACATTATTTACAGTTCGTAGATTGGGTGAAAAATAAAACAAAATATATTTATATTTGAACTCGGACTGTTGTGCGCAAAATTTAAACAAAACCAACAATCAACAATGTAGGGTGGGAAAAGCCTCTTGAAATGCAGGATTTTATGCTATATTGCGCATTGCGTTCCCACCGGATTAATTCCAGTGTAACTCCGCTTTGCCAGAACTGTCTTGGCAAAAATACTTGACTGATAGTAACTCTTATGTAGTAAAATTAATCTATGGATAAATATTTAGACTTAGATTTTGCAAAACTTGATATAGAAAGAGAAAAAAGAAGGGGCGGTTCAGAGGCTGTTTTTTGCGAATGCAAAACAAATGAACAGCTTGTGAAAATTTTTGAGGGATTTAAAAACGCAGGGCAGAATGTTATCGGAACAAGGGCTTCCGTTGAGCAGGCAGAATTTTTGATAAAAAACTGCCGGATATAAAATACAATGAAAAAGCCCGCGTGCTTACACTAATCCATAAGCCGACAGAAAAAATCGGGGAAGTCGCAGTATGTACGGCAGGAACCGGAGATATTCCCGTGGCGGAAGAAGCCTCTGAAACAGCAATGTTTTACGGAAGTAATGTCAAAAAGTATTATGATATCGGTGTTGCAGGTATTCACAGACTTTTTGACAAGATAGACGAAATAAGGAAAGCAAATGTTATAATTGCAGTTGCAGGCATGGAAGGGGCTCTGGGAGGAATAATTACCGGACTTGCGGATTCTCCGGTAATTGCTGTCCCGACATCTGTCGGATACGGAACTTCTCTAAAAGGAGTATCTGCACTTTTAACAATGCTGAATTCCTGCGCAGAAGGAATGACTGTTGTTAATATTGATAGCGGTTTTAATGCGGGCTACAGCGCTTCGCAAATAAACAGAAAAATCTGCGATTCAAGATAAAGCAATCGTTCCCTCTCCTTACAGGAGAGGGTTAGGGTGAGGTGTTAACCCGCCAAAACTAAATAACAAAACAGGAGAAAACAAAATGGACTTATACTTTGAATGCAAATCCGGAATTTCGGGCGATATGTCGGTAGCCGCACTGCTTGATGCTGGTGCAGACAGAGAAAAGCTCTTGAAGAATTAGGAATAATATCTCCGTTTGCTGAATTTAAGATAACTAAAAAGGAAATTAGGGATTATGCGCGAATCTGCGGTATTGAATGTTATGATAAACCCTCAAACCCCTGTTTTGCAACAAGATTTCCATACGGAGATTTAATAACATCCGCGAATATAAAAAAAGTAAAACTTTGTGAAAAATTTTTAAAGGAAAACAGCTTCAGCCCCTGTCGAGTAAGGCTTCATAATGACATTGCAAGAATAGAAATCCTGCCTAAACAGTTTGAAAAGTTTTTGTTAAAAAAAGATTTAATTATAAAATCATTCAAGGAAACCGGCATAATATATATTACTCTTGACTTAGAGGGGTATAGAAGCGGAAGCATGGATATCGCTCTAAAATAAAAAATCTTGCACCATTTTTAACAAAATGGTGCAAGGTGAGTATAATCTAATAATATCACCTAATATATTAGATGCAACTATAAATAAAGATTTGTAAACAGCTAAAATCACAGCCCCTAAAAAGCTTTTAAAACCTAGTACATTTACCCCCTTGCACCATTTTGTTAAAAATGATGCAAGATGGAAAAAGCCGTAATAAGGATGAATGTTAGGATTAAAGCTGTGGTTAAAGATTCGCCGATAAAAGACAGAGCAACAATAAATCTTATAAAGCAGTATTATTTGAATAAAAAGGATTATCGCAATCTGCTATTCTTTTTATTATCAATCAATACTGGCTTAAAGATTAATGATCTTCTGGAGTTGAATGCCGGTGATGTAAAAGGCAAGGATTTTCTTGTAGTGAAGCATTGTCTTGCGGGGATAAAAAAGAGAATTCCTCTGAATGATGAGATAAAAGATGTTATAGCAAAAGTAGTCAAACACAGCAGAAAATCTGATCCGTTGTTCATTTCAATCCGCGGAAAACGATTGGAGAGAACAACAGTTTACAACCAGTTTAAAGATGTGTGTGAAGAGCTGGGCTTGGACGATGATATTTCAATAAGTTCATTAAGAAAAACATTTGGTTATCATTATTATCAAAAGTCAAAAGATTTGTCCTTTTTGCAGTGGCTGTTCAATCAATCCAGCGTGCTTTCAACAATGGAATACATAGGAATAAGTGAAAATCTCAGTGCAAGATTTAATCCGGAATTTAGTTTATAGGAGGTTTAATTGAATGCAGTAATTGCTCATCGAGGCTATTGGAAAACGGAAAAAGAAAAAAATATAAAAATTGCTTTTGAGCGGGCTTTTGACAATGGTTTTGGTGTTGAAACAGATTTACGAGATATAAAAGGGGAAATAGTTATTTCTCATAATATGCCCCAAGGCGGAGAGATGAGTTTTGAGGAGTTATTAAAGCTTCTTGACGGCAGAGATTTAACACTTGCTTTAAATATAAAAGCTGATGGTATGGCAGATGAAATAAAAAGACTACTTGATCAATACAAGGTTTCAAACTATTTCACTTTTGACATGAGTATTCCGGAGATGGTTTACCAGCACAAGACAGGACTGAAGGTTTTTACTGGGTTAAGTGATATTATACCTAATCCGATTTTGCTGGATAAAGCTGAAGGCGTATGGCTGGATTGTTTTAATTCGGATTGGTTTGGGGAAAAAGAAGTCAAAGAAATTTTAAATCAAGGGAAAAAAGTTTGTATTGTTTCACCTGATTTGCACAAACGCGAGTATAAAAATGTCTGGGAAAGGTACAAAAATGTTTCCGGCATAATGATTTGTACAGATTATCCTAATGAAGCAAAGGAGTATTTTAATGGTAAAAATTAAAGCAGTAATATTTGATATGGACGGAGTCCTTATTGATGCAAAAGACTGGCATTATGAAGCTCTTAATCAAGCGTTAGAGTTGTTTGGCTATAAGATTTCCAGATATGATCATCTTGTAACTTTTGACGGGCTTCCGACAAAGAAAAAACTTGAAATGCTGTCAATCGAAAAAGGCTTGCCGAAAGGTCTTCATAAATTCATAAATCACATGAAACAGATTTATACAATGGAACATGTTTATATGAAGTGCAAACCTCTGTTTTGTCATCAATATGCTCTTTCAAAATTAAAGACGGAAGGATATGGTTTAGCGCTTGCTTCCAACTCCGTCAGAGTAACCATTGATATGATGATGGAAAAAGCGGATTTACAGAAATATCTTGATTTTACTCTTTCAAATCAAGATGTTACAAAATCCAAGCCGGATCCGGAGATTTACCAGACAGCGATAAAAAGATTTGGATTAAAGCCGGAAGAATGTCTTGTTGTTGAAGATAATCCTAATGGAATCAAGGCGGGGCTTGCGAGCGGTGCAAATCTTTTGAAAGTAGAGACGGTTAATGATGTAACTTATCAAAATATTAAGAACAGAATAAAAGAGATAGAGGCGGAGAGTTCTCATCTTTTGGCAGGAGGTGTCAGATAATGAATATATTAATTTTAATGGCAGGTTCTGACAAAGATTTTTGTGAGAAAGGTTATCCAAAGTACTTAATAGAGATTCAAAATAAGCCGATGATACAACGGACGATTGAGCTTCTGGAAACAGTCGGCGATAATATAACTTGTATTATAAGAAAAGAAGATCAAGACAAATATTTTTTGGGCGATACTTTAAAAATCTTATGCCCCAAATGTAAGATTATAGAGGTTGCCGGTGATACAAAGGGTGCAGTGTGTTCGGCATTGTTTGCGATTGATGAAATTAACAATGATGAAGAATTGCTTTTAATAAACGGAAGCCAGCTTATCAAGACGGATATCAAGCCGGCAATAGAGGATTTTAGGGCAAGAAATCTTGACGGCGGAATAGTGACCATTAACGCTGTTCATCCCAAATATAGTTCTGTATTGTTAGATGAAAATAATTTGGTTGTTCAGACAAGCGAAAAACGTCCTATTTCAAATATGGCGTCAACCGGATGCTGTTATTTCAAAAAGGGTTCAGATTTTGTTGGTTCTGCTTTTGCTGTCATTGAAAAGGATGTAAATACACAGGGACAGTACTATATCAGTGCTACTTTTAATGAAATGATTTTGAATAATAGAAGAATCGGGATTTATGAAATTCCGAAAAAAGATTATCTGACATTTTCAAGTTATCAGATGTATGAAAAATATTTATCAAACAGGAGGGGGTATTAGATGAACATGATAAATATAGTAATACCAATGGCAGGAGCAGGTTCAAGATTTGCGAAAGCAGGTTACGATAAACCGAAACCGTTTATAGATGTGTTAGGCAAGCCAATGATTTGTCATGTTCTGGATAATCTGAATATGCCAAATGCAAAGTTTATTCTGCTTGTAAGAGCTGAACACTTTGAAAAAGAGCGTGAAACTATAAACTGGATTACAAAACATTATTATTCAGAGGTTGTTTTAATTGATAAATTAACGGAAGGCGCTGCTTGCACTGTTTTACATGCTCATCGCCTAATCAATAATGACCATCCTCTTTTGATAGCAAATTCTGACCAGATTGTTGACATGGATATAGAAGATTACATTAATGACAGTGAAAATCGTCAATTAGACGGTTCTGTACTTTGCTTTGAAGATAACGACAAGAAATGGTCTTATGCAAAACTGGATGAAAACGGACTGATTACTGAAATCAGAGAAAAAGAAGTTATTTCAGAGAATGCGACTGTCGGAATTTATTACTTTAATAAAGGCCGCGATTTTGTAGAAAACGCAATCGATATGATTGTAAGAAATGAGCGTGTAAATAACGAGTTTTATGTTGCACCTGTTTATAACTACGCAATTAAGCAGGGTAAAAAGTTCGGGATTTATTCTATCGACAAAACCCAAATGCATGGTACAGGAACGCCCGAGGATTTGGATAAGTATATTGAAGGGGTAAAAGAAAAACAGGGAGCATTAATATAAGTGGAACAGGTACAAAAAATAGACTCAAAACTTAATTCAATAGAATTACTCAGGATTATTGGTGTAATTCTGATTTGTGTTTTTCATTCACTATATGCGTTGGATAAAAATTTTGAAATTTATAAATATGGTAGAATGTCTGCTATATTTGTAGAATGCTTCTTTATAATTGCAGGGTTTTTCCTTCCTAATATTATTATTACACAAATAGCTTTTAAAGATTTTGCAATAAAAAAGATATTAAGGTTATTTCCGGTGGTATTTACAGTAACTATTTTTATCAATATATTTCAAACACATGTGCCATTGTATAATATTTTGCCGGATTTTTTTCTTCTATCAAGCGTGGGATTCGCTCAACAGCAAGCTCTGTGTGGTTACGCTTGGTTTTTATATGTATTATTCTGGGTTTCGTGTTTTTATTATTGTTTAATCAACTTCATTCAAGATAAAAGAAAATTAAATTTCACAATTATATTAATTATATATTTTTCATTAATTATTCTTACATCTAATTCATTGTTAACATTTTCTCATAAAGTTAATATTTATCATCTATATAACATTGGGATATTACGCGGACTTGTGGGAATTGGTTTGGGCATAATTATCAGATTGAATTTTTATAAGCCTAACTATACTTTATCAACAAAACAAAAAATCTTTTTTACATTTTTAGAATTGTTTTTCTTTTTTTATTTAATTATTAACCTGACATGTGTAGAAAAAACAAAGGCCATTAATTATATTGTGTCTTATTTAATAATATTCTCTGTTATAATTATTAGTTGGGTTAATGGTCTTGGATATTTTTCACAAATTTTAAACAAAATAAATTTTTATTCTATAAGCAAGTATAGTTTTTCTATATACATTTTGCAAACAATCCCACGTATGTTTTTATTTAAGATACAAGGGCTAGATGGAGGATTGTATATTTTTATTTATCTTCTTGTATCAGTTATCTTAGGAATAATTGCATACCATGCTATAGAAGTTCCTTGCAGAAAATTATACAAAAACTCTATAAGAAAAGGGGGGTAAAATCCTTGCTATGAGCGGATTTTACTGGAATAGAATGAGGCTAAATTATGAAAATTGCTAAACTGGAAGATATGGTGAAAGGTTGGTTTGTCGGGAATTTTGAACCGACCCTTTTGAAGACCAATGATGTGGAGGTAGCCGTCAAAAGCTATAAAAAGGGCGATTATGAAGAAACACACTACCACAAAATAGCGACAGAAATAACGGTGATCATAAGCGGCAGGGTAAAAATGAACGGCATAGAGTATAAAGCCGGAGACATTGTGGTTATGGAGCCTAACGAAGCAACCGACTTTGAATGCCTTGAGGACGGGACAAAGAACGTAGTTGTCAAATATCCCGGTGCAAATAATGATAAGTATTTAGGGGAGGTATAAATGATTGATTCAAAAGATATTTCAGTAGTTGTTCAAGGCGCTATTGATAAAGAAAATACCCCTAAATGTTTGGCAAGTATAAGAAGGCATCTTCCTAATGCTGAAATAATTCTATCAACCTGGGAAGGCTCTAACACAGAAGGCTTAGATTTTGATATTCTTTTACTAAATCAGGATCCGGGATGTTTTAAAATGAGTCCTTGGGAAATAAATAATGTCAAACGACAGATTTTTTCCACACTTCAAGGACTCAGAAACAGCAGTAGAAAATATGCACTAAAGATACGAAGCGACATTTTATTGACCGGGGATAATTTTTTACAATATTTCAACAAATTTGATTCATATAACGAAGAATGGCATTTTTTCAAAAAGAGAATTATTATTCCTTCATTTTTAACAAGGGATCCGCGCATTTGGGAATCTCCTATGTGCCCTAGTGACTGGTGTTCTTTTGGACTATTAGAGGATATGCTGGCATTATGGGATATTCCTTTCCCAACAGAGGAAGAAGAAAATTGGTTTAAATATCACAGAAAAGATAAGAATGTTAAAGAGCACTATTATCCTCTCATTGCAAGATATAATCCTGAACAATTTATATGGATAAATTTTATCAAAAAATATATCAAGAATATTCATACTGATAATATGTTTGATATTAATTCTGATTCCATTAATGAAACTTTATTAAGTTATGCTAATAACCTTATTATTTTATCAAATAGGCAATTTGGTATTAAACCGCTGAAACCACGCCGAAAAGGCGGTAATAGTTGGCATATTATAACTTATAAAGAATTCTTGAAAATTTATAATAATTATGCAAATGGAAAAGTTAAAATTCCAATATTTCATTTTCAAAGATTATTCTTATTAAAATATTTTTCAGAAAGTTATAAAAGACTTTATCATTTAGCTTGTCAAAATAATAAAAGATTAGCTTTTTTTGAAAAAGAATTAAAGTATTTTTGTCCATATATATTTTTTTTCTTAAAGCCATTGTTTAAATATTTAAAAAAATTAGAAACATCGGATATTATAATTAAGGAACTCGCGCATAATGATGTAAAAATAAGTATTGTAATACCTGTCCATGATAATTTTAAATATTTTAAGGCAACTCTAGATTCTTTAAAAAATCAAACTTTTAAAGATTTTGAAATTGTAGTTTCTGATGACTCCGCAAAAGTTAAGAACAGAGATAAAATAAAAAAAGAATTGCTCAATTTTCATAATGATACAGGGCTAAATGTACAATATATTTTTACAAAAAAAAATTTGGGACAATCTATAAATACTAACCAAGGTTTAAAGTATATAAAAGGTACGTGGGTTAGAATTCTCCATGCCGATGATGTTTTACATTCATCATGCCTATCAGATGAAATTGAAGCAATAAATCAAAATGATAATATCATTGCCTTATATCATGATATTATTCCGTTTAAAGATAATGATAGTTTAGATTTAGACAAATCTTGTAATGGTCCGTACGAAAAATTATCTCCTCAATTCATTATTGATAATGCACTCCATTCTCATTGTGCAATACCATCATCTCTGTTATTTAATTCTTCGTTATTAAATAAAATTGATATGTTTAATCCTAAGCTGAAGCGAGCTTGTGATTGGGATTTTTGGGCAAGGCTTGTATTGTATTCCCTAAACAATAACTATGAACTTATTCATTTCTTTGCAAGTAGAATTTTTTATCGTATTCATGCTGCATCTAATACGAATAAAATTAGTACTCAATTAATGAATTATAAAGAATATGAAGAAGTTGCTACGATTACCATGAATGTTTTAAAAGCTAATAATTATCCAACGTATAAAATATTTAACTATTTACAATCAGCCTATGCATACAGAAAAAAGAGGCTAATTAATGATTTTTCTAATTTAAAGCTGCTACCCAAAATATTATTATTAAATAGATTTATTAAGTACTTGATAAAAATATAGTAAAGGAGAAAAGTATGCACGAGATAAAGATGTCTGTAATCGTACCAACACATGGAAGAGTAGACTTGTTTAAAGAAACGTTAGCCAGCTTAATAAAGCAAACATCAAAAGAGTTTGAAGTAATAGTAACTGATGATTCTGATAAACTTGAAGATCAAAATGCTATTAAAAGACTTATCGATGCTGCTACTGCTGAAAATCACTATTTGAGAATAAAATATATTTTCACAAAGTCCAATTTATTACAAGCGAAAAATACGAATCAGGGCTTGGAAAATGCAACCGGCAAATACCTAAGAATATTACATTCTGATGATTTAATTGCTCCGGAATGTATAGAAAAAGAAATTGAGGCTTTTGAAACTCATCCTGAATGCTATTTTTTAAATCATTCTGCTGTAAAATTTACAACAAAACCTGAGTTTTATTCAAATTGTGAAGTAAAAAAATTTAATATTTTTAATTGTTGGATAAGTGGAGCAATTTTTACCGGGTGTTTATTACCTACAACTTTAGCCTTTAGAAAAGAAGTCTATAATTCAATTGGCGGAATGAAAGAAGATTATAAATTTTTATGTGACTGGGAATTTTTTAGTAGATTAATTTTAAATGAATATTTTTCAGGACGAAATGAAGCTATGTATATAACAGGGCAACTTGTTGGTTGGAGACAACACGAAAATTCAATAACATCTACAATGGCATTAACTCATTTTGAGGAACATAAGGATTTTATTGAAAATTTAGTAGCGAAATATAAAAGTTATAAAATTTTATCACAAAAAGATTTGAAAAATGCAATAAATGCAGCTGTAGATTATAGATATAATAGATTGCTAAATGATTATAAAAAATATGGGAATTTTGTATTACCTAAACTTCCTATTAAGTTTTTAAAGAGAAGTAAATATGAAAAAATGACTAAACAATTTTATAAATTAAAAAAACATCTTGCCATATTTTTTAAACCTTTTAAGGCAATTTTAGATTGGTTAATACAGCCGTTATCTATTGTTTTTTATTTTTTGTCTTTTGTTTTAAGTATTTTTAAATTGTTAGCCTCAAAAGAGGAGATTAAATAATGGAAAGAATACTGGTCACAGGCGGAGCAGGATTTATAGGAAGTCATTTGTGTGAAAGATTACTAAACGAGGGAAATGATGTCATTTGTTTGGATAATTTCTTTACAGGCTCAAAAGATAATATAAGACATTTATTATGTAATGACCATTTTGAATTGGTCAGGCACGATATAACAAAAGAATATTTTGCCGAAGTAGATCAGATTTATAACCTTGCTTGTCCTGCAAGTCCTCCGCATTATCAATACAATGCAATCAAAACAATAAAAACCTCTGTTTTAGGTGTTACGAATATGTTAGGACTTGCAAAACGATGCAAAGCAACCATTTTACAAGCTTCAACCAGTGAAATTTATGGTGATCCTCAAGTACACCCGCAAGTTGAAACTTATTGGGGAAATGTTAATCCGATAGGAATAAGAAGCTGCTATGACGAGGGAAAACGCTGTGCAGAAACCTTGATGATGGATTATCACAGACAAAATAATGTGGATATAAGAATTGTAAGAATTTTTAATACATACGGCCCGAATATGGATCCTAATGATGGCAGGGTTGTATCTAACTTTATTGTTCAGGCTTTAAAGGGTGAGGATATAACAATTTATGGCGATGGTTCTCAAACTCGTTCGTTCTGTTTTGTTTCGGATTTAGTTGACGGGATGGTAAAAATGATGAATAATCCTCAAAAATTTATCGGGCCTGTTAATTTAGGAAATCCATCCGAACGGACAATCTTAGATTTTGCAAAACTCATTTTAGAGATGACAAATTCTAATTCAAAAATTGTGTATAAACCGTTACCTGGTGACGATCCAACACAGAGAAAACCCGATATTTCACTTGCAAAAAAAGAATTAGATTGGCAGCCGCAAGTTGATATTAAAGAAGGACTGCAAAAAACTATTGAATATTTTGCCAAAAAGATTAAGGAGAATAACTGATGAAAATATGCGTTATAGGAACAGGATATGTCGGACTAGTTGCCGGTACTTGTTTTGCAGAAATGGGAAATGATGTTATATGTGTAGATAAAGATACAACTAAACTGGATAAACTGCAACAAGGCATAATTCCTATATATGAGCCTGGGTTAGAACCGCTTATAAAATCGAATGTTGAAGAAAACAGATTAAAATTTTCTGATAATTTGGATTCTGCTGTCAAACAATCACAAGTTTGTTTTATTGCAGTCGGCACACCACAGGGAGAAGACGGTTCTGCTGACCTTCAATATGTTTGTCAGGTAGCAGAAAGCATTGGTAAGGCAATAAACGGTTATAAAGTTATTGTAGACAAATCAACAGTTCCTGTTGGAACCGCAGAAAAAGTACACAATATCATAAAAAGTTATACAAATTATGAGTTTGATGTTGTTTCAAATCCTGAATTTCTGAAACAAGGTGCAGCAGTAGAAGACTTTTTAAGACCGGATAGAGTCGTTATAGGTGCTGATTCTGATAAGGCATTAGAAATTATGAAAAATTTATACAGCCCGTTTGTAAGGAATCAAAATCCTATTATTACAATGGATACAAAATCAGCGGAAATGGTAAAATATGCCTCTAACTCATTTCTCGCTGTAAAAATATCATATATAAATGAAATTGCGAATATTTGTGAAAAAGTCGGCGCAGATATTAATAAAGTTAGAATTGGGATGTGTGCTGATACAAGAATTGGTACTAAATTTTTATATCCGGGATTAGGCTACGGCGGAAGCTGCTTCCCTAAAGATGTAAAAGCACTTATTAAGACTGCAAATGATAATGATTGTGAATGCCAGCTTATTAAGTCAGCCGATATAATTAACCGAAATCAAAGACAGTTATTTGTCGAGAAAATATTAAAACGCTTTGGCAATGACTTAACAGGCAAAACATTTGCTATCTGGGGTTTAGCATTTAAACCGAAAACAAATGATATGAGAGAAGCACCTGCAATTACTATCATAAATGCCTTATTGGGAAAAGGTGCGACTGTTAAAGCGTATGATCCTAAAGCCTATGACTGTGCTATGCCGATATTCGGTGACCGAATAGAGTATGGCAACTCTGCATACGAGGTTTTAAAAGATGCGGATTGTTTACTGCTAATAACCGAATGGAACGAATTTAGAAATCCTGATTTTGATTTAATAAAATCTTCATTAAAAAATCCTGTAATTTTTGACGGCAGGAATCAATATGACGAAAATAATTTAAACAAATTAGGATTTGAATATTATCAGGTAGGAAAAGCGACTAAAACTATTAATGCAGGTTTGGTGTCTGCATTTGCATAAATGAGAAAGAGGACTATGAAATCTAATGATATTACGGTAGTTGTCCAAGGGGCAATAGATAGGAAACTAACACCTAAATGTTTAAAAAGCATAAGAAAACACCTTCCTGATGCGGAAATAATACTTTCAACCTGGGAAAACAATCAGATAGAAGGATTAGACTATGATGTTTTGCTTTTAAATAAAGACCCGGGCGGATTCAAGCATGATTTTGCATTATACAATAAGAAAAGTTCAATTAATAATTTTAATCGACAGCTTGTTTCTACAAAAAGTGGAGTTCAAAAATCAAGCCGTCAATATTGTTTGAAACTTCGTTCTGATTTGGTGCTTAATAATTCTAATTTTTTTAAATACTGGGATAAGTTTAATCAACAGAATGAAGAATACAAGATATTTAAGCATAGAGTTTTGTGCAGTTCTATTTATTCAAGAGAACATTCTTGTAATATAACAGGAAACAGTCTGCCAACACCGTTTCACCCATCAGATTTTTGGTTTTTTGGCTTAACTGAAGACTTAAAGGATTATTTTACTGACTGTTCTATGCAAACACCGGTTGAAGCAGGCAATTGGGATTTTAAATATCCTAATAGATTGCCTTATTCTTCTATGCTATGGAGATTCGCACCGGAACAGTTTTTCTGTGTTAACTGGGTTAAGAAACATTATACAAATATTCAATTTGAGGACTGGAGTGATTGGAATCCTAAAAATATAGAACTTTCCAATAATATTATTTATAACAATTTCATTTTCTTAGATTATGAACAATCAGGAATTTACTCAGAAAAACATTCATGGGCTATTGAAAATAAAGACAAAATTCAAGGTTTAATTACTTATCAACATTTCCAAGAACAATATCAGCATTATTGTTATGCTGATTACAAACCGGAAAAATATAAAAAAAATTATAAATATAAACTAAATCAGCATTTTAAATCTTTTATCCAGCCTTTTTATAAAATAAAATCTTGGATTAGTGAATTATTTTCTGTCTTGTACTATGCCTTTGCAGTTGTAATTAACCTTGGAAGGAAAAAATGATTAATCCTAAATATATCTCCATAATAGTACAAGGTTCAGTAAGTCAAGAAGAAACTCCCAGATGCATAGAAAGTATTCGAGGAGTTCTGCCGGATGCTGAAATTATTCTGTCCACATACAAGGGCGAAGATGTCGCCAATCTGGATTATGATATTTTGGTACAATCTGATGATCCCGGCGCAGTTTTGATAGATACTTTACCAAAACATAAACCGGTATACAACAATATGAATCGCCAGCTCGTGACAACAAAAGCAGGGCTTAAACATGCAACACGTAAATATGCAATGAAACTGCGCAGTGACGCTATACTGACAAGCGACAAGTTCCTAAATTACTTCGACATGTTCCCCAAAAGAACAGAAAACTATAAACTTTTTGAAAGAAAAATTATCACAAATGCATTGTTTACAAGATTTTATATAAAAGGAACTAAATCCCAAAAACCGGTTATTATTCCTTTCCATATCTCTGACTGGTGGTTCTTCGGATTGAGAAACGATTTGGAAACTTATTTTCTTGATACGGAACTAGTTGAAGAACCAAATTTTACTAACTATTTCGCTCTGGAAGAAAATAAAGCGAAATTTAATCCTTACGGAATTGCAAAATTCAAATTCGCACCGGAACAATATTTTGGATACTCTTGCTTCGCAAGAAATTTTGATGATATTTATATGGAAGACGCATCTGATTTTAATGAAGATTTGATGGAAAAGTTTAGAGAAGCGTTGGTTAATAATTTCATTATTCTGGAATTTGAACAATCCGGAATCTATCTCAATAAATATCTATATAGCAAAAATGAAAAATTCTCGGGTGATCAATATCTTGGACTCTATCACTTTCACAGGTATGAAAATGAGTATAAAAAATATTGCGATAATGATTATGTAATTACGACAAAAGATGATTTATGGGAAAATAAAAATCTCGCTTATGCAAAGCTTAGAATCTATAAGCATATTTATAAATTAACCAACCCGGCAACACCCTTATATAAAAAACTTGAACAATTTGTTATAGGAATCCCCATCTCTGTTATAACGTACTTGATTGATGTTTTAAAAGAAAAATTGGGGGTAAATGTAAGGGGTAAATATAAGAGGGGTAAAGTAAGGGTGAATAAGGAGTAAAAATAAATGGTACCATTTGATAAGTTCATAAATGTGATAAAAAGCAATCGTGTCTACATCAACTACCGTCGCATGTTTCCCTATGTAAAACCTGTATGGTTTCGTGCGTTGTGTTCAATGCTTATCTGTATTCCGATAGGTTCGCTGGATGCGGTCATAGCGCTTGCACTTAAACCCTATATGGATTTGGTAATGGTAGAAAAGTCGGTGGCTTCGCCGTGGTATATCCCCTTAGGAATTGTCGCGTTCACATCCGTTCAGGGCGGGCTTAAATATCTTTCTGCATACCTCTCGACCTGGGTCGGAGGAAGGATTACCAACGGGCTTAAGTTCGACCTCTTTAAAAAGCTTCTTACTTTTGAAACATCTTTCTATGACAAAAGAAACTCCGGCGATGTAGTGTTTCAGTTTAACAACATGGCAGATAACGCCTGCACGGGACTGCTGGATAACTTAAGCGTATTTACACAGAGAATATTCTCTTCAATTTCGCTTGTATGCGTACTTTTCTACAACTCCTGGCAGTTAGCGCTCATCGCTGTCGTAATCCTCGGATGCGCCTTTGCCCCAGTTGCAAAACTCCAAAAACGCATTAAATCGGTTATGGAAAAAACAGTTGTCGCAGACTCTGCCATAATTACAGAATACAACGAAGCTTTTGCAGGTAATAAGACAATAACATCATATAACCTGCAGGAAAACGAAACAAATAAATTCCGCTGGATTCTTAAAAATGTATTCAACCTCCGTATAAAAATGGTTCAAAAAACTCAGTGGCTCTCACCTATGATGCACGTTATTGTATCAGTAGGTATCGCAGCTGCAATCGGATACGGAAGCCATTTGATTATGACAGAACAAATCACTAGCGGTAACTTTGTATCATTTATCACCGCGCTTATTCTTCTTTATACTCCTGTAAAAAATATCGGCAATAACCTCAATGCAGTACAGTTTTCATTCTTTGCAATAGAAAGCATTTTTGATATTCTTGATACTCCTCCTTCCATACGGGATAAAGAAAACGCAGTGGAACTCAAGGGAATAAATGAAAAACTGGAATTTAAGGATGTTAATTTTGAATACGTCCCGAACACTCCTGTTTTGAAAAATATCAATCTTGCTGTCAAAAAAGGCGAAACCGTTGCATTTGTCGGAAACTCCGGAGGCGGTAAAACAACTATTGTCAACCTTATCCCGCGTTTCTATGACATTAAATCCGGCTCAATAACGATTGACGGAATTGATATTCGAGATTATACTCTTCACTCACTCCGCCAGAATATCGCAGTTGTGTTCCAGGATAATTTCTTATTCTCCGGTACGATTAGGGAAAATATTCTTCTAGGTAACAAAAACGCATCGGAAGAACAAATTAATCAAGCAGTAAAAATGGCATATCTAGATGAATTCATTGCCACTTTAAAAGACGGTTTAGATACACAGATAGGCGAGCGGGGAATACTCCTTTCCGGCGGTCAGAAACAGAGAGTTGCTATCGCAAGAGCATTCTTAAAAGACGCACCTATAATTATCTTAGATGAAGCGACATCAGCGCTTGACAACAAAGCCGAAGCAATCGTACAAAAAGCAATAGATAACTTAATGAAAGATAAAACAGTATTTGTAATTGCCCACAGACTTTCAACAATCCAGAATGCGGACAAAATCGTAGTTATCAACCAGGGTGAGATTGTCGAAACCGGAACCCACTCAGAACTTCTTAACATCCAGAACGGCGCATACAAGGCTCTTTATGAGATGCAGTTTAAGAAGCAGACGGCAGGGGTATGAGGTTAGGTGACTAAGTGACTGGGGAAAATGGAAATTCGTGAAGAGTGAATAGTGAGTAGTGAATAGTGACTTGTGGTTATAGAATTTCTTTAATTGAGCCTTGTCTACTTATATCATTTTTTTAACCTCGATTCACGAATCACGGCTCACCAGTCACAAAAATCGTAGGGTGCAATTTTTTGCACCAATAACTTACACAACATACAGCAGTTTGCGGGACTGCTAGATGAAGGCAAATAGGTAAAAAACTTGTATTCTTATATAATGTAATCCTTTGTTTTTAAGGATAGGATTTTCACAACTTCGTCTTTATGAGCGGTTGAACCGAAGATTACGGCAAATAACGGATTGTCCTTCGGGTTGATTCTTCTCACTTCCAGTACATTGGAATAATTTGCTAAAAATCTTTCATATTCAAAGCCTTTTATATTTTTTCGGTCTATTCCGGATGGAACTTCAGCCATTGAGAAGAAAAAGACTTCTTTTCCAGATTTTGCCAGTATGCTGTTCCAATCCGGACGGGTTTGGTTGTAAAAATACTCGTAAACGTTAATACCCCAGGCATATTTTGCAACATCACAAGTACACCAGCCAGCAAAACGCATAGGATTAACTTCTATCGGTATTATCTCGCCGTCCTGCGTAACCCTTATTTCTATATGCATTGGGAAATTACGTATATTCTTCAAGTTCCCTATATCACGCAAAAGAATCGCAAATTTAGCCATATATTTTACCATAATCCCCGTAGACATTAAGTAAATTCGGTCGCTTACGTCTTTTGAATTAAGAAACGGGTGCTGGTAAATATTTAGTATTACAGGTTCGCCGTCGCGGTCATAGTATGCATCTATGGCAAACTCTTCTCCTGTTATCATCTCTTCAATAATAAATTTAGACGAATTTACAACATGAGCAGGGTACATTTGTGCCGCTTGTTTCATCTCCTTTTCAAGAGCATTAATAGTGTCTTTCCATTCTTTGGCTTCGTTGACAGTATGAACACCAAAGCTTAGAAATCCGACAGCAGGCTTTACAACAACAGGAAATTTAATCTCCTCCGGCTGTAATTTTTTTAGCTCTTCGAATTCAACGGCTTTAAAGTAAAAATTAGGATATAATTCCTGCAGCATTTCACGGAATGCTATTTTGTCTTTAAAAAGCTTTATATACTTGCTTAAATTTGACTCCGGCAGATTATCCAGAACCCAGGTTATGGCATTCTCAGAATTTGCATATATAAGCGGGTATTCTTGCGTTAAGTAATAGTTTTTAGCTATATCAGAAGGTAGTATATCAAAAGCACCTTCTTCTATCTCTGCAAGATTGACAGCCTCGTTAGCTAAGACAGGCCAGTCATTTTGTACAATGGTGTCAACTAAAAATTCTGAAACATAGGGTTTCTCTAAAATAATCATACAAAGCCTTTCTTTAATCTTATTAATTATAGCAAAAAAAGGGGATTTAAACAATTTATACTTTATTAACCAATTATGAAAGCAAGATGTGAAAATATAAAGAAGCGGCTGATAATTACCAGCCGCTTCTTTATATTTTCTTGTGTATTATTTATCCATCGGATATGCTCTAACTACTGTTACTGATCCGTCGACGTTCTTACGAACACCTCTATCGATTTGATCATCATCTAAGTCTGCTGCGTATGCTACCGGTGTATATACTTGAGTCAAGTTTACTGATTGATTTTCATAACTTCTTAAAACTTTTACGTTTTCGTTATCATCAGGATCAATACCAGGATCTGGAGTCGGGTCCGGAGTTGGATCAGGATCTGGACCTGGATCAGGATTTTCACCATTACCTTTAACTACAAGGTATGTTGTATTTTCTGGTCTCGGGTCTCTAACGTTCCATCCGTTTTCACCGTTAGCCATTTCGTATGTGATTTCAGTGCCTTTATCAATTGTAATTTCTTGTGCGTCACGTATATTAGTGTATTTTAAAGTATAATCTCTACTGTTTGCAGCTGTTTCAACTGTTAGATTATCAGTTTCACCGCCCACTGTGATTACATCTGCGTGGATTGCGTCACCGAGGATTGTTATATCATTGCCTAATGATTTTACAAACACTTTGGATGCGTTTACACCGGTTATATCCATATCACCATTGGATGCAATATATGCTTCACCGTCTATGCCTGTTGAGATCTGTGAAACAATACCGCCTGCGATATTTAAGTAGCTCGGGGCATCGCCTCTGTACAATGTATATTCTTCCATAGAGTCGATGAATTTTGAAGTGTCATTTATACCGCCGATATAACCCTTTGCAGAGAATTTATAGTCATTAGCACTGATTAGAGCTTTACCGTCAGTTAATATATTTAAGTTTTCAGAATTAAAGTTAACAGTATCTGCTGTTGTATTAATTGTAATACCGATGTTGCCATCATGGGCAACTGCATTAATTGCCCCTGCTACAGTCAAGCTGCCATCAAGGAGCTGACCTTCTTCATAATTATAGTTACCAATGTGGATGTTATGTAAAGAATCAATGTTTAAGTTACCGCCGACTGTATTATTTCCGATTACGTGTACGAAATGTTTGTAGCCTTGAGTATTTTCTGAAAGATTTGTTGTTTTAAGGTTTAAATCTTTACCAACTTGAACGTTGCCAACTTCAAGGAAACCGCCTCCGTTTTCCATTGATAAATTGCCGTCAACTTTAGTATTTCTTGCATACATCATAACGCCGTTGCCTTTAACATCAGCATCGCCAGTTATGTGTAAAGCTTTTCCGTTTGCAACGTAGTTTAAAGCAACGTTATCATTAGATTCAATTTTTAAATTGCCGTTAATAGTACCGCCTCCGACTGTTTTAACGGTTCCTTTGTTAGAAACGATATAGACATCGCCGTCAATATTTACTGCTTCCATTCTTACTGCATCTTTAAAACCGCCTGAAACATAGTCTTGCCCATTTTCTGTAACTAGTTTCAGACCATTTTGAGCTTTTATTGTACCTGCTACAACATCTATAGATGGAGCTAAAATATTGAATTCACCGCCTACGCTGAAGTCTGAATCTACAATTTGAACAACACCAACCGGCACTGTACCTGCAACTTTTGTAACATCCATTGCTCCGTCAATAAATGTTGCGGTTAAAGGCTGAGTTGTAAGCATTACATCGCCTGTGGCATCAAAAGTTGCTCCGTTGAATAAAACACCGTTCGGGTTTGAAATAATTAATCTTCCGATACCGCTGTTGGCGCTGATTTGACCAGCAACATTTGTCATACCCTGGTTAACTGTATTCAATACGGTTATGCCGTTAACACCGTTAACAGCGTTGAAGTTAAGGCTTTCGCCCTTGTTTACGTTTAATGTATCCCAGTTAACATGTGCGTTGCCGTTAAAATTTAAGTCTACATTACCTGTTCCTGCGCCGTTAATACCGGCGAATCCACCCTGAGCATTGTTGATAACAGCTCCGCCGTTTCCTGCGCCTAAACCTGTGTCAATAGCAGCATATGACATTGGCATTGCTGCAAATACTGTGCTTAAAACTAATGCTGAAATTTTCTTTTTGATACTCATATATTACTCCTCAAATTTTATTGACCTGTAATATATAAAAGTATTTTTAGAGAAAAAAATTGCCTAATTGTAACAGAAATTTACAAAATTAAAAAATCCGCTTTTAAAGCGGATTTTTTAATTAGTTTAATTTACCATCGGGAAGGCTCTTACAACGGTAACAGAACCATCAACATTTTTTCGAACACCTCTATCTATATGGTCATCTTCCAAGTCTGCTGCATATGCGACCGGTGTATATACTTGAGTTAAGTTTACAGATTGATTTTCATAACTTCTTAAAACTTTTACGTTTTCATTATCGTCAGGATTTATAGGCGGTTCCGTCGGTGTGTCCGGACCTTCCGGACCATCAGGTCCAATAAGGTAAGTGTTTTCACCTTTTATTTGTTCACCTCTGTTGTATCCGTTTGTACCATTAGTAAGATTATAAGTTATTTCTTCATCACCTTTAATCTGTACGGGGGCGTTATCTCTTATATTTGTATAAGTTAATGTATAATCTCTGGAAGGATAGTCAACTTTTAACTTATCGGTTTCACCGCCTACCGTAATATTCCCTGCATGTACATTTCCGGTAATATTTATATCATTACCATATGAAGTTAAATAAATATTATCAGCATTTGCGCCCGTCAAAGTCATGTCGCCGTTTGATGCAATGTAAGCTGCTGTAGGCGTATTAATACCTGTCACAGTTCCACCTGCTATATTTATATAAGCAGGATCAGATGAATTGTTTATATGTTTATAATTTTCCATTACTGCAATAATAACATCATCAACGGAATAATTTTTATAACCTTTCAAACCGCCGATATATCCGTTTGCTGAGAAATCATATTCATTAGCCGTCAATACAGCTCTGCCGTCTGTTAAGACATTATAGTTATCAGATTTTAAAGAAATTTTATCAGCGCTTGTATCAATTGTTGTCATTATATGCCCATTGTGTGCATGAGCAATTAAATCCCCGCCTACAGTAAGTTTTCCGTCTGCGAGCTGTTTGGTGTCATAATCATAACCACCGATATGAATGTTCTGAGAAGAATCAATATTTAAATTCCCGCCAATATTAGTATTACCTATAACATGAACAAAATTGTTATATTTGTTATCATGGATATCATTGTTGCCGAGAGTTTTTAAATCTGCATTACCTTTTACATTAACATTGCCAATGTCTACGAATCCGTCTGTACTTGTTAATGCAAGGTTTCCATTTATATCCGTATTTCTTACAAAAGACATTTGACCGTCTGTGGTTGAATTGACATTTCCATTTACTGTAAGTTTTTCTCCATTGTTTTTATAGTTCAAAGCTACTGAACCGTTTGAATCTATATTTATATCGCCGTTTATTGTCCCGCCGTTAGTAGTTCTAACACTGCCTGTTGGTGTTTCTATATAAACATCTCCATTAATATTAACAGCTTGAAGTTCTACGCCGGGATAGAATGTATCTTTATTTGCGTTACCTAATGCTACATAATCTTGTCCGTTAGATGTTACAAGTTTTACTGATTTTGCATTGATTGCAGTGTTAGATGCCAAAATCGCCGGTGCGACTATGTTGTATTCTCCGCCAATTTCAAAATTGCTGTTCTCAATTTTAATTCCTACAATATTTCCCTTATCATTATATATTTGTGAGAATTTAGCATTTGTTAAATCAAGATTTGATAAATCTTCGGCCTTTATATTTGATAAATCTTTTGTAGTAAGCATTACATCGCCTGCAGCTGTAAAGCTGGAGCCATCAAATAGCATTCCGTTAGGATTTGCAATAATTAATTTTGCAATGCCGTCGTTCGCTGTAATTTGACCATAAACACTTGTCATCCCTTTATTAACGGTATTTAAAATTGTTAAACCATTTTGTCCGTCTACAGCATTAAAGTTTAAGCTTTCACCTTTGTTGATATTTAATGTATCCCAATTAACATGTGCGTTTCCATTAAAATTTAAATCGACATTGCCGGTTCCGGCTCCGTGAATACTGTCAAAGCCGCCTGTAATGTTATTTATAGTAGAGCCGCCTCCCAGCCCTGTATCTATTGGAAATTCTGATGCAAACACAGAGCTTTGCATTGCAGCAAAGACTGTTGTTAAAACCAATGCTGAAATCTTTTTCTTTAAACTTCTCATACAATACACCTTCACTTTCGATTGGGATTTTATTATACTACTAAAAAAAGTGAAAATAAAAATATTTGCGCAAATTTGCGCAAGTATTTTTTAAATTGTTACAATAATTAACAAATTTAACCGACGATTGCCTTATATATGAGATTAGAAGCTTTTACTATAAAATCTTTGCCTTGCGGTGCATTGTGCGGACGGGAAGCGAGGATTACAACAATATATTTTTTGCCGTTTGGAGCGTAGACAATGCCAGCATCTCCGAGCATTGTTCCGATATCTCCTGTTTTGTGGACAAACAAAGCTCCTTCGCCCAGACCTGCTTCAATAAGTCTGTTGTTTTTTACGTGGCTTAGATAATCAATTATGTATTCGCGTGAATTAATATTTAAAAAACCAGGGTTATCAAGGTTGTAGAGCAGTTTTGCCATATCCTGCGCAGTAGTTTTATTGGTACCTTTTAAATCGGGAAGCCATGTTCTCAGATATGTTTTTGAAATACCCCAATCTCTAAGTCCTATATTAACATCATCCATACCTCCGACTTTTGCGATTAGCATGTTTGTAGAGGTATTATCAGAATCTTGTATCATTGTTTTTGCAAGCTGATCCAGCGAGTACTTTCTGCCGGTTTGAGCGTATTGCAGACTGCCGGAACCAGGTGATTGGTAATAACTGGTTAAAGTCATATCATCGTATATAGTCATCTGTTTGGCTTCAATAGACTTAAACAGACGAATCAGCACCGGTATCTTTATTATACTGGCTGCCGGATAAAGTTTATCGGCATTGATGTCAACATATTTACCGTTTTCATATTCCCATACATAAATAGAGGGTTTAATCATCGGATATTGTGATGCCAGATTATTAAGTTGTGTCTTTAATCCGCTCATTTCTGTAGTATGATACATTGTTGTTACTTCACTATGCATTTTTTGTATAGTTGGCGTTAGAAGCAAACGGTTTAAGAACATATCATTGCTTATGTAATTAACAATCGGATATGCAATAGAGTATAAGTCGGCATCTGCAGGCTTTGACCAGTTTTTTACAGCCATCCCTTGAATATTTTCTGTTGTCTGCTTTATTGTTTGAGGGTAAAAGACTTGCTTTATTAGTCTGTGGTAACAAGTAGGGAATACAAAGTACATAAATAAAGCAAGAAAGCTAAAAACAACACTAAGCCTAAATATTTGAGCAACATAGTTCGTTTTGGGCTTAATCACACGTGGCTGTCTAATGACAACAGAAGTCTTTTTTCTCTTCTGCGGTACGACATGCAGTCTTCTTTGTGTTTTTTCCTGCCGTTGATAAGCGTACAATTACTATCCCTCCAAATCCCACTATCATAATATCATCATAGCATATAGCTATCCATCCTTCAAAAAATGTAAATTTTATAATATTGCCGGTAAGGGCTAAGCATAATAGGTAATGTTATAAATGACAATTGGCTTACACTATAAATAAAAGGAGTTTTTATGAAAAAGTTTTTAATAAATTCATTCGGTGTAATGTTTCTATTGTCATTTGTGACCACCTGCCAGCTGCCGTTATTTGCGGCTTGTCCTATAGAAGGCGGTGAAACCGTCTGCTCCCTGCCAGATTTTAGGGAGCAGGTTTCACCTACATATAGTCCGAAGTCTAACATAAGCGAATTTTCAGATACCGGTGAAGCAAGATTGAATCCGATAAAAAGAGATGATATAGAACAGGAGTTTAAAAGATTTAGACCTGGTGAAACGGACTATTCTTATAATTCAAGCTGTCAGTTTGGAGTTTGTATGCAGAATAGAAGTACTCCTTTGTTTCAACAGCCTAAGCAATAAAAAAGAGGGGCGTCCCCTCTTTTTTATAACATATTTTTTCTGATTTTTTCTTTTGCTTTATCTATTTCTTTTATTCTTTTTTCAATTGTGCTTACTTGTTTTTTTAGAGCTTTGCGTTCTGTTTTAATAAGCTTATATTGTGCATCTACATCAGCGTATTTAGTTTTGCAGTTTAACAAATCATTACGAATATCAACCTGTGCATTATCAAGTTGTTGTATCGCATTTTGAATGTTTCCGTTTCCGACTGCATCTCCATCAACAGATGATGCTACAGGGGCGGATTTTGTCGCAGCTGCAGATTGTGTGGTACCATATGCAGTATCATTGAAATTTAACGGTGTGAAGGCGTTGCCGTCTGCCATTACTGCGCCGTGTACTGCTAAGCATAAACCTAAAGCAAGAATTAATCTCTTCATTTTTCATCTCCTTATTTAAATTATTAATTACATGATATTATACTTTTTTTCCGTTGACTATCCTATATTAAATGTATAATGATAAATATGAACAAGGATTTTTGTCACAAATGTGGTGAGTGCTGTAAAAATATACCGGTTGATTTTGATAACCGCTTAATATGCTTTGACGGTATACAACCGCTTACTTCTGAATTTGAGCAAATGCTTATTCCTGTAAATAAAACGAAAAATATTACATTTTGTTCATGCAAATATATTGAAAACGGATTGTGTACAAATTTGAATAAACCAAAGATTTGTATTGATTATCCTTCGTCACCGTTTGCATATCTGCCGGACGGATGCGGTTTCTACGGCGAGATATTTATAAAACAGGAAAACATAAAACAAAAGATTAGAAAGTTGAAAGAAGAGATTATACACTATGAAGCTCTGGTTTCAAAAGATAAAAGTGTACAAAAAATTATAGATCACCATCAAGCAATAATTGATAAATACAAGCCTTATGGGGCTGATAACTGGTAGGAAATTTTCATTAATGCTGATATGCATAATAATGACATTTCTACATAACTGCTGATTTTTTGTATTTCGTTAAGTTTTGTTACAAAAAGGCAAATATTGACGGTAGATATACTTTATATTTATAAGGATATTTGTCATGACTATCTATAACCAATTCACAAATTTGAATATGGATTATTTTTCGAACGGAATAAACGGCGCAGATAGCTGGTTTAGTCCGGTATTGCCGTGTACAGGGTGGAGCGTGCCGTCTTTTAATTTTAATTTTCCGGATTTTTCATCTTTATTTAATTTTAGTTCGTTTCAAATGCCCGCTTTTCAAATGCCTTCATTTGATTTCTCTAATATCTTTTCAACAAATATCTGGGAAACCGGCAATAATTCATCTATTTGGAATAATAATTCGTTCCAGTTCAATAATACTAATTTTTCTGCAGTAGACAGCTTTACATTAACAAATAAAAACAAGGCAAATTTATCAGATATTAATTATGATGCCAATGCAGGAGAAAAACTCGCAAAAACGGCGCTTCAAGGTTCCGTCGGCTGGACAGGGTATTGCGCAAGATATGTAAAAAAAGCTATAGCAAAGGCTGGTCTTGGCGATTATACGAGCGGACATGCATATCAAATGCCCAAAATAATGGCTTCAAATAAAAACTTTAAAGAAATTTCTACTTCCAAGATTGATGTAAAGGATCTTCCTGCAGGATGTGTACTTGTTTATAACAGAGGCTCACAAGGCTATAGTTCAGAATACGGGCATACAGAGATTACGACCGGCGACGGCAGAGCCGTTTCCGACGGAATAACAAAACATTTGTTTAAAAAACCGGATGCGATTTTTGTGCCGGTAACTGCTTAGAGTATAAGCTGTGTTCCAAGCATAAGTCTGTGGGAATCTTCAAACAAATCATTCTGGCAGAATACGTAATTAAGCATTATCTTTAGTGACTGTCCTTTTATAAAATAATTTAGACCAACAGAGTATTCTCTTCTTATGTCATCTTCAAAATTTTTATTTGGGACATAATGATCATATCTGCCGAGTATCTGCAGTTTTGGGGTTATTTTATATCCGATTGTTGAATAAAAACCTTCTGCTTGATTGGTCGAAAGTCCTCTTGCACCGTTATAGCCGTCGGCAGAGGCATATTCAAAATTTGCCATAAAGTTTTTGTATTCATATCCGGCATATAGTCCGCCGGTAAAATAATCTGAAACATTATTTCCTGCTGTAACTCCGCCTCCCAGTATTAACTGACCGTATTTCCCGTTTGTTTTGCCAAGGGGTTTTAGGTTAACCCAGCCGGAGAATTCGGCTCCAGGGAAGAATTCTCTGAAATATGTGTCTGAACTGTATCCGCCCAGATCATATTCTATTAAGTCATAATTACCTTTTACTCTAAGCCCGATCTTTCTTGTGTTGCCGAAGTTCCTAGCAATTTGCGCTCTTAAGATAAACGGAATAATTGTATCAGAACGCGAACCTTCATATCCGGTTGGAGTTCTGGTGTTACCGAGTATTATCGTGTGATGCGGAATGGAAGCATTGGCAACATAAATATCTATAGGCAGGGTCTGCAGGTATGAATACCCGTCAATCGGGTCAAACCTAAACCTTGCCTCGTAGAAATTCTGCCCGCCGCGAAATTTACCGTTTATACCTGCCTGTATTGCACTGAAATCATAGATTGAATCTCCTCCATTTGAAACATCCATATCAACAGCACCGCGGTAATATGTAAAAAAATGCATTGTTTCGATAGGTCCGGTTTCAAACTTTTTTGTTAAAATTCCGTCAAGCAGATAGACAGAGCTGTTAGTGTCTTTTACTTCTTTTGCTTTGATATTTTGAATCTTTTCATAAAGCGTCAGCTCATCATCCTCGTCAAATACCTTATTAATAGAGTTTTCTGGCTTTCTATTGTCATCAACATCCAAAAGTACTTCCTCTATTGCCAGACAGGAAGGATGAAGAAAAAAAATCAAGGCAAGTAAAAGTATATACTTCATCAACTTATTATACCACAGTTTTTGCGTACTCTATCTGTATGATTTTTAGTTTTGTATTAGTATATATGGTTGATTTTAGATTAGAGTTATATATTAAAAACAGTGAAAATAATATATAATGCTATTATAAAAGCTTGACTTTTTCTAAACACTAATTAAAAACAAAATATAAGTACATAAAATAGGAGAATGCTCTATGGGTATGGCAGCATCACAAGCCAGATATTTAGCACTGGTAGCACGTAAATCCAATTGTGAATATGAAGGACAGCAGATAAATCAGGCAAGAACTGTGTTATCAAACCAGAGTGCCAATTTGTTTAATCAGATGCTTGGCTTAAGTGTTCCGGTCCCTCCAAGTACACAGGATTATACGAAGATGCAGTATTCATACACTGACGGCACAAATGAATACACGATTGATACGTGGAATCAGCTGGCAACGCCGGAAGAAGATTATAACTATGTTGTGACGAGCCATACATACACTGATGTTTATACCGGCTCTCAAAAGAAACTTAATGATCCGCAGGTTCAGTTTTCATCAGGTACAGAGGCTAGTGTGGATCAAATTGAAACTGCTTTGAGATTACTTACACAAACAAAAAGTGATTATGAAGCTGCAAAAGCTGCAACATCTGCAAAACGGGAAGAAGCTGCAACTTTAACAAATTATGCAAACAATGATAGGTATACTAATATTACAGCAAGCAGTTACAGTACAACTGAGGATACATACTCATTTACGTATAATACCCAGAATACAACTCCTGAGGGACGTCCCATATATCAGGATAGTACTGGTATCCAGTATTATTTAGGTGAAGATGGACAGTATTATTCCACAGACGGTAACAATACTCCGTATGGCGGAACAGAAACTCTTACAGCTGTTATGACTCCAAATACAAAATCTTTTCAAGGTTATGCACAGCTTTCGGATGATGATAAGGCTGTCGTGGAAGAAGCTATAGCAACTTTGATTGACTTAGGCGCATTGGATGAAGACGAAGCAACTGATTACGGTGATGTTTACTATAATGCAGAAGACGGTACAATTGCCTTCAGAGGCGATTTAAGAAACTTGTACGGTGGTTCTGCCGGTGGCACTCAGACAATTCTGCCGTCTTATACTACCGGTGATGAAACAACAGAAGGTACGATAGAAAATATTGCAGCAAGTTATGATGCTCAAATACAAACACTGCTGGCTGCAGAATATACTGCCTTACAGGCATACCAGACAGCAGAGAATGCATATAACAGCTTATCGCGTCCTACATATATCGGAAACTGTGAACTTACATTGCTGACAGACTTAACAGATGATCAAGCAGCAGAATTAAGACAGGTTGTAACAGATATGCGCGAGCAGGGTATAGATGACTCTATTTCTGCATGTTTTAATGATGACGGTGAATATACCGGCGGTGTGTACTCTTTCACTATGAACGGCGTTACATACTATACTACTTTCGCTGACTTAAATTCATCTTATGCAAGCGGAAGCGGTATTAATAATATTGACGGGCAAAACAAGCTTAATTACTACAATGCATCTTATGTTTCAACAAGACAGGAAGAAACTAAAAAAGCCTTGCTTGAAACAGACGGCAACGGCAGATTTACTTCCGTAAGATTTGAAGATGATTCTATTACATATACTTTGAATATGGAAACAATTACTGATGACGATGCATATAAAGATGCCATGAACCAGTATTATTACGAAAGTGCGCAATATGACAAAATGGTACAGGATATAAATGCACAGACATCTTTAATTCAGCAGGAAGATCAACAGCTTGAATTAAGGCTGAAACAATTAGATACGGAACAGAATGCCCTGTCAACAGAAATTGATGCAGTATCTAAGGTTGTAAAAGATAACATTGAAGATTCATTCAAGACGTTCGGCGGTTAGAGTTCCGGTTAAAAGAGGTTTTTATGTCATACAAAAACGATGGATACTTAGTTATAGCAAACAAATTCGGTGCAGCATCTTCGGATGCGAAAGTTATGCTTTATGAAACCTATGACCGTTTGAGAGATTTAACGGTAGCAGGTTCCGGAAGCTCCGGCACCGGTTTTGAAGCAGCAGGCGGATTTTTATATCAGCTTGCAAGTTTGTTTGCTCCGTCAGCATTTATGACAACTCTTGGCGGAACAACTGCAATGAATATCCCCGGCACTTCTTACTGGACTCAGTATACAGGAGGTACAGGAGGTTCAACCGGAACTTATTCATCATTTGGAGTAAACAGCTTAGGTAATTATTCCGGTTTCCCGAGCGGGTATGCCGCAAATTACGGCTACAGGCAAAGCGGTTATACAACCGGCGGTGCTTCTTCTATCGGCGATTTATTAACCGGCTACGGCTCTTCTGATGGTGCTACAACGGGTTATGCTTCCGGTATAGGCAGTATAGCCGATATAGCAAGCACAGCGGCTTACGGTATAGGTACAGCTAACGGGTACGGTATCGGAGCAGCAAATATTCTGATGCCCCTTGCGGGTATTGTTTCCGGATGGGGCGGTATAATGACCGCGGCTGCGCCTTATTTGGGCGAGTTTGGACTTCCTGCCGTTGTTATGGGTAACTTAATGCAGGGTACAACTTCAGCGGCGCTTTCTGCTTATCAAACAGTGTCAAGTAATGTTATTGCTAACGCTGATACAATTCTTTCCCAAAAAGTTGCTAATATTGAAACTGTTTGCAAAATGCTTGATACTCAAAGCGATATTGTCAGAAAAATGCTCAAAGATGATATTGAATCCGCAAGCAAAGATATACAAGAGTTGTAGATTTAATCTGCCGGATATTTTTGCTGGAAAAATTCTTGTGATAAAAGAGTGGATACTATGCAAGGACGTACTTTTCTTAGGATAATGCTGGATATACTATTTGACAATGCTTTTTGCAGAGCAATATCTTCAATTGTAAAATTTTGTAACGAACAGAGGTATTATAATCGAAAAGAGCTAAAGTTTTTGAAAAAAATGCCGTTAAATAATGTAGTACAAAATCAATATGACAAAAACAGGTTTGTATTCAACAGTATTACTTCAAAAAGGACCGGCTTCAAATAAAATGTTAACATTTGTAACAGATACTATCAAAAACAGGCAATTATTTCACTTTACATGTTTTATAATACATGTAGGCTTAGAATGCATAGGAGAAAAAGCTTATGCGTGAAGAACTACAAAATAACATAAAACGGTTAGTGAATTTTATGAATTTTGCAAGGTCGTTTTTCATCCGCAAAAATCCGTTTAAGGCGCTTGCCGTTAGTTTGTTATCAAGCCTTAAGGATATGCTTACTATCAGACAAAAGCTGAAGATGGCAAAATACAGGGTTAACTATCACAAACACCAGCTCCACAAAATGGAAAGCTTGATTGCAGAAAGTAACGAACACACATTCCTGAAAGGCAAAAACTTAAACGAAACAAGATAAAGGGATTACTATTATGGGATTAATTGCCTCAAGTTTCAGAATGATGTATCTTACAGCGTACAAGATAACGCTGGAAACTAAGATTCAGTGGATAGCTTCTGCCAAGATGGAATTGGTTGCTTCTTCTGACGAGATTATGTCGCTCGGCAACGACCTTGATCCCGAAAACCCTGCGGTTAAACAGCTGGAAGCGCGGAGAGATAAACTGATTATTTTGGAAAAGAAGCTGGATTTACAGATGCAGGAATACCAGACAAGACTCAAGATGGTTGATACAGAACTTCAATCTGCCAGAGGTGCTGTTGATTCGGCTATTGAAAGCTCATTCTCTTACAGCTTCGGCAGGTAGTATCTAGCATGATATAACAATGTCTGCCGGAATATCGTGTTCTTCCGGGTAAACTGTTTCGACTATTAATTCTTCGGGGATGCAGATAATTTTTTTACCGTTAAAATCTTTTAAAAATCTGTCATAAAATCCCTTTCCGTAACCGAGTCTGTAATTATTTTTATCACAGCATAGAGCTGGAATTATAACAAGGTCTATTTGATTTTTGTCTACAGGCGGACTCTGTGGATCTTGTGTCTTAAAACTGGAAAGAGCGAGTTTATCTCCCTTTTGATAAGGACAGCATAGTATATTATCATTATTGATGCGGGGCAGGAAAAAATTTTTTGTCTTATCATCCAGCAGTGAAAGAAGGTTTACTTCATTTTCTAAAGGATAAAAAAGCATAATATTTTTTGCCTGCTTGTATTCATCTGTTTTGGCAAGAAGTTCTGCAAGTTTTTTGCTTTTTTCGCTTTTATTTTGTTCTTTTGCCCATTTTCTGAGATTCTTTTTCATTTATACAATTGCCCCGTGGCTTGCGTCTTGAACTGTTCTTGCGTATTTCCCGAGATAACCCTTTGCTTTGGATACGAAGGGTTTCAGTTCTTTGCGCCTTTTTTCAAGCTCTTCATTGCTTACAATGAGATTCAGCGTCCGTTTGTTAATATCAATCTTAATTTTATCTCCGTCTTTAATCAGAGCAATAACACCTCCGTTTGCGGCTTCCGGACAGATATGCCCAACGCAGATTCCTCTTGTACCGCCGGAGAAACGTCCGTCCGTTATTAAGGCAGCTTTTGTTCCCAAACCCTTGCCTACAAGAAGTGAGGTAGGTGCAAGCATTTCCCTCATCCCTGGACCGCCTTTGGGACCTTCGTAACGAATTACAACGACGTCTCCTTCTTTTATTAAGTCATTTTCAAGCGCTGTCATAGCTTCTTCTTCCGAATCAAAAGTTTTTGCACTTCCTTCAAATTCATAACAGCTTTCGTTAACCGCAGAAATCTTTATAACGGAGCCTTCCGGTGCAATATTGCCGTATAAAATTCCCAGCCCCGGTTTTGTTGTAAAAGGTTCAGAGTACGGATGGATAACTCTTTTATCCGAATAGACTCCCTTATATTTACCCCCTCTAAATTCCGGAACGCTTTTTATGAGTTCATCAACTACTGCAGGAATTCCTCCCGCGTTATGAAATTGAGTCATTGAAATATCTGAAGAAGGCTCAAGTTTTACAAACTGGTGAATTTTATGCGACAACTCTTCAAAATCCGCGAGAGTAACTCCCTCTCCTTGAGCAGAGGGCTGTGGCGAGGTGCCGGTTGGAGAGGTTTTTCCTCCCAGTCCTGCAGCATTAGCCAGCGCCAGAATATGCAAAAACGAATTTGTGGAACCTCCCATCGCCAAATCCGCAATAATTGCATTTCTCAAAGAATCTCTTGTGATTATATCAAGAGGTTTAACATCCTGCTTTACCCATTCAACAATCTGCATCCCGCTTTCAAAAGCGATTCTGCGTTTTTGTGAAGAAACGGCAGAAGCTGTTGCGCAGTATGGAAGGCTTAATCCTATAACCTCTGTTAAACAAGCCATTGTGTTTGCGGTATAAAGCCCCTGACAGGCGCCAGCAGATGGGCAGGAAGCTTCTTCCAGCTCTAAAAGCCTTTCTTCTGTAATTTCGCCGTTTCTGTATTTTCCTATGGCTTCAAAAGCGCCTTTTATCATAGAAAGCTTTTCACATCTGCTTTCTCCATCCAGCATTGGACCTGCGGTAACAATAATTGTAGGAATGTTTATTCTTGCAGAGGCAATAAGCATTCCGGGGGTAATTTTATCGCAGTTGGAGAGCAGAACAAGCCCGTCAAGCTGATGGGCATTTGCAACAGTTTCTACGCAGTCTGCTATCAAATCACGTGAAGGCAGTGAGTAACGCATTCCGGAATGCCCCATTGCAATACCGTCGCATACGGCAGGTACGCCGAATATAAAAGCTTGTCCTCCTGCGGAATGTATACCTTTTTCTATTTGTCTTTCTAAATCCCTCATTCCGATATGTCCGGGGACTAAATCGGAAAAAGAGCTTGCAATCCCGATAAAAGGACTGTCCATATTATTTTTTGAAACGCCGGATGCCATTAAGAGGCTTCTGTGCGGTGTTCTTGCTATTCCTTTTTTTATGTTATCGCTGCGCATAATAAAAATCCCCTTTAAGATTTTATCATAAAAGGGGAATATAGGTTAAATTGATAAGGTATTTTATGCGGTTAGTCTTAATGCAGCTTGAGCTACATTATCCGGAATTTTTTCTCCGGCTTGAGCCTTTTGAAGCACCATTGTCAACAATTGGGATTGTCCTTCCGGAGTTGATTTAAGCTTCTTAGCTTCAAGCTCAGTTGCTTTATCCGTAGGCATTAATTTATGAGTAATTTTGCTTGCAAGGATTGAACCAGCGGCACCTCCGACGAAACCTAATATTGCACCTACTGCCGTTCCTAAACCAGGACATACAGCTGTTCCGATTGCAGCACCAACTTTTGTGCCGATTGCTGTACCTGCTGCTCTGCCTAATGTCCATCCGATACCATCTGCAGCAGCTCTTACGCCTGTTTGTGCAGTTTGAGTCAATGCTGCACTTGTTCCGCCGTTTTGATATGCTGAAATAATTTTCGGAAGCTCAATTATTGTGCTGAATAAGGCGAATGTTTTACCTTCTTTCAGACCCTGTTTAACAAGTCCGCCAAATCCGCATTTAGATGCAGTTGCAATTTCTACGCCTTTGTCTATTTGAGCTTTCTTTAAGTCAATCTGGCTGAGCGGAGTTCTTTCAGTTACTTTAAATCCTAATGATTTTTTGAGTTTTCTCCAGCCTGTCGGAATTGCACCGTCCATATATCTTGATGCTTTTAATTCTTCTGTTGCTCTTGCAATAGTCTTCATATCGCCGGTTTTAAGAGCTTCTTTCATTCTTTTTTCAAGAGCTTCTCTTGTCTGTCCGTCTAATTGTTTTTTGAACCATCCGCCTATAACAGGAAGCTTAGATTCTGCAGCTCTGTTGATTGCATGCATTTGACCGTATGCTCTCTGCATAATTACCGGATTCTTTTCCCACAAAGCTTTTATTGCAGGATTTTTCATATCAAAAACTTTATTTGTAACGCCTATTGCCTTGGATGAATTCCACAAATGCTTCATTGCCTGCGGATTTTCAGTGAAGGCAATCATTCCTGCAGACAAAGGCAGTGAGCCCCAGGTCTGAACCATTGACTGACCGTCTTCGTAGAATTTGCCCAATGTATCTAAGTCCTGCTCTACTGTTTTATTATCAGCAGAAGCTTGGGTGAATATATCTGTATTATTTGCAGACGCTGATGCGGGTGCTGAAGTATTATTTATGCCTGTAACTCCTCCATTTACCCCATTTACCCCATTTACCCCGCCGTTTACCCCGGGCATTGCATAATTATTATAAACATATGGATTATACATGTTAGAGTACATATTATTGGATGCCATATACCCGTTTGCATAACTCGGACAGTTCGGATTTGCACCGAGCATTCCGCCGTAGAGCATATATTCCATATTTGCAAGTGAACTGATTGGAAGTGTCATACAATAATTAACCTTTATAAATCTAACCTTATATATATAAAGTTTTTCTATGTTCAAAAATTGACTTTTTGTAAACAAATGTTACAATCAATGTATGGATTTAGTGGAAAAATTAAAAGAAATCGGGTTTAACACGTATGAAGCAAAAGTTTATATTGCTCTGTTAAAGAAATATCCGGCTACCGGATATGAAGTTTCGAAGCTTGCAAATATACCTCAGTCAAGGACTTATGATACGCTTAAAGTTCTTGAGGAGAAAAATATTGTTGTTTCCGCTAATACAAAACCTGTTACATACACGCCGATTAAGCCGAAACTTTTGACTTCCAGATTTCAGAAAAAAATAAATTCAACAATTAACTTTTTAGACAAGCATCTGCCGGATGTTAAGGATGATTATAATGAGCCTATTTTGACGATTACCGGCAAACAGAATATTCAAGATAAGATTTTGGAAGTTATACAGAACGCAAAGCGCGAAATATATATGGAAGTCTGGTCGCAGGACTTTAAGATTTTTGAGCAGGAGCTTCTAAACGCATATAACAGAAACGTTGAGATTCGTATTGTCGGGTATGACAATTTTAATTCGCGCTTCGGGCTTATCTTTGAACACGCTTTCGGAAGAGATATTGAGCTGTCTTTAGGCGGAAGAATGATAATTATTGCTTCTGACGATTCAGAGGGTGTTATCGGTAAGATTTCGTCATTAAAAAATGATGTTTCCGACACAAACATCATCTGGACAAAAAACCAGGGAATTGTATTTATAATAAAAGAATTTATTGTACACGATATGTATTTGATTGATGTAGAAGAAAATCTTGTAGAACAGATGAAATACATATACGGCAAAGGCTTTAAGCGTCTGAAAGACAAAGTCTTAGGTTCAAACGCTACATATATGATTCATTAATAACATCTTTTATTCTTCTGTACTGTTATTAGAGCCGGATTCTTCTGTGTTTTCAGATTCTACGGCTTCTTCTTCCTCGTCCTCTTTGGTCTTAAATACAAGATAAAAATCATCGCCGACTTTTATGTCAAGCTGGTGGCCTTCGCTTATATAGGACAATATTGATTTTTCATATGCATTAGAAACTCCGGATTTGAACCGGTTGTTTTTTTCATTTTTTGCAAATCCCTGTACAAAAGCTACACCGGTAGAAAGCCCTTTAACAAAGAAGTTGCCGACTGTAATCGCGGCGCTTGATATCACCTTGCCCGGCGGAATTTCTTTTATTTCTTCTTTAGACAAAACAAATTTTGAATATTTGCCGTAATAATCGTCCTTGATATAAGTTATAACGCCGTCAGAGGTATAGGATAGAGGTTTTACAAAAAACACGGCATTTCTTTTCCCGCGTTTAGGGTCTGTTATGCTTAATATCTGGCAGTGTAAAACAGCGTTGGTGCCAATGTTATATTCTCCTAATGTATATGGATTTAGAACTCTTACATCTATTGTTTCGGAAGGAGTTTCTGTTTTAAATTCCTCCATTGCGACAACCTTCATTTGGACAGCTGCCTGGCAGGATGTAAATGTCATAAATAAACTTAGTAATAGTATAAAAATTTTTTTCATATACCACTCCGTATTATATTAATCTGTTTTTTTGTAATGCCTCAACAACTTCTCTGATTGCTTTTTTTGTTCTTTCAATAAATTTTTCAGCAAGATCCGGATTAAACTGCTGTTGTAAAACTCTTAAAATATCAGCTTGCATATATGCGTACAAAAGCGGAGATTTGACTATAGATGAAACAAGCGCTGGAGAAAAAATTCCTTTTGACAACAGGGATATAACATTATTTATCAAAAACAATTCCTGCTGTGTCCAAGCGTTTGTTTCAAATTTAAAAGGTTTAGCTTCGCCGAGTATAAATGGCGTCCCTGTAGAGGCAAAAAACAATGGTACATCTTCAAACGGAACATTCTTCATTCCCTCGATAGCTGCACCAAAAGATGTTGTGTTATAAACTTCTGTAACGCCTAAATCTCTTATTATAGTTTCAAAATGCTGGATAAATGCTGCATAGTCATCTCTTGTGTCAACAAGAGTGCCTTTCACAGATTTTACTTTTACAAGATTTTTAACAACTGCATCTACTTTTATTTGATTGTTTGAAATCTTGTTTGCAGTCTCGCCTGTTGAATAAATTACATCATCTTTGAATGCCAGATCCAAACCTGTGAAAATAATTTTGCTGAAACCGAGTTTTGCAGCTGCTACAAGTGCCAATGTTGTTGCAGAACCGCCCGCTTCATATTGTTTTATAAACGGCGTAAAGTTTGCCAGACTCTTTACGACAAAATCATTTTCCGAAAAAGTTAGGAAAAATCTTTTAAAATTCTTTGTTAGGATTGTCTTGTCTGATTTTAAGTCCGAAATGCAATTGATTTTACTGCAGAAATCTTCCAGTCCTTTGAGTGAATTATCCACACTGACGGCATCCAGACAAACTGCAAAATCAGGTGTAATTTTGTTTGATTCTAATGTGCGGAGGACTTTATTTACAGCAAAGATAACATATTTATCCCGATTCTCTTTAATTTTTTCTATATTTTCTTTTAAAGACGGCCCTGCAGCTATGATTAGGGCTGTTTGTCCGGTAAATTTTTCTTCTAAATCAGAAAGTTTATAAACTGTGGAGTTATTTACAGTATTTATATTTGTCAAAGCGTTAAACAGCCATATTTTTGAAAAATGTGTAATGGTATTCACATCAACCATTTTTGTTTTGCAGGTTTCATAAACAGACTGGGTTAATTTAAGCAGTTCTTTGCTTTTTACAACTGCATAATTTTTTAAATAAACAATTTCAACCTTATCTTTTGTAATATACACAGAGCTTAATTTCTTCATAAGTTCATCAAGATCATTTGTAATATAAACCCGTCCGCTTGCAAGGTGTTCTGAAATATCAACATTATGCAGTACAAAATGCAGAACTTCTATGTCCGGCTCATAAACAAATATTTTAGAGGGGTATGTATTGTAAGTTTCATCAAGTAAATAACCGAGTCCTATTCCGAAGGTAATAATTATATCATTAGCTGTCATCGGATGTTTTATAGAGGCTGACAGCATTTGTTTTATTGCTTCTCTCGGATTATTTATGTCATCAAATGGAACATTATTTTTCATTAAAAGATAGTCATTAGAAGGTGTTATACAATATGACATATCTTTACTTGACTGTTCAATCGTTATTTTTCTTAATCTCTCTTTTAAATCTTCATTATCAATAAACTCTAAATTCCTGTCAAACATACCACTTCCTTTATGATGCTTACTTTAAAAATAGCATGCTTTTTAAGAAATGTAAAGATTATTGCGGATTACCGCTGTTCCGTTTATCAACAATCTCCTCAAACTGTCTGAAAACATCATTTCCTACAAGCTGTTCAAGGCGGGAGCGTTTTTCAAAGAAATTCCCGCGGGCTTTTATTTGTTCATCCAGAGCTTCTCTATAAAAAGTATCTGTTATTAATATTACTTCCCTAGATCTATTTTGGGATTTTTGATAGTTATCATATCTCTGCTGAACCATTTTTGTTGTCATATCATAAAGCTGTCTTGCGGTCATATAGTCATAATACATATCAACAACTTTTTGCTGAAGTTCATCGACCTTGCGCACAAGAATAATCATATCAGCATCAGTAACTTGAGTATATTTATAATTTAGAGCTTTGCTGTCCTGCGACATAATCCCGAGAGTATTACCGCCTATTAAGGCTGCGCTTGCAAGAACAGGATTTCCCATTCCGGCACCAATAAATGTAGACATTCCGGCAATTGTTGTTAGAACTTTTTTGACCGCACTATCGTCCGGCTTATCTTTATCCGGATTAGAAAGTTTATAAATAGCGAATTTAATAGTATCGCTTTTCATTGCAGCCCCCTGCCACAAAAGCGATAAGTCTTCCTGCATTTCATTATAGTCCACGTCAATTGATTTGGAGACTTCCATTGCCATTTTCTTAATGCTTAAATCTGCATAGGTGAGTCCTTCGCTATAAAACTTATCTTCCTTTACAATTACAGGACTGACGTCAATTTTACCTGTTATGTCAACTTTATTTTCCGGAGTGTCGCTTGTACCTAATCTATAAAAGATATCTTTTGGAGTTGTTACGTCATCTATTTTTACTTCTGCATAAGTATAAAGAGGTAAACACAGATATAAAAAGAGTATAAGAATTATTATTTTATTTCTTCTCATTCTTTCCATCCTCCTTATACAGAACAGAATTGAAATCATACTGGTAAAATTCCAGCGAGTCAACAACTTTTTTTCCTGCAAGTCTTTGAAGCTGAATATGGTATTTTTTTGCAGCCTGCTCAAGATTAAACTCCTGTATCCGCATAGAATCATATAAAGAAGAAGAGATTGCAATTTCCAGAACATTTTTGCTGTCCAGGGCTTTAGAATAATTTCTGCTGTATAAAATCATCTTGGAGCGAGTATCTTTTAACTGGCTTAAAGTATTTTTGTAGTTATAATATGAACTAATAAGCGAGTCTTGCAGATCTTCAACCATACTTGCAAGTTCAATAATTTCAGTATCAGTAAGCGGTGTTTCCTGTGGAACATTTTTTCTGTTTAAAAGCCCTTGAGCAAGTCTTCCTGCTGAGAAAGCGGATGTCTGTACGCCATAATTTGCCCCCATAAGAGTCGGGACAAAGGAGGCTCCAGCGATAATTGCAGACAATGTTTTAGCCATTAAAGAAGAGTGTATTCTTCTTTGTGATTCCGGTGTGGCAAGTTTTTTAAGAGCAAATTCTATAACCTGGTTGTTTTCGACAGTACCCTGCCATAACCGCTCTAAATCCTTTATATCATGGTCTTTTTGTTTTTCTATTAGGTTTGCTAGAGTTTCTGAGTCGTTAACAAGCAAGGAGCCTTTTATTTTTTTTGTATTGCTTTCTATTGTTATTTCGGGTTTTTCAACACCATTTTTATCCAGTGTAACAACTTCGTCTTCTGCAGCTGTTACACATAACGGCATCATTAGAATTGATAATATTAAAAATACTCCCGCAAACTTCTTCATAATATATTTATACCCCAATCAAATAAATCAAGTCAACTAACGCGGGAGCGTTGTATTTTTCTTCATTGCAATGAGAAGAAAAATTTCTTTCTTGCTTGTTTGCGATATAGAAGAGGGTATTTAACATTTCTTTCTCTTTTTTGCGATAAAAAGAGAAAGAAACGTTAGCAAAGAAAGAGAAAAACGCAATCGTTTTCTACACCCTTGCGGGTGTGGGATTGAATGGATGTTGCAGGCAAGCCTGCACTCTTTCGCTCGCTATGGTTATGCTTACGCATAACACGCCCGCGGTATACGAGACGCGTTTTTTATAAGTATTTAGTTGTAATTAATTTCTTAAGAGCTTTGGCATTAACAGCTTGAGGCTCAAGCTCTATAACCTTATCCAGGTTTTTGAGGGCTTCTTTATACTGCCCGAGGTTTTTCTGGACTGCCGCAAGGGAATAATACGCATCTATAAATTTCGAATCCAGAGCGATTGCAGAGGCAAAATCGTCTAAAGCTCCTTTCGGATTTGTTTTGGCGATAAGCTGACCTCTGTTATAATATGCATCTGTAAGTTTTTTGTTTATTTCAATTGCTTTTGAATAGTTTTCATATGCTTCATCCAGCTTGTTAAGGCTGTGATACGCAATCCCTTTATATAAATATGCAAGGTCAGATTTTGGATTATATTTCAAGACCTCATCCAGACTGCGCAGTGCATCCGGAAAACTGCCGGAATTAACGTCCTGTATGCCCAGACTTAAATAATACTTTTCGCTGAAATCTTTATCGTCCTCAATGCAGACTTCCAGAAACAGCTGTGCTTTGTTATCAAGGGCCATTTTAAACTTTGGATTTAAAAAAATAGCTTTGTTATAATCCTTTAAAGCCCCTTCATAATCTTGCTGCTTGTATTTGGTATATCCGCGGTTATTATATGCAAGCGCGCATTTGGAATCAAGCTCCAGCGCTTTATCATAATCTTTTAAAGAAGCTTCGTAATCTTGAAGTTCATTATTTACAAGTCCTCTGTTTATATAAGCATCCAGAAAATCCGGTTTGGCTTCTATTGCTTTTGTATACAATTCACGCTTGGTTTCCAGATTTTCTGTAATTAAAGCTAAGTAAAAATAATACTCTTCATCACTTCCACAGCGTTTCAAATCACGCTCAATTATCTTCCGTGCTTCGTCATAATCATTTGCGTTCAAAGCATTGACTATCTTTTTTATTACTTTATTCTTATCTTTCATTGTTACCGTATCTTATCATAAAAATCGGGCAGTATATACTGCCCGATTATGCAATTCTATTTTACAAAAAAGCTTGCGTTTACGTTTGCATTAATTTTTACAACACCTTTTGAAATCGTTGTAGGAGCTGAGCCTGCGGCTTCAGAATCTGCAACTGAAGATAGCATATTTTTTGCCATGTACATTCTTGGTGTGCCGTAATTATTAGCGGAACAGCTTACATCAAATGTTCTTACGCCGTCAATTGATGTAGAAAGATTTTTTGCTAAAAATGAAGCCCTGGTTTGTGCCTTTTTTGCAGCGATTCCTAAGAGTTCGTTGCATTGTGAATCATAGTTTGAAACAGAGAATGTTAAATTATCAACATTTGTAGCACCGGCTTCAATAGCTTTGTCTATCATAGCTCCAACTTTATCTATAGATTTTGTATGAACAATTACTCTGTTTGATACTTCATATTTGTCAAGATTTCTTTTGCTTCCGGAATATGTATATATAGGGGAGGCGCTGAAATCAGCTGTCTTGATATAGTCGCCGTTTGAAGCGTTAAGCATTGAACTTAGAACAGAATAAACTTTATCTGAAGTTTCTTTATTAAGCTGTGTTGCTTTTTGCATTGATTTGGTATCGGAGGTTTGCACTGCAAAAGAGATTTCTGCTACATCCGGAGCTACTTCTGTATTAGCAGATGTATTAACCGTAATATATCCTCTTTCCTGTGCTGTTTGTGTTACAGCCTGTGTAGAAAGTGTTGCACATCCGGCAAACAAGCTTAATACAGTAATTGCAATCAATGTTTTTTTCATACTCTTTTCCTTTCTCACTATGTACTAATCCTTTTGGGACCAAAGTCCTTCTGTTTGATTTTTTTAATATATCATATAAACGATTTAAAAAAAGAATTGTTCATTTTATAATCAAGAGTAAATTTATTGTGTATAAATATGAATAATTGCGGGTTGAATAAACATAATGAAAGCATTAGTTTGGAATAAAGATAAAATAGAACTGACAGAGCGTCCTTATCCTAAAATTTTAAATCTCGGAGATGCGATAGTAAAGGTTGAATTATCTTCAATCTGCACGAGCGACCTGCATATAATAAAAGGTTTTGTGCCTAAAGCAAAAGAAGGGATTGTTTTAGGACATGAATTTGTCGGAGAAATCGTAGAACTGGGCTCCGGAATTACGAATTTAAAAATCGGCGACAGAGTCAGCGCCAATTGCGAAACTTTTTGCGGAGAATGCTATTTTTGCAAAAGAGGATATATAAATAATTGTCAATATGGAGGCTGGGAACTTGGATGCACGATTGACGGATGCCAGGCGGAATATGTAAGGGTGCCTTTTGCAGATAAAGGTCTGGTTAAAATTCCCGATAATGTTAGTTATAGAAATGCTCTGTTTGTCGGCGATATATTATCAAGCGGATATTTCGGTGCAGAACTCTGCGAAATCCAAAAGGGGGATACTCTTGTGGTAATCGGTGCAGGACCTGTCGGCTTATGTTCAATGGCTTGTGCAAAAACTTTCGGTGCGGGAAAAATTATTGCGGTTGATATTGATGAAACCCGCCTTAATCTTGCTTTAAATCTTAATTTAGCAGATTATGCCTTTAATCCGCGAAAATGTGATATAGAAGAAGAGATAAAACAGCTCACGGAAAGGCGCGGTGCTGATTGTGTTATTGAAGCAGCCGGCGGGGATGAGACTTTTGAGATGAGCTGGAAAATTGCAAGACCGAATGCGATTGTTGCAATAGTTGCTATGTACGAGAAAAACCAAATTTTGCCATTGCCTCAAATGTACGGCAAGAACTTGATATTCAAAACCGGCGGTGTTGACGCGGTACACTGTGAAAAACTTCTGGAAATGATTTCTCAGGGGGTTATTAATACCGATTTTTTGATAAGCAAAGAATACTCGCTTGAGGATATCTTACAGGCATATAAAGATTTTGAAGCAAAAAAAGACAATTGCCTTAAATATGCAGTTACATATTAAAGAGCTTCTGCCAGAATGACTTTTTAGCAGGTTTGGCTGCAATATTTCCTGCATCCTTTAAAGAAGAAGGCTTTTCATCCTTTTTTTCAAGCGATTTATTAAACTCATCGACATATTTGACTGCGTTATCAAGCCTGTCTTGTGCGTCTTTGCTTCTTGGCGGTGCAATTTTAATGTCTTTTCGTGTAAACTCCGCAACTCCTTTTGTCAGGTTTTCAATAGTTTTACTGTTTATTTTGTGTACGATATCCAGATTTTTAAATATTGCAACTCCTTTTTCAAGCAAGCCGTCGTGAAAACATCCGCTCAAATCCTTGCCTTCTTTAGCCCAGTCTTTTGTTAAGGTCTGTATATCTTTATTTTTGATAAAAGAATCTAAAACATCTGCCTGCCATTCTTCCGGTTTTACTATTATCATTTTTTTGAAATTAGGTGATTTTTCTTGTGATATTGAATTTATTCTCATATCTGTTTTCTCCTCAACTGCCTGTCAATCCGTCCGAACTTTTAATTTCTTTTAATGCATCTTTTCTCTGTTTGATTTTCAGCATTGTTTCCATATCCATCTGGCGGAGTTTTCTTTCGTATTCAATCTTTTTTATATTTTTTTCAAAATTTGCGTTTTCTTTCGCTTCTTTTTCTTTTGCTTTTTCAGCTTCTTTAGCCTGTTTTGCTTCAAATTCAGCTTCTGAAGAAGGAATTATATCATCTTCAGCCAGACGCCATCCGACAACTGAAACGGGAACACCTGAGCCGGATAAAGTTTCTAAACGGGAATTTTCGCCGTAAACATCAATACTCCACGTTCCCAGATATTTAGGAACTTCTCCTGTATACGCATAAGCGCATACAATAACTCTTGTATCGTCATTTGCGTCAAACCCCATAGGGTAAATATCCCATCTTTTTTCGTCAAAATCAACCCCGCCTGCCATTGCCCAGTAGTTTACAATTGCTTCGCGAATCTGGGGCAGTTTTCTTGCTTCTTTTGTTTCAAAATCGTATATCCACAAATCTGTCTGCCATATGCCGTCGTGACGGTGCCCGACTTTCTCTTTAACGGCAAGCTTAGTATTATCTTTTGAAAAATCAATAGGAGTTAGTGTTCTAAATATAAATTTCGTATCAATATCTTTTGATGTTGAAATCAGCGGGGTTTCTTCTTTATTAATAATATTTGCTTTTTTCACTCTGTCTATATCAGAAAGTGAAGTATTAAGATTAATCAAGAATAAATCACAGCTTGTGCAGTCTGACTGAGCATAATAATAAACCGCAGGATAAACAAGTTTTGTATAATCGCCGGAAACAATCCCCTGCGCGTTTATCTGCCTGTCAAAGTTTAGTTTTCTTGGTAGAGTCAGCTCAGGACTGCCTACGGGATCATTATATTTTACGAGGGTAAACTTTTTCTGCGGGATATACACCATATTTGAATCTTTAGGCATTTCCGCTTCTGAGAGTATATCTTCGTTTATCTCTTTTTTTGTTTTGGCTCTCGATTTTGCTTCATACTCCGCAACCGTCATATAGCCGGATTCTGCCATTCTGCTTTTTTCATACTTTTCTGTTTCTCCGACTTTATCGACTTCGTTTCTGTATATGGTTTCGGCAACAACTCTGTCTTGATTTTTAGTCATAGAATACTTCATTTGATTAAAATGAACTTTCATTGCCATTATCATACCGGCTAGAGCTTCAAACATTAAACCAGACCTTCTTTCATTGCCGTAACTGTTGCCTGCGTGCGGGAAGATACGCAGAGCTTCTGAAGAATACTGTGAACGTGGGCTTTTGCTGTTGCTCTTGTAATTACAAGTTTATCTGCTATCTGCGGGTTAGAAAGTCCTTCTACCATGAGTTCAAGAACATCCAGCTCGCGTTCTGTTAACCCGTATGTATTGCTGCCCTTTTTCGGCTCTGATACGCTGTCCTGCTTGGAAGCAGGTTTCTGAAGGTTTGCAAATACCAGCTTGGCGATATTCGGGTCAATCCAGCCGACACCTTCGTATACGGATTTTATTGCTGATATTGTCTGTTCCGGCGTAGCACCTTTCATTATATAGCCGTCTGCTCCAGCCTTGAATGAAGCAAAAACGTCATCTTCGCTGTCGCGTGAAGTAAATATCAAAATTTTTACATCCGGATTGAAGTCCTTTATCCTCATAGTTGCTTCTATTCCGTCGACATTGGGAAGTCCTATGTCCATTAAAATTACGTCAGGAGAGAATTCTCTGGCTTTTTTTATACCGTCTAAGCCGTCAGATGCTTCTGCAACCAGTTCAATGCCATCAGCTTTTTCAAGAAGCATGGATAAACCCATTCTGTAAAGTTCGTGATCCTCTACTAAAAGAACATTTATCATACAAGACTTTCCTCTTTTTTCTTAACAACAGTATCAGTAAGTAAAAATGAGAATTCGCTTCCTTTATTTAAGGTGCTTTCCAGCCAAATTTTTCCGCCGTGGGATTCTATAATCTGCCTAGAAAGGTAAAGTCCAAGACCGGTTCCTGTTGAACGTTTTTTGCTTGTTCCCTGTGAAAAACGCTGGAACATGTTAGGAATATCTTCCGGAGGAATACCGCACCCGTTATCGGAAACTGAAAATATAAAATCATTTCCCTCATTTTTTATTGTTATGGTAACTTTTCCGCCTTCCTGCGTGTAATTTATTGCATTTCCGCACAAATTGCAGATTACTCTTCTGATTTCGCTCCTGTCTGCATTAATTTCCATTTCTTTATCAGAACAGTCTATTGTGAAATCTATTTTCTTTGACAGCGCAAGAGGTTTTAATTCATTGTAAACCTGTTCTGCCAGATTGTAGATGTTAAAATTGGTTTTTGTAAGAGTAAGTTTTTCTGCGTCATACTTATAAACTTCTAGTAAGGCATTGACTAGCCCGAGCAAATCTTCGTTGCTCTTCTGCATTGTGCTTAAAAGCAGTTTCTGCTTGTCGTCAAGCTCCCCAAGCGCTCCGTCCAAAAAGAATTTCAGAGTCTGTATAGCAGCAAGAAGCGGGGTTCTTAAATCATGTGTCAATGTCGCAATAAAATCATCTCTCAGTTTGTCGGATTTCTTCTGTTCCGTGACATCGCGGATTACACCGACAAACCTCTTGAATTCGTCATCAGGGTTAATTCTTGCAAAACTTATATCTACAGGTGTTTCGGTATTGCTTAACGGATTTTTTATATAAAAATCTCTCAAAAGCAGTTCATTTGTTTCAAGCTTGTGCAGTTCTTTTGAGATAAATGTCTTTTTGCTGGACAGAAAATCATCAATAGATGACATTATGATTTTTTCGTTTACAAGTCCTATTAAGTTTTCGCATGCAGGATTTACCTGTTCAATTATCCCGTCTTCATTTACAATAACAATTCCGTCGGCGCAATAATTAACTATTCCTTCCAGTTTAGCATTAGACTGTTTTAAATCTGCAGTTCTTTCTTCTACTATCTGTTCCAGATTGTGCGAGTATTTTTCTAGTTCTTTTTTTGCTTCTTCAAGCTCTGCTATTTTTTTTCTTAGTTCGCTTAGAAGATAGCTTCTTTCTATTCCGTTTTTGATATTGATAATCAAATCGTCATTGTTCCAGGGCTTTTCGATATACCGGTACAAGCCGATTTCGTTGATTGCGCGTATAGCGTTTTCTTTATCAGCGTAACCCGTCAGTAAAATTTTGCTGACTTCTGGGTACATTTCTTTAACTTTGCTCAAAAACTCAAGTCCGTTCATTTCAGGCATTAAAAAATCGGAGATTACCAGATCCGGCGTATTGCTTTTTAAAAACTCAACGGCTTCATTAGGATTATTAAAAAAATGTGCATCTGAAAACCCTTCTACCTTAAGAAGTGTTTTAAATGCAGAAGTTACAATTTTTTCATCATCTACTACGACAATTTTCCCCGAAATATTCATATTCTTATATTAACCCAAATAAGTTTATTAGACAAATTATTAACATTTATAAATAATATGATATAATCAAATGAGAAGAAAAAATGGAGCTGAATTTTTATGAAGAACAAAAATGGATTTACTCTTGCAGAAGTCTTAATAACACTTGCGATTATAGGAATAGTTGCAGCACTGGTTTTACCGGCACTGTTTAGTAATGGGAAAAATGCGGCTAATTCGACAGCATTAGCGCGTGCAGTAGAACTGCTGCAGGATGGCGTGAAAACTGTTATGGTGCATGCTCAAAAAGAAAATGCAGATGATATTCTTGCAAGTACAATAACAGCTTTAAGAATAAGCGATGTGTTTCCGGACGGAATTGACGGATATAATCAAGACGATTTCTTAACAGATGATGATAACTTGTTTTCCGCAACAAAAGGTCTGATGGGGTTGGAAGATGTGGAAGATTATGATACCTCAAATATTACTCACTATTCAGGTGACGCTGTTGACGGGCTTTTTGAAAACTGCAGTGCTTTCCGTTTTACAAAAAATAACTCTGTAATTTTATATCAAACGAATTATAACGTAGCAGACGATGTTAAAGACGATGAGATTCTAACACGTGTTTATATTGATGTAAACGGATCAGAAGAACCGAACCAGATAGGACGAGATGTTTTTCTTTTCGGATTGGCTAATAACGGAATTCTTGTTCCGGCAGGTTCTGAAAAGTATAATGACTTTGACGGCGAAGTTGCGATAGAAAATAATGACGATAATGTATGTCCAAATGAAGATGATTTAGCCTGCGCGGCAAGAGTTATGGCTAATGGATGGAGAATAGACTACTAATAAAGGAGAAATAAATAATGGCAGAATCAAAACTTTTAGCAAGTATTCAAAGAACTGATACAGAACAGCTACAGATATCTATATCAGAATACAGAGGCAAAAGCTATTTTAATTTGAGAATTTTTTATACAACAGATGATGGTGCAACCTGGCTTCCGACCAAAAAAGGCGTTACATTCGCTCCGGATCAGCTGGATATATTGTCAGATGCTATTGAAGAAGCTAAAAAAGAATTTATGAGCGAGGAATAAGAAAAGTTGAGAAGTTTATAAGTTTAGAGGTTTAGAAGAATTTTATAACTTCAACTCAACTTCTAAACTCCTCAACCTCTAAACCAACCATGTCTACAGTAGAAGAAGAATTTATTGCAACAGTTTCACATGAATTGAGAACCCCTCTTACAAGTATAAGAGGGTTTTCTCAAACTTTGTTGAACTCATGGGACAAAATTAAGGATGATGATAAAAAGAAGTTTGTCGGTATTATAGAGGAACAGTCTAACCGGCTTATTCATCTTGTGGAAAATATTTTAACTGTTTCTAAAACAAATGCGGAACATCAGATTTTGAAAAAAGTCAATGTGAATGAAATAATAAGAAAAGTTGTTCCACTGATAGAAAGTCAGTATAAAGATCATAAATATGAGTTAAATTTAATGCACGGTTTGCCGCCAGCTCTTCTGGATGAAGATAAATTCCAGCAAATTTTAACTAACCTTATTGACAATGCTTCAAAGTATTCTGATGCAGGTAAAAAGGTCACGGTATCAACAGAAGTTTCTAAGAATATGATAAGTATAAAGGTTAGAGATGAAGGTGTCGGTATAAAACTTGAAGATTATGACAAGCTGTTTAAGAAATTCAGCCGTCTAGAAAATCACTTAACAAGCAAAACCCAGGGGAACGGACTCGGGCTTTATATAACTAAACAGCTTGTAGAAAAGATGAACGGACAAATCTCTTTTACAAGTTCAGACAAGGGAACAATTTTTGAAGTGATGTTTCCTTTTTATAATGAGGAGGATGTTTTAAGATGCTCTCAAACGTCCTAATTATAGATAAAAGAAAAGAACTTTCAACAAAGTATAAAAAAAGCATTGAAGATGAGCAGACATCTGTAATAATTTCCAGAAATCTAAAGGATGCAATGCTTAAGATTCAGACAACCGATCCGGATATTATTATTGTATCGGATAGCATTGATGAAGAGCTTGCTGGATTTTGCAGTAAAATCAGAACGCTTACCTATAATACACGGCCTGTTATTATAGCTCTTTCAAAATCGGCGGACAGCTCTGACAGAATTCTTGTGCTGGAAAACGGTGCGGATGATTTCTTGAGCGAACCGGTCAATATTGATGAGTTTAAAATCCGAATAAAAGCCCACTTAAGGCGGGATATAGAATCAAATCTTGATAATAAAACACTGCTCCCGAATGAAAAATATGTAAGGAAGGCGCTTAAGCGGATATTAAATTCAGAAAGCAAAAATGCAGTGCTTTTGGTCGGTATAGAAAATTTGGGAAATTATAGAAGTATATATTCTGATGTTGCAGGTGACAAACTTGTTCAAACGTTGATTGCTATTACTAAATCGGCGCTGGATACGGCAGATTTTTTAGGCCAGTTAAATGATACCAATTTTATAATAATAACAAATCCTTATAGCGCAGAAAAACTCGCGGCTTTTCTAACCTTTGCATTTGATACTGTGGCTCCTAAGTTTTATTCATCAGCGGATGCAAAAAGAGGGTATATGATGCTAAAAGGCGATAGAATGGCCGGCATGAGGGTTAATCCTGTTTCAATTTTAATCGGCGGAATTGTTGATAATTATAATTTGATTAATACACCGGAAGAGCTTGTGGAGAGATTATATTCAATAAAGAAAATCGCTAAAATTCCGAGCGGTTCAAATTATGCAGTTGACAGACTAAAATTAGCCGGAGAAAATTCAGTCCAGTCTGTTTCTCGTAATAATTCTATTTATATTAATGAGCCGGATGACGCATTGGCTCTGCTTCTTAGAACAACGCTGGAACTCCAAGGGTATAATACTACAGATACAATTGATACGGACTCAAATGAACAGCCGGAAATTATTATCCTTGACAGTAATGATGATTTGTCTGGACTGGATATCTGTCGTGATTTAAAAAGTCGTTTAAATTTTGTGAATTCAAAAATTATTGTTACAAGTAATATTCATGATAAATCGGCAATTCTGGATGCCGGTGCGGATTTGTATCTGCCTAAACCTTATGAAATCTCTGATTTAATCCAATGGGTAGAATATTTTACTAAAAATAGTAATTTTAATTAACGTTTTATTAAGAATTGTAACTTATATGGCTAAAGGGTGGCAATTTTTTATTATTACCGGACTTTTAATATATAAAGTAAGTAATGGAGGAATTAACGATGGGATTAAAAGCCGGATTAAATTTATTTGTAAGAACTGTGTTTAATAGAGGTACCCAAAAAACAGCGTCAGAAGTTCCGCAGACAGTGCAGAGAATGACAAAAGTAATGACAGATTCTTCAACAGGTATTGTCAGAATGGAAAGAAATATTAATAGAAACGGCAAGGAGGCTTTAGCAAAGCTGGAAGTTTTTCCTAACGGCAGTAGAAAGATGACTATCGTCGAAGGCGGAGATAATACAATCTGGAGGACAGCCCAAGTTACAAGAGAAAAAGGTGCCAGTGTATTTGGAGGCGATAAAGTTACTGTTGATAAAGATTATACCAAATACTGGTGTTATGGTGAAGAAACAAAACTTGTCAAAGAATATAATCCGAAAGGGGTGCTTGAACATAAAGAGCTTAACTATCATAAAAATATCGGAAACGAAACTTTTATAGACCATAGAGCAGTTCAAGACAGAGTCTATGATGAATATGCATTAAAAAGCGGTTCCCGCGATATGCTTGCAAACCCAAATGACAGCAAATATGTAAAACACGCGTTGGATGATAAAAATAACTATCATCAATTTGCGGACGGAAGTTCTACTAACTATACAAGAACGGTTCAAGCTAAAGAACAAGCAGCGATAGATGCTGCTAAAAAAGCCGAAGCAGAAGCTATTGCGGCAAAAGAAGCCGCAGAAAAAGCTGCTGTGGAATTAAGAGCAAAGCAGCCCCGTATAAATATTGCCAAAGCTTTGAATAAAGATATTAATGAATTGACTGTAAAAGAAACAAAGCTTGCAGATGGCACGATAGAAAGGACTTTTACTGATCCTGCAAGCGGTAAGGTGCTTGCAAAAACCCAGGATATGGGTTTGCTTCACAAAGAATGGATATACGGCGGCAAGGCAGATATGATTTATATGAAGCAAGTCGGCAGTGAGAAACCTTATATAGTAGCGAAAAAAGGAAACTATACACAGATAGATTATGTAAAAACTAATTATAACTGGAAATTGCAGGACGGGAAATATCATAAAGACTATATAAGCGAACAATACTATAATGACGGAGTTAATTCATTAAAAAGAACAACCGGAGGCGATAAGGCATATAGTGACGCGTCCGGAAGGGTAACTGTCTATGATTCAACGGCAGGAGAAAAAAGAGCAAAGTATCCGGATTTGGCAAATGATTATCCGGATTACCCCATAGTATATATGAGAAACGGCGACGCAATGCATAATCCTTATTGCAACAACTTGACAAACGCGCAAAAACAGGCAAACAGATTCGTGAAAGAGCTTGATAATGATGCTCAAAAGAATGTTTTAGATTTAAAGGATTTGTTTAGCGGGTACAAAGCATAAATTATGTTTGGGAAATATTATGATTGGCGCAGACGCAGTCTGCGCCGATTTAGTATTTTAATAAAATTTTTAATAAAACTCTTGCAAAAAAAGCTTTATGTGATATTTTAGAAAAGTGAAGTTACTCAGAATCGGTACACACTAAAGAATAACTTCATTGACAAAAGAATAATACATAAACTATGCGTCCGTAGCTCAGCTGGATAGAGCATCTGCCTTCTAAGCGGTAGGTCAACGGGCGATAGATACCAAAATTTGACAATTAAATAGAACACAAGATATGCGTCTGTAGCTCAGCTGGATAGAGCATCTGCCTTCTAAGCAGAGGGTCCCGCGTTCGAATCGCGGCAGGCGTATTTTTTGTGCCTATTTTTGAAAATACTACAAATTTACTACAAATTGAAAAAAGAGCTTTTTATTTTAGGCAAAAAGGCTCTTTTTTATTTCCTACCCCGCCCTATAGGGGAAAAGTTGGAATTTAACATGTTGTCGAGAGTTAGAAAAACTCCCGGCTGATTTTTAAAAATTGAAAGTTTACAGAAGGTGAATAAAAACATACACTCGCAACATTTTGCAAAATTAATATTTGTAAAAATTCTTAACTAATATTTTTATGGTATGCTATTAAATATGAAAAAGACTAAATCTGAAAATGTAACAGTTGTAGATTTATTCTGTGGTATTGGGGGCTTGACTTGTGGACTGCAAAAAGCAGGGTTAAATGTTGTCGCAGGTTTTGATAGTGATAACACATGTAAGTTTGCTTATGAGTGTAATAATAATGCCGAATTTGTTAACTGTGATATTTCGGAAATTGATAGTTCTGTAATTGCTAGATATTATAAAAAAGATGATATAAAGATTTTAGTTGGTTGTGCACCATGTCAAACCTTTTCTCGACAAACAAATAAATATAAGAATAGAACTAAAGATAAAAAATGGAATCTTTTAAAGTTTTATGCAAAGCATATTGAAAATATTAAACCGGATATTGTTTCAATGGAAAATGTTCCAGAATTAGTTAAGTTTGATATTTTCCAATGTTTTTTAGATACTCTAGAAAAAAATCATTATAATGTTTCCTATAAGATTGTTGATTGTAGCAAATATGGTTTGCCTCAAAAAAGAAGAAGACTAGTTTTATTAGCTTCTAAGCTTGGGACAATAAAATTAGTTTCCCCAGAAAAAAATCAAGTTTTTAGAACGGTAGAATCTGAAATAAAAGATTTACCAAAATTAAAAAATGGGGAACAGGATAAAACTGACCCGTTACATAGATGTGCGAAATTAACCGCTATAAACTTGGAAAGAATTAAACAATCTGTGCCCGGCGGAACTTGGCAAGATTGGGATAAAAAATTATTGCCAGATTGCTATAAAAAATCTACTGGTAAATCTTATAGTGCCGTATATGGTAGAATGAAATGGGACAGTCCTTCTCCAACTATTACAACCCAATTTTATATATATGGCACTGGTAGATTTGGACATCCGATTCAAAATAGAGCTTTGTCATTAAGGGAAGGGGCCTTATTACAAACATTTCCCAAAGACTATAAATTTATAGAAAATGAAGAATATTCACTAAAAGTTATAGGTAGACATATTGGCAATGCTGTACCTGTTGATTTGGGAGAAATTATTGGAAAATCCATATTGCAGCATATAAAAACTATTATGGAATAGTCAGATAGCTTTTTTATATTGCTTCTTTTCTAAATAGTTTTTTATAGAATTTAAAAATTTATTTAAAATTTTATAAGTATCATTTTTATATTTTGTTAAATCCTCTAAGGTACAATCCTGGCCACAAGAAGAAAAAGTAATATTACCATGTGCTAAGAAATTTCTTTTATCTTTGATTTCTTCAATTCTATAACCACCCTTTAAAGAATCTGCAAATTTTAACTTAAATCCAAAGTCTCTTGCTACTTTACGCATTGTTTCCGCATCTACATTATTTTGATACTCTATTTTGTATTTATCATCAAATCGAATAAAATCTTCAAGGGTCTTATCTATAATAAATTTAACACCTTCTCTCAGTTTTAAATCATTTGGGGACTGTAAATGTTGTCTTGTATGTACATTTACCCATTGTTTTTTTAAACCATCAACCAACAATTCGTATTGAATATTCTCCTTTGCTATTTGTTGACACGCGTATTGTATAGAATTTTTAACTGTTGACTCAATTAGATTATATAAAAGTAAAAAGGTATTTGCTTTTAATATTTTTTGTATTCTGGCATCTAGACAATTATCTTGTTTCTTACGAATATTTTTAAGAATATACGTCTGAGAAGTTATCTGCCTTAAAAATTTATAATAACAGTCTATTTCTTCTTTTCTTTCATTGAATTCATCAAATAATTGTTGCATTACTAATCACCTAAAAGTTTATCTCTTACAAATTCAATACGTGCATTAACTCGTTTTTTTGTATTGCTGCCATCTGTTGTAACCAATTTTAAGAAATCATTTGAGTTTACCCAATTAACCTCAATATTTTGATTTAACAAATTAGGATTTTGTCTTAATGCCAAATTCGTACCAACAGATAATGCTTCAAATCGAACTCTTGAGTTTTGCTTTGTTTTTTCATTTTTATATAAATTATGTGTAAAATACTTTTGTGCAAAGGTTAGTACATCAATAATTTCTTTTGTTTTTGTATCCTGTTCTTTTTTCAAATCACTATTACTTAATTGTGCCCATTGCATATTTTTATTAATAAGATAATCATCTAAAAAGCCCTGAACGCTTTTGGTAAAGTTTAAATAGTTATCTGAATAAGCAAAAAATCTCAATGCAAGCTCTTCATCTTCACGTCTTTTCTTTTTGTTGTCAGTTATATTTAAAGTAGATGTAAACAAAGAATTAGTAGCAATTTCTTTAATAAAATCTGTAAACCTACCTTGAAAAGCTCCACGTCTTTTTTCCATAGCTTTTAGCGAATCACTACCTGTATTAATTCTTTCAAATAAATCAAATCTAACATCTTCATCAGCCTTTTCCGTTAGCACAATTGCTCTTATCGTTTTATTTAAAAACCTTTTGCGTCTTGATTCTAATAAATCTGTAAAGCATATACCATTTAATTTAGGTAATTTTTCTAGATTTTTTAATCTCAATTCTTCTTTACAATAATCCAAGTCATCCAGTTCAAGTTTTGAATCATTCTTACAAAACGAGTAAATAGTTAATAATCTTTGTACCCCATCAATAATTTCTAAATCGCCACTTGGAGTATCTGCTAAAAATAAGTATGGAATTGGAATATTTATAAGCAGTGATTCTATAAATTTCGATTTTTTATTTTCGGTCCACACAAATTTTCTTTGATAAGGTGGAATTAAAATTTCTCCCTTTTTTAATTTTGATAGTATTACCTCAATCGTAAATTCATGAGTATCATAATCAACAACTTTTAACTGGTTTACAATTTCTTCTTCAATTTGTTCTTGAATTTCAGGCATGCGAACCTCCTTTTAATTTATTTAATTGTAATATAAAAATGCTTTAAATACATATAATTGCGACAATCCTTAATCTTAATGCATAAATCTTGATTCATTCTCGATAAAATTTGCTTAGAGCCCTTATTCACTTGAATACTGGCTAGTTAAGTACATCATTTTATAAGGAGGAAAGAATGAAAGACCTAGAAAACAAGATTGAAGAAACACAAAGTTTACTTTTTGAAGCTAGAGCATTGATAAAGACGTGTGCCTTAGCCTCCGATTCTTGTATTATTGATAAAGATTTACAGCTTTGTCGCCAAGAAGAAGTATTTGTCATACTTAAGAAAGTAAATTTAATTCTTGCAGATATAGAGACACTGTGGGATTCTTAAAGTGTTTCAAAAAATTGAGCAAGACTAATATTGAAGGCTTTAGCTAACTTGAAAATTTTATCAACGCTCGTGTTTCTTTCTCCTCGTTCTACCATACCAATAAAGTTAGTCGATAGTCCAATTTTTTCGGCAAGCTCAGATTGAGTTAATTTGCTCTTTTTTCTTAACTCACGGATACGCAAACCAAAGATTCTTAAATCATTTTGTCTTTCTACTAATTCTTTATCGTCTAAACCACTCATTACAGTAATTATGATTGTAATCAACCCTAAATAAAACAAACCCACCGTGTTATTTTAAAAAGATTTGTGTTATATTTACTAAAAAGGAGTTAGATATGGATAAAATTAGAAATATTTTTTTTAATAGAAATGCTCGCATAGTTATACTAATTTCTGTTATTTTACTTTTTGCCTCAATTATTTATTTTAAAGTTTTATATCCTAAAATCTCAGAAAAATCCTTTTTTATAGCTGAAACTTTTTCAATAAATGGACACTATGAAAAAAGTTTAAACGAACTTAATAAGTGTTTATTATTTAACATTTTTGATTCTGAAATTTATTACAAAAAAGCAGACGTTTACCTAGAAATAGGGGAAAAAAGAGCTGCTCTTATTAATTACAATATGGCAATATTCTTAAATAAAAATAATCCACAAATTTATTCAAAGCGTTCACTTTTGCATACAATGAATTTAGACTATGCTAGAGCAGAATTAGATATAGATAAAGCTATAAAACTTGCCCCATTTAGTCCTTTTTATTATGCTCAAAAAGCAACTTTATACATAGAAAGAAATCCAGGCAAAGCTATTGGATTGTTAACAGATGCCATTAAATTAGATAAAAACTTCGGCTATGCATATTTTCTTCGCGGGAAATTACGTATTGGGAAAGAAGATATAAATGGTGCTATTGAAGATTTAACTATAGCAATAAAAATTGACCCTTTAATAGCAGATAATTATGCACAAAGAAGTTCGGCTTATCTTTATCAATATAATCCAAAAGCAATTATAGATGCCAAAAAAGCAGTTGAATTAGCTCCTAAAAATCCTCAAATACTTATGACCAAAGCTATGGTATTTTATGCTTTTGGTTACTTTGCAGAAGCAAAAAAAGATATAGATTTAGCAAAAACGATGTCATTAGAGCAAAGTGATTATGAAAGTTATGAGAAAATATGTAAAACATCTCAAAAATTTGGATTTTAGTAATGTAATTAGAAAGCGAGGTTTTATGAAAAAGATTTTATTGTCATTAGCAGCATTATTTTTATTTAATGCAAGTGCAAATGCAGCAACAACGATTATTGAAAATTATGACGCTGCAAAATTAAAAAATGATATTATTGGTATCTATGCTCTTAAGGGTGCGATTATAGAATCTAATAAATTAAACGAATATTCTTTTACTGTTAAAACACGCTACTTGACTCTTTGGAGTGGTTATCAATTCAAAAAAACATTTACGATTGTTCCAAACGGTAAAAATTGCATTTTGAGTTTAGTAAATAATTCTTTCATATGGCCATATGACGCTAAAGAATTATATGTTCTTAAAAAAGACTTAAAAGGTGGTTATACTTATGGACTTAATTATTTTATAAAATTAAAGGCTAAACCAAATAAAGATTATATGTCAGACGGTATTGATTCTAATGGTACACCAACAAGAATTAGCAATTCCAATGACGCAGAATCAGTTTATTTCTATAATGTAGTTCCTAAATCTACAATAAGAGGGCCACGTTTAATATCAACATCTTATAGCGCACAAGAGCAAGGATTAAAAGCTAAAAATAGAATTGTAGAAATTAATGATAAGCACATTAAAAAATACTCCCCAGAAGAATTATGGAAATTATTAAATCCAACTCAAGCTGGACAAACAATTAAAATAGGATATAAAGAAAAAAGTGGTGGCAAAGTAAAAACAGTTACATTGAAAAGCCAATACCAAAAGCCTATTTTAGAAAATTTATAAGAAACAAAGCTCTTGATACTACTTCAAGGGCTTTAATTTTTCTAATTCTTTTTCGATTATTTTTTCATCTGAATAAAAGAAATCTTCAAAATCAAAATTTTCACTTAAAGAAGTTAAATCAACATATCCATATTCACCAAATTTGTATTCTTCTTTTGTTCTAATAGCATATTTTATGTTTAAATTTTCTTTAAGCTGCTTTTCGCAAAAATCAATGAAAATTTCGACTGCTGTTGCTGCCGAATGTGTTTTCTTGATTCTATCAATAAGAGTCTTTTTTCTTCGTGCAAATATTGCATAATGACAATGTGGATTATGTTCTTCTGGATTTGAGCCACTTAAAGTTTCACAATTATCGCTATGACAAAAGTGTTTTCTATCATCAAATTCAATATATTCTTTATTTGTCCAGGTTGGAGCTTTGAATTTATCTAAAGCCCCACAATAAATACATTGCTTATATGGAATTTTACATTCATAAGAGATATCATCTTCAAAATCAAAAAGAGCAATGTGTTTAATATGAACAAGCAACCAATCAAGGGCATTAGGCTCAGGATTCATATTTTGAGATATTTGATATTTTATAACATATGGCAAGGGGGAAAATCTATCAGCCAAATGATAAGACAAGGCTTTAAAAAATTGAATTAATTGTAAGTTGTTTAAGTTAGTAATAGGTCTAATATACTTATTTAAAAATTCTTCTTCTTTTATTCCTAAATTTTTAGATAAATATTTTTGTGAATCCTCACCAATATCATAAATTTTTTCGGCTTTTTCTTCAAACCAAGTTATAAAAGCTTTTTTTAGTTGTTTTTCGTATTTTGTTCTGTTCATTTATATTCCTATTTTTAGCTAGTGCAAAATTTTTAATCTACATCATAATTGAAATATAACTTAAATTTATATTCCTTGCAAGGCTTTATTAATTGAGTTGAAGTGATACAGAATAAAAGGAGACAAAATGTTAAAATTTTCAAACGGTAGCTTCACCATTAACGAAGTAGAAAATTTTTTAGGTTGCAATTTAAAAAAAGTTGGAGTGAACCAATATCAAGGTCCTTGCCCTTATTGTAGACAAGAAGGGGGAGATAATAAAGGAGATAACCTTAACTTTAGCCCAGAAAAAGGATTCTTTTGTGGTGCGTGTATCAATAATGAGCACGGTAAAAAATTAGCACAAGAAATTGCAAAATCTAGATATAGAAGCGCTAACATCTATAAAAAAGCTTCCGAAATTGGATATAGCAAAGAAAATATTGAAAAATATAGTTCTAATCTTTTGAAAAATAAAAAAATGTTAGAGCTAGTTATGAATGAAACTGGCTTATCGGAAGAGGTTATAAAAGAATGCAAAATAGGTTTTGTAGAAGAAAATAAAATGTTTACTTTGCCTATGATTGCTCTTGATGATTCTATAACTGGTTTAGAATTTAGAGCTGTAGAAAACCATAAAGGCAAGTTTAAATTTCTTTGCAAAACAAAGGGTTATGCCGAAAACATTGAAAAATGTTTATCTAAAATAAATTCACCTAAAGAAGCAAAAGAAGTCATTATTTGTGCAGGTTATAAAGACGGATACGCAATTTATCAATATTTGAAAGATTTAGGTCAAGAAAATGAATACCAAATTCTAACAAATACAAACGGCGAACCTAATACATTTAGAGCATTAGAACCGCATCTTGAATATTTACAGGGGTTTGAAAAGGTCATTTTATGCTTAGATAATGATAGAGCCGGAATACAAGCTGTTGAAAAAGTTGAGCAATCAATTCCTATTGTATTTTATAACTTAAACCTCGGCAGGCTTAGTGAAATCAATGAATATATAAATGACTTTAACGACTTATACAAATATTTAAAAAGTAAAAATATAACAGAAGATATTCTAAAGAAAAATGTTAAACTTTCAGTGCGCTCTATTTTAAAATTGTATTTAAAAAATACCGATTCAGACTTAGACCAAAAGAAAATTGTTGAAATTGACAGCGAGCATACTTCCATTATGAAATATTTTAAATCGGGAATTTACGCTTATAAAAACAATTATTATTACATAAGTTACAATCCAGATAAAGCCGAATTGACTTATATAAGAAAATCTAATTTTACGCTAAAAGTATTGCGTACAATTATTTTTAACTCGCTTGAATTTGAAAATCAAACGGAATACAAGCTCGAAATAGTAACAAATATCGGGAAAAGAACCACAAAGCCTAAAATTTTCTCTCAAAAAGAACTTTTGGATGTCAAAAATTTACATGAAATCTTAAAAGAAGGTGGTATTCATCTACATGTCTTAAAAGATACCGAATTTAAAAATATAATTCAAGAAGAATTAAACGGTATCAATGAAGAGTTAAATATCTATAAAAATCCGTCTTTTATTTATCATGAATCTAAGCCGTATTGGATTTATAAAAATGCTGTGGTTGACTTGACAAATGGAAATATACTTACGCCAAGCAATGAAAATAAAAATATAATCCAGGTTAGCTCACGTAATTTTGTTGCTCTTGATGTTGATAGAGGTATGTACGCACCTAATCTATACATTCCAAATATGAGTTATGTGGATTTTCTTGATGCTAACAAAGATGATGAGCTAATTGCAGAATTTGGGCCAAAATCTAAAACGATTGAATCACTTATCGCAAAGGCTTTATTTGTTAATACCATACGAGCATATGGAAATAAAGTCGAACCATTCTTGTCTATTGGTACTGCAATCATGAGTCCGTTTGTCAATATTCTATTTGATAAAACAATGGGATATCCGGTTAATTTTATGTACGGTGAAGCTGCAAGTGGGAAAAGTAATCTTCTTCAAACTATTGCTTATACTTTCGGTTTTGACACAAGGTTTTTAAGCAGCGGAAATGATACGGCTATGAACCTTTTACATAATATGGAATATTACAGTAATATTCCCGTTTTATATGCTGAAATTGAAGGCTATATGAGAAAGAATTTTGAAACAACGGTCAAAGCTGTTTATGACAGAAATGCTCGCAAAAGAATGACTGGTTATGGTCAAAAACAAGATATAAGGGCTGTTAATGCCACATTAAATTTTGCAAGTAACGATAGAGCACATCGGAATCCTCAAACAGCAACAAGGCTTGTTTATACAGAATTTTATAAAGATGATTTCAATCCAGAAGAAGCAAGTAAAATAAACAATATAAGAGAAAAATATCTTTCTTGTGTGTTACCTAAAATACTTTTAAGATTTAGTGATAAAGAAAGGTTATATGCAGATTTAAAAAATAAGTGTAAAATCGTTCAAGGATTAAATTCAAACCTTGACTTAAGATGTATAAACAATATTGCAATAGCGATGTTGGGTATGGATTATTTATTTCAAGTTGCAGAATTTGACAAAGAATTTAAGGAAGGGGAAGAAGTCAAACTTTTAAACCAAAATCTTGAAAAATATATTAAATCTCATCAAGACCTTACTCATACAGACGATTGCTTTGAAAAATTTATGCAAATATTTTATATGCTTGTTAAAAATGGAACATTAAAACATGGGATAGATTATGTATTAAAACCCGCAGATAGAACAATTTGTATTCACTTAAAGAGTGCTTATACTCCTTTTAAAAAGCAATTTAAACAAACCGAAGATTCTGGGGTATTGATTCCTGATTTAAAAGACATACAAAATCAAGCTAAAAATAAAGGTTTTAAAGTCGGATATTCTACGAATTTCGGTGAAATTTCAAAACGAGCCATGGTTGTTGATATTGGCGAAGATGAGTTTTTAAATAATATATTCTACGAATTGGAGCGGTTGGAAGAATCTAGACACTCTCAAGATTTAATATAATGCAATTTATTTGCAACTCTTAAAGGCTTGTAAATAAAGATATATGGACAAAAATTACATTATTGCAAAATTACGAAAAAATATTTTACTTACTTTTATTAGAAACGCAACTTTGTAATTCAATCTAAAAAACTGATTTAAATCTAAATTTAGCAAGCCTTTCTGGGATTGCAAAACCGATTGCAAACAATTACGAAAGGAAAACAAAATGTTATTAACTATAAAAGAAGTATCAAATATTTTAAAAATATCGGAGTCTACCCTTTATAGGTGGGTGCATAAGAAAGAAATCCCATTTGTAAAACTCGGGGGAAAGCTCAGGTTTTCACTGGATGAGATTCAGGAGTTTATCAAGAAAAATTCTGTTAGCAATTTGTAGTCAAAGTGCTTACAGAAAGCGAAAAACACGACATAATAAATTTGAAGGCGGTACAAAATGGCTAAAGTAAGAAAAAATAAGCGTGCGAATTATTGGGAGGTCGATTATCTCGACCTCTTTGGGAAAAGAAAAGTTAAAGGCGGATTCAAAACAAAAGTTGAAGCAGAAAGTGCTATGGTTGATATTTTATCCAAAGTACAAACCGGTACAGCACCTGGCGATTGTAAAATGACTTTTAAAGAAGCTTCTGAAATCTTTATGCGATTACACGCAAGTAAAAAATGTAAATATAACACGGAACACGGTTACAAGGGTTACTTAAAAAATCATTTATTACCGTATTTCGGAAAGTTAAAACTTTGTGAAATAACACCGCTTGCAGTTAATGAATTTGTTGCACAAGAACTTGAAACAGGTCGCAAAAATTCAACTGTGAATAAGTACACAAAACTTATGAGTCAAATTTACAGCTTTATGATTGATATGGATATAGTGGTGAAAAATCCGCTTGCCCGTATAAAATCATTGAAAGAAGAAAGAAGCGAAGAAATCCGCTCATTATCAACAGAAGAGGTAAAAAAACTTTTGTCTAAAACAAAAGAAATCTACCCGGATTTTTATCCGCTGCTTTTTACAGCTCTATTTACCGGCATGAGACAGGGTGAATTAATGGGCTTAACTTGGGATTCTATAAACTGGATAACACGGAAAATAACAGTTGATAAAAACTTTACTCATGGTCGAGTTGGCACAACAAAAACAGGCAAAGTAAGAAAAGTTGATATGTCATTAGAGCTTGTAAAGGTTTTGAAAGAATGGCGTTTGGCTTGTCCTAAAGGCGAACACAATCTTGTTTTCCCTAATGGCGACGGTGGCTATCAAGACGCTAATAACATGATTAAAAGAAGGTTTAAACCTGCTTTAAACCGTGCCGGAATCGATTCATTAAGGTTTCATGATTTAAGACATACTTATGCAAGTTTGTTGCTCGCTAACGGTGCACCAATGAAATATGTTCAGCATCAACTTGGTCATAGCTCAATCAAAATGACTATGGATTTATATACTCACTTACTGCCGGAAGTTAACGAACAATGTGTTAATTTGCTTGATAATATTGTCGAAAAAACAACCGTTGTTGAGTTTAAAAAGTTTGGAACTTAATACTATAAAAATTATATAATATAGTCTATAAATCTACTTCTAGGTATTTTGTTTTCAGGGTTGTTAGTGAAATTTACATAGGAAAAATTTTCATTATCCAATGTTTTAAAAATTTTAGATTTTGCTGTTTTAATATTTTGAGCCTCTGGTGATTCAGCATTTTTAATTTTAGGTGTGCTTAGAAATTTCTCAAAGATTTCTTTAATCATTTTAGCTTGTCGTCGACCTTCTTTTTCAAGGTCAATATTGCAAAATTCTTCAATAAAACCTGTAGCATACTTTGCTACTGCACCTTTAGTTATACTTATAATTAAACTTATAGCAAAACAACCAGGACCTGCATTAATTAAATTTATATGAATATCTTGAGGCTCATACCCCAGAGCAACACAGATATTTTTAATAATTTCCTCAATAGAACTCAAAAGTATGACAGTATCAGAAACTGATAGGCAATGTTCTTCTGTTCCGATTTTTATTGTTATTATGTTATCAGCAATATTATCTTGCTTTAAGTACGAGTTAACAGCATATATAAGTCTTTTAATAGTCTTTATACTATGAAATTGTTCTAAACTTTTAATATAATCAACCGCAGGGAGAATATTATTTTTTATCTTTTTTGACATAACTTCCTTAAAATTAATACTTCATCATAAAAATTACTTAAAACTATTTTTTCTTTCCTCTTTGAGATAATGTACTTGCTGCACAAGATTTAGATATCACTTTTTAACCATTCTCTTTCATCCTTTCTATAGCTATCTTCTAAGCAATTTACTTAAGAGATATCGACTATCTTTAAATTTTTAACTGTGAGAATTTAAGACAATTACCCAGCATTATAGCCTTATCAATATAGAATATTATACACTCGATTAATCTAAGCTTGCAATAATCATAAGTAATAATAGTTTATTTTTGTTTGTCCATTTTTTCAAACAAATTGTACTACATTAATACTACAACCTTCTTGCAAAAATCCTGATAAATTCTAGCAAAAGGGGGTAAAAGTTGAGAGATGCACCAAGTCCGAAGATAATAAAAATAATAACTTCTGGCTAATTCTAGCAAAACTTGAAACTCCCTGCGAATATCGCTATAAGCTACTTCTAAGCAGAGGGTCGCGCGTTCGAATCGCGCCGGGCGTATTTTTTCAAAAAGACAGGGAAGCCTGTCTTTTTTTATTCTCTTCAGAACAAGATTAAAATGTCTCTAGTGTTCAAGCTGACTGTCCGACGGACGGCGCAAGTGAAACGGGTTAGATTGAATAACCGGCAGGTTAGGCGCAATGTCCCTTTTTAGTATTTCCTGTACTCTCCTTATAAAGGACGATTCAATTTTTAATATAAATATGTTATAATTAAGGGAAAGCGCTTAAACTTAACTAAGGATAATCTATAATGAAGGAATATAAAGCAGGAACTTATATTTTGCATAAAGGCTACAGACCGTTTAATCCGTCATTTATCAATGATGATATTGATTGGAAACTTGAAGAACTTGCGCCATTATTGCAAGATGCGAGTCTTTGGCTTGGCAAATTGAATTCCTATGCTGATTTGATTCCTAATATAGAATTCTTTATTAAGATGTATGCAACCAAAGAAGCAACAAACTCTAATAGAATAGAAGGAACAAGAACAACTTTCGAGGATGCAATCACACCGATTGAACAAATTAAACCGGAATTACGTGATGATTGGCACGAAGTTCAAAACTATACCCAGGCCATAAATTACTCAATAAACCGGTTAAATGACTTACCCCTTTCTATGCGATTAATAAAAGAAGCCCATAAAATATTATTGCAAGAAGTTCGCGGTGAACATAAAACACCCGGTGAAATTCGTAAAACTCAAAATTGGATTGGCGGGTCATCACTTAAAGACGCTTTCTTTATTCCGCCGGAACCTAATATGTTACCAGATTTACTAGGTGATATTGAAAAGTTTATGCATAATGAAAACCTCCAAGTACCGGAAATAATCAGGGCAGGTATTGTTCATTATCAATTTGAAACAATTCACCCGTTCTTAGATGGAAACGGAAGAACAGGGCGTTTACTAATAATTCTATATTTGATTAATACAGGATTGTTAAATAAACCCGTACTTTATATTTCAGATTTCTTTGAACGCAATAGAATGTCATATTATGATTCGCTTGCAATGGTGAAGCAAACTCATAATATGACTCAATGGCTTAAATTTTTCTTGAGCGGAGTTATTGAAACTTCAAAAAATAGCATTAAAACTTTTGATGAAATCCTTAAACTTAAAAAAGAAACTGAAGAAAAAGTCACTAAGATAGGCAAAAAAGCCGTTAACGGTCAAAGACTGTTAGAATTATTATATTCTCAGCCCAAAGTTAATGCTCAAATTATATCTAAAAAGCTTGGGCTTTCAATTGTTTCTGTAAACAGTTTAGTAAAAACTTTTATTGAGATTGGCATTTTAAAAGAAAAAACTGGTATGAGCCGTAATCGTTATTATATGTTTGAAGATTATATTAACATATTTAGATAGAAAACAGCGTCTCGATAAGAAAAAAGTTTGCTAAATAAAACATTCATTGCAACATCTAAACCAGACGAATTTGTGCCGTGTTCTCAATCAGCCAAGTACTGAACTCGTAAATTGTGGTATTTTTCTTTTATAGCTATAAATTTTCGTTTATTTTATACAAATCAATTCCGCCTACGGCTTTGTATAGCCCGATTGAGGCGATTAAAGAATTTATTTTATTGGAAACTTCTTCTTTTTTAACCAGCATATAAGCTTCTTCAGCATACAAAACGTCTAAGTCGCTTGAGGCGCCTATTGTGTGTTTGTCTTTCATTAAGTCGTAAATTTCATTCTGCATTTTTAGGCGGTTAAGAGATTCTTCGTAATTTTCGGATGCGGTTTTATATTCTGCAAGACCGGAATTTATTTCCTTAATACACTCAAGTATTGTTTTTCGGTAAGTGTTTAAAGCTTCTTCGTATTCCAGCTTTCTGTACCTTAGAAGTGCTAGTTTTCTTCCGCCGGAAAATAAATCTATGGATGGAAGAATTCCAGCATTAAAAAATTGGGATGCCGAATTGAAAAGCGTATCCAGATGGTATGCGTTTAAGCCTATTTGACCGTAAATGACAAATTTTGGTAAAAATTCGCGTTTTGCAACTCTTACATCAAATCCGATGCGCTTAATGTTATCTTCTTCCTGCAGATAATCCGGACGGTTTTCAATTATTTCAGAACTATATTCAGTAGGAATTCCTTTTAACAAATTAATATTTTCATAGTCATTTCTTGCAACATTATCGCCGGAATCTCCTAAATAGACTCTTAAGCTGTTTATTAATGTTTCCTGAGTTTTAAGGTGGGTATTTCTTTCTTCCTTCATTGTTGTCAGCATTTTTTCTTCTGCAAGTAGTTCATTTATTGAACACAAGCCGATTTTATATTTATCTTTAGTTTTATCAACAATAGCAGTCTGTGTTTCTATGAGTTTATTCTGAATTTTGAGAAGTTCATCAGCTTTAATAAGATTGAAATAATCAGAAACAAAGTCAGATGTAAGTGAAATATAAGTTGCTCTTTCTGCCTGCTTCATAATTTCCAGTTCTTGCTTAACGCTTTTTGTTTTAAGCCTGTTTGTCCCTCAAATATCGACTTCATATGAAGCGGTTATTGGTAAGAGGTAGTTGTATTGAGAATACGTAGGAATTGCCATATTACCAAACTGCTGGTATGGTCCTCTCAAATCACGAGAGAGGTCGCCGGATAATGATAAAGATGGGAGTTCGTTTGCAAACTGCATTTTTACAAGCTGTTCGTTTTCTTTAACCTTTAGTGCGGCATTTTTCAAATCGTAATTCTTATCATAAACCTTCAGCAGGTTATTATTCAGTTTTTCGTCATTAAACTTTTCCCACCATTCAAGATTCATATATTCAATATGTTTTTGCGGTTCAGTCTATTTCTATGGTGCATGCAAATATTGAGGATTCTGAAAGGCATAAGGCGCATGCGGATTTCCCCGGCATGATTGCGCTTGTTCTGTGGCTTCTTTCAATGCAGGTTGTGCTTGATAAAGGACAGTAGTATAACTGGTTTGACTGTGCATGGATTTCATGGCTTGCTGGTTTTTCTGCCTGCGCGCTTGCGTTTTTTATTGTGTGGGAGCTTGAATATAAAAAGCCTTTGATTAATTTAAGATTGTTCAAGGACAGAAACTTTTTGGTCGGAACTATTTTGAGCGCTTCTGTTAATATGCTGGTATTTTCAACGATTGTACTTGTTCCGCAGTTTTTGCAGAATATGATGGGATATACTGCTATATTAAGCGGGTATGCCTTGGCGCCTCGTATTTTTTCCTGCGTATTTATGATGATAGCAATAAATCCTCTGATGAAGGTTTTTGATAACAGGATTTTAATTGCAATAGGATTTTTATTTTTAGGGATTTCAACTCTGTTTTTTGTTCAGTTAAATCTGAGTGTTTCATTTATTTATATAGCTATACCTCAAGTTTTGATGGGTGTCGGAGTTATTATGACATTTATCCCGATATCATCTCTTGTGCTTGGAACGCTTCCTAAATCAGAATTGACAAACGGAGCAAGTCTGCATAACTTATGTAAGAGCGCGATGACTGCCGTTATTGCGTCTGTTGCGTCAACTCTGGTTGCAAGACACGCTCAGATGCACCAAGTTTATCTGGTTAAGAATTTATCTAATTTCAGTCTTATATTCCAGCAGAAATTTATGTCGCTGACTCACACATTTATGGCAAATGCGTCAAGTTCTTTTGCGAGTATAAAAACAAATTCTTATTTATATAAATCTCTTTTATCCCAGTCGCGTTTAATGTCATATGTAGATGTTTTTGCAATATTTGCTTTGATTGCTTTTCTGCTTATACCTTTAGCCTTCTTATTTAATACAGAGAATAAGCACAAAGCGTCCCCAAATCATAAACTTATTATGTCAAAACAAATCCCGGGCGACAGAATTTAAGGCTTATTTTTTACTTTTCTGGCATGGTAAGCCAGTCGATTAACGGTTTTTTTGCACCGAATGCAAAGTTAAATCCTCTCTCAAAATCGGGGTCTGTCAAAAATTCGTAGCTTATATTAAAGGCGACAGGCTCTTCTTCAACTCCAAGTTTTTCAAATTTTTCCGGTGAAATTTTCTTTCCGTCATCTTCCATTACATTGGAATAGTTCAGTCCTTCAAAACAACAGAACGGAACTTGAATTTTGCCGTTAACTCCGTTTGTCATAAGCCCAAAGCTTCTGCAGACAAGCCCCCTGTACTCATAAACACAGCAGACATCATCAACTAAAAACGGGCAGTCGTAACGGAATTTTTCTCCGGTAAAATTCTTTTTTTCTTCAAGAATTCGTTGGAGATTAATATCAACTTTTTCTTGAATAGATTTATCAAGTTTCATAAAACCGGATATTAAATAAGCGGTTTCAATTGAAGAATAAGGAAATTGTGCATTCTTACAGCATTTAGCGCATCCTTTTTTGCAAAAAATATAAGGTTTCTGTCTTTCAAAAAATTTCTTAAGTTTTTCGTCGATAAAATTTAAGTAAGTGATATAATTTGCAAGCATTATTCTGAAAAATCCTTCCTCTTCCCTGCAAGACGCGGAGAAGCTCTAATGCAGTATTACATCTCTTATTTCATTTAGCTGAAAAAAAAGAGTATTAAATTTATTATTTTGGGTTCTTTTATATTATATTGCAAAAATTATGATATAAAAGAAAACTGCTGCTTATGGCGGACAAACAGCAGTTACAGGCTTTTAATTTAAGTACTTTTTAAAGTATGAGTCCAGCTTTACTAATACTTGATCCATATATTTAGGAACATCGTATAAGTCTACGTGGGTTGCATCTTTTATTACAAAAAGTTCTTTTGGCTCAGCAGCCTTTGAGTATGCATCTTCGCTAAAATACTTAGAAACAGCATTTTCTCCTGCTATAAATAATACCGGACGCGGTGAAATCGTTTCTATTTGTACAAACGGAAAGAAATTCATCATAGGCGCAAGACTTGTATAAGAATACCAGCCGTCTGAATTCGGGTGGAGCCCTCTTTCGGGATTCTCATAATATTCAATGAATTCACGTGCGTATTGCGGGGTGCTTTCATCAACTTTTACGGGCAAAGCCCTAATATCTTTGCGTTTTTCTCCCCTGAATTCGCGGGTTCTCTGCCTGCCTATTTCATCAAGTGTTTTCATTCTCTCTTCATATGAAATAGTATCGCCGACGCCCTGTCTTCTGGCTTTTCCGGCTTTATAAGCTTTTTCCATAGCTCTGTAGGTTCCGTAATAATCACCGAACGGCTGGTGGATTAAAAGCAGATCAACATAATCTGTCTGCAGTTTCTTTAATGATTCATCAATGGATTTTTCGGCTTTTTCATCCCCTGCGTTTGCAATCCAAATTTTTGTTACAAGGAAAATATCTTCTCTTTTGACACCGGATGTTTTGATTGCATGTCCGACTTCTGCTTCATTATGGTAAGATTGGGCAGTATCAATCAATCTGTATCCGGTTTCAAGCGCGTCTTTTACGCATCTTTCGCATTCCTGCGGTGTTACCTGATATACACCATACCCTAAAATCGGCATTTCTACGCCGTTGTTTAATTTAACTGTTTCCATATAATTGCCTCCTGTATTTTAACGTATCACTTAATAGCTGCTCTCAGTCAAGCATTATTATCGTGAGCAGTAAATTCGCGGTAATATTATTTATCTTATGAAATTTGTGTATACAACTTCTTCCGATGCCGGCGGTTGAATTCCTGCTTTTTCTCCGGCTTCTTTGCATTTAAGGTGATATGCAAAATTCTTTGCCAGAATTCTCATATTCTGCATGCCTTCTTCGTCCTGCAGAACCTGCTCCGGATTTTGCCCGTGCACCATATTCCAGTATCTGCCGGAGATTATCGGCATCTGGTTGATTTGAAAATATTTGTTAAGCTGATCCAGTGTTGCGGTTGTTCCTGCACGCCTTGCTGAAACTATTGCACTACCAGGTTTATGTTTGAAAGAATCATGTCCGGACATATAATCAACAAAAAAGGCTCTGTCTAAAAACGGTACAAGAACGCCGGAAGCAGAACCATAATGAACCGGAGAGCCGATTATATAACCGTCAAATTCTCTTGCATATTCTACAAAATCATTAACTTTGTCTTTTATTACGCATCTTCCGATTTTCCCGCAGGCACGGCAGGCTCTGCAGGGTGCGATCGGGTCTTTTCCGATATGATAAATTTCTGTTTCAATACCTTCTGCATTCAATGTGTGTGCAATTTCATTAAGCGCTGTGTATGTACAGCCTTTTTCATTTGGCGAGCCGTTAATTAACAATACTTTCATAAAATTCTATCCTCATTACTTAAAATAAAAACCTAATAATAACATTATTAAAGATTTTTGTAATTTATGAAGACCAAATTCTGCCTAATTCTTATCTGATTCTCTCATTTAACTTTTGAAATTTTTCGGATTTTAAATTAGAATAAATAAGGAGGGACTGAAATTTGGAAACAAAATATACTGAAATAAGAGATATTATCTTAAAGAATATTCCTGGTACAGGAAATTATCCGACAGCCATAAAAGGTGTAAGAATTGTGCGGAGAAACAATCCTACCGAATTTTTAAGATGTTTTTATAATCCAAGCTGTATTCTTGTTCTGCAGGGCTTGAAACAAATGCTTTACGGCGATGAAAATATAGTATATACAAAAGGTCAGTATGTTGTTTCCTGTACTGACATCCCTGTTTCAAGCAGAGTAGCAGAGGCAAGCGAAGATAAGCCGTTTGTGGTTATGATTCTTGAACTGGATTCAAATATTATTTCTAATCTTCTTTTAGAAACAAAACTTCCTAAAACAGAAATGCCGGAAGACAGAGCGCTTGCGATTGCAGATACGGACAGTGAGCTTCTGGATGCTTTTTACCGTCTTGCCCAGCTTCTTGAAAAAACTGAAGCCGAACAGCAGATTTTGTCGCCTATGATAATAAAAGAGATTTATTACAGACTTTTAACCGGTCCTATTGGCGGTCAGCTTAGGTTAATAAACACCAAAGGAACCCGCTCGCATCAGATAGCGCAGGCGATTTCAATTATCAAAGATAAATACAGCGAAAAGCTTAATATGGATGAGGTTGCCTTAAGTGTAAATATGGCGCCGTCATCTTTTTACAGAAATTTTAAAAAGGTAACACAGGTAAGCCCTCTGCAGTATCAAAAGCAGTTAAAGTTAAATGAAGCTCAAAGACTTATGCTTACAGGAAATTACGATGCTGCAAGTGCAGGGTATGAAGTAGGTTATGAAAGCCCCACTCAATTTAGCAGAGAGTACAAGAAAATGTTCGGCAATCCGCCTAAAGCAGATATAAAAAAGCTGGTTGTATAGATTATTACTTGGATATAAAATACAAATGCTTCTTAGGTATAGCTTAATATGTAATATAAGTATTTGCTATTTTTGTGAAATAAAGTAATAATATAATCAATGAATATAAATGATTTTTTAGAATACATGCAGAGCCAAAAGATGGTAGAAACAGGGTCTCCGGTGCTTGAGATGTTCCACAAGCTAAGCCAGGATGCTCTTAAAATTACAATGGAAATTAATAATAAATATCATACGCCGGAAGAATTAGTTGAGCTTTTCTCAAAACTTACAGGTAAACAAATAGACAGCTCTTTCCGCGTATTTCCTCCGTTTTATACTGACTGCGGTAAAAATATTACAATAGGCAGAAATGTTTTTATTAATATGTGCTGTAAGTTTCAAGATCAAGGCGGTATCACAATAGGCGATGGATGCTTGATTGGTCATAATGTTACGCTTGCAACTCTGAACCATGATATTAATCCAAAAAACAGGCAGGCTATTCTTCCTGCGCCGATAACTATAGGCAAAAATGTTTGGATTGGCGCGGATGTAACTGTTTTATCCGGTGTTACGATAGGTGATAACAGTATTATAGGAGCAGGAAGCGTAGTTACTAAAGATGTCCCGCCAAATTGTATTTCTGCAGGAAACCCTTGTAAAATTATCAGGTATATTGATAGTTTATAAAATAAAATTGTGATAGCTTTCTTCAATCTGTTCCTGTTCAATTCCTATGTAGCGCAATGTTACCTGCGGGGAGGAATGGTTAAATATTTTTTGAAGCATTACGACATCTTTGAATTTTTGATAATGATGGTAGCCGAAAGTTTTTCTGAGCGTGTGCGTACCAATATTAGCTTCTATTTTTGCATCAGTGCAGGCTTTTCTTATAATCCTGTAGGCAGTGCTTCTGTCCATACGGTTTTTGAATATAGTTGTAAACAGAGGCTCATCTAAACCTTTTCCCTTTGTAAATTCCGCAATTAAAGGCTTTAATTTTGAATTAATCGGAAATTTTTTAAATTTTCCGGTTTTTTTCTCAACGATTTGAATGAAATTTTTATTTTTTACATTTCCTACATTTAGAGCTAAAATATCCGAAATTCTCAGTCCGCTGTTTGTTCCTATAGTGAACAGGAGATGATTTCTTTTGCTCTGCTTAATTAAAATCTGTTCAACTTTTCTGATATCAGATTTTTTCTTGATAGATTCTACTGTGGTCATACTTTTGCCTTTCTGATAATATATTGACTCTAGGTCATTGACTTGTGGTCAATAATATGCTATTCTTAAATTAATAATAGGAGTTGTATATGAACAAAAGACAAATCACCGCACAAGAAACTAAGCGAAAACTGATTACAGCAGGTCTTGAACTGTTAAAAGAGAACGGATTTGATGCTATAAATGTAGAAGATATTACCCGCAAAGCCGGAGTTGCGAAGGGAACTTTTTATACATATTTTAAGCGAAAAGAAGATATAGTTCTTGATATAAGCAGGGTGCCTTTCAGCGAGATTGCATCAGAGCTTGAAACGATGGAAGAATTGAAAATAATTCAAAAATTGACTCATTATTTTCATCGTTTTATGGAGTGTGTAGAATCCTGCGGAATACACGTCTGCAGGCAGTGGACAAAAGATGTTTTGGATCCGGATAGTGTTCCTGATAATAAAGACGGGCAAAAATGGAGCTATGATTATGAGATGCTCAAATGTATTTTAGAAAATGCCGTCAAAAACGGGGAATTAAAAGAAAATACGCCGGTAGAGGATTTAACACACATTATTATATGTGAATTATACGGGATGATGACCTGCTGGTGCATGTCAGACGGCAGGTTTGAACCTCTTGAATGGACGGAAAGGTTTTGTAAAATCCAGCTTGAAGCTATTTTTAATCAGTATATAGAAATATAAAAGAAAGGATTTAGTTATGAAATACAGAAAACTAAGAGATATTGAAGTAAGCGCTGTCGGTATGGGCTGTATGGGATTCAGCCACGGTTACGGCGCCGTTCCTCCGGAAGAAGAATCAATAAGATTGATACATAAGGCTTACGATTTAGGCTGTACTCTTTTTGATACTGCAGAAGCATACGGACCTTATATTAATGAGGAGCTTGTCGGAAAAGCTGTCAAGCCTTTTAGGGATAAAATTATTTTAACAACCAAATTTGTTCCGGTTTTCCAGCCTGGGCAGGAAATTCCGGAGGGTAAATTAAGCAAAAAGGGGGTAACCAATGCGCTTAATGACTCTTTAAAAAGACTGCAGACAGATTATATTGATATTTATTATGAACACAGAGTTCCTCTGGATTCTAATGTGGAAGAAGTTGCCGAATGGATGGGCGAATTTATAAAAGAAGGAAAAATAAGAGCCTGGGGACAGTCGCAGTCAACTGAGGAGCAAATCAGAAAAGCTCACGCAGTAACACCATTGACCGCGATTCAGAGCGAATACTCAATGATGGAAAGAATGTTTGAAAAAGACGTTATTCCGGTATGTCAGGAGCTGAATATCGGTTTTGTTGCGTTTTCTCCGATGGCAAGCGGGTTCTTATCTGGTAAATACAACAAAAACAATGAATATAAAGGCGATGATGTAAGAAGAGTTATTACCAGATTCGCACCCGAAAATGTTGAGAAAAACCAGCCGTTATTAGATTTATTACACGCTGTTGCTGATAAAAAAGGAATTACTCCGGCTCAAATTTCTCTTGCGTGGATGCTTCATAAATATCCGCATGTTGTTCCTATTCCAGGAATGAGAAAAGATGAAAGAGTTGTAGAAAACCTTGGTTCGGCAGATGTTATTTTAACCGAAGAAGAATTTAATAATATAGAAACAGAATTAAACAAAATTACTATCTACGGCAACAGAACCGATGAGGATATACACAAGCTCGGCTCCGTGAAGGCAGTGGATTTTAAAAATTAATAAGGAGGCAGATTTATGCAGACAGTAAAATTAAATAACGGCGTTGAAATGCCGGTTTTAGGGTTTGGTGTATACCAAATCCCTGACCATAATGAATGTGAAAGAGTTGTTTCAGAAGCTCTTGAAGTCGGTTACAGACTGATTGATACAGCGCAGGCTTATTTTAATGAAGAAGCCGTAGGCTCTGCAATTAAAAACAGCGGAATTGACAGAAAAGAAATATTTTTGGTATCTAAAATCTGGGTTTCAAACGGCGGATACGAAAAGGCAAAAGCATCAATTGATGAATCTTTGAAAAAATTACAAACGGATTATTTGGATTTAATGCTTATCCACCAGCCGTTTAACGACTACTACGGAACATACAGAGCAATGGAAGAAGCATATAAAGCCGGAAAATTAAGAGCAATAGGCGTAAGTAATTTTTATCCGGACAGATTCCTTGACTTATCTCATTTTGTCGAAATACAACCTATGATTAACCAGGTTGAAACACACGTATTCCAACAGCAGAAGCGGGCAAAAGAAATAATGAAAGAACATAATACCCAAATTATGTCCTGGGGACCTTTTGCCGAAGGTAAAAATAACTACTTCCAAAATGAAATATTAAAAGAAATAGGTACAAAGTACGGAAAATCTACGGCTCAAGTTGCACTTCGATTTTTAACTCAAGAAGGGGTAGTTGTTATCCCGAAATCAACCCATAAAAACAGAATGGAAGAAAACTTTAATATATTTGATTTTGAGTTAACGGAAGATGACTTAAATAAAATCAGAACACTGGATACAGGGAAGAGTCTTTTCTGCGATCATTACAGTCCGGAGTTTACGGAATTTATAGTCAATTACAAAATATAAGCAAAAAGCATGAAAGCTTATATATTAGAAGAAAAAGGCAAAGCGGGATTTAAGGATATCCCGCTTCCCGAAATAAAACCTTATGACGCTTTGGTCAGGACGACGGCGGTTTCAACCTGCACAACAGATATTCATCTGATTAAAACAGCTTTGGATAAAATGAATATCTCCGGTGTATATGACGGGACAACAATTATTAGGCAAGGCTAGCAAATTTTTTTTTTAGATGTTATTATTTGGATATGAATTTACAAATCAATGCATATAGGGCTGTAAATAATAATCAAACTCCTTTTAAAGGTTATGATGCAAGACCTTTGAAAGGAGTATTGATGACTGTTTCGGATGCAGATTCTTTTTCAATAATATCCCAGATGGCTGATATAGGAAAGAAAAACGGGTTTAAAGTCTATTTTACTGACAGCTCAAAGCAGATTTACACAAATATTGAAGCTATATGGCAAAGCATCAAGGATAAAACTTACAGAATTTTTACAAAATGGGCGCAGGACGATGCGGTTTTGACCCCGCAAAATACTGTAATTTCAACAGTTTTCACGCGAGAGAGGGAATTTGCGGATAAGGTTGCAAAAGTTACAAATGGAAAAGTTTCATATCCGCAAGAGTTTATACAGGGCGGAAATTTATTTTTTGTTAAAAATAACGGCAAAGAAGAACTTTTTATAGGGTCAGATGAAGTTTTTAGGACAGCAAATTTAAAAAAAGTTTATGGCGTTTCAAAAGTTCATGTAATTCCGCAGGCAGATTTTCATCTGGATTTGTTCATAAGACCTTTGAATAATAAAACAGTTCTTGTTGCTGATGATAATTTAACTCTTAAAGAAATCCAAAGTGCAATAAAAAATATCGGCAAATATAAAAAGAATAATAACTGTACAGAGTCTGAAATTATGGAGCTTGATACTCTAAAAAACAGACTGGAGCAATTTTTAAAGGATTTTAAAAAAGAATCCGGAAGCTGTAAAAACCCTAAATACAATGAGATTGCCCAAAAGCTTCAAAAATCAGGCTATACTCCTGTTCCGGTTCCGGGGCGGATTTATTATACGGTTCCAGGGGGAGAGAGAGATTATCTGGTTCATTATTTAAACTATATGAACGCTATTGTGCATCAAAAGAAAGATAATTCCTTAGTTTTTATAACTAATAAATCAAATTTGAATGAAAAATTTAATATAACACCGGAGATTTCAGAAAAGATAGATTTTGACTTTGAAAAAATGCTCAAAAAAGCTCTCAAGCCTTATGTTCAAGAGTCAGATATTCATTTTATAGAAGGACAGCATATTTCGGAACTCCTTACGGATGAAGGCGGTGGTATTCACTGTATATGCAATGAAATTCCTGCAAAGCTTTAAAAAGCCATTAAAAGTTCTCTGATAACTTTAGTAGCAACAGCTGTAGAAACTCCGCTAGCATCATAATCCGGTGCAAGTTCAACAACATCCGCACCGATAATATTAAACTGCGATAAATATTTAAACCAGTCTATAAGTGTTTGGAAGCTCAGTCCTCCGGCTTCCGGAGTTCCTGTCCCAGGCATAATAGAAGTATCAAGTACATCTAAATCAACTGTTACAAAAATATTTTTATCTTTAAAAACATCAAGTTCTTCTTTTTTGCCGATTAATGTATTATATTGTTTCATTAATTCAAATTCTTCTTTCATTCCGGAGCGGATTCCGATTTGTTTTATGTTTTCAAACCCGATAATATTTCCGCAGTGTCTTATTACTGCAGAATGAGAAAGTGCTTCGCCCAGATATTCTTCCCTTAAGTCCGTATGTGCATCAAAATGCACGATTGCAAGATTGTCATAAAACTTAGAAACAGCTTTAATCTCCGGAAGGGTTACAAGATGTTCTCCTCCGATACCGAAAACTTTTTTGCCGTCTTTATAGATTTCTTCTACATTTTTCTGTATTAAATCAAGCGACTTGACGGTATTTCCCAGTGGGAATTCTAAGTCTCCTGCGTCATGAAAATTGCAATCCTCAAGGTGCTTGTCAAAGTATGGAGAATATTCTTCCAGCCCCCAGCTTGCCAGTCTTATCTGCTCCGGAGCAAATCTGGAGCCGGAACGGTATGAAACAGTTCCGTCAAAAGGCATTCCGAGCATTACAATTTCAGAAGTATTATAATCTTTGTTTTCTCCCATCCAGTTTCTGTCTAAAAACGGTCCTGTTAACATATTTTTCTCCTTTTATTTTATTTAGAAATATTATATTACAAAAGTAACTAGCAAAAAAAATCTTTACAGGTTTTATGAATAGTATGAATATTTCAATGATAAATACATTATACTCTCAAAAACAGTCAATAGGCTTTAGGGCAGAAAATAAACAAATAAATAGCAAAACCATGTATCCCGTAAAGTATACCTTAACAGATGTGGAAAAAGAATATGGAGAGGTTTTGCAGCAGCTTCATACTCTGGAAAGTAATATAAATGTACAAAGACAAAATCTAAAGTCTTATTATTCTGCGCAAGACAGGCTTGACTACCGCAAGATGTTGAAAGAAAGACAGCTTCTGCTTGCAAAATTAAGAAGAATTGCAAGAAGGGCGGGTATGGAGGCGCATAAACTTGAATATGATGTTATGGCAAAAAAAGAATATAATAGATATGCTCCTAAGGTTTTTAGAGCAAAAACAGTAGAAGAACTTGCAGGGATTAAAGAGTTGATATCTTCATCCAGACTCTTTAATGCGGTAAGGGAAGCATTGATGTCTTTAATAGCACAGAAAAAGTTCTAATTTAGATAGTATAAAAATGATAAAACAAGAAGAGTTCCGGTATTACCGGAACTCTTCTTGTAATTATTTTGTAATTATACTCTTGCTAACTTAGCTTCGCTTTCCAACTGCAGTGTTACTGTTGTAATATCGCAGACAGTTGAAGGTCCGAAGTATTGAATAGCACCCGGGAATAAGTATCTGTCGTGGAGCGCCCAATCTTCTCTGTTTTCTTCAAGTTTTTTGAAAACAGGTCCGTCAAGTTCAACAAGCGCTTTTTTGATTACAGGTTTCATTTCGCCGTGTCTTCTTTCCATATTCATCATCATTGTTAATGGAACACCGCCTGCAATCCAATCATTAGCAGGTTCTGTCAGATTTCTGATTGATGAAAGATATCCTGTTAAACCAAAGTTAATCAAAGCAAATGCATTGTAACCGAGTGAATAACAATAATCAGCATCAAAATTAGAAGGGAATGCGCAGCGTCCTTCATATCCGAAGAAATGAGCTTGGGCATTAAATTTGCCTATATAACTTCCTTCTAATTTCATTTCATCAAGTTTTTGAGAAATCATTTCAATTAATAACTTTTCAGTATCAATTTTAGAAACCTGAACATTGCCGTGCGGGTCGCGGTCTGCTAAAAGCTGTCCTTTGATAAGCGCAGGCAGAGAGTTGTAAACTTTAGCATTGTCATCTGACAATCTGTTTTCAACAATGGCAAACTTTTCACGAATAGTCGGTGCATTAACAAAATCCGGATCGGTTTCAAGTTCTGCCATAATATCATTAAGGTTTGCAATCATTGACTTCATTTCCGGAATAAATTCAATCAAGCCTTCCGGAATAACTGCAATACCGAAGTTTTTGCCCATATCGGCGCGTTTTACGATAATATCAACCATATAATCTATAATAGAAGCCAGTGACATTTTTTTTGTTTCAACTTCTTCAGATATTAATGTGATATTCGGCTGCGTCTGTAATGCAGCTTCCAGTGCAACGTGAGAAGCACTTCTTCCCATAATTTTTACAAAGTGCCAGTATTTTTTAGCAGAATTAGCATCTCTTTCAATATTTCCGATAAGTTCTGCGTATGTTTTTGTTGCAGTATCGAAGCCAAAAGAAATTTCGATTTGTTCATTTTTTAAGTCGCCGTCAATAGTTTTCGGACAACCGATAACTTGAATACCTGCATTGTTTTTTACAAACCATTCAGCAAGCAGTGCTGCATTAGTGTTAGAATCGTCTCCTCCGATGATAACAACTGCAGAGATGTTTAATTTTTTACAAACATCTAATGCATTCTGGAATTGATCTTCTGTTTCAAGCTTTGTTCTGCCTGAGCCTATGATGTCAAATCCGCCGGTATTTCTGTAATCATTAATAAATTCATCATTAAATTCAACATACTTACCATCGATGATGCCGGCAGGACCTCCTAAAAATCCAAATAATTTATTGTTAGAATTAGCCTGTTTCAAAGCATCATAAAGTCCGGCAATCACGTTATGTCCACCGGGTGCTTGTCCGCCTGATAATATTACACCAACATTTTTTTGAGTGCTTGATATTGACTCTGTAGATGTTTGAAAAGTAATGGTTGGTTTGCCGTATGTGTTTTTAAATAATGCTTTAATTTCTTCCTTATTAGCAACGGCTTCTGTAGCAGAACCTTCTTGTGCAATAAGATGGTTGATGCCGTTAGCCAGTGAATAAGGTAATTTGGGCTGGTATTTAAGCCTTTCGATTTGTAATGGTGATAAATTTGTCATAAAAAGCTTCCTTTCCTTTCTCTTTACATAAATTATACCTTAAACAGAATAAAAATACAGATATTTAAAATTTGGCTAAAATGTTGACAAAAAGGGATAAAAGGAGATAAAATCAATTTATAGAGAAAATAAATTAAGGGTGTGTGTTATGAAAATCCAATGCCGAGTGTGTGATTTCTCTGTCAAAAACGGGCAAAACTGTATTAATTTTAGGGGTACACCGCAAAGAATTTACGGAATGAATGTAAAAAATTATCAGGATGCATTGAATATTTGGGAAAAATTAAGGTATGCAAAATATTTAGATGCTCATCAAAACAGCTGGTATGATAAGTCTATAAGGGCTGATAATTATTCTTTTCTGGATAAATTAAACTCATATTCCGATAAAACAGGCTTTATAGAAAAATTTTGCTCATTTACCGGTTTCCCTAATCTAAGAACTGTCAGTGATAAAATTGATTCAACATTTAAAAACTGTATTAATAGGATTGCGCGGGATTTAAACAGCAGAAATTTGACAAGCGGGTATGATATTATTGACAGCGGTTATGATCCGACCTGCTCGCTCGGGCTGAGAAAAGCTTTTCCCGGAAGCGATTTAGACAAGGGCTATATAATTCTTGCAGGAAACGAATATAATTCCGCAAAACAAGAGGAAAATATTGTAAATAATTTTAAAGGCAGGTTGTGGGATGAATTAGACCAGAGAATAGTAAGCTTAAATCATCCGGATACATTCCCAAGCGTTTATACAAAATCACAAGTCAAAAATATGCTTTCCGGCTTAGATGAAACAGCCCGCAAGGTACAGGAAGAAACAACATCTCAAAATATCAGAAATAATATCAGCGGTTCGCTTCTGGCGTCATTTTTAGGTCCTTGGGGAATTGCTTTGACTGCAATAAAATTATTGAAAAAGCAGGCAAAGCAGGCGCAAAAAATAGCCTTATCGACTGATCCGTATGAGGCGGGTGAATTCAATCGAAAAATTGCTCAAAAAATCAGCACAGCTAAAGAAAGAGAAGATGTCAAAAATTTTGCATTTTTTATAGAGATGGTCAAGGCAAATTTAGTCAGAAACCCTTCTTTGAAAAATGATTCAATATTCACTGCAATAAAAATTTCTCCATTTGTCAAGAACTCAAACGTTACTCAAGTGGAAGCCTGGCTGAATAAAATTAACGGTGGATATATGAAATCAAAACTTCGTAGCCGTATGGCGCTTGAATCCGATTTTTATTCTATGTCAACGGATACAAAATATGATTTAATCAAAGATGTTATCAAATATTGTACCGATGACCAGAGCAGCCGTTTCTCCAAATATTTTAAAAATGATGATGATATTGCAAATCGTTATGAAAAACTGTTGCAAAGCCTAAGATAACAGAAGGTTTGATATGAATACAATTCAAGCGTTCAGATTAAATCCTTTAGATACCGCAAGTTTCAAACAAAAAAAGAAACTATCGGAAACAAATCCGCCAATGAATAAACTATATCTTGCGGAAACCTCTGTTGCGGCTATTGGCGGAATATCATTGCTTGCCTATAGAAACTATGCAAACAGCTATAGAGTAAAACTTGCAAAAGATTTAACTAAAGAACTCGGGGAAAAAATTAGTGTAAAACATTTAAAATCAATTATGTCAAAAACAGAAATGATAAAAGAGCTGTCAAAACTTTCAGAGCAAAATTATAAAGCTTCTGCAAAAAATATTAAAGACGGAATCTTTTTAGCGGATTTGCACTCGCATACAAATCATTCGGACGGGCAGATAAGTGTTGAAAAGCTGTTGAATCAAGCCTCTGAATACGGGAATAGATTGAACAAACTAAACGGTAAAAAAATTATATTTGCAATTTCTGACCACGACGGTATTGAGGGGGTAAAAGAAGCTTTAAAAATTATTGCAAAAAATCCGGAAAAATTTAAGAATGTAAAATTTGTACCGGCATCAGAAGTCAGTTTTGTTTTGCCTTGCCAGAAAAACAGCGTAAGGTTTAATAAATTTCACAGTGATGTACAAATGCCGGAAATGCTCGTTTATAACATAAATCCTTTTTCTAAAACAACAAAGGATTTCTTTGAAAGAATCTATAGTTCAAGAAGAAGACAAGTTGCAGATGCGGTTAACGAAGCTTGTCGTTATTATCATACTGATGATTTTTCAGTATTAGAATACAATAAATTTTTTACGCGCCCTAATCGGGAGTATTGTTTTCTAAACCAGCACTGGCGGATTTGGAATTATATACATACAAAGTCCAGAGCTGTTCAAATGGCAAAAGAACAAAATCAAAACCCGGATATTTTGTATGAAACACTCATAAAAGAGCTGAAGCAGGAACATAAACCGATGACTCCTTATGAACTGGATGAGTATATTAAACGTAAAAATATTCAAACAAAAAGCCGTATGTTTGATGAGAATTTAAAACCGATGCTTCTTGAAAAGATTTTTCCTAAAAAACTCGGTGAAACCGTTGTTAAATCAGACTATGAAATTCAAATGAGCGATTTAGTTAAATATGCACGAGAGGAGGGTGCATTTTTAGGGTTTGCCCATCCCGGTTTTACAATGCAGAATTTTGATAAAGAAAATTGTTTAATAGAGATGCAATCCTTGATAAAGCAGGGTAAGGGACGTATAAAATTTGCTGAAAAATATCACCAAGCATACCCTGTGGGAAAAGAAATCAGTGAATCGGAACTAAAAGAATATGATGCTATGTTAGATAAGCTTAAGTTAATTAATATTGGCGGGCGCGATAATCATACAGACGGTTTTATTCCAAATATATGCTGATAACAGGATTAGTACCCGTTTAGGAAGAGCAGACTCGCCCAGATGACTATAATTCCGGACATAATTCCCGTAATCGCATAGTGCCAGTCGCCATACTCGTGTGAGAGCGGAAGCAGTGTATCAAAAGAAATATATATCATAATTCCGACAACCGCAGCCATAAAGAAGCCGACAAAAACTTGAGGCAGGAACCAGTGTAAAAGCGCAAGTCCGATAAGTGCGCCTATTGGCTCTGTCATCCCAGTCCAGAAAGAATACCATATTGCCATTCTTTTTTTGCCGGTAGCATGGTAAATAGGGAGCGCAACAGCGATTCCTTCCGGAATATTATGAAGAGCTATAGCTAAGGCAACCGTAATCCCTATTGCAATGTCTTGAGAAGATACAAGGAAAGTTCCTAAACCCTCTGGAAAGTTATGCACGGCGATTGCAACTGCCGTTAGCAAACCGGCGCGTTTAATTCTGTGTGTTCTATTGGGGTTTTCATTCCCTTCGAGCAAATCTCCTTCAACGTGATCCGGAATAAAAGTATCAATAAGCTTTGATATAATAACTCCGGCAATAAAACCTCCGAACATAATCCAGTGGTAATCTACGGGATAGTATTCTTTTAAAAGTCCTTCCGCGGTCGATAGAATTTCTGTAAATGAAACAAAAATCATAACACCTGCAGAAAATCCTAATCCAAGAGATAGGATTTTCATATTATTTTTGTTAACCAAAAAAGTTATAAACCCGCCGATAACAGTCGCAAAACCTGCAAGAAGCGTCATCAGAAGGGGAATTTTCCAATTTTCAATCATAAAAACCTCATATAGGAATAATATCACAAATAATAAAAAAATAAGTGCTTGCAAAAAAAAAATCAGCAAGTAATATAGAATATGTTGCTTGAAAGAGTAAACAACTGATAATTAAATATGGGAGCGTAGCTCAGTTTGGTTAGAGCGCATGCCTGTCACGCATGAGGTCGCGAGTTCGAGCCTCGTCGTTCCCGCCATTAAAAAAGAAGTCTTAAAAATAAGACTTCTTTTTTTTTGCGTATTTGACGAACTCGCGACCTACGGTCGCTCCCTCTATTTGCTCAAAGTGTGGATAAATAAATTGAAGAGTATAACACGAAAAAGGTGACATTTAGTCACCTTTTTCTGCAACGCAAACAGACACAGTGAGCCTCGTCGGTCCCGCCATTATAAGAGAACTCTTTATGGGTTCTTTTTTTATATTTTGTTAATATATTGAATAATATGTTATAATAGATTTATGAAGAAATCTACACAAAAACTTATTATATATACTATTCTTGGTATAATAGCTTCAATTGTTTTATATTCTTTAATAGGTACTCAGGAAGAAAGTTCTCATTTATTGCCAAGAGTTATGGATAAAACAAAATTTGGTGTGTTTATTTGCCCATTTATTGGATTAATTTATTGGATATTTTCTAAAGATATTGAAGATTAATTTTAAAATATTGTTTTTGAAAATTCTAACCAATTTTAAGTTTTAAAATATGTTCAAATTTATTATATCGGGTAAGATTACTTACAAAGTTCTGAACTAAGAGTTCGAACCTTGCAACGTCAACCCCGCCATTAACAAAAAATAAGTCCGCTTGTCGGGCTTATTTTTTTGTTCTTTTGCTGTGGAATAAAGAGGTGAGAACTCGCAGCAGGTTGTTTTAAACCTGCCCGAGTTCGAGCGGATTGTGAGCGGAGGCTGGAGCAGTTATGACAAGAGATGAAATCTCGATGTCAAAATCTGGAATTGCCGTTCATCGTGAACAATCCAAGACGGCCTCGTCGTTCCCGCCATTTTAAAGACACCTAAAGGTGTCTTTTTTTGTATATTCACTCCTCGGCTCTCACTGCGTTCTCGCCTGTCTTGGATTTCAACCATTTAAAAAGAGTCCATAATGGACTCTTTTCATTTAATGAAATCATTTGTACAAAATTATATATAATTATCTAGAAAAGTTTACCCCAATAATCTGTATAAGCTTCCTTTATTCCTTTGTTATGTAAGTCTGAATAGAATTGTTTAACGTTATCAAAATATTTTCCAATAAACCCTTTTTCATCTTTCTTTGGTTCTTTTTCAACATTTTGAGCTTTTGCTACTTCTTTTTCTGAAGATGGTTCTTCTGGTACTGCTAAAGGTTCTTTAGTTGAATGCTCTACGCCGTTCTTATCTTTATAAGTTGTACCTATATTGCTAATATCACCTTTTGTATCATAGCCAATATACATTCTATTTCCGGTACTATCAATAATTTCATCATAAGAAGTGCCGTCATCCCATTCAAAATGTTCTTTTTTAGAACTGTTTAAATAATCATACATTTTTTCACTAACAAGCTTTTTATCATTTTCTTCTGTACAATTTGCAAGAAGTCTTGATAGACAGGCAAACTCCGCATTTGAATCAATTTTAGTTTTGTCTTTTCCGCCACCATCAAATTCTGATAATGCTGCAATTTGTGTCATTCTTGTAGATAGCCATTCTGAATTACTCATATTTTCTCCTTTTTCCTTTTAGTAAATCTCGTGTATACTTCTATAAAGTTTTTGAAGAAACGAAAATTGCTCCTATCCTATCCTATCCATCCTATCCTATCCTATTAGGCATTCTAACTGAATTTCAGACTAACGAAATTCGAGTTTACAAAAGTTAATATTTGTACAACAAAACTACCTTCTATTGACAACATGTACTGTATACAGTACAATATAGTTATGAATAACTATGAAATCGAATATCTGATTTTGCCAAATGGTAAGGCTCCGATAATTGAATGGTTAAATTCTTTAGACAGCATTACAAGAAAACGTATAAATCAAAGAATACTAAGAATCGAAGATGGTAATTTTGGAGATTTCAAAAAATTAAATGATAATATTTCAGAATTACGATTTAACTTTGGAAAAGGTTATAGAGTTTATTATACAGAAGAAAATAATAAAATAATTTTGTTAATAAATGGTAGTGATAAATCTAAACAATCTAAAGATATCGAAAAAGCAAACGAACTTCTTGAACAATGGAGAATAAAAAATGACTAAATCAAAATCTTTCAATAAATACATATTAGATGATTTAAAAACAGATGACGATATTAAAGAATGGATTAATATCGGTTTTCAAGAGTTTTTACAAGATAATGACTTGAATGCTTTTGTAAAAGCTTTAGAATATGCTGTAAGGGCTAAAGATTCTATTTTAGGAATATCTAAAAAAACTGGGATATCAAGAAGTAATCTTTATGCTATTTTTAGCGGAGAACAACAACCTCAATTATCAACAGCCTTAAAAATCATTAAAGAACTTGGATATACTGTTCAAGTTGCTTAAATTTACTATAGAGGGATAGATTATTTGTATACATTCGAACTAACAGTTCGAACCTAGAAGCGTCAGTTCCGCCATTTTAAGAGGGTTTAAGACCCTCTTTTTTAATGAAAAAATCCTTGTGGGTAATCTGTGGGTAATTAAAAAATTTCAACTGATAAGAACCTTTAGCAATTGAAAAAGTTTGTAGGTAGGGGGACAATTTAGGTATGCCAAATCGACAGTACCTTAATGAAGCTCTTAATTGAATCAAGTAGTTCCCTAGAAATAGTAAAACTCTTTAAGAATTCCACTAGAACCTCATTAATAGCAGTTTGGAATATATAAGACAATCTCTTACAATCCTTTTTGTATGTATCGTTACAATGAAATGTATCTAAATTAATAATACCTTCGTGTTGAGCATTTGTGCATACAAACCCCTAAAATTTTTACTGTGAATTTTGCTAGTCTAAGCCGTGTTTGTTTAATAACCTGCTTTTGTCTGATTTCAGCAAATTTCGTGCCTAATTTTTATGAATGACACATTATAAAACTAAATAATATTTATCCAATTAAACTTATTCTGTTATCAAATGACAAATTATTAATTGTTGGTTGGAATGCAATGCTAATTGACTGAACGTTAGATTCATTTGCCATTAACTTTCTTTGAAAATCAAGAATATTTTCGTTTATCAAATTAAAATGTGATGTACAATTTTTACATATTCGTAAATCAGCACTATTTTCGCACAAATTATAAACTCTATATATATTATAACAACCTCTCGGACGAGTTAGTGCAAAATTAATTTCTCTATCACTATATACAATTTTTTGTTCAAAATCAAATTTTGTGGTTTTAACATCCAAGTATATTATATTATCAGCTAAATCTTGATAACAGAAATCATATGGACTTCCACTTTCTGAACTTTCATTTACCCAACTAAAAGTTTTAATTTTATTCTCAAATTTTAATTTATCAAAATATTCAGCAACAAGAACTTCGCCCCTTTTGCCAATTTCTGTAAATATAGTTTGAGCTCTTTGAATATCATATCTGCGAATTTTTCTTTCAGTTATTAGCTTACCCGGAATCTGAGTTTCAATTTCTAATTCTTGGATAACATTCTTCGTAGACATATCAATAGTACTTTCTATATATGAAAGTATTTGACAGAAAATAGAATCATTAGCTGTTACTCGCCCTTTTGAATTATCATCAAGGTTTAATCCAATATTTATAAGATCTTTATAAGCTTGAGATTGATTATCAAATAGCCAAAAAACAGATTGACCACTTTGAAGACCGAACCAAAATAAGAACCAAGTAATATTTTCATCTGCGTTACGAGCAATTTCTCTAATTGTAGAAACCAAAGAAATAGTACCTCTTCCACCTACTTTAATTTTAGGACTTCTAAAAGTTCCATCTGGATTTGCTATTCTATCAAAATTCAAGCTTAAAATATCAGTATTTGATTCATAAATAAACATCGCAGAATCTTCTATTATTGGTTCGTTTGGTAAGAATGTTAAAACATCATCAAATAAACCAATATGAGTTTGGTGACTTGTAATACTACGACCTAAATCAGCATCAGTCAATGCTTTATATCCAATTATTTTTTCATCATGCAACTCAAAGAACTTTTCCATATTACTCCATCCTTAAAACATTTTTTTCTATTAGTAGATAATACAATATTGCATAAACAGTATTTACACTAACAGCATTTCCCGCTTGCTTGTACAACTGATGATTACTTATGCCAGCTTTTTGAGAATTTCTACAATATGATGCGGGAAAACCTTGAAAACTGAGTGCTTCAAGTGGTGTTATCTTGCGAATTCTTTTTTCAATAAGTTCTTCTTTGGTGAAAACAATTTCCTTGTATTTTATCGGATCTTTCGCATTAATAAAGTCATCACTAAAATAGTTATCTTGGCAAGCCCTATGCATTTTAACCATGGTTGCTGTTAATGGCTTGGCAATTAAAGGATTTATTTCTGATTTACTTGAAAAATTCTTAGTGCCATTTGATAGGATTGTAGGTTTTAAAACCTTTGAAAGATAATACTTTTCGTCGACCTTTTTTTCTAAAACATCTAATACATTATTTTGTATTTGCAATGAAGTTCTGTTTTTTATTTTATTAAATGAATCTTTTACAAGCTCTTGTGAGAATTCAAAACCTTTTGGCAAAGGGTTTTTAGATGCAAAAATAAAAACTCTATTTCTAGTTTGTGCTAAACCAAAATTATTTGTATTGAAAACATCATGATATATATATGGATAGCCAGCCTTTTTTATTAAAGCAAGTATAGTTTTAAATGTTTCACCATTATTATGTGAAATTAAATTTCTTACATTCTCTAATAATATAATTTGAGGTTGCTTTTCTTTTAAAATATCTATAATTTTAAAAAATACATTTCCTCTTAAATCATCAAATCCTTTTTTTAAGCCCATCATGCTAAATGCTTGGCAAGGAAATCCTCCAGTTAATAAAGAAAAATCGTCTAAATTTATTATATTATTTTTGTCTTCTGTAAATTTAACGATATCCCCAATTTCAAGCTCATTATCAGTATTAAAATTTGCTTTATAACTTTGAGTAGCATAGTTATCTATCTCAGAGAAACCAACACAATGCATATTTACACCAAAATCCTTCCCAAGAAGTTCTAGTGCTAAACGAAATCCTCCAATTCCTGCAAATAATTCTAAGTGTTTTAATTCTCTATTTTTTTTATTATGCACTTTCCTATTACCTCTGCTAATTTAACTGGTACGGCATTACCTATTTGCATATACCAACTATTTTGCGGACCTTTAAAAACATAGTCATCTGGAAACGTTTGTACTCTCGCAGCTTCTCTTGGTGATAATCCTCTTGCTTGTGTTGGATGTATATACATATTACAATCAAATTTCATATGAGATGTAATTGTTTTGCATACCTCTTTTTCTGATAATTTATAATATTTATCTTTAAATATATCGTTTCGGCTCTTATATGGCATTATATCCTTGATTGATTCATGTAAAGAGTTGCATCCCTGCGGTAATAAGCTAAAGATTTTAATATCTCGTTCGTTATTATATCTACTTTTATGGTTATAGATTTTAGAAATATTCCTTTTATTATTTATAAAGTTATAAAATGTAGTATGTTTATAATTATAATCTCTTTCGAAATAGCCACATTTCTCATCTTCATATTCAGTATTATTTTTCAATTTATTTGGTTGTAACTTAGGTAGGTCTAGTATTGCAGTACCCAATGTTACAATTTCAGATTTCTTACAACTTTCTATTTCGTCAAAAATTTGGCTTGATTTAATTCCTATGCGATTGCCAATAACAATCAATCTTTCTCTATTTTGTGGTACTCCAAAATCTTTAGCATTAAGAATTTTGTATTCAATATCATATTCTAAACCTAGCTTATTATGAAAATCATCCAAGATTTCATCCATTTTCTTAGCCATACCTTTTACATTTTCCATAATAAAAAATTTAGGCTTAGTTATGCTTAAAAATTCCAAATAACTTTTATATAAATGATTTCTAGGGTCATCAATTAATCTTTGTCGATTTGCCATAGAAAATCCTTGACAAGGTGGACCACCGCAGACTAAAGAAATATTGTCAAAATGATGTTTATAAATATCGATATTTTGTAATAAATTATTTATATCACCGACATACATCTGCTCTTTTGAGAGCTTCCTATTATATAAATATGTTTCAGCACAAGTAGCATTAATTTCATTTGCAAAAACAACTTGAAATCCGGCTTGCTCTAACCCAAGACTTAAGCCACCTGCCCCAGCAAACAAATCTACAAACTTATATGTTTTGCCCTCTTTTGTCATATTCCACCTACTACTCAAAATATAACATAAATATAATTGTTATCAAAGTTTGTAAAAATGATTAAAATATACAAAATTACCAAAATTATTCATTTAAATTATTTGTTTAATATACTACTTCCCATATTACTAAGTAATTTTAATTGTTAAATTTTTATCAAGTCTAAAAGAAAGAAATATTAGACATGCAATATTTTGCTTTAAAGTGCTGATTGTTGTTAAGAAGGGAGACTAATTATGCGCAGCTAACTATTAATAAAATTAAAATTAGATAAAAAGCTAATGTTATTAGAAATCCGATGTATTTAAAAACTTTAAAATATTTGTTTTTTATAAAAAAATAATTAGTTATATGCTTAGTTTTTAAAATTTCTATAAGAAATATTATAAAAGCGATTACGGTAATTAACCAAGGAATAAGCAAAAAAATAATCAGTGGTAAGTACAATGCTATGGGATAATGATAATAATCTTTTGGCAAGTCTTTAGCAATCCATATTAAAATTGGCAAATATAACCAACCACAAATTGTGAAAATATTAAAACTAATATAAGCATTTGCTTTATCTAATTTTTCAAAGATTTTCATATGAGTATTATATAACAAATTGAAAGGATATTATTATGGTAGATTATAAATTACATAATGATTGCAAAGCTATTTCTGCAGCAGAATATAAAAATAGCACAATGAAAGCTCCTACTGATTGGAAACGCATAAAAACAAAAAGCAATATTCTAACTGGCTTTAGAGCTGGTGTATATAAAAAAGATAACAATATCATTATTGTTTATAGAGGAACTGACTCTCCAACAGATATTGTTAACAATGATATTAAAATGATTCAAAAATGCATCCCGTCGCAAATAAAGGATGCTCGCCGATTCTATAAAGAAATTCATCAAGCATATCCAGATTGTAAAATTATTTTTACAGGACATTCATTGGGTGGAAGCAATGCTCAAGTAATGGGGTCCGAAACTGGTTGTGAAACCATTACCTTTTCAGCATATGGAACGGGTAATCTTTATGGAACAAGAGCTATCTACTCAGAAAACATAACTAATTATGGAGATGCAAAAGATGCAATATACATTTCTAATATTGATAATCAAGTTGGTAAAATAATTATATTAAACTCTGGAATTGATGATTCTGACTATTTGGGAAAATCAAATGAACAGCTGGATCATATATCTTTAGATCCTCATAAACTTGAAAATTATGACAATCTATCTAAAGGTGTGGAGTATAAAAAAGAAGAAACAACAACTCCTCTATTCAAAACAGGCATTGAATATGTTAATTATGATGACAGTATATTTGATTTAAACAATCGTGTTTTATATGGAGGAGAAATTAATCTTAATGATATGGATGATAATTTACAAAATCTATTCTTAGACCAAATGTTTAGTCAAGACAGGTTTCCGACAAAAGAAGAACTTGATAAACGTACACGAATCGGTGAGCTTATTTATGTTGAAGATTATACTCGCTCTGATGGAACTAAAGTAAGTGGATACAATAGAGCGTACCCTAGATAACAGTTCACATTTATGCAATGCCCCAAAGTGACATAATGTAGTTACATATTTTTCGGGTGCAATAGGAGTTTATATGTTCATAATAACTTTGAACTAAAAGTTTGAACCAGTGAGCGTTAAATCCGCCATTAAAAAAGACACCCGAAGGTGTCTTTTTGTTATTGAAATGGACTTTTTAGCAGGGGGTAAAATCGCTAAAATTCTGTCTTTCCCTCTCTTTTTTAATTCTAATTAATTTAATCTTTGAGTCCGAAATATTATTTGATGCAGTAAATCAGTATATTACTGGCTAAATCTGTATATAATTTAGTATCATTGTTTTCAATCGATTTAAGAAGTGTATTATTGTTATTATTTGATGTTAACGTAAGACATAACAAATGATTAACGAATTATGCATCTAAAGCACTTTGGTTTTGTGCTATTTGAATATAAATTCTATTACGGTAGCGTAAACCTTTTTATCAGAATAATTGGATACAACATATGCAGCATAATGGTATTTTTGCGAATCAGTATTTAATGACGTCATTATTATACCGTTTTTTTCTTGATTTTCTAGAGTTGTTAGTTCTGCTGTCTCCGGTTCTGATGTATTAGAGTTGTTTTTATATAAAAAAATTTCTGCGGTCATATCTTTATTATTAAATGGATCACTGACTTGCGTTATCTTGAGTGATTTTGTCCCTTGCGGAATTTCAAATTTTACAGAATCAAACTTGTGTTTTTCAATGACCGTGTCATAAATTAGTAAGTATTTTGAATCTGGGCAGTAATGAATTTCATTCAAACTCAATGCTTTTTTTAAGTACGGATAATTATTATTAATACGTGCATATATTTCAGCATTTGGATTTTTTTCCATACAAAATGGTATAAGAGGATTTTTGGCACCTCTTATACATCCAGCAGCAAGGTTTTGTTCAGCTTTTCTTTTATAAAGCCATCCGCCCAGTCCTAATAGAGCAGCACCTCCTATGGAGCCAAGTGTTATTGCCGTAACTGCTCCCCCGGATAGCCCTCCGCTATCTTTCTTTTCACTGGCAGATGAATCGTCTGAACCGCTGAAGTAGTCGTCAATCGCAAAAACAAAAGAAGGTGCTCCAACTTTTGCAATTGATGCAGGAGATATCAGTGTTATTATAATAAAAGTCGATAGCACTTTTTTTATCATATTAAACCCTTCCGAGTGTAATTATTAGTTTTGCATTATAAGTCGTACAGACAGTGTCATCGTGGGCAAGTACATGCGGTATAAAGAAATCTGTTTCGATGTTGTCATGAGGATTTTGTATTGTATATGACGAAGGTGTAATCGATAAATCCTCATTTTTCATAGGATAGCGCCCACAGGTACTGCAGCAGTCTTCAAATTTTGCACTAACCTGTATTGGCTCTGCAAGGTTTGTATGTATTCGTATTGTAAAGGGACTCAAATTTAGTCTGTAGCACCTCTCATTTAATGGTTCAACACTTTTGATATCAACATTTGTCAGTATATCATCTTTTTCGTACTCGGTTCCTTCCACAATGATTTTTTCAATGTGCAGTATTTCCGGCAATTCTGCTTGAACAATCTGTCTTGCGTCTTTTGAAGCAAAAACAGTTTCTATATTGAGAAATATTGTCATTATTAAGATTATATATTTTTTTGAAAAATTCATCATAGAAGACTCTAACCTTCTTTGAGAGTTATATAAATTACCCTGAAATCTATAAATTTTTGTCCTTGCAGATATAGTCAGTGAGTTGATTTTTTATGTAAGACAAAATTTTATAAAAGATTTGAGGATTTATAAGATAATGAAAAATTTTATATTAACATTAATAATACTGATTTTTGCGATAATATGTCCTTCAGTTTATGCAAGTCCGCATTTTCGGGCAGAAATAACAGGATTTCCGATAATTACTGAAAACAGTATTACGGCTAATGTAAATCTTACATATATGCAAATGGGGTTTTCAAGGCTATTTGTTATGGCATCAGATAACTATATTATTAATAATGAAAGTCCCGATGTAAAAATTCCTATAACAAATTTGTATGTTTTATGCGATGGAGAACAGTACCAAATAAGCAATAACGGCTGGCAGAATTTTTTTATTGATACTTTTGATATTACAGCTTCTTCTCAAAAAAATATAAACTTAAAACTTGAAAATATTGGAGAACTGCCTGCAGGAACATATACTATACCTCTTAAATTTCTTGATAAAACAGGGTTGACACTGGATTATGAATGTGAACTCCTTTTTTCATTTATCATAGAAGATAAACATTCGATCGTATCTTACAACGCTAATCCGGTAATTGTTTTATCAGAAGATGATATTTTTAATAAACAGTCGTTTATTAAAAATCAGAATGACGTGAGGCTTAATATAACCTCGAATACTAACTGGAAATTATGGCTTAGCACCTCAGCACTTGATGACGAAAATTGTGAATATTATTTTCGATTAAAAAATGTTTCAGACAATGTTTTGTCTTATGAGCAAAATAATACAAAACTTTTACCCAATCAGCGCTATCTTCTAGCTTCAGGGAAACCTACGCTGGAGGGAATTGATGCCGGTAATAAAATTCCCGCATATATAACTCTGGAATATTCGTTTAAAAATACAGATTCTGATAACTATATTAAAGAAGGTGTAAGACAAAATTTATTTACATACATATTAGAGAGGGAATGACATGAAAAATTTTGTAACAGCAGTTTTATTAATTTTTTTACTTCAGGTTTTACCGGTGTCTGCGACTGTAAAAGTTATGCCAACACTAATAGAATTGGATGCTAATAAAAGCAGAGGCAATTATTTAACAACATCTTTTTCTGTTCAGGCAGATAAAAATGAAACAGTTCGATTTAAACTGTATCCCGAGTATTTTACTATTACAGACGAAGGTAAAATGGATTCTAAACCTGTATCTGAAAGTGCAGATAATTTGATTTCACATGCCAGATTTGTTCCCAATGAGTTTACTTTAAAAAATGGTATTCCTCAAATTGTCAGAGTAACTTTTACCGATTTAAAAAGTTTGCCTGACGGAGAATCAAGAATGGTAATGTTTATAGAAGATGTTGCTGCTAAAGAAATACTGCTGCCGAATGCCAATAAAAATTTAAATACAAGACTTGTCGTGAAAACACGTCTGGGAATCCCTATTTATGTGGATAAGGGCCGTTTTGTAAAGATTGGTAATTTTGATGATTTAAAAATAGAAAAAAATAATAAAAATTTGGTCTATAAAATGGACCTGAGCGCAAAAGGCAATAGCAAAGTGCGTTATCACGGCAAAGCGCAGGTTATAAAAGATAATCAATTAATAAAAGAGTTTCCGGTAAACAGCAATACTATCAGAGCTAATGGAATTTTTACCGAAAGGGGGATGCTTCCTGATAATCTTCAAGCCGGCGATTATATTTTTAAAGTGATTCTTACATATAAAAATGAAAAAGGTGAAAATAAAAACTTAATAAAAGAAGTATCTTTTCACGTAGACAATTCAATTTAACAAAGGAGGAAAAATGAGAAAAAAACAAATTTTAGCGGCAATGCTAATGCTGGTCGCAACCGGTGCAAGTGTTCATGCCGAAAACTTTGCCAGACAAACCGTACAGGCAACATTGCCGGCTTATGTGGATATCAAGGCCGAAGATGGAGGTTTGCACAGTAATATTAAACCAGAAACAGGTGAACTGGAAAATACAATTACTTCAAAGTTTACAATCAAGTCCAATGACAAACTAAGTTTGTATTTGAAAGCTGAAACTATAGCTGATGGTGGAACAGTAATGCCGGGCTTTTTCCAAAAAGGAGGAGTTGAATATATTGTACTTGGACATACAACGCTAAAACCTTCAGTCGCTGCAATTAGTGATATTACGAGCGGTTCTGCGACGCCGGAATACAATCAGAATGCAATTGCATACCCAATCAGCGGAGTGGAAATTCAAGGAAAATTAGTTGGTGATGTAAGTTTTAATGATGCCAAAAAACAATTTGAATTTAAGGTTGATCAAGGTATAAGTACAGCGCTGACTACTATTTCTACTGCCGTTGATAGTACAACATATTCATTTGACGACAGAGCAGGAAATTATGAAGCATATATTATCCTAACAGATACAACAACATAGGAAATTTTTAATGAAAACTAATCTAATAAGAATTTTATTTCTGTTACTAATAACCGCACCGGTATGTTCCGGTGCGGCAGTAACGGAAGGTACGCTGAGTGTTATTATTCCGTCTGCTGCGGTTGTAAACAGTATTCCTTCGGCAGAAAATAACAGTTCTATAAATCCGCAGACTGGATTTCATAACGGTCTGGGAGCAATTTTTAATGTAAAAACAAACGGGGATGATAATACATATGATTTTGTAATCTCAAGTTTTATAAACACTGACTCCGGACAAAAAAACGGATATTTTCTTAAAGAAGGCGAATTATATATAATTCTGGGTAATAATGAACATTTGCCGGATACAGCTTCTCTTGCTGATATATATTCTGGAGTTATGCAAAGTAACAAAAATATAATTGCATATCCTGTGTTGAAGAATGCGGAATTTCCTGTGGTGTATCAGATTTATAATGGTAACTTAAGTTGTAAATTTTTAAGTGAAGGAAAACAAAATTTTAATATATCTCAGCATATAGGAAATGCCCCTCTTGCGGGAACATATTCACTGGATGATAGTGCGGGAGTGTATGAGGCTGTGATTACTCTGAATATATATAGGAAACCTTAATGAAAAAATTTATAGTAGTCGTTTTTTTTCTATTTTTTCCTTGTTGTATAAATGCATATTCTGATGAAACGACAGTAAGCGGACTTGAGCTTAACAAATCAAGTTACAGCGATATAGAAGTTTATATGGATTCCTTAAATAAAATTTATATTCCTGTAAAACAAACTGCAAAGATTTTAAAAATACCATTTAAAGAAAACCACTCTGCAAAAGAAATAAGCTTTTTAACACCTAATGGTCAGGAAGCTTTAATAAGTAAAAAGGGTGTTTATCTAAACAATGTTTTGATAAATTCTCAGCTAAGATTTAAAAAAGATGGAATTATAGAAACAGACGAGTTTTTTATTAATGCAAATACTGCATCTAAAATTTTTGATTCAGATATTGCAATTGATTCTGTTTCGTTATGTGTAAGCATTACAAGCAAGTATTTAGAAAGCTCTGAAAAAACAGAAACTCCTGAAAACTTAACAGTGCAAAAGCATGCTGTAGTTCCAAAAGAGAAAGGAAAGTTCTCTTTTGATACTTTTGAGATAAATAATTCAATGATGAATGATTCTACTAAGCAGGTTTACTTAAATGCAAGCCAGAATAGTGTTATGTTCAATAATAATACTCGTATGAGCTTAAAGGGAAAACTTTATGAGGGTGATTATGATTTAAAATTTAATACAAATAATTATGCAGACAGATTTTTTTCATTTGGAGGCTTAAGTTTTACTTATAGAAATAAGTTAAAAGATTATTATTACGAACTCGGTCAGGTATCAGGTCTGAGAGATCCGTATAATTCTATAGGTACAATGCTTATAGGCGCTCAGATTTCAGACTACAATCAGTATGAAAAAAAACAGCAGGCTCAGGAACAGGTAGAATTTTTGAAGAAGGGTGATTCAAGAAATAGATTATTTGCAGGAATTTCCGGATATAATAACAGACTTTTTAGTTCTAACGGCTATATATACCAGATGACATCCAAAAAATTTGTAGCCGGAGGGAACCGTCAATATGGGCTTTCGAATAATATGAAACTGGATACGAAAATAATATATGATAAAATTTTGCAGCAGAATGAAAATGCTCTATTTATATCTGCTTTTAATAATGACTATTCGATTCTTTCATCCGGTGTTTATAGAAACCCAAATACAATGGAAGGCGTAAGTATCATTAATACGTTAAATCTTTATAGAAATAAGTATTATAGTTTGAATGCACTTGCAGCTGCATCCTTAATGAAGGATTTTAATTACGATAGAAATCATTATAATCCTGGCTATTCACTTTCATTGGAGAATGTTTTTGATTATAAAAACACAAAATTAAAACTGCGTTTATACCAGCAGTCTCCGGATTATTATGTTGCGGGTTCTGATTCAGGTTTTATTTGTGACCGGCTTGGTGCGGAAGCAACTGCAGCATTTGCAAAAGAGAATATAAATGCAAATCTTCGCTATACAAGATATTATTCAAACCTTGATAGTAAATATTTAGGAGGTTTGACCTCTTTTGACGAAGCGTATTTTAATGCAGGAGCAAAAATCTTTGGTAATGCAAGGATGAGGTTTAACGGCAATATAAGATACGGAGAAAACAGTATAGGACATAATCTGAATTACTACTACAATTTAAATATATCTAAAAATATAAAACAAAATCTTTCTGTCGAAGCAGGTCATACCGGTAATGCATATGATACTCAATACTCTTCAAATTATAATACGACTAACGGTTTTAATAGTTCTTATAATTCTGCATATGCAAATCTAAATTACAGGCTGCCTAAAAATAAAGGTACCATAAAGCTTGGACACGATACAGTGTCATATGAGTCAAATGGAGCAAAAAATGATTACAATATGATAAGAGTAAATTACCAGTTTCCTGAGTTTAAACGCCTGCTTTTAGGTTTTGGAGTCGGATATAAATATCAAGGTTTAGATGACGGCTGTACTTATAGTGCAGCAATTGGATATCGTACCAGGACGGGTATGATTATAAGTTTAAATTATCAATATAACACAGCTATGGGATATGTTTTTAATAATATGTATATTCCTTCGAATGCCCGTCATTCAATAAATTTAACAGTAAATGATACTTTTGCATTTACTGATAACGGTCTTCAGTCTATTGGTACAGCCTCTGCAAATCAGGGATTTGTAGAGGTCGTTGCATTTATTGACAAAAATAATAACGGAATTTTTGACAGAAAAGATATAAAAGTTTCAAATGTTCCGATAAAAGTTAGTTGGAAAAGCGGTCCGATAAGAACTAAACGAAATGGTTTTTGTGATTTACAGAGTGTTGATAAAGGTTATTATAATGTAAGTCTTGATGCTGATAATATGCACGCGAATCTTTCTGCGCAAAAATCATCTGATGAATATATTTATGTAGAACCCAAAAAGACAACAAGAGTAGAATTTCCGCTTAAAAGTTCTGTAGGAAATATCAGAGGAAAACTATATATTAGTGATGATTTTGACCGGCAAATGAATATAACAGATTTTATAGTATCTCTATATGACGAAAACGGGGCGGAAGTTGCTTACTCTACTGTTGATGATACAGGCAGCTACTATTTTTCGGGGATTTCTCCCGGACATTATAAAATTATGCTGGATAAAAATTTTATAAATGATTACAGTCTTATTCCGGATGAGCAGTATGGAGAAATTCTTGTTAATATACCGTATGTTTATAAAAAATTTGTTGAATTAGAAGACCAAAATCTCATTTACAAGTGTTTATAAATAACGTTATAACTAACAAGCTATATGTCGTTAATACAGCTTTATAAAATCACTTTGTGCGAATTTATTTAGAGAAAAAGCAGTGTTGTTAAATACTGAATCTTAAGCCGAATTGTAAAGCAATACCATTTCTGCCTCCGTTTCTTATCATTGCCTCAAGAAATCCGGTTAGTCTGTCTCCCCAGCGTTTTTGAATGCCGGCACCATATTGAACAAAAGGTTTCACTGACAATTGAGGCAGAAACACGTCATTTGCCTGGAAATGAGATTTATCTATGATATTCCACACCATCGAAACACATAAGTACGGCTGAAGATATTCTTTAAAATTGCCGATGATTTTTATCTGCGGTTCTATATGGATGGCGTGAATTGGATCTGCATCCATTTGAACATTGCTGCTTGTTGTATAATTAAACGTATTAATAAAGCTGTAAGACATTAAAAGACTCGGCTGAAGTATTAATTTGCTATGAAACAGCTCCCAATTGTATCCTGTTTTTTCGGCAATGCCTGTGTTGAACATAACAAAATTATCTCTGCCATATTTAGTAGACGCCTCTGCGGAATTTGCTCCTGCATTGGCAGTCCAGGCTGAGAAAAAATTTCCTTTGTAAAAAACCGCATCAGCCCCTAACAATCCTCCATTATTATAAATTCCGTTGCCATCAAAGGTTTGATGAGAGCCGTTGTATGAGAGATAGCCGCCATATAACATGTACCAGCCCTTTTTTAACTCCATAAGCCCGCTTTCTCCGCCAATCATACAGCCGTACGAAATATTAGAAACTTGCGGACCGTTTTTAAGCGGAACATTTTCAAATGTCGTATACGGCTTGAACCATATACCTTTTCTTTCCTCCGGCATCATTAAAGGAGAAAAAGCAAATTGACCAAAAGCATTTGCTGTTTTGTTGCGGGCATCAAAACTCTTTGTAATATTAGGCGGGGTTATCATAACCATATCAAGATTTGAAAAAACATTTTTATACGTATCAAGCTGTACCAGATATCCCGCAAGCTGTGATGCAACGGCAGGAATATAGACAGATGAATTAAAACCGCTTCTTGTAAAATCGATATTGCCGTCAGAGGAGTTATAGCTTGAATAATAATTATATATAGGCGTTTCTATTGTTTCCGGAGTATAAGCTACATAATTTTTTAATACTGAATCAGCAAATGGGATTGATATGTTCTGACCTTTTGGCGTTCCTTCTATAAGAAGTTTTTCAAGATACAATTTTCCATCACCGCTTACAGAAGAGGCGTTTATCGTATCCATAGTATTGGTATTAAGATTTAAATCCGCAAATACATGACTGGTACCCGACAAAGACAAATTTCCGAAATTTATATTATTAATTTCGTTATTCTGCATATTAAAATTTATGCCATTGCTGAAATTTGTATTTGATGCATTAAAATATTCAGCTCCTGCTAATAAGTTTAAAGTTCCCCCGTTAAAATTAAATGTTCCTGTGTAGTTATCATTTTGGCCGCCTAAGTTTACAATACCATTGTCATTTTTATTAATTGTTCCCAAGCCGTTTATGCCGCTTAAAATGGTATTTGTTTCATTTGAGTTAAAATTAATCACGGAAGACGCAGTACTATTGTATATATCATTTAGTTCTCCTGTGCGGTTTAGATTATTCTTAAAGCTTGAGCCTTCAAGATTAAGAGTGCCGGCATTGTATATAGCACCTCCATGACCGACCTGTGCGTTTGATGATATATAATTATTTTCTAATAATGAATTTTTTATTGTTGCAGACGCTCCTTCAGCATTGAAAATTGCTCCTCCGGCACCGGTAAATTCCGCGTCAACGTGGTTTCCTTTAAGAGTGCTGTTTTCAATTATAAGAGAATTTCCGTTATATATAGCCCCGCCGAAAACAAACGAATTAGAACCTCCGTCCGCATAATTGTCTGAAATCAATGTGTTATTAAGGGTTATTTGACCTGTGTTGTAAATCGCACCTCCATAGCCAAAAATGCCGTCAGAGCCGTATAAATAATTGTTATTAAAAGTACTGTTATTTATTTGTGCATTTCCCGTGTTATATAATGCTCCGCCGTTTGAAATAACTTCCCCGTAGGTAAAGTTATTTTGAAAAATAGAGTTATTAGCTGTTAATACAGCAGAAGAATCATAGCCGTTTGCGATAGCTCCTCCGTCGGAAGAAGCTCCATATGCATAATTATCACTAAATCGGCTGTTATTTATGGAAAGAGTGCCTCCGTTTCTGTTATAAACTGCTCCGCCGACTCCAAAATTTACACCTTGAGAATTAACAAAGTTATTTGTAAAATCTGCATTTTCTATTTCGCTGTTACCGCCATTATTAAAGATAGCTCCTGCATATTTTGAACGATTGTATAACTGTCCCTGGCAATTTCTCATTGCGAGCTGTTTAAACAGGCTTGTATTATTTTGGTTTAGTACAAAACCGCCAAACAATCCATCTCCATTTATAGAATAGCTGTTACCATCAAAAGTTATATCAAGATTTTGAAAGTAGCTGCCGATAGATGTAGATGCTTCAAGATTCCTTGTAAAAATTAGTGTATCGCCGTTGGCTGGTGATGAGTTGATTAGTTCATCAAAAGTTTGTATATCTATGTTTTGTGCGAGTACGGCATTTCTTAGTAATAATAAGAAAAATAGGCAAAGTATCTTTTTTAACATAAAATTTATTTTAGTATTTTAATCTAAAGTTAAAATTAGACAACTTTGCTATTTTATATTATCCGGTTTTATTATTTAGTAACTTCTGATTGTATATAATTGTTATTAAAATATTTATTTGCAACGCGTATAATGTCAGATGCAGTAATTCCTTCAATTATTTTTATATATTCATTCAGAAAGTCATATCCAAAGCCGTATGCTTCAAATAGTCCGATGTTAGCAGCTTTTTCCGCGTTGGTTTCAAGTGCGATTATAAAACCTCCCTTTAGTCTGTCTTTTGCATCTTGAAGTTCGCTGTCAGATACAAATTCCATTTTTAAGCGGTTAATTTCATGAAGCATTTTGTTTCTTGAATAATCCAATGTTTCCGGATTGGTTCCGATATAGGACATAAAGATTCCGCCGAGCATTTTTGGAGAATAGCTTGACCCTAGCTGATAAGCCAGACCGTCCTGCTCGCGGAGATTAGTAAATAATCTTGAACTCATGCCGGAACCTAATATTGTATTAATAACTTTTAGAGTTACAAAATCCTTTTTATCTTGAACTCCAGCTGTTTGCCATCCCATAAATAACCAGGCGGTCTGTAAATCTTTTATATTTTTGGTAATTGTCTTAGGTGCTGTCAGTTTTGTTACATGGTATTTTGAATAATCAATTGCAGGAGAGTCCTTTTTCTGTAAAATTGAGCCGAACGCGGATATCATTTTTTCGGTATCAACATTACCGTTAACAGAAACTATGACATTTTTTGCATCCAAAATATTGTTATAATATCTTATAACATCTTCTCTTTGTACAGTAGGCAGTGTTTTTTCAAGAATTGTATTAGAGTGTGAGTATACACTGTTTTCAAAAATATGGGTTTTAAAATTCTCAACAGCAACATTCATCGGAACATCTCTGCGCTGTTTTATTATTGATAAGATTTCAGAACGTTTCTTTTCAAGTTCATAGTCATCAAATGTGGCGTTATTAATAATTTCATCTAAAATGTCGAGAGTCTTGTCAACCTGTGCAGTTGTTGTCTGGACATTTATGATGAAAAAGTCCTCATCACATGCCGCAGCTATTTCAATTCCGTTTTCATCAAGTATTTGCGCAAGCTCCTGTGCAGAATATTTTTTTGTGCCTTTCAGCAGTGTTCCTGCTGTAAGAGTACCCTCTCCGGCAATTTTTTCTATAAATTCACCGCCTTTTGCAATGATTGTCATTGCAATGATATCATTATTTTTATTTTCATTAATTAATAATGCTGCGCCATTATCTACGGCATACTTAACCGTGCCATTATGCTCGGATATCTTTTGCGCAGTATGTTTAATCTCTGCTTTTGTTTCAAGATTTTCCATTGATTTAGGAAGAACAACTGATACAGCACTCCTGTTTACTCCCAAATATTTTTGCGCAGCCGCTTTAACTTCTTCTACTGTTACTTTTTTAATACTGTCCACGTATGTATCATACAAATCAGAAGTGTTGGAAAGCGCCATTATATAGCCTAATTCAGAGGCGATATTAGAAGTAGATTCTCTTGAGTAGTACGTGTCTTGAATTATTATATTTTTTGCACGCGCAAGCTCCTCATCCGTAATGCCGTATTTTTGTATATGAGTAATTTCATCAAATATAGCTTTTTCAAGTTTTTCCATATTAGACGGTATGAAATTTGCCGTAATATAGAAGATACCGTCATCTCTGTAGCTTCCATTAGCAGCTGATATTGAATATGCAAGCCCTCTCTGCTCTTTTATATCTCTGTAAAGTCTGGAAGATTTACCTCCTCCGAGAACTTCTGACAGCACATCCAGTGCAAATGTATCATTATCATTAATATTTACCCCTCTAAAACCCAGCATCATATAGCCGGATTGCGTATCCTGCATATATTCAATCTTTTTCTTTTGTGTTTGAAGCTGGTGTTCTTTTTTAAAATGTTTTTTCACCGGCTTTTTATATTCTTGATTAAAACACTGTTGAATTTTAGTGACTGCTTTTTCTGCATCAACATCGCCGACAACAAGTGTAACCATATTTGAAGGAGCATAATACTGGTTAAAGTAATCTAAGATTTCTTCTCTTCTTATTGTACCGATAATGTCTGCACTTCCTATAACCTTTCTTTTATAAGGATGTGTTGTATACATCATATCGTTCAAGTTGTCATAAACCCTTTTTGAAGGAGTATTACCGTCTTTTGCGATTTCCTCCAAAACAACTTTTCTTTCTTTTTCAAGTTCTGCCCTTGGTATCTGAGGATTAAGAAGCATATCTGCATGCAAATCCATCGCTTTATCAAAATATTCTGAAGGAATAGTTATATAGTAATGAGTAAAATCCTTACTGGTTGCAGCATTTATAACAGCTCCCTTAGATTCTAATATTTTATCAAATTCGCCGGCTGGGTGCGCCTTTGTCCCTTTAAAGAACAAATGCTCCAGAAAGTGTGCGACACCGCTGTTTGAATCAGTTTCGTTGATTGACCCTGTCTTAATCCAGGTATCAATCGTTACTATCGGATTATTTTTTATCTCGTACACTACAACAGTCTGACCGTTCGGCAGTTTTTGAATCGTATAATCCCCCGCCCAGACAGCAGCCGTAAATATAAACATTGCTAAAATAACTAATATTCTCTTCATAAAACCCCTCGTCTTTTCATTATATAAGTATATAATAATATATTCCTGCAATAATTTCTACTGCCGGAGAATAATTTAGTCTTTAGCTAGATCTCACTTCTTTAAATAGCGGGTCGGAGTATAAACGTATTTATATGTATTTTTAGATGAGTATTCAACCGGCACCGTAAAATCCTTAGGATTAATTTCTTCCTGGCTGTTTTCTTCAACTTTTACTTCTAACTTTTGTATAACAGGAGAAACGTCAGATTTAACGGCAGACTCGTCTGGCTTTTTAATATGATTTTGCGGGATTTTCTTTTTTTTCTCTTTGACAGGCTGTTTAACAGGATTTTTTTGTTCGGAAGATTTTGTACTTTCTTCTTTATCCTCTGAAACCTTCTCCTGTGTTTGAAGAGGCAATTCCTCATTTTTAATATTGTTCTTTATGGCCTGGTCTTTATTTACAGTCTTATGCTTACCCGCTCCAAACAGCAGAAAAGCCGTAACAAACGCTAAAACACCGGCAAGAATTATTATTATCAGAACCTTTTTGCTCATACCATATTATTTTAAGCTATAACCCAAGTTTTTGCAACAACAAGGAATTCGGATAGAAATTTTGTCCATAATGGATATTATGAAGTATTTTGGATGTAACATGCTAATTTCCGTGCGTTCCCTCGCCCCCTGCGGGAGAGGGTTAGGGTGAGGGGTTGGACACTACAAAAATTTGGAATTAAGTCAAAATTAAAATTTTGTATTTTATCTTATGACCCCTCACCCGAATTTCTAAGTTTCGCAGAAACTCAACTTGAAATTCTTCCCTCTCCCGCAAGGGGCGAGGGGTGCGCCACGCCAAGCATAGAGCTTACCCTCCCTTTGAGGGAGGGTCGAAATCTTTGATTTCGGGGAGGGATCATGTACAGATGTTGGATTAGTATTTTTAACTCTCTTAATTTATCCTGGACAGTAGTGCCCGCTCGTTCAGAATGACGTGAGACTTGAAAGATAATGGCTTACGGGTTTTTACGATACGTTTTTCTTTACAAATGTTAATAAATTCATTATAATATACAATTATGCAGAGAGAAGTGTTCTTACGGAGCATCCTATGAAAATTTTAAAATGTTTAACAGCTATTATTATGATTTTCTCAGCTGGTTATAATATTACATCCGCTCAAGATTATATTTGTCAATATGAAGGGTTTAGCGGATATTTTAATCCCGATAAAAAACCTAACACAAAAAAATGCGATTACCTTAAAGATTATACACTTTCATATGATTCTTGTATGGCATCATTAAAATCAGATATTGATAAATATGAACTCTGTACAAGAGCATATCAAAATGGATACTGTTCTATTCCTAAAACAAAAACAATGAAATATGGCAATGCCGTATGTACTGCACAATATCCGGAAAATGATAAGATTTCTTTTTTTTCTATGAATGCTTCTGGCGGAAGCGATTCTGATAGAAATGAATGTATGAAATTATTGAGTGAACAAATTTACAACATACATCCTAATTGGAAGAAAAATAGCTTATGGAAGGATAGGAGATTTTAATGAATAAAAAACTTTTACGTATAGCCATATTTACTTTAGTTTTATTGTTGAATTTAGATTTAACCTGGGCGTTGGACTATAAAACTTATTACGAATGTCCAACAATGATGAATTATGCTCCAGAATTTGCATCTTACGACAAATATATAAAAGATTGTGAAGCATATATCAAAGCGGGGTTTCCCGTATCTCAAGGAATGACATGTAATTCTGCTTATCAAGCGCTATATGGTGATGTTAATATTGATTTTCAAAATGGAAAGTGTAAGCCAAGCAGAAGGAAATATATTAATGGCACTTATGGTTCTACATCTTGCACGCTAGATTTTGAATTACAACCATCTCCAAGAATCGTAGGACGAAGTTCACGAAGTTCTGTTAATTTGGAGAATAGTGATAATCTTGAAGGTGTGAAATGTATTGACATGTTATATAAAAGGTTAAAATCTGCATACCCTAATATTCAATATTAAGTAGGTTGGGGTTTCTACCCCAACATTATAATTTTTAGAAAATAATATTTTAATCTTATAAAACATTTTTGTTGGGGTAGAAACCCCAACCTACTTCTCTTTTGTCATTCTTGATTTGTGAATCAAGATATTAAAATTATATAAGCAAAAAAAGTACAATTAAAAAAATCTATAACCACGAATCACGATTCACTATTCACGAATCACTAAATAAAAAGGCGGGTAAACTTACGTTTTACCCGCCCTGCAATTTTCTATAAATTATTTACTCTATACGTTGCAAGCGCAAACGCCGTCTTTGCAGTGATAGCCGAGAGCTTCTTGAGCTTCTGCCATTCTTACTTTGATACGTCCGTCTACTGCAATGCCTTCACCTGTTTTTTCAGAAATCAACAACGGGTTGATGTCTAATTCATCGATGAATTTGAAATCGTTAACGAGTTGAGATAATCTCAACAATGTTTCTTCGATTTGTTCCATCTGAGCAGGTTTAGTGCCTCTTGCGCCTTCCAATAACTTGTATGCTTTAACTGATTTAATCATTTCTTTAGCATCAACATCGGTTAAAGGTGCAATTCTGAATGTTACGTCTTTCATAACTTCAATAAATACACCGCCTAAACCGAACATCATCATCGGACCGTATTGAGGATCTGTTGCGATACCGCAGACCATTTCTCTGTTGCCTTTTACCATTTCTTGAATGATAACGCCTTCTAAACCTTCAAGAAGTCCTTTTTCTTTAAGTTTAGCAATAAGGTCTTGATATTCGCTTCTCAATTGTTCAGCAGATTGGATATTAACTCTTACACCGCCTACATCAGTTTTGTGAGAAGTTGTTTTTGAAGTCATTTTCATAACAACAGGGTATCCGATAGAATCAGCAATTGTTACAGCTTCGTCTTCAGTTTTTGCAAAACCTGATTTGCAGACTCTGATGCCGTAAGCGTCTAACACATCAATAGATTCTCTTGTTGTAAGCTGATCTCTGCCTTCGTTAACAGATTTTGCAATGATTTCTTGAGCGCGTTTATAGTCAACTTCAAATGTAGGAATTTTACCTTCTGCTCTTTCCATCCATAATCTTTGTTGATTTAATCTGTTCAAGCCGTCAGCAGCTTCTTCTGCGTACATAAAGAACGGCATGTTAACATCCATGTCAGAAATCTTATTGAAGAATTCGCTCTTAGTCATAAATACGCCGATAACCGGTTTTTGCGGATTTTTAGCCTTGATTTCCATAAGAGCTTGAGCAACATCAATATCTTTCAAGCCTAAGAACGGAAGATAGATTGTAATAATCATATCAACGTTTTCATCGGCAATAACTGTTTCTAATGTCTGCTTGTAGTGTTCGATAGGAGCAGAAGCAATCATATCAACAGGGTTTTTAACAGAAGCTGCTGCAGGTAAGAAACTTCTTAATTTTTCTTTTGTAGCATCTGTTAATTTAGCCATTTGCATACCGTGTTCGCAAACAGCATCTGTCGCCATAATACCAGGACCGCCTGAGTTAGTAATAATAGCAACTCTGTTGCCTTTCGGTATCGGGCAGTTAGCAAAAACTTTAGCAGTTGCAAACAAGTCTTTTAAAGAATATTCTCTAATAACGCCAGATTGCTGTAAAAGAGCGTTTGCAGCCTTATCAGCACCGGCTAAAGAACCTGTGTGAGAAGATGCTGCGCTTGCGCCTGCTGCAGAACGGCCGGCTTTAAGAGCCAAAATAGGTTTCTTCTTAGAAATTCTTGTAGCTAATTTTCTGAAGTTTGCAGGGTTTTGGATTGATTCCATATAAAGAAGAATTTGTTCTACGTCAGAATCATTTTCCCAATATTCAAGAGCTGTTTCAGCGTTAACATCAGCCTGGTTTCCGATTGAAATAAATTGAGCGAAACCAAGGTTAAGGTCTTTAAGGATATTTAAAATACCGCCGCCTAAAGCGCCTGATTGAGAAACGAAACCGATATTTCCTCTCTCCGGCAGAGATTCTGCAAAACATCCGTCCATTCTGATATCCGGATGAGTGTTAACAACGCCTAAGCAGTTAGGACCAACGCATCTCATACCGTATTCTCTAACTTTTTCTAATAATTGTTTTTCAAGTTCAGCACCTTCTGCTCCAGTTTCTTTGAAGCCGGCTGTAATTATACATAAACCTTTAATACCCTTTTCGTGGCACTGGTCAATTGTTGAAAGAACAAATTTTGCATTAACTACAATAATTGCTAAATCAACTTCGCCAGGAACTTCAAGAACTGAAGTATAAGCCTGCAGCCCTTCAATAATTCCGCCCTTCGGGTTAACCGGATAAATTTTTCCGTTAAAATTGTATTCTTGTAATCGCTTCATAATATCAGAACCGATTGTGTGTTCTTTTGTTGAAGCACCAATAACCGCAATTGATTTTGGTTTCATGATTTTGTCTAAAACGTTCATGAGTCTCTTCCTTTCTTTTATTAAAATCACATTGATATTATATTACAAACACATTTCATGCGCGCAGTTATCTGATATTTTTGTAATATTTGTTAATTTTTAAAATTAGCAAAAAAATTTTTTACGGGTTTTAATAAAAAAACAGAAAGGATTTTATATGAAAATTAACAATTTACCCCAGAATTTGTATCACATTACGACAACGGAAAGACTTGCCCAAATTAAGAAAGACCAACTTCTTAAAGCAATGCCGGACACTTTAACTTACGGCAAAGTAAAAGGCGTATTTACGTTTGATTTAGAAAACTTTGTTACACAGTGGGCAAAAGATAAACACATGAACCTTGCACGCTTAATTCTGGACTATATCTCAAGAGGCAAAGAGCTTGTAGCCTTAAGAATTCCTCTAAAAAACATTCCGGAAGAACAGTTGACTAAAGTAAAAACAAGAGATGTAAACAAAGTTATAGATTGGAAATTCGGCGCATACAAACCGAAAAATAATTACGAAGCAGAGATTTTAGGACAACACCCCTCCAAAATGGATTCGGAAACAGCCTCAAGAATCGCTCTGGAACATATTTTACCGGAAGATATTCCTGCCGAAAACTTTGAAACTCTGGGAACTTCTAACTACGGCGCAAGATTAAAATTATCCGATATTGTTATGGGATTTTTTAAGGGGCATCCGGAAGAAAATATTGTAAAAAATAATATTGATATACTCGGTTAATTATGCATCCATTTACATTTTTTTTCATGCTACAATTACTTTATGTACAATAGCATAATGAAAGGAATTAATTAGATGGAAAAAATTGCAGATATCGGAGTTTTTGGCGGTTCAGGATTTTACAAATTTATGGATGACATAAAGGAAGTCAAAATAGAAACTCCTTATGGAATGCCATCTGACAGTTTGTTTGTAGGAAAAATCGGCAGCCACAACGTTGCATTTATGCCGAGACATGGAAGAAGCCATACAATTTTACCCCATTTAATTAATTACAGAGCTAATGTATGGGCAATGAAAGAAGCCGGATGCAAGCGCGTAATTTCACCATGCGCAGCAGGCAGTCTTCAAAAACATGTTGAACCGGGCAGTTTTGTTATATGTGATCAATTCGTAGACTGGACAGACGGTAGAAAAACTACATTTTTTGAAGGTCCTATCGTAACTCATCCTTCCGCAGCAGATCCTTATTGTCCGGAATTAAGAAAACTTGCAATTGATACGGCAAAAGATTTAGGAATAAAAGTACATGAAACAGGTACTGTTGTAGTAATTAACGGTCCTAGGTTCTCTACAAAGGCTGAATCAAAATTCTTTACTTCTCAAGGTTGGGAAGTTATTAATATGACAGCTTTTCCGGAAGCATATCTGGTTAAAGAGATGGATATGTGTCCTTTGAATATATCTTTAATAACTGACTACGATGCAGGGCTTGTAGGCGACGTTCCTCCAGTTTCTCACCACGAAGTTATTCAGGTGTTTAATAACAATCTTGACAATTTGAAAAAACTTTTATTCACTATGATAGAAAAAATACCGGCAGAAAATAACAACTGCGAATGCGCAGTTACAAGAAAAAAATCACAAGGTTAGGGGTAGGGGTAAATAGAGGTAAATAGAGGTAAATTATAAGGATAAATTTTTAATTTATCAGTAAAAGCAGGATAATTCTTTGTTGTAACAAGACGAATTATATTTCAGCCGGCGCCTCGCCCTAACCCTCTTCTCAAGGAGAGGGAACGAGATAAAGGAGAAAAAATGATATCAAGAGCGGTAAATTTATTATTCTATTTTTATAATCTTCTTATAATAATAAGGATATTCTTAACATGGATACCGAATATTGATTGGATGCAGCAGCCTTATGCCGGCATGCGTTCTTTAACAGATCCGTTTCTTAATATCTTCAGAGGTGTAATTCCGCCAATCGGAATGCTTGATATATCACCTATCCTTGCAATAATACTTCTTCAAATTTTACAGGGTATAATTGTCGGCTGGCTGAACAGTTTGGGCTTATGATTGATTTAAATATTTTAAAAAAAGCTATTGTTCTTACTCAATACGGAAAATTTGAGGAGGCAGAAAAGATTTATAAGGACTTGCTGGAAGAAAATCCGGATGATAGAAACCTGCTTTCGGTTTTTGGCTTGTTTTACGTTAACATTGGGGACTTTGACAGGGCTGTGCCATTATTGGAAAGGGCAAAAGATTTAAAGAAAACCCTGGGTACAGTATCTGCACTGGGTTTTGCAGAGTTTGAAAGAAAAGACTATGCAAAAGCTTCGGAATATTTAGAGGAATCCTTAGAATTTGGAGAAAATGCGGATATTTATAACAAATTGGTATTAAGCTTATTTGAGATAAAAAAATATGATAAAGCCATTAATTATGCAGATAAAATGTACGAGCTTTATCCGGAAGATATAAATGCTATTACTAATAAGGTTAAGGCTCTGACTCAGTCCGGAAAGTTAATGGAGGCGCAGGATTTTTGCCTTGAATCGCTGAAAAAGCATCCGGATTCAGCTTCATTGTGGTTTCATTTAGGCTACTTAAAAGAGCTGATATTTTCGGATGATGTTCAAGCAAGAGAGTGCTATAGAGCAGCCGCCGATTTAGGCAGCAAGGAAGCGGATTATAATATTGCCGTAAGCTGTGTAAAACTTGGAGAATACGAAGAAGCTGAAAAATATTATAAGAGCATGCTACAAAGCTTTCCTAATGATACAGAAACAATGACATCGCTCGGCATGTGTTATCTTACACAGAAAAAATTTAAAGAAGGATATGATTTATTTTATAAAAGAGATTTAGGACCTGTTGTAAATAAAACCAAAAATCTATGGAAGCCCGGCGAACCGCTGGAAGATGAAATAGTTGTCATTTGCGATCAAGGCTTTGGCGATCATATCCAATTTGTTAGATATCTGCCGTTTTTAAGCGGAAAAAAAGTAAAATTTGCAGTACACACTTCTTTGCAGGATTTATTTAAAAAGAATTATACGGACGTAGAAATTATAACTTACAGCAATATTGATCCTCAAATGCAGTCATTGAGAATTACAGATTTAGCGTATGTCTTAAATATGGATTTTGAACATATTCCTTTTGCGGAAGGCTATTTGGATATTGATACGCCTGCTGATATTAAAAATGATAAAACAAAAGTAGGTTTATGCTGGGAAGCAGGATGCGCCGGCATAAGAACAATGATAAACAGGACAATACATATCAAATGTTTTGAGCCGCTCCTTAATATGGCCAATATTCAAGTCTACTCTTTTCAAGTAGATGATACCCTAAAAGGTAATGAAAAATATCCGCAAATGATAAATCTTGCTAAAGATTTTAAGGATTTTTCCGCTACCGCAAGGGCATTAAAAGCAATGGATGTTCTTGTAACCGTCGATACTTCAGTTGCTCATCTGGCGGGAGCACTGGGCGTAAAAACATTTTTACTGCTTCCTTATGCTTCTGACTGGCGCTGGTTTAATGATACAAAAACTACACCTTGGTACAAAAGTGTTGAGATTTTCAAACAAACTGACCATATTTCCTGGGAAGAGCCGATTAATAATATTATAGAAAAACTCAGCTAGCAAAATTTATATTTACAGGGTTTAGTGTTTAATATGGATATTAAATCTTTGGGAAAACCTATATGGAACAACTGCTTAGGAGTAAAACTCTGTTCCTTGTCCCTGCATAAAAAAGAGCTTGGAGAAATTCAAGCGGAGATTCGGCATATTAGGGATTATAACTACGCTACAAATATATTTGCCCAAAATGGTGCAAGGCTGGGCAAAGATTATTTTGCGATATATCCGGAAGAAAAGCGGATGTTTGATTTTAATATTGAAACATCAAAGAATTACAGGGGGAAATTCCGCATTGGCGAACTTATGAGGCTTATAAGCATCATGGAGATGATTGAAAACAAAATCAAAACGATGCAGTTATATTCCAGAGAATCTGCAGTTCTGTTTCATGCAAAATATGGCTTTCAATCAGATATAAGACAGTTTTCACATAGGGATAATACTCTTAATGCGATTTCCAAAGATACCAGATTTAAAGACCTTGCGCAAAAAGCCAAATTGCTGGTAAAACAGTTGCAGGAATGTCTTACCGGCGCCGAAAACAGAGAGCTTTGCAGACTAACATCTAAATTAGCAGATGAATATATAAACAGAGTCAAGTCAGTTTCTGCAAAAGAAAACCCAAAATTTAATCAAGGTTTTGACATGATACTTCACAGAGAAACTGTCTTATCCCAAAGAGAAAAATTTAACGAATTATTCAAGCGCCACGGAATAGATTATAAAATCTAAACTCCGGAACCTTTGACTTCAATTTTCTTTAACCTTTGTTCAATTCTTCTGTACCATTTAAGTTTTCTCTGGAACAATGTTTCATACCCTTTAAAATGTCCCTGACTTATATCATAAAATTGCTTATCGCATAAATCCTGCAGGGTTCTTGCAAGAAATTCCGTATATTCTTTCCTGTTAGGTTTGTCACTGTCAAGTTCAATAAGTTTGCCCATTTCAACCAGAACTTCCGGTCTGTTGTCACGCAAAAACATATAGTTTACAGCAACAGGCATAAGAGCAACTTTTCCGTATTTTTTTGCAGCTTTTTCCGCAACATAGGTCAGTCCTGTTTGGAATTCAATAGGTCTATGATTCGGCGGTTTTATTATTCCCTGCGGGAAAAGGTAGAGAATATTATTTGTATCTCCTAAGATTTCAACAGAATATTTTAAAGCTTCCATAGAAGCCTGTGCAGATTTTTTATTAACATTAAAAGCACCGCCTCTTCTAAGCAGAGGAAAACGGTTAAGCTCTTCTACCATAAGACGGATTTCTTTTTTAAATATTCTGTTACAGATATTATATCCGACAATACCGTCCCACCAGTTGCTGTGTGGTGCAAATAAAATTATAGGCGTTTGAGGATCTTTGGTATAAAAATTTTCAGCACCTTTATAGCGGAAAGCATAAAATCTGTTTTCCAACATTCCATAAAAAAATCTATCTGCTACCCACAACCAAAACGGTGAAGTTTGCGCCGGACGGAACTTTTCATCAATATTACGGAGTTTTGTCGGCGGTACTTCCGAATATAAATCCTCTAAATTTATCATATACTTATATAATACACATTTAAATCCGGTTTGTGAACACCTAATTGACTAAAATTAATTAAAGTTTACAATAGTTAATAATAGGGGAGAAGGCAATGAAGAAGTTTTTTTTAGTGATTTTATCGCTGATAATAATATTCAGCATTTATATAATTAATAAACATGCCATGCTGTATGTTTATATGAATCCGTATACAAATACAAAAACGCTTCCTTATATTTCTTCTACTATAAAAATGCTGAATAACGCTTTTGAATATGCAAAATTCTCTTCTCATAAGGGCGGAAACGATTTTAAATACCTTTATTACAATGCATACGGATCCGGTTTTATAAAAAGAAATCCAATCCCGAATGACTTGGATTTTGCAGTCGGAGTGCATTTGGGAGAATACAATTATGACGGCAAAAACGGAAACGAAATAGCACATTCAATTGTTGATAAGATGAACTCTTTTGAAACATCTTTTAACTTCTATATTAATATGAACGGTAATAATCATACCTTTACCACAACAACCCCGCTTGGACAGATGGATATTTTTTCAAAACAGTATAAAACAAGCGTAGAAAATATTGCAGACTCTCTGGATACAGCTCTTTTAGGGAATAATTACGTAAAATATACACAAAAACATCTGGAAGACAGTTCGGACAGCATGCTTGTTGATGTTCCGTACATAATGAAATCCAACGAAATTTTAATGGAAAACAGAAAACCAATGATTTTGTACAGCGATTTAGTAAATTACAATCCATTCATGCCTCATTATATGAGAGAAATTTCTATTATTCCGGAATATTATGCAACCATTAATTATAAAGGAAAAAACTATCTTGTAGAAATTGTACCCGAGTCATTCTTAGGAAACAGACTTCAGCTTTCAAGAAGAATTTTCGCATCAACCGTTTTTGTACATAATTCTTCTGCAAAATTCTTGGAAAATGCACCCTTTTTCAACAAGGAAGAAGATTACCTTTTCTACAGAATGCTGTCTTTTAAAAGGCATCTGCAGGATATCAACAATATTCTTGTAATGGAAGATCGTCCTGTTAAGCTGTTTAAAAGACTAATACAGACTGCTGACATGGTTTATCCCGTACTGGAGCCAAAAACTTATCAAGAAATTTCGGATTTTGTGTACGAAAATCTGAGCAGTAAAAATATTCAGCTTTTGAATGAATATACCAATATCTGCGGTAATTTATATGCCATAATGGAAACCCCGAAGCTGTTTTTCCGTCTGCAGAAAAACGGAAAGCTTGAAGATATGTATAAAACACTTGAATATACGGTCAAAGCAATGGAAAAGTCTGATATTGATAAACAAACAGTACTTACTTTAAAGAATTATCAAGAAAAAGAATTAAACGGTATGTTTAATTTAAAAAATGAGAATGAATTAAAAGCATACAAAGAACGCGTCATGGAAAATGAATACGGCGATATTGCAAAGACGGCAGGACAGGCAGTTCTAGCTTCTGTAACAGACAGAAAAAAAATTCAGCAGTACATCGGCATGTTTAACAAAATCTATATTGATGCCGGCTATCATAAAGTATCGCTTTACTGGCTTGATAACAATACATTAGGTGTTGTAGAGGATGATTTTACAAAGAATATTAAGGATTTCAAAGCTTTTGCAAAAGAAAATGACTTAATCGATATTAATTATAAGCTGATAAAACCGCAGGATATTCCGGATATGAAAATGCGTTATGATGTTTTCGCAAGATTTAATTCCAGCGCGGAAGAAAATAGAAATTATGAACGCTTCCAAAAATTACTGCTGGATGATAAAGCTAATTTCAAAACCAAAAGAAAACTTGTATGGGTTAAATAACCCTGAAGAATAAACTATTTAATCCGGCAAAAAGACTTCTATGTAAATTTTTTGTAACAATTAGTATATAAAAGTCAATTTTGTATCTTCATGTGTTTTATACTTTTGGGAAGAAGTGTTATGAATATACAGCCGAATTCAAATAATATTTCAATGCAAGGTAAATTCAGCGACCGCATATTACAGAAGGTACTGGATGCTTTGCCGAACAAAACAGTCAAAGAGTCTGCAAGAAAACTTGATAAATGGAATAAAATGGATGATTTGATTTCCAGACCGGCTCAAAACAGAGGTGTTTTAGGCGTAACAGCCCTTGTAACCCAGCCTCTTATAGACAGCTACAACCCGAAAGTTGATAAAGAAACACGTACTGTTTCAAGAAACAGAACAATTGCAAAAATTATAGCAGGCGCAGGGGTCGGCATGTTTGTTGTCCGCGGACCTTTATACAAATTGATAGTTAATATGACGAATATAACAGGCAAATCTAAATACAGCAAGGCATTGCTTCCCAAAAGATATTTAAGCGAGATTTGTAATAATGAAAAATTTCTTAAGAATTATAGAAGTGCATTGTCTATGGCGCTTGTACTTATTGCCAATTGTGTAACAAATTTTGTACTTGATGCTCCACTGACAATATATTTGACAAACAAGTTAAATAAACAGGAAAAAGAAAAGGAGGCTAAACGTGGTTAGTTCTCCATTGCAAAAAGGTCTTGAATGGGTATATCAAAATTTTAAAAAGAATACTGCTACAATGCTTGTCGTAACAGGTACTGTCGGCTGGGCATTATCATCTCTTGCACAAATATTTGCACTCGCTGTTAATCCCAAAATTTCCAAAGAACAAAAAAGTTTCCTTGTACCTCAAGAATTCTTAGACGCGGTTGTAAATATAGGTTCATTTTTCCTGATAACCCAGTCTGCAAAGAAAATTATTTCCAAAATGGCTTCAACAGGAAAAATTGCCCCTCAAAAAGTTCGTGATTTCTTAAACAAAAATAAAGTCTACGGTGAGCAAACGGGAAAACTCTCGCTGGATTTAGATAAAGTTCTTAAAAATGAACCCAAATTCCCAACAGAGTCTTATTATACGTTCAAAAATATTGCAACAACAGTTGGAACGGTAGGAGCAAGCGTTTTGTCTTCAAATATTGTTACTCCAATAATAAGAAACACTATAGCTTCTGATGTTCAGAAAAAGTACTTAAATAACAGACCTCAGCCTTCCGCAAGCATGAAAGTATAAAAATTTGTGGTAAAATAAGTTTATGGAATATTATGATTACGGGATAATAGGGGGCGGACCTGCAGGGTATACAGCAGGCATGTTTCTTGCAAAACAAGGACACAGTGTTATTCTTTTTGAAAAAGACAAGCTCGGAGGAACCTGTTTAAATAAGGGGTGTATTCCGACAAAATCCCTTCTGCACTCATCTGAATTGTATGCGGAAATACTTTCTTCAAATAGTATCGGAGTCGGCTTTGAAAACCTTGAGTTTGATTTTTCTAAAGTCGTAGAAAAAAAAGACAAGACAGTAGAAAAAATAAGAAAATCACTGGAACTGGCTGTTAAAAACTCAGGGGTTAAAACAGTTTATGCAGAAGCCTGCATAAAAGACAAAAACACAATTACCGCAGAAAATAACGAATATAAAATCGGTAATATAATTACAGCCACAGGCTCAAAACCGCGAGAACTGAAAGGACTGGAGTTTGACGGCAAATTTATTCTATCTTCAGACGATGTACTAAACTTAAAGACTTTGCCTAAATCAGTTTTAATTATCGGCTCAGGCGCCATAGGTATTGAATGGGCAAGAATTTTCTCCAATTTCGGAACAGAAGTTACTGTAGTTGAAATAGCAGAACACCTTATTCCGACTGCAGATATTGATGTTTCAAAACGAATTGAACGCATATTTAAACAGAAAAAAGTTAAATTCTATACAAAAGATTCTATTGAAAAAATTAATGATAAGCAGGTTTTTCTGAAGAGCGGAGCGGAGTTAAGTCCGGATTTCATACTCGTTGCAGTAGGGCGCAGCCCCGTTTTACCTAATTACTGCTGTGACAGCACTATCATCGGAGATTCCTGCGGAGAAATACAGCTTGCCCATTATGCAATCCATCAAGCAAAAGAGCTGGCGCTTGGAATTCCGTATAACAAAGATTTGATACCCTCAATAATATACGGCAATCCGGAAATAGCCTGGGTTGGCAAAAGAGAGCAGGACTGCGGTGATGACTGCAAAAAGCTACTGCTTCCGATTACAGCCCTTGGCAAGGCATGGTGTGACGATGCTACAGAAGGGTTTATTAAGCTTATAACAAAAGAAGATAAAATCATAGGCGCACATATTGTTTCAAAAGAAGCATCTTCTCTTATACATATGCTGCTGACTGCAATGCAGAATAATATCAGCATAAATGATATGAAAAAACTTTGTTTTGCGCACCCCACTTACAGCGAGGGTATTTTTGATATTCTTATCAATTTATAGCCCAGCCCCTAGCGCATCCAGCGCACCGCGAGTGTGTTATGCGTTAGCCTAAGCCGGCTCTCCTCTCGAACGCAATTCCCTCAAGCGTCCCTTAGCTCGAGCAAAAGTGCAGGCTTGCCTGCAACATCCATTCAGTCCACACCCGCCAGGGTGTAGAAAACAATGCGTATTTCTCTTTCTTTGCTAACGTTTCTTTCTCTTTTTATCGCAAAAAAGAGAAAGAAATGTTAAAAACTTAATCAAACCTAAAAAAAACACACCCAAAACACCTTTTATTTCTCAAAAAGAAAAGTATATAAATCCTCTTCCAAATATCAAAGCGCACAAAATTCCTCCGCCCCCTTGAGGTTGAGGGAGGGGGGTAGGGGGAGGGGGGCCTTATCCAGAAAAGAAAAAATAATTTTTCTCATACTCCAAATGTAAAGTTTTGTAACAATATACACAGTATTGCGCAATTCTTGAATAAAAATATACTTTATATATATGTAAGTCAAATGACAAACATTAAATAACACGAAACACATAACACAACCTTTCATACAACCTACACACTAACCTTCTACACATGAGGAATTATTAAAAAGATTCCGAACCTTTCTTCAAAGAAAGGTTTTTTTTTGCGCCTCTTACAAAATTTAGATATTGAGCATATAATATCTTTGTGATAATATATTTATGTATGAGGAGCTTTATTTTATGAGCTATAAAATATTATCTAAAAAAGAGCTTTGTCCAAATCAGTACGAAATAACTGTAGAGGCTCCATATATTGTAAGAAATGCAAAAGCAGGTCAGTTCATAATATTTAGAGTTGAAGAGAACGGCGAACGTGTTCCGCTTACCATCGCAGATGTAGACAAAGAAACCGGAGCTTTAACACTTGTATTTATGGCAGCCGGCTATACAACAAAAAAACTTGCAGAACTTAATGTCGGCGATAAATTAGTTGACATTGTAGGACCTCTGGGACAGCCTACTCATATAAAACAATACGGCACAGTTGTCTGCCTTGCAGGAGGATACGGCGCTGCTCCCTGCTATTTAATCGCAAAAGCTTTTAAAGAAGCAGGAAACAAAGTATATATCGTAATGGGCGCCAGAAATAAAGATTTAATCTTCTGGCAGGATAAAATGAAAGATGCCTGTGATGAACTGTTTATTACTACAGACGACGGTTCATTAGGCGAAAAAGGTTTTGTAACTCAAGTATTAGAAAAAATTATAAACCGTGAAAAGGTTGATTATGCAATTGCAGTAGGTCCAATGCCTATGATGAGAGCAGTTGCAGATATGACAAGAGATAAAGGTATCTATACCGAAGCAAGCATGAATCCGATTATGGTGGACGGCACCGGTATGTGCGGCGCCTGTCGTGTAACGGTCGGAGGAGTGACAAAATTTGCTTGTGTAGACGGTCCGGATTTTAACGCTCACGAAGTAGATTTTGATGAGGTTATAAACCGCACTAAAATATACAAAGACCAGGAAAGAAAACGCAGTGAAAACTGTAATTTATTGAAAATGACAAATAAATAGGAGAAATATAATGGGACCTCGCGATCAAGAAAAATCAATACCTTTATGCCCTCTGATGAGTGTAGGCTCACAGGTGGAAATTGTATGCATGCAGGAAAATTGTGCTTGGTACTTGAAAAATTACAAGATTTGCTCTGTGTATATGATGGCACATAATTCTATGCTTGATGTACAGGCAAAACAAGCCGCAAAGGCAAAGATGCAGGCGCAGAAAAACGGATAAGAAGTTTAAGCCGGTTTTTACCGGCTTTTTAAATTTTAGCTGGAGTACAGAATGAAAAATACAGTTGTTATCGGCGCTCAGTGGGGCGATGAAGGCAAAGCAAAAATTACCGATTTACTGGCAGAAAAAGCTGATTTAATCATAAGATATCAAGGAGGGTGCAACGCGGGGCACACTGTTTGTACAGACGGTAAAACATACAAATTCCACCTTATTCCGTCCGGAATTTTGTATGACAAAACAATCTGCTTTATCGGCGCCGGTACAGTTATACATCCGGACTCCTTTGAAAGAGAACTCAATGAACTTAAAGCGGAAGGGGTTAATTTTAAGAATTTAAAAATTTCTCCGCTGGCATCTATTACAATGCCTTATCATATTGAAATTGACGGCTGGAGTGAGGCACACTCCGGCAAGGGCAAAATAGGCACCACAAAACGCGGCATTGGTCCTACTTACACCGACAAAATTGCAAGATGCGGATTAAAAATTCAAGATTTATATTCTTTTGAGGCGCTGAATGAAAAACTCGATTTGATACTGCCTTTAAAAAATAAAATTCTTAAACACGCATACGGACTGGAAGGATATTCTAAAGAGTGCATTATTTCACTTTGCGAAAAATATGCTGAATTATTTAAGCCGTATGTATGTTTTGACTGGCAGGATATGTTAAACAGGTATAAAGACAAGACTATACTGTTTGAAGGCGCACAGGGCGTTATGCTTGATGTTGATTACGGAACATACCCGTTTGTTACCAGCTCAAATCCAATAGGAGGCGGGGCATGTGTCGGAAGCGGATACGGTCCTGCAATGATACAAGAAGTAATCGGAGTTTCAAAAGCTTATGCCACAAGAGTCGGCGAAGGTCCTTTTGTAACGGAGCTTCAAGATGAAACTGGCGCTAAAATCCAAGAAATTGGCAGGGAATTCGGTGTTACGACCGGAAGACCGAGAAGATGCGGATGGTTCGATTCAGTAATTATGAAATACGCGGTGCTTGTCGGCGGAATTACAAAAGTTGCGCTGACTAAAATTGATGTGTTTGATACTTTTGATGAAATAAAAATCTGCACAGCATATAAAGACTGCAGAAACGATAAAGTTTACACAACATACCCGACGGATGTATTTATACATAAGTATTTAGAGCCTATTTATGAAACAATGCCGGGCTGGAAAACCTCATTGAGCGGTATACGCCGTTATGAAGACCTGCCGGAAAACGCAAAGAAATACATTGCTAAAGTTGAAGATTTAATTGGCGCGCCGATTGGCATTATAAGCGTCGGGCCGGATAGAGAACAGACGATATTTTTGCCGGAAGTAAAATAAAATCACCATAAAGTTATAGATTTTTCATAACTTTTGGTAATTCTTATCCTGCTTTAAAAAGCTTAAAATAAAAGTATGGAAATTAGAATTTCTGACAAATACGTTATACTGACCCCTCTGACTCCAAAGATTGATGCAGCCTACTGCAATCGTCTTTTTGGTGAAATTAAAGATAATTATACACTTGATATAGGGATTGATTTGAGTTATGTCAAAGACTGCACTATTGAGTTTATTGAAACGCTGAAACAGTATAACAAAGTCAGTTTATATAATATCCCGTCAGATATATTTGCGCTAATCAATATTATGAACATAGACAAATGCGTAAACTTATTTGTTAATGAATCTGATTTCAGAACCAAGCAGAGAAGGATTTTAAACCGCCGTTTCAGCATAGTATAACTCAATTTCAATCCAAAGGGTTGAAAAATTGTTATGTTTGTATTAATATATGCATGACATAAATTCTGTATAGTTATTTATCCAAACCGGAGTGCGGGGAATACTAAGAAGAGTCGCCTAACAAGTTTTTTGGTGTAGGGTAACAAAAAATTTAGGAAAGAGGTCTTAATAGGAACCAAACGAGAACATAGCGAAACCGCAGGGAGGATTTTGAGAATGGTATACAGAATCCAATTTACAAATAGATAAGAGGATTTCAATGATTAGAAAAACAGTCTTAACAACTATTGCATTGCTGGGATTGCTATGCGTTAGGGTGCAAGCTGCTCCGACTCCGGAAAATGTAATTAAAGAAACGATAGTTAAACATTCATTGGAAATGGATGTTGATCCTGCGCTTGCTTTAAGCATTGCTAAAAAAGAATCCGGATTTAAACACGAATTAAAGAGTCCTTACGGTGCAGTGGGAGTTTTCCAGCTGCTTCCCTCAACAGCAAACAGAATGGGCTTTAACCCGTATTACTTAAGTGAAAACATTAAAGCAGGACTTACTTACTACAAAATGATGTACAAGATGTTCGGCTCAACAGAGCTTGCTCTTGCGGCATACAATGCGGGCCCTGGTAATGTAAAAAAATTCGGTGGTACAATACCTCCATACAGTGAAACAAGAAGGTTTGTGAACCAGATTATGCTTGAATACAACAGGCAGAAAACCAATCCGGATCCGGCAATCGCAAAGGTTAAACAGGCAACAGCCAAACTGCCGGAAGAAAAAACAGAGGCAAAAAATGCGCCTAAACCTATTGAACTTCCGAATCTTAAAGAAATTCCGGAAATTAAACACTCAGATCCGGTTATGGAAATTCTGTAGGATTAAAAAATCAAATAAAAAACCTCTCTATTTAATGAGAGGTTTTTTATTGATTCTGATTTTATTTTTCGGATTTATCTTATTTGCATCTTCCCGTTATAACTTTTGCAAAATATTGAACAAGAATTGCAAACTCCCAGAGAATATGCCTGTGTTTTATATAATACAAATCATATTCCAGTCTTTCTTCTGCAGAAGGGTCGCAGGAGTTTATCTGCTGCCATCCGCACCAGCCGGGGTGAACCCAGTTACGGCATTCCCAGAAAGGAATTTTTTCTTTGTTTTCATAATAAACTTCCTCTCTTACAGGACGCGGTCCTACAAGGCTCATTTCTCCGCGCAGTACATTTATCATCTGCGGAAGTTCGTCAATATGGAATTTCCTTAAAATCTTGCAGAACGGCATAATCCGCTTGTCATCGTACTGAACTTCATTTACATCTTCATCAAAATCTTCGCTTACCGTATCCTGGTACATGGTTCTGAATTTAAGCATTTTAAACGGTTTACCGAATTTGCCGATTCTTGTCTGTGTGTAGAATACCGGTCCGAAGTCAGATAGTTTAATGCCGATACTAGCAATTAAGGAAAGCGGGGAAGTTATTATCATTATAAGAATTGATGCAATTATGTCGCACAATCTTTTAATGTAAGCAAAAAGAAGCGCTTTTTTCTTTACGCAGGAATAAAAAAGCCAGTTAACAGTCATTTTTGAAACAAGATATTTGTGCGTAATTTTTTCATAAAACTTAGGCATTCTCCATACCTTTACGCCCAGAGGAATCCCTTTAACTAAATCTGTTAATATATCGGAATCCATTCTTGATTTTACTGCGACTATCACAAGTTTAACATTATTATCTTTAATAACCGCTTCAGAGTCGCAGGTAAGCCCTAATATCGGGATGGTAGAGTCTTCATCCTCAATAGTGTTCATATTATCATCAAGAAACCCTACAACTTTCATGCCAAGTTCCGGGCAGGCTTGAATTTTTTCGGCAATAAGTTTTCCGTCCTGTCCTGCACCTACAATTAAAACATTTTTAACAGCCCTAAAAAATCTGCTGTATATTAAAAATATCAATCTGAAAACCAGAATACCTGCATAAATACCAAGAGCGTTTATGGCTAATAATATAAATGTAATAATATTAAAACCTAGTAAAATTAATGGTATGCCGGATATTACAGCGGAAATCGCTACGCCTTCAAACAAAAAATACAAGTCTTTTATGCCGTATTTTCTTATTCTATAGAAGCCTTTTGCGTACAGCACAAAAAAGTTAACAATTAAAAACCACAGAACAATAAGCAGAAGCACCGCAAGCGAATTAACAAAGCTTACGAATATAAACATTGAAACAAAGGTAATAATCAATGCATCAATAACTGCTAACACATAAATAGATCTTGATATTGCCGGCATAAACTCTCCTTGGTTAAAAGACTCTTAACTTACTTATTATAACATATATGAGCCAAATATAACAGAGAGTAAAATAATAACGGACAAAAAAATAACCGGTAAAACCGGTCTATATGTTCTTCCCAAATATCTAATTTTTTAAATAAATACCCCCAAGCGAATTCGAATCGCTGTCTACACCGTGAAAGGGTGTTGTCCTAGGCCTCTAGACGATGGGGGCACATTCGACAATTTCTATAGTACCAAATCAATTTTCATTGTCAAGCATTAAGGTTAATTTGTATAAGCTTAGTTTATTTATATTATTCTTTCGGGGATTTTAGTTTGAGAGATTATTCTTCTTTTAAAGCATGTTTTCATTTTTCTCTTAATGAGTCTTTTGCATCCTATTAACAAATACGCACCCCCTCGCCTAACAGGAGAGGGCTGGGGTGAGGTGAATAACCAGCCTGCGTAAAGGGTGAGGAGTTTTCATATTACGTGTGTTTATCCTGTAAATTAATAAAATAGCAATACAAACTTGAAAACAATACTGCTTAAGATTAAAATAGTCTTAAGAAAAGGTTGAGGTTATTATGATAAACAGAAAATCAAGAGATGAAATTAAAAGAATGCGTCATGCCGGTCATATAGTAGCACTTGTGCATCAAAAAATGAAAGAAGTAGTTGAGCCTGGCATATCCACAAAAGAATTAGATAATATTGCAATGAAAGTTATAAAAGAAAATAAAGCTATTCCGACATTTCTCGGATACAGCGGTTTCCCTGCAAGCATATGCACTTCTATAAATGAAAAAGTTGTACACGGAATCCCTTCTGAAACAGAAATCTTAAAAGAAGGCGATATAATTGCAATTGACGTTGGCGCAACCTACGGCGGAATGGTAGGCGACAGCGCCTGGTCTTATGCTGTCGGAAAAATTTCGGAAGACAAAGCTATGCTTATGAAAGCAACAGAAGAAGCGCTTTTTGCCGGCATTGCCCAAATGAAAGCGGGAAATGTTCTTGATGATATCTCCGGAGCCATAGAAGATGTTGCAAAAAACTACAAACTAGGGATTGTGCGCCAGTATGGCGGTCACGGTGTAGGTCACGCAATGCATGAAGACCCGTTTCTATTTAACTACAGAGTCGGCGACCAAACACTTATTAAATCCGGCATGGTTATAGCAATAGAACCTATGCTTAACCTCGGAGGAGATGAAGTATTTGTAGAAGATGATAAATGGGGCGTTGTTACAAAAGACAGAAAACCGTCTGCGCATTTTGAACATACAGTCCTTGCTACAGACGGCGAACCTGTTTTAATGACCACTTTAATGGATTAATCAAAATCAAACATAAACGGGTTTGAATCATTTGCAGATGTATAGATGCCTGTGACCTTGGCTTCTGCATCGTGTTTAACGGTAAATATTCCGAGCTTTTGCTGCAGTGATTTATTCTGCTTCAAGAGCTGAAGATCTTTCTGGGTTAAGTCATTCGGATTGCCGTCCAAACCTTTTAGTTTATTAAAAATATTATATTTTGTATTGGAAAGGTTCAATGCTCTCTGCGGAGTCTGCTTTTTATCGCCTTCTTGACAGTAAAGGTTTGTAACTTTTCCGTTTTTTACGGTTGTCTTAATCTCTCCGGGCTTCATCGAACCATCGTGTTTATAATTTTTGATTGTTACATTGCCTTTAACGCTTACTGAAAATGTTTCACCGCTTGATTTGTTTGCAACTGTAAGATTTGATGTCATAATTTCTCCTTTTTAATATCTCCCGTATGTATATATAAAGTACTTAACTTGCAAATAATTGCCTTTTTGTAAAGAAATGTTAAGCTGATACCACTGGACAAATAATTATGTGTGTTATACAATCAATACAAAACTAGTTGAAGAGGTAAAAATGGATCAAATTATTAAAGTAGCCTGGGAATTAAACGAAAAAAGCGAAAACCGATATAAGTTAGTATATGAAATTGCTGAACTCGCTAAGAAATTGGTTGATGAAATGCAAATGAAAAAAGCCCGAGACGAGTTTGGCTTTGATGAAGCTGTTAATGAAAATGCTTACAAAAAAGAAAATCCTGTAGAACACGCAATTATGGTTAAAGCTTCAGAGGCAGATGATACCGAACTTGTAGGTTAGTTTAAAGGTTTCTTATATAAAAAGAACTTCCTATAAGCGGAAGTTCTTTTTATTTGTAAAATTTTCTTAATATAAAAGCAATTTTTAAACTTTAGAATACTTAATTTGAAAAGAAAGGTTGTGTAGTAATGCATAAGCACAGTAAGAAGTTAATGAATTTAATATGGGGTTTGTGATTGTATGATATGGAATGCTGCTAAAATATATTCAACATTAGGAAACCCCAACTCACTAGTACCGTTAGGCGTCAAGGACATAGCCAGCTGTACTGGCATGACAGCAAGCGCATATGCGACGGGAAAGGGTGAAGAAGGTACAGACAGATTTATAGATGAATTTGGTACTGAAATTTTATGGCTCGGAGGTATTCCGGGTTTAAGATGGATATTTGATAAAACTGCATTCAAAGCATGCGGACTTGACGCGAAAATTGACCCCAGAAATTTGAAAGATATGGAGCTGTATAAAAAGATTAAGGAATATGCTCCGGATGATAAAATAAAAAATAGTTTGGAAAAGGCTGAAAAAAATAAAAGACTCTTTAAAAACCTTGCCACTTCAAAATTTATTTTTTCAACCGTAATCGCTGCCGGAGCCTATATCGGGCTAACCAGACTAAAACAATATTATACGCACCAGAAAATAAGAAAAAATTTAATTGAAGAATATAATGAATCAAAAGAACAAAATAAGAGAGCAGAGAATTCAAATACTGCCAAAAATCCTTCTTTTAAAGGTATCGGAAAGTTTGTTGAAGAGTTTGCATTTTCACCTGTTAAAAATATGTACTTAATGGACGGGTTTATCACAACAGAAAGATTAACAGATGCAAGAAATGCACAGGAATTCGCGGGATATGCGATAAAAGAAGGCTCAACACTGTTTTTCTTATACTATGCAGGTAAAAAAATCCAGCAGATGTTTGAAAAATCTGCACAGAAGAAGCATAACAAATCAATTACGCTAGATTCCAGAGTACTTGAAGGAGATATTTTGAAATCTGCTTTTGAAAACGGTTCTATACAAAAAAGCATAGACGCTTTTAATACTGCAAATACTTCGAAAGTTAACCTTTATGAATTCCTGCATAAAAATCCGGATAACGAAATTATAAAAATTGCAAAACAGTCAGATGCAATAAAACTCCTAAAAGGAACTGACAAAATTGACACAAGGGCTTTTATAGACCTCGACGAGCTAAAAGGAATAAATAATAAAGTTACGGAATTGTACGGACAGTATAAAAATGCTTTAAGCAAGGGAGAAACTTCTGAAACCTTCTTTAAAGGCGTAAAAAAATTAAAAAGACAGTCCGTTATCGGCAATATCGGCGCCTGCATACTTGCTCTGGGCGTAATCACACCGGGTGCAATGCTTCTAAAAAGGCTTACGGACAAATCCGGCAAAGAATTCCAAACTAAAAAAGAAATAAAAGAACAATTAATCAGAGAGGGAATTATTTCATAATAAAAATTTGTTAAAATAAAAAATAAACAAAGGAGTAATTATGAGGAAAATAATTTATGCGGTTTTATTATTAATATGCACGTCTGCTGTTTATGCGGAAACTGTTTATACATATAATCCGAACGGAACAAGATTCGGCTCATACAGACCGGACTACAATAACAGCACAAATATTTATAACAATGATTACCACTCAATCCAAACCCGCCGTGATATGGCAAGAAATGATTTAAGAGGGTACAAGCGAGATCCCCGCGGTAATTCCATTATTTTTGACAATGCTGGAAATCAAGTCGGAACTGTCAGACCGCTTTCAGACGGCAGAGCGTATAATTACACCAATCAATACGGAGTCGAAAATGCCGGAGTGTTCAAAACTTTCCCGAGCGGAAGAGGGGTTTTGTTCGACAACAGCGGTAGAATCAGAGGCGCAGCACCTTTTAGAAGATTTTAAAATAAAGCAAAAAAAGATGGCGGAACTGCTTGCAGTTCCGCCATCTTTATATATTTAATTCTACTTAACGGCTTTCTTAGCTCTGGCAAGAGAATTTTCTTTTCCGAGAATTGCGAGTGTTGCAACCATATCTGCACCGCAAAGTCTGCCTGTTACAGCTGCTCTGATTGCCCACATTGTGAATTTAGGTTTATAACCTTTTTCTTTAAAATCGGCTCTGAATTTTTCGAGTTTTTCATGAAGATTTTCTTCTGTCCATTCCCAGCCTTCTGCCTGTTCGATAAATGTTTTCAACACATCTTGAGATAATTCTGTATCAAGATTTTCTTTAGCTTTTTCATCTATTTCAACTTTATCGCCGCCGAAGAAGTATGAAACCGCATCCGTTATATCTGACAATAATGTCAGCGGTTCGTACGTAATATCTATCATACGGTTGTATTGTTCTTCTGTCAGTTCACTCAAATCGTATTTTGTAAGATATTTTTTAAGTTTTTCTCTTAATACTTCTTTCGGAAGCATTTTAATATAGTGGCTGTTCATCCATTTCAACTTATCGTACTCAAATATTGAGTTAGAAGAAGAAATTTCATTAATTCTGAAATCCTGTGCAATTTCGTCAACCGTTTTAATTTCTACACCGTCAGAAGGCGACCAGCCTAACAGAGCAACAAAGTTAACAAGAGCTTCTGTTAAATATCCCTGTTCAACGAAGTCTGAAACCGCTGTTGCACCGTGTCTTTTAGAAAGCTTGCTTCTATCCGGCGCAAGAATCATACCAAGGTGTCCGAATTTCGGAACTTCAAAACCTAATGCTTCAAAGATTAGGATTTGTTTATATGTATTGGAAATATGATCTTCTCCTCTTATAACGTGTGTAATATGCATTAAAGCATCATCAATAACTACGGCATAATTATAAGTCGGAGTTCCGTTAGACTTCATAATAACAAAATCGCCGATGAGGTTTGTATCCATATGAAGTCTGCCTTTTACCATATCGTCAAATTCCAAAACTGAAGAGTCGTGGAAAGCTTTTTGAGCTTTTGCCACATTAAATCTTATTGCAGGTTTTCTGCCTTCCGCTCTAAGTTTTGCTTTTTCATCTTCTGTTAAGTTTTCGCATTTTTTAGAGTATACATAAGCTTTTTTGCTTTTTGTAGCTTCTTCTTTTTCTGCTTCCAGTTCTTCCGGAGTGCAGAAGCATTCATATGCAAAGCCTTTATCTAAAAGTTCCTGTATATATTTAGGATAAATATCAAATCTCTGGGATTGTGTATAAGGACCGTAGTTTCCGCCTACATCCGGACCTTCATCCCAATTAAGCCCTAATGCTTTCAAACTGTCAAAAATATTATCAACATATTCCTGGCTGGTTCTTTCTGCGTCGGTATCTTCTATTCTTAGAATAAATTTACCGTTATTTTTTTTTGCAAATAAGTAATTAAATAATGCTGTTCTTGCCGTTCCAATATGCAGATTACCGCTTGGTGACGGCGCTATTCTTACTCTAACTTCTGACATAATGTAATATCCTTCCTTTTCTTAACTTTATTATCCCACAAATAAATCATGTTACAATATTAATATGCAGAGAAGAACATACCTAAACGGCAGCGTAAAAAACGGGAATATCATGAGATGGCCGGTAAACAATCTTACTGTTTACATTGCGCCGATGAAATTCTATTCCAAGCCGGGCGAAGACGCTAAGTTCAGAAAAATGGTAATGGATGCTTTCACTGTCTGGTCTGCAGCAACGGGTGGAAAATTAAAATTCCGCATAACAAGTGTACTTTTGGAATCAAATATTAACGTTGACTGGAAACGTGTTGACCGCCAGGCATTAGGTCATTGTTATTTCAACTGGGATGCACAGGGGCGTCTTTACGGCGCAGAGGTTTCAATCGGGCTTACTGACGGAAGAATTCACCAGCAGTATGACAGTGATATAGAAGTTTATCACACCATTCTGCACGAGGTAGGACACGCACTTGGATTAAACCACAGCCCGTACAAAGAAGATATTATGTATACACCTCACCAATACGGGGTTGCATCTCTTTCAGAAAATGATAAATACACTATTAACTGGCTCTACAGACTCCCCGCGGGAGCTTCTGTCAAACAAATTGCATCTAAATACGGGATTTCCACCTCTACGGATATTGATTCCGTTATCCGCAAAATCGACCAGAAAAAAGAACAAAACGAAAACAGCGATAAAATTCAGATAACAACAAAACGCGATTTGCTGGAAGAAGCTTCTAATATTGGGGATTTGAAGCGGTATAATATGATGCTTCAAAATATTTCAATTTCTCCAAATGTTAAGAATTATTTAAAAAATAACAGAAAAAATTAAAAATTGGGCAATTTTTCAAAACAAAATGTTTTTATTAATCTATAAGGTTGTTAAAAATGTAAGGTTTTGATATGATAGATCCTGTGAAATTTAAAGCTAGTGTTGCATATAATAAAGAAGTTGAAAAAAAGTCTGAATCATCTGATTTGCCTAATCCGTTGAGACTCAAGATTAACTTGTCCAGTTTAACAGCACTTTCCAATTACAATCAAGTTCTTTTACGCCCGAAATACGACAGTGATGCTGAAGAAATTTTAGATAAAGTTAAAACACTTTCAAATCTGGCACCGCGTAAATTAAGTTTTCCATACAGTTTTAACCTTGATGACGTCAATGGCGAAAGGGTATATGATACAAACGGTCAGCTTTTATATATACGAGAATATGATAATGATACCGTTAAAGAATATTATCCAGCAGACAAGAATAAAATAAAATTTATTCTAGAAAGGGATAAGAATAGTTCAGCTGTTTTAAGCAAAATAGAGCCGGTAGTAAAAAATGACGGCAGTGTAAAGACAGCTGTAACAATTTTTGACGAAAAAATAAATAACAAATACACAATCCTGAATGCAGAAGAAGATGGCTCAATTGTTAATATAACGGAGGTTTCAAGTTCCGGCAAAGGTTTTAGGACACTATTCAAAAATCCGTATACAAACCTGCCCGTAAGATATCTGGAAGCAAAAGGACAGGATAACGAAGAATTCAGCCTTTTAGACTGCAGATTTGATGGTAATGGCGAGATAAAAGACATCAAGCGTATTTCTTCTGCCAAAGAAGTTGATATACATTATGATGAAGATAAAAAAATCATTGATGTAAAAAATAAAGAAAACGACTAGCTATTCAATATATTTCCCGTCAAAAAGGTCTAAAACCATTTTTTCTTGGTCGGTTTCAATTCTTTCCTTGTTTTTCTCCGCAGTCTTTTCCGCGTTTTTTTCAATAATCGGCTGTTCAGTGTTTTGAACTTCAACTGCCTTTTCTGCGCTCACTGTTTCAGTTTTTTCTGCGGTGGGTAAAGGCTCCGGTTCTGCAGGTTTTACAGGTTCTGCGATTTCAGTTTGAGCCGGAATAGACACTGCGGATTGTTTTTGAATTTCCGCATCTTCCGGTTTTGGCAGACGGATTGTTACTTTTGCATCAGATTGATTAAACATTGTGTTTACGGCATCAATAATCATCTGCTTTTTGTTCGTATCATTAATCTGCGAAACAAGTTTGTCATTCTTAAAAGTAATTATTACGCCGTCCGGAGCAATCTTAACAGGCGTTGCAAGATGAAGCAGAGCCTTTGCAGACGGACTTTTTATGTTGCTTAAAAGAGCCTGCCACAATACAGATATATCGTTTCCGCTGATTTTCTTTGACATCGGAGGCGGAGTAAATTCTTCCTCTTTCGGGTCCTCCGGAACTGTATGCTGTACCTGCGGTTCCGGTTTCTCTGCGGGAGGTATCGGCGCAGGACGGGTAACCGGCTGAGGCGCCGGACTCTCTTTCGGAACTTGAGGCACTGTATTTGCCCTTATAACCGCTCCTCCGGATTCAAGAGCTTTCAAGCGGTTTTGCAAATCCATAATCTTTGTATTTTCGCTCATATTTGCAAGGTCTATCATACTGACTTCCAGCCACAAACGCTGATTAGAAGCAAGTTTTATCTCTTTTATGTAGTATGTAATCCTGTCAAGCAAAAACACAATCTGCTGGGTTTCAAGCAAATCCTTTTGTTTAATCAGTTCCTCAATTTGAGGCTCGTTCAGCCCCGTTAATTCGCACAGCAGTTCTTTTCTGCAATTTTTTACGATTAACAGATTTTTAAAGTATTCTGATAAATTTGTAAGAATCTGCAAAGGTTCATTGCCAGCATTATATATATCATTCAAAATTTCTATTGCCTCATTCGGAGAAGAGGCAATAATCTTACTGCTGAGCTTGTTTAAAACATCAAAAGATATTCTGCCTAAAATCGCATTAACATCCTCTGCCGTAATCTGTTTAGACATACCTAAAATGCTAAGCTGGTCTAATAGAGATATACTGTCCCTCATCCCTCCGGCAGAATTTTTTGCAATTGCAAGCAGAGCATCATCAGAAATATTTATATTTTCCTCATCAGAAATATATCTTAAATGTTTAACAATATCGTCAGTTGTTATCCTTCTGAAATCAAATCTCTGGCATCGGCTTTTGATTGTATCCAAAACTTTATGAACTTCTGTTGTCGCGAGTATAAAAATAACGTTTTCCGGCGGTTCTTCAAGCGTTTTTAACAGAGCATTAAAAGCGTGGTTTGTAAGCATATGGACTTCGTCTATAATATAGATTTTATACTTTCCATGAACCGGTACATACTGAATCTTTTCAAGAATATTCTGCGTATCTTCAACTTTTCTGTTGCTTGCGGCGTCAATTTCAATAACATCAATCGGGATTGAGTTTGTAATATCAACACAGCTTTCGCATTCTCCGCAAGGGTGAATTGTCGGGCCGTTTTTGCAATTGAGAGATTTTGCAAGAATTCTGGCAGTAGAAGTTTTACCTGTTCCTCTGGGGCCGGTAAATAAATAAGCATGGGCAATTTTTCCAAGCTCAATTGCACTTGTAAGAGTCTTTTTAATATGCTCCTGTCCTACAAGCTTGTCCAGTGTCTGCGGACGATATTTTCTATATAATGGTACATAATTCCCGCTCATATAATTAGTCTAACATAAAATTGCGCATCGTAAAATTTTATATTAAAATTATGCCTGTTATGAAAAGAGGGTTGTTTTTATTTTTGTCGTTTATATTATTGACTTCGCAATGCTTTGCGTACGAGCTGGTTCTGCCTCGCGAAAAAAAGTCGGTTGTGAATTCTAATTATGCATTCTTTGTTGGAAAAGCAAACAACGGCGAATATATACTTATTAACAACTTGCGGGTATACACAGCTTCTAACGGGGCTTTCGCCCACTCTGTCAAATTAAAAGAAGGGGAAAACAGAGTTGTCGTCAAATCAAACTATAATACACAGATATACAAGGTTTACCGCACGAAGCCCGCAGATAAAGCTGAAGAAAAATTCTGCGAAATGGAACTCCGGCCGGTTATAGTAAAAAATAACAATGTTCCATTGAGAAGCACACCCGTTAATTCCGGCGTAAACAGGATGTCACACCTTTTTAAAGGGACTGCTCTTTTAATTAACGGCTCTAAAGGAGATTTTTACAGGGTATTTTTATCAAAAGACGACACTGCCTGGATAGCTAAGCGGGATGTTGAAGATGTTAAAACATCCAAGCCGGCAGAGTTTATAAATATGAATGGAAAAAGATACAAAAATGCAGCTGTTCAGATGATAGCTTTTGATAAAAATCTGCCTTATACTGTTGAAGAAAGAGAAAAAGAAATAGTATTTAAAGTATACAATCCGGAACTTTCAGAAAATTCTGTTTATACCTTAAACATTCCGAAACCAAAGAAATATACATATAGAGTTACTCTCGAAGACGGACTCTATACCTTCAAAGTAAGCTCTCTTCCGGAAGATATAAGAGAATACACCGTTGTTATTGATGCAGGGCATGGCGGTTCTGAAAAAGGCGCAGTCGGATGCCTGGGAGATGAAGAAAAAGATATCAATTTAAAAATAGCTCTGGAACTCGAGGAATGCTTAAACGCCAATGGAATACATACAATTATGACAAGAGAGTGCGACGGCAATATTTCGCTTGACGAGCGCGTAAATATCGCCAAAGATAATAATGCGGATATGTTCATAAGTATACATTTAAATTCAATCGGCGATATTCCAATGAATATTTATAAACACCGCGGAACAAGTATTTATTATTTCAATCCAAACTCTAAAGAGCTGGCAAAAGCATTAGAAAAGAATGTTTCTAAAACCGCCGGCACCCGCCGTGACGGGGTGAGAACCGCCGGTTTTTATGTGCTTACTCCTCCGGAATATACATCTGTTCTGGTAGAAGCGGCATATATGACAAACCCGATGGATTCTGTCCTGTACAGATCCGAAGATTTTGCATCCAATGTAGCAAAAGGCATAACAGCGGGAATTTTAGAATACTTAGGAGAGTAAGGGGCAAGGGGGGGGTAAATATAATAAGTTTGGGCGTCACACATCCAGCCTCCACGTCATTCAGAGGACGAAAACAGCCATTTTATGAGTCCGATGAATCTCTTTAACTTTAGTGAAGCGTGAGGTGTGAGGGGTGATGCGATAATAATATGAGATTCTTCGGCTCTCACAAAATTGCACCCTGCACACCACCTCCTTCCCTGGCTGGGGTGATGCCGGTCATTATACTCCACCCCCATTTTCCACCTATCCCCCTTCATTTACTCCCTTCATTTACCCCCTATCTACCCCCTTTGTAAATTTTTGTAACAATTATTTCACAAACCCTAAAGTTTTTGCGTCATTGTGCCGTAAAAGAAAATATAAAATGTAAGATTACGTATGATAAGGAGTGAAATTATGACAGAAGTAAACCCTCTATTAAACAGCACATCCGCCGGCAAATTAGCGCAGCAACTTGATGCGGCAGACGGAACAAAAGACGGAAAAATTGACGCATCCATATGGAACGAATTTGTAAAAGACAAAGGTGGAAAAACTGTTGATGAATTCATCAGTACAGAAGATGCAATGAACTCTATCACAACTTATGTCATAAAAGAAGCCAAAGCAAATAATAAAGAAGTAGAATCACTTGCTCAAGACTGGACAACACAGGCACCGGGCGAGGCAGTAGAAACCGGTTCAACAGGCGGAACAGGCAGAACTCAGGGAAACACTGCTGACAGCGGTAATAATACAGCTCCGCAGACCTCTGCCGGCAAGGCTGAACCCCTGCCGGAAAATCACCCTGCATCAAAAACATCAACAATTACGGTTTCTGCAAACGGTTTGAATATGGGAGCCGGCATGCCGGTTGATAAGGACGGTAATGAACTCAAAGATAAAAACGGCAAAAGGAACTTTAAAGACCCTAAATTTAAAGAGGGCGGCTCTATAATGAAATATACCCACGGCGATAAAACAATGTACCAGATAACATACAAAGAAAAAGCCGGTGCTTTTACAAGCCTTGTTAAATTATCAGCGCCAACAATTGAAGAACTGCAGAAAATGGAGAAAGATTTTAAAGCTGCAGCAGCTAAGGTTAAATCTGCTCCGGCAAACGAAACCGAAGAAGCCAAAAAGAGCAGAACTGATGCAAACCTTGCAGCTTTCAAGGAAATGATAACAATAACAGGCGGTAATATTCAAGTTATCAAAAATATTGCGGAAAAACTCCGCGATGACAGCTATGTAGATAGAGATTCCGGCGACTACAAAGCATTTGTACAGGATTTACTGCTTACAAAGAATGCTGAAGTTGTAGAAGCAATGCTTCCTATTAAAGATGATGTAATAAATAATAATGTAATTGAAAAGGACAAAACTGCATATGAAATTTTGGCAGGTTCTTATCAAGAAATACGCAACAAGGAAAAAGCCGGTGAAAAACTCTCTAACGAAGAAATTGAATTGAAAAATGTTCTGGCTGAGCGTAAAGGATACAGCGGCTATAAAATAGAAGCTGACACAGAAAAAGGTATCCATGAAAAATATATGGCATATAATATAGACGGAACTCCTAGGTACCAAATCCGTCTTGAAAATAATTGGTACTATGCAAAAGATCCGGCTCTGCTTGACGAATTTTTAACCAAGCTTGAAAACGCAGATACAGACGCAAAGAAAGCTGAATTATTCAAGGAATATATTAATACGGAAGATACAGAGCTTGCTAAATGTTTAGCCCAAAACGTAAAAACTCTGAAAGCAAAAGATGAAGATATAATATCTCTCATCAATGCTAACGGTATGAGTGTCTTAGACAACCTTCCGCTAAATGATAATACTACTTATTCTAAAACAGTAACAGATGCTGTTGTTGCAAGAATGAAAGAAATTTACACAACAGACAAGGGCAACCTTGAAAACGCTTATTATTTAGATAATCTTGACTGGATTGATAAAACTGATCTGTCTGATGAAGACAAAGAGAAAGCCAAGACAGAAATATTAGAAACATATTTTGAGGTTACTCAAGATAGCGAAGGCAAAAAAACTTATACATTTAATCCTTCAAGACGCCCAACATATGAAGAAATGGATAAGTTAGCCAATCAAAATACTAATAGTGAAATGAAGCAGGCACTCGTAAAATCAATTAAACTGGAAGACATGGGCAAAGGTCAGTACACAGAAGCCATAGAATTCCGATATAATGGTCAATTCACTGTGCCTCACTATGCAGAAATGGTTGATAAAATGACCACAAGAGAAGAAGTAATTGATTTTATTGATAATAAAGTTACAACGGATAAAAACTATCACCTGCCTTTTGATAAAATACTGGAGAAATTCCCCGATGATGAAGGCATAAAACAACGACTGCTCAAGGAAGTTGATAGTGCTGAAAGTACAATAAGCGACGCAAACAGGCTTGCACTTGCAAAAACCTGCATGAAAGACGACGGTAAAGGAAATATAACATTTGACAAATCCAAACTGCCTGCAGGTACTGGTGCATATCATCTGGCTGGGGACGTTCTGCCGAAAAACTGTAAAGAAGGCGATGCTAAAAAATACTTTGAAGCAGTGCTGAAGGGCTTAGGTAAAGATGATCTTGATAAGCTCATTGATTTACAAGATAAAAACCCTGATTCTGTAAAAGCAAGAATTAAAGAGCTTGTTAACTCAAATCAAAGCGATAACAACTTTATACAGCAAGTCATGAAATGTGATTCCACAATAATTCCGTTTGATGTCATTACCCAAATAGATGCATCTAAAGCAAAATGGAATGATGATACTAAAAAAGCTGTGTTTGAAAAGACATTTAACGGAAGATTGCTAGTTAAATACAGAGCCAAAGAGCTGGATAATGCTGTCAAACACAATCTTGCAGTAAAAGTTGCAGATGATAAATATGCAATAGGTGATACATTATACTTAACAGATGGCAATTACACCGGTAAAGACAATAAGTCCGGAACTGCTGACGACCCTGTATGGTTAAGAAAAGTATCTAAAACAGGATATGAACACGGTACAGCAATGTTTAACGAACTCAAAGGCGCAGGTTCCGGAGATATAGCGAAAATGCTCAGAGGCAAAAAAGATGAAGGGTACGAAAACTATGTTACTCCGGATAATGTGACTGGTATAATTAAGGGCTTTAACACAATGTCGCCGAATGAAGGCTTGATGGAATATATTGCAAATGAAAACAGCTGGTCGGCTGGTGCAGTACCGGGCAAGGCTCTGTGTAACAGAATTCCTAAAGCCTTGATGAGAAAAGCTAAGGCTCTTGGACTAGAAAACACAGATGCGTATAAGAATATGAAAGCCTTCTTTGGTGCAGATGACAACTTTAAATTCACCAAAAATGATGAAGCAAGCGAAAGATACGATACAGAAACAGCCCAAAAGCTTGATGAATTAATAAACAAGCTGGTAGATGAAATTCTACGAAAATAAAATCCTTAAAAAAATCTGCTTCAGAAATTATTTCTGAAGCAGATTTTTTATTCTTTTATTTTTGTATTCTTTTGGTCTCACGCATCCAAGCTTCATGATATTCAGAGTAAATATAATAATTTGGGTGTGTGACGCTAAAACTATTATATCTTCCCCTCCCTGCTACTACATATTTTTTTTCAGTGCTAAAATATAATTATGGCAATTATGGCAAATTCTTTTGAAGAAGTTATTTCTTTAATAAAAGACCGGCTGGATATAGTAGATGTCGTTTCTCAATATGTGGTTTTGAAAAAGAGCGGGGCTAACTACTGGGGGCTTTGCCCGTTTCACAACGACAAAAAACCTTCCATGTCCGTAAGCCCGTCTAAAGGAATTTACAAATGCTTCTCCTGCGGTGCCGGCGGAGATGCGTTGAGTTTTCTGGTTAAAATCCAGAATAGAGAATACAAAGACGTAATTCTTGAACTTGCCGAAAAATACGGGATTGAACTCCCGCAAAAATTCCACTCTTCAAAAGAAAACAAAAGCCAGAAAAAAGAAATGATACTTGCCTGCGAAAAAGCGGCAAAGTTTTATAAACTCCAGCTAAAAACAGCAGAAGATGCAAATAAAGCAATGGCATATCTTAGAGGCAGAGATATTACGGATGATATTATTGATAAATTTACACTTGGATGGGCGCCTAACAAATATGACACCCTATATAAAGAGCTGAAAAAAGAGTTTAAAGACGAAATTCTGGAAAAAGCGGGGCTGATTTTAAAATCCAATTCCGGCGGATGGATAGACAGGTTCAGAAACAGAATAATTATTCCTATACAAAATGAAAACGGAGAATATGTAGCATTCGGCGCCCGCGCAGTCGATGAGGGGCAGAATCCGAAATATTTAAACTCATCAGATTCTTTAATATATAACAAAAGTAAAATTCTATTCGGGCTTAATTCCGCTCAAGAAGCAATAAAAGCTGAAGACGGAGTTATTATTATGGAAGGATATTTTGATGTTATCTCCGCCCAAGCACACGGAGTAGAAAACGCAGTTGCGTCCTGCGGAACAGCCTTAACCCCCGATCACGTTAAGCTTCTTTCAAGGTATACAAAATCAAGAAGAATATATCTTTCTTTTGATACTGATTCTGCCGGCATAAATGCAACAAAAAAGGGTAGCGCCGTAATCAAAGAAACACTTTCCGCGCTCGGAAACATTAAACAATTTGACGAAAGCCATATTTCCTCAAATACAGATAACAAATACGCCTGTGAAATCCGTGTTGTATCTCAGCCGGAAGGCAAGGACCCTGATGAATTCATCAGGTCAACTGGCGCAGATGCCTTCAAGCAGTATGTTAAAAATGCTCCGCTTCTTATAGATTTTCTGCTGAACAATATCCTTAAAGAAAAAAATAATGCCAGAACACCGCAGGAAAAAGCAGAACTCGTAAATCAAATCATAGAAGTTTTAAAGGATGTCAATAACAAGATTATTCAGTCAGAATATGTTAAAATGGTGTCAACAGTTATTGACGTTGATGAAAATGCCATGCTCAAAGAATTGGCGAATTATCGCGAATCGGGGGTATATTCACAAGTTGAAAATAAAAAACTTGTAACAAATTCTTCACAATTTGAAATAAAAGCGCAAAAAAATTTATTGAGCGTTTTTCTAGCAAATGACAGTTCGTTAAGTTTTAAACAACTCAATGAATTGTTGCCGGAAAATATCATCCAAGATGAAACGTTAATAATTGTAAAAAATACAATTGACAAATTGTCGTGTACAATAAATAATGTTAAGGAATTGACAAAAAGTTTGTATACAGAATTCATTGAGGATGATAATTTGACCCAAATCTTAACCGATATAGTAGAACTCTCGGAAGCCTTTAACGGACTGGAACCGGCAGAGTTTGAACGGGCTGTAAAGGAAAATGTTGTTCGACTCAAAAGATGTTATCAAGAAAAAGAAACAGAAGAAATACGCCGAAAATATAAACAGGTAAATGATGATGATATAGAAGCTCTGAGAATGCAAATACAGCTTAGAGATAAAATTAAATTAAGGACTGGAGATAAATAATGACTCAAAAAAGAAACTCAAATTCATCTGTAATTAGTGTAGAAGACGAAAATCTTGATTTGTTAGACTATGATGCAGACAAAGAAGACGACAGCGTAGACTACATTGAAACGGATCTTGGAACTGATAATATTGAAGATATTATTACATCTTCAAAACTTGGCGGTATAAAGAGCGACGATTTTTATATGATGGACTCTTCTGACATGTCAAGAGAATCAGAACTTGATACCGATGTCCCTAAGGGTGTTGCGGTAGAAGACCCCGTAAGATTATATCTTCGTGAAATCGGACGTATAAAATTATTATCTACCAGCGAAGAAATTGAACTGGCACGAAAGATTATTCAAGGCGGAACCCCGGGGGCTATTGCAAAACGCAAACTTGTTCAAGCTAACTTAAGACTTGTTGTCAGCATTGCAAAAAAATACGTCGGACGAGGCATGCTTTTCTTAGACCTTATTCAAGAAGGTAACTTAGGACTAATCAGAGCAGCTGAAAAGTTTGACCATGAACGCGGATTTAAATTCTCAACTTATGCAACCTGGTGGATTAGACAAGCTATTACAAGAGCGATTGCAGACCAGGCAAGAACAATTCGTATTCCTGTTCACATGGTTGAAACAATTAACAAATTGAAAAAAGTTACAAGAAGACTTGCTCAAGAGCTTTCTAGAAAACCAACCGAAGAGGAATTGGCTGTAGAAATGGGGGTTTCTATTTCTAAGTTAAGAGAAATTGTTAAAATTGCCCAAGAACCGCTTTCTCTTGAAACTCCTATCGGTAAAGAAGAAGATTCAAGATTAGGTGATTTTATAGAAGACAAAGAAGCGGATGCTCCTATTAAGACCGTTGCTTCAGAACTTTTAAGGGAAGATTTGGCAGAAGTTTTATGCACGCTTTCTCCGCGTGAACGTGATGTCTTGAGATTACGTTTCGGAATGGATGACGGACGCCAAAGAACTTTAGAAGAAGTTGGACAATTGTTCGGCGTAACTCGCGAGCGTATCAGACAGATTGAAGCTAAAGCTCTCAGAAAATTAAGACATCCTAACAGAAGCAAACGCTTAAGAGAATACGTAGAGAACTAAAACTAATAAAAGCACCTTTAAAGGTGCTTTTTATTTACAAAAAATTTTATGCAGTTTCGCTTTTGTCGGAATATAAAAGAGGAATTGAGTACGGATTTTTTACCTTTAATTATATTTAACATTTCTTTCTCTTTTTTGCGATAAAAAGAGAAAGAAACGTTAGCAAAGAAAGAGAAACACGCACTGTTTCCTGCACCCTTACGGGTGCGGGACCAAATGGATGTTGCAGGCAAGCCTGCACTCTTACGCTCGCTATCGTTATGCTATCGCATAACACGCTCGCGGGGCGCGAGACGCGTTAGTTAGGAATTTTTATATAAAAATTTTTATTTTAATTTAACAAAACATAACAATTAATTGGACTTTAAACATGTTTAAAATATAATAAGTTCAGTAAACCTATGAGGGAGTAAAGATATGCCGAATAATGAAAGTGTAGGAAAAAAAATAGTTGAAGCCTTAAAGAAACAGGCTGAAAGTATGGATATTCAAGACGATGCAATGAACAGCTTTGACAGCACACCTGTCAGCAATCCGATGAATGACGATATTTTCTCATCATCTTCTGATGACATTTTTGCTGAGCCGGTAAAACCTGCCAAATCTGCAAATTTCTTTGATGATATAGAAACAGAAGAAAAAGATCCGTTCTTTGCAGAACCAAAGCCTGTTCAGACACCTGTTACAGAAACAATGAGCGAAGCTTTTGAAATGCCGGCTAATATTACAGTGTTGAAAAAGCTTATTTCACAGCTCCCCAGCGGTGTTTCAAGACATACCGGCGCGCAAATTATTAAACAAACAATGGAAGCTCTCGGAATTTCAATGAAAAGCGTTCTGCAGGATGCACAGCAGGTTCAAGAAAACTTGAAAGTTTCAGCAAGAGAATGCCAGGCTTCAATTCAAGAGTACAAAAAACAAATACTTACTCTTGAAAAACAGTCACAAAGCTATCAGAAACAATATTCAGCTTTGAATGACTTAATCAGCTTATTTATTCAAACAACAAAATAATAAAAACAGTAATATAAAATTATAAAAAGACTAAATTTTATATTTAGTCTTTTTATTTTATTTAATAGCTGTATTGTTTAGCTGTCTCTGATGCATTTTCCGGCTCTGATGAACTAACATTATTTATATTTGAAGAATTTTCTTCCTCATCTCTTGCTTGATTTTGTTCTTCTAATATTTCTTGTCTTGCCTGTGCAATTTCCATTTCAGCCTGCGCGGCAACCTTTCTGTCCTGGCTGGAAGGATCTGCCGGAGCAAGAGCAGAGGCTTTTAACTGCTGAGCGTTTCTTAGATTAACCTCCGGATCTGAACTGTGAGAATAACTTACGTTTACATCCCCAGCTACTGCATATTTTCTACCGTCCGGTCCTGTTTCGTATTCATAATTGGGTCCGGATGTATGAAGCCCGCCGGCGGCGGCTTTATGTGCATGCTCATGATTTCTTACCTGGGCATCCGTCATTTTTAACTCAGAAACTTCACGCTGCTCCTGCTGGGTAAGTTCTTCAGAACCGGTATTTTCTCCTGCTCCGGAGCCGGATTGCTGTTCAGCATTATAAAGCGCCATAGCTTCCGGAGATATTGATGCATAAGAAGCTTCGTCATCTTCCGGATGGTTGGTTGATATAGGCAAAGCCGTATCATTATTTTGAATTCTGCCTGAATTTGACGAATTGTACACATAAAAATTATTTAGTGCCTGATAGCTGTTAATCGCTCCTAGAACATTATTCATACACTCATTATAAACATCATTTATAAGTTTTTCAAGTTTCGGAAAATAGGAACTAAATTCCCTCATCCTCTTCTGAATCTTCAGATGTTACAGGCGCAGTAACAGTTACACCGAGTTCTTCCAATGCTGATTTTGCTTTAGGCGCAAGGGCTGTATCGGAAAAGTTTTCAAGAATCGTCTGATAGCATTCAATTGCTTCCGGCTTCATATCACGGAGCTTATAAACGTTGCCTGCCTTGTAATACAAAGGAGCAAGTTCTGTTGACGGCGACATGAGCATTTGATTATCAAGTTTTATTTTTATACCTATTAAAGTTTCATTGTCCTGCGGAGATAAAAGCGCACGTCCGTATATCTTCTGGGTTAATTTATCAATACTGTCGGACATTTCCGTAATAGCTTCCTTTGAAAGCTTTGATGATTTTTTAGCCGCTGATACATCTAATGAAATTGCAGACAATAACAAAAAACCTGCAAGTATTGATAAAACTATTTTTTTCATATTAACCCTGTCCTTTTCTATATCTATTATTATACATAATATTTGTATTTTAAGCTATAAAAATTTTTACCCAAAAAGTTGATTTTCTCTCTCATTTAAATGTATGATTATTTTATGGAAAAACTTATTTATCAAATGTTTATTTTAGGCACGGGAAAATTTCTTGACGAGGCTCTCTCAAAAGGTTTGGGAGGAGTTATATTTTTTACAAAAGATATAGATTCCTCAGAACAATTCAAAAACTTAATATCTGAAATAAAATCAAAATCCATAGCACCCCCGTTTCTTTCAATAGACCAGGAAGGCGGACGGGTAGAAAGAACAGAAAAAATTCACGCCAGATACCTCTCTCCAAGATTTGCTTTTGACAGGGGAGAAGAGTTTTTGAAAACTCAGACTGCAAAAATTGCCAAAGAGCTTAAAGAATACGGAATAAATCTTAATTTTTCACCCTGTGCCGACGTGAATACAAACCCCGATAACCCTATTATAGGCGAAAGAGCGTTTTCTGATAATGCAGAAGATGTGTCAAAAGCAGTAAAACTTGTTTCAGAATTATACAGAAAATATGGAATTATCCCATGTTTAAAACACTTTCCGGGGCATGGCGATGCTGATAAAGACAGCCATCTAACACTCCCGAAAATAGACCTGCCTCTTAATGAAATGGAAAAAATACATATAAAACCGTTTAAAGAGAATATTAATACAGAAATGATTATGGCTGGGCACTTGCACTGCACCTGTTTCGATAAAGAAATTGTTCCGGCATCTTTAAGCAAAAATGCAATCGGATACTTGAGAAATGTTCTCAAATTCAACGGTATCATAATTACAGATGACATGGTTATGAAGGGGGTTGAAGATTTTGGAGGAGCAAATGCCTGTATTATGGCACTAACAGCCGGCGCAGATATGTTTATTTATAGAGAGGCTGACGATAAAACCATAGCAATAATTGAAGAAATTATCAGAAAAGCCGAAAACAACGAAACCCTAAAACGCAGAATTTTGGAAGCAAATGACAGGATAATGAGATTAAAAAAGGAAAGGCTTAAATAAAACCTTTCCTTTTTCATAAATAACACTTTATTATATTTAAGAAGCCGTTGCTGCTGCTTCTGCCGCCGCAGCTTTTTCAGCATCAAAGCATTCTTTGCATAGTACATCTCTGCCTTGTGTCGGGTTAAAAGGCACTTGGGTTTGTTTTCCGCATTTAGCGCATACTGCATCATGCATTTTCTTTTTACCTCTGTGCAGTTGTTTTTTTGCTTTTCTGCAATTAGCGCATCTTTTTGGCTTATTTGTTAAGCCCTTTTCTGCGTAGAATTCTTGTTCTCCAGCTGTAAACACAAATTCACACCCGCAATCTTCACAAATAAGCGTTTCATCTTGGTACATGGTTTGTTCTCCTAAATAATTTAATAACTACAGCACTTTAGAGAAGTACTATGCCCCATTTTATACTTTTTTTCAGTAACCGTCAAGCTTTTTAGGTAAATATTGAAACAAAACTACATAAAAGACAGGGCAAAATCTGCACAAAAAGCGGAAAGTTTTTGGCTATGCTTAATATTTTGTTACATTTAGTCAATTTTGTTTTAACAAATGACTTTTTATATAAATAAGGTTAGTTAAAAATATTGAAAGGAAGATTTATGGTTTATCCGGTTAATTATTATGGCTATGCGCCAAGCGCTCAAACCTCATGGTTAGGGGGGGGTATCCTCTAATCCGCCTGCAGTAAGTGCAATTCAGCCGTCATCTGGGGCTGTGCAGTCTCCTTCACAAGATGTTGTCCAAATCTCTGCCGGAGATAAGATAAAAGAGAGCAGTAATTCTGAAAAGACCGGAATGTCAACAGGCGCAAAGTGGGCTTTGGGTATTTTAGGTACAGCCGGTGCTGTTTATGGTGCTGTTGTTGGGCATAGAATGTTAACTAAACCTAGTATTGAAAAAGTTGCAAAGAATTTTTCTGAAATATTTAGGCGAGATGTTTCAAAAGATGAGGCAGAAAAACTAGTAAAAAAATATGAAGAGCTTTTGAATATAGAAGATACTGAAGAATTTTGTAAAAAAGCTTTTGAGGAAGTTAAAAAAGATTATGGATATGAAAATATTCCGATTACACTAAAAATAAATAAAGTCAAAGATGTGAATGGAGCAGGAGACGCTGGGTGGGATTCTGAAATAGGAATCATTAATATTAATCTGCTAACAGATAGATTTACCGAAAAAGTGTTTGAGAAAAATCGACGTGGAAGAAAGTGTGAACTTCAAAAAATTATCCATGAATTTCAACATGTAAAACAAGATGAAATAGCTTATAGGACATCTAGAGATGGAATTGCTGAGGCTATACACGAAACCAGAGGAAATATGCAGAACCTAAAGGCAAATGCGCAAAGTTTATTAAATGGTAAAAAATACAAATTAGAACAACAGGCAAAAGAAATGAATATAAGTGTAGAAGAGTTGAGGAAACGCTTGGAATGTGCTATTAAAAATATTGATGATAAAAAATACGGAAATGTTCCTTTTGATAAAGATAAAAGAATTGTTTTAGATGACTTCTTTGAAAAATTGCCAAAATTTGACAAAAACTCCAATGAATATAAGCTTGGATTAAAGTATATTGATAGTACTAAAAATTATGTTAAATCAGCAAATAATCGAAAAGGATATCATTCTCAGATTTTAGAAAATGAAGCAGAAAATTCTGAAAAAATATTTGAAGAAATATATAACTATTTTGCAAGTCCATATCGAATTCCTTGGGTACAATAAGTAAGAAAAGTAGGTTTTGGTAATCTTTGATTACCGAAACATTTCTATTAAAGTAAGTTATCAGAATGCATTATATGTAATTAGTGCTTATGTTTTTGATGCGGTAAATCACAGATTTCCCACATCCTACAGGACCTGAGTTTTACCCGCCCTGCAACTAACAATTATTAATGAATAGCAAAATTTATTTTTACGAGGTTTTATTATATTATACTATTTTTATGGAGATCCTTTTATGAAAGTTAAATTTTCCACCGGCAAACTCTCCCAAAATCCGAAATCAGCTTTTGATATATTCACACAAAAAATAACCAGAAGCGTTAAAAGAAAAGATAATATAGATTTATCAGCCTTTTCACATGAATTGTATACTCTTGGTGATGTATTTGAAAAACAAAACAACAAGGAGTTGATGAACAAAGCCTCAAAAAATTTTGCACAACAGCTTGTAAATCTTAAAGAGGACAACCTTGCGGGAATAATCTATAGTTTTCTTATAAAATTTAATGAAGGGAACAATGAACTGGTAAAAGAACTTGCAACAAATGCCCTTGCTATCGCAAAGAGATTTCATGACCCTGTTCACATAATGGCAAGATCCCGCAATCTTGCGGATTTATTCCACAAAACAGAACCGGGAAGCCAGAATCATCTAAAAATGCTTTATGAAGAAAAAAGGGCTATTCGTGATGTTATCAAAAATTATGACAGTATCGACAAGCGCTATAAAACTGTTAAAACGCAACTTAAACCAATCCAAAATTATGAACAGATGCTCTGCATCGTACTTGTGTCGATTGCTAAAATCTTGAAAAAAACTAATCCAACACAAGCGATAGAAGAATTAACACTGGCAGAAAATATTATGTCTAAATATGAAAAAGGAAACTTAACTTACCAGATAAAGCGTTTATTGAATGAACTGACAACAGGTAAGCAAAAACAATAAATTTTTATGAAGCCTGCAGGATGCGGTAAAACCCCATCTGCACCAGTAGAAAAGTAAGTAGGGTGGGTAAAGTTGCGTTAAAATGTGGAAATATACGTTTGTCTATGCATAACGTACCCACCAAAACCAAAATTAAGAACGGTGGGTACGCAATACTAGACATAAGTTACAGTCACCCATTTGAAGAGGCTTTACCCACCCTACAATGATATATACAACATGCCCGCCATTTATTTTTTTATTTTTCATTTTTAGCGTACACGTTATGTTTGACAACCGCTAAACCTTGCCGGTTGAGCCAAATCCGCCGGCACCTCTTACCGTTTCAGTAAGCTCGGTCACTACTTCTATTTTTGCCTGTTCATATTTAGCTATTACCATTTGAGCAATTCTTTCATCCGGTTTGATTGTATATGGTTCGTTTGAAAGATTTACTACGGGTATGCAAACTTCGCCTCTATAGTCCTCATCAATTGTGCCGACACAGTTAATAAGGCTTATGCCGTGCTTGATAGAAAGTCCGGAACGCGGTCTGATTTGAGCTTCATAACCGTGTTCAAGTTCTATCTTCAGCCCTGTAGGGATTAACCTTCTTTCCAGAGGCTGTAAAGTAATTTCTTCCTCAATTGCAGCGCATAAATCCATGCCGGCAGCGCCTTCTGTCTTATATTCCGGAACAAATCTGTTGTGTTCCATTCTAAAAATTTTTAAAATCATGTTAATTCCTGTAATTATGCAGTAATAATAGTTTTTCCGTCAACAACCTGTTTTGGGAAAATAGTAAGAGTTTCAATTCCCTTAGACTTGTCGGCTTTATTAATATTAGTGATTGCAGGATTAGCTTTTTGAGCTTTTTCAACAGCTTCATTCCCGCCGTTCATCATAGACATAAAGCTGTTAGAATATCTGATAAACATATTTTTACGTTGACTGTTAGAATTTAATGAAACTGATGATATGTTCATAATCTGCCTTCCTTTTATAATTTCATTGTAGACAGTAGAAAAAACATGTCAATAAAAATATAACATTTGTAACAAAAAAACTTTTATGTTAGAATAAATTTTGTTGAAAACCAAATACAGAATCATGTCGATGTGGCAAGGACTCCCGAGGAATGATTGAGTATCATTTCGAAGAGAGGCAGGCGAAATAGAAGGCATAACTTTTCGTACGAGCCAAGGACTCCGCCAAAAGTTGACTAAATGTCAAGTTTTGGAAGGAGGCAGGCGAGTTAGGATGCGAAAGCACCGCACGAGCCGTATACAAAACAGTATACCGATCCCGCCACATGGCACTTGAAAATTAAATACAA
>CALVBN010000001.1 GCA_944325785.1 Candidatus Gastranaerophilales bacterium | reverse complement strand
TTGTGGTTTTATATAATCTAGGCTTTTCACCAATGTGTTCCGACCAAATATCTACGTGCGTAGGTAAGTATAACAGCTCAACTTGTAGATTTACTTTAGAGGAACACTTGTGGTTTTATATAATCTAGGCTTTTCACCAATGTGTTCCGACCAAATATCTACGTGCGTAGCACACAAAAAAAAGAGCCAAATGGCTCTTGGAATTAAGAATAGCTGGAAGTATGAAAAAGATTTAATACAATTATTAAACGCTATTTGACTTGCTTTTTCCATTACCGCATTAGGCAGTTTTGGGATAGACAGTTGGATAACAAACTAAAAAAGCGGATGCCCGCCGGGCATCCGCTTTTTATTCTTAAAATATAATTTTACAGCATTCTTTCTATGCTGGCATTCATCTCTTCTGTGTATTTAGCTAGGGCTTCTGCAGAGATTTCAACAGTATCTTGTATTAAAGAGCCTGCTACATAGCTTGTCTGCTGTGACATACTCATTAGTCTTGATGCATATTGAGCCTGCACCTCCGGAGTCATTGCACTTCCGTAACCAACTGAACTAACATCCATATTTTTGTCCTCTTCTTAATTTGTGACATATATATAATAACATTATTTATACAATTATGCAATACTATATATATAAATTATTTTATTTTGAATGAAACGTTAGCTACAGCTGTTACTTTTTTATCAATAGAGCTTGTATCATTTATTCCCATATCGGAAACGCTTGTTGAGTCAACCGGTGTTATTTGGTAGACGCCCATTTTAACAGATTGAATTTTTCCGACTGAGTTGCCGGTTGGTTTTAGCATTGATGCAGCTCTGTCTTTTGCGTCCTGTGATGCTTTTTCCAGAAGTGTAACTTTTAGTTCCGGAAGCTTTGAGTAATCATAGGATGCCGGATTTACATTGATATCAACCCCTTGGTTAATTAAGCTGGTAATTTCGTTAGAAATTTCTTTTATTAATTCCACATTATCAGAGTGAATGCTTATTGGCTGGTATAAGTTGTAAGAGTCTTGAATATCAGTATAGGCTCCTGTTTTATCTCTTTTATAAGTATAATAACCATTAATAGTCTTTCTTTCAATCTCTTTTATTTGTTTATCCTTAAGGTATTTTTCAACTATTTTAATTTGTGACTGCATTGCAGAATAGGCTTCTTGTTTGTTATAGCGTTTTACTACAATGTTAAAACTTAAAGTCCCTGAGTCGGATTTTACAATTTCGTAAGCAGAACCTGTTACTGATATAATATCATTTGATACACGGGATGATGCTATCTGGGTACATATAATTAGTGCCGCAGATAATAATAATCCAGCCGATACTAACTGCAATTTTTCAAATTTTTCCATAATAGTTACTTCCTTTCTTTTAGTAAAGCTAATTCTTGTAAATAATCAGCTTCTTCTGCATATTTTGATATTTTTTTTGTTATTGTATCAAAAACATGCATATAATTAACAGGTGACTGTTTTAACTTTTTGTTAGATTTTGCAATATAGCGATTTCGAAAATAACGTTTTATTATATTAGGTTCTTGTTTTGCAGTTATTTGTTTACGAGGTTCATAGTCTTCTATATTAAAAAGTTCGTCAAATGATGAACAAAATCCAGTTTGTTCACGCCCATTTTTTTCTATTACAAGTTTTCCGCCGGTTGAGTTATTAGGTTTTAGTACGACATCATATAGGGTATTATTTTCTGAGCTTTTTTTTATTTTCATTAAATCTTTATAAAATGTCATTAAGTAGTTTTTATAATTAGTATCTGACTTAGGGGGAAAGAATTTTGATTTTTTTAGCGCTTCAAAACTTCCCGGATGAACCACGAATCTTTGAAAAGACGGGGTAGTACTTTGATTTATTGATTGAATTCTCATGATTTAACCTTTTATACATTTCCAGTTGAGCTGTTTCTGTCATCTTCAAGCTGTTTTAGCTGTTTAGCATCGATTTTTTCATCTGTTGAATAATTGTTAAGATTTGGAATTTCTATATCGACATTGACATCTGCGTCAACCATTTCGATTTCTGTTTTATTATACTCCTTAATTTTACCATCTTCAAATTTAACTGCAACTGAATTGTTAAGAAATTGTATAAAACATATTTTACCTAATCCTTGCGGGGTCATGACTGTTGAGCCGATGGGAGGCATTCCTTTGGCGGCTTCAATATAATTAGAATATTCATATGTCAAGCAGCATAATAAGCGTCCGCAGGTCCCCGAAATCTTTGACGGAGCTATCGGCATTCCTTGATCTTTTGCAAGTTTTACATTAATGGATTCAAATTTTCTCAAGTAGCTTGCACAGCAAAAGGGTTTGCCGCACATACCGCATCCGTCCATTATTGATGATTCATCGCGGACGCCGATGTGGCGCAGGTCTATTCTCATGCGTTTAAATACCTGGGTTAGGTCTTTCAAAAGTTCTCGAAAATCAACCCTTTCCGGCGCAGTATAATAAAATGAAATTTTGCGTCTGTCGAATGTTATTCGGCATTGAACGAGGTTCATGTTTAAATTGTGTTTGGCTACTAATTCTTTGCATTTAAAAAATGATGTAACTTCTTCTTTTTTTAAATCTTCCAGAACCATCATATCTTCCTGTGTCATAATACGTATGAACTCAAACGGTTCCGGAGTTTTATCGGATTTTTCAAAAAGTTTGGCAATTTCTTCATTGACAAGGAACACTTTCAGAGCTTCTTCGCCTTTTTCTGTTCTTGCAAGGATTAAAGAGCCGTTTTCCAGAGTTACATTGTCCGGACAGTTAAGAGGTACTATGGTATTTTTGAGATATTTTACTGCATATTTAATCATAGCTTTCCTCTTTCTTTAGTTTTCTGTTCATGAGTTTTGACAATACTTCTTGCGGGGTAATATCAGTGTAAACTGCTTCATAGATGGCATTAGAAACAGGGACTTCTACACCGAGTTTTTCAGCAAGGTCGCAAACTGCTTTGGATGTTTTAACTCCTTCTGCTACAGAGCCAAGTTCTTTTAGAATATCATCGACTTTTTTGCCTTTGCCGAGCATTGCGCCCACTGTATAATTTCTTGACATAGGGCTTGAGCAGGTTGCAATCAAGTCTCCCATACCGGATAAGCCGTAAAGTGTTGAAGGATTGGCGCCAAGCTTGACGGAAAGTCTTACTATTTCTGCCATACCACGAGTTAGCAATGTCCCCATGCAGTTGTCGCCTAAATCCATGGTATGCGCAAATCCGGAGGCAATTGCAATAACATTCTTTAAACTGCCACCTAGCTCGACACCGATTACATCTGTATTTGTGTATAATCTAAAGCGGTTTGGCACGTTGCATGCTTTTTGTACAAATTCTGCTGTTTTTAAATCTTCGCAGGCAACTGATGCTGCAGTTGGTTTTCCCATCAAAACTTCTTTTGCCAGTGTAGGTCCGGATAAGACTACTATTTTTTGCTCCGGAAGTACGTCTTTTATTACCTCGGACATACGCATCAGCGTGTTGAGCTCAAGCCCTTTTGATGCGTTTACTAAAGGCTGCTCCGGTCTTATGCCTGCAAGCTTAAGCTGTTCGCATACGCTTCTGACGCCGGAGGTTGCGACAACTGATAAAATAATATCTGCGTTTTCAATAGCTTTTTTTAGGTCAGAAGTGATTTCGACCTTTTTGTCTAACTGTATTTCAAGCGGTTTGGAACAGTGCTTGTTATTGACCAGATCATCATATAAATCAGACTCTCTTCCCCAGACAGTTATATCTTCAAAGTTGTCATTCAATAACCAGGCAAGCGTCAATCCCCAGCACCCGGGTCCTAATACAGTTAACTTCATCTCTGTTCCCCCTTATATGATATACAACATTATACAATAAGATTTTGTAAATATTTGTAAAAATGAGGCAATTTTAAAAAATATACTTACTTTATATTAATAAGGGAATTAGGAGATAACATGAGTATAACCGTTGAAAAAGTTAAGGAAGTTAAGAAGAGTACTGTGCCTGTAACTAAGCCGGCAGTGTCAAATAATGAACAGCTGTTTCAATATAGTTTGAATGCTCCAAGCGATAGTCTTTTAACAAAAAAACTCTGGAGTGATGATGTAAAAGCTGTATTAATGCATGCAACAGAGCAAATGGGCATCAGCAGTTATAAACCCTCTGTTCTTAAAGACGATAATACAGCCATTGCAAAAGCGCAGTCGCATTTAATTGATTTGCTTAAATATTATGAAGGGGACAGAAACTATTATTATGAAGCAACAACATCTCCTTATAAAGATAAATTCGGTAATTATACCTGCGGGTTCGGTGAATTGACAAATAAACCGCTTACACAGGAAAAGGCATATCAACACCTTTGTGAGAAATTAGAAAAATTTTCCGGCGAGGTAAAAAATCTGCTGAATAAAAAAATCGGCAAAAATACATATGAAACTCTTCCCAATTCAATAAAAGAAGCTCTGATTGATTTGTGCTACAACAAGGGCTTGGGAAAAATAAGCCAGAATTCTGAATTGATTAGTGCAATAAAGGCTAAAGATTATTCAAAAATAATTAAAAACCTAAAATATGTTTATTCCGGCAAAAGCAATGCTGAAAAGGTTGAAGACGCTGGTTTATACAGAAGAAGTCTAAACCGTTTAATCCTTGCTTCAAGAGATTTAAAAGGAAAAGAAAAGGAACAGGCTTCTGCTGAGATTGACAGCCTTTATAAAGATGCAAAAAACTGCCATAAGAAAAATAATGTATCGACAATAGAACTGGATAAAATATATGAACAGTTTAAAACAGGTAAAATTTCTAATGCGCCGGTAAGTGCAGAATCTTATAAATTTACTGTTGATGAAACATTCAAAGGAAAAGGCACCTGGGGAGTTGCACAGGCTTTGTATAAATCTCTCGGCACTGATGAAGTCAGTTTTGAGGAATTTTATAAAGAATTTAAATCAATAAATAATGATATAGAAGAGGTTAAAATCGGGCAGGAAGTTAAAGTGCCTTATTTAAACAACATAAAAAATCCGGCTCCTGTTCAAAAAGAGATAGAAGTAACAAACAAAACGTCTGATAAGAATGATAAGAAGCCAGAAGTTGAAGAAAAAGCTGAAGAGAAAGGTGGTTTCTGGAACGGGGTCAAAAATTTCTTCAAAAAAGTCGGCAAAGGTATCAGCGACGGCTTGAAGATGATTAGCCGGTCTTTATCGCTCCTTTTTCTTGTCCCGTCTATGATTTTTGGCAGAAAGAAAAATGACGATGATGTTCCTGCAAGCGAAAGCAGTGAAAAAACAGTTTTCCAAAAAATGCTTAAGAATTCAACAATAAGACAAGATGGTGAATTTCAAGTTGTAACTATGGATTATGAAATCAAGAAGGGCGATAATCTGTGGAATATTGCACGTGAATATGCTACAACAGAAGAGATTTTATGCAACGATAATGATATAAAGGATAAGAACAAGCTTTCATTAGGTCAGAAAATAAAAATTCAAAAATTGGGCTATAAAATAGAAAAAGGTGATAATCTGTTTAGGATTGCCCAGAAATTCGGTTTAACCTCTCAGATTTTGAAGGATTTAAATAACGTTGAAGATATCGATAAAATACAAGCCGGCGATATGCTGGAAATCCCAGGTTTTATTTATAAAGTAAAACAGGGAGATTCATTGAGCACTATTTCACAAAAAGTGGGGGTTCCGGAGGAAAAATTAATGAAGCTCAACGGGCTTGAAACTGATAAGATTTTACCTAATCAAGAAATTAAGGTCGTTTATAATAACTCAGACTTTGCGGTTTCTTCAGATGATAGAAAAGTTGTAGTTGATAAGAAAACTAATACGCTAATAGAAACAATTAATATGAGTAAGACAGCTAATTTAAAAAACCGCCCTCTGCTCCAGCAGAAGCGTAAAGTAAACGGGTTTGTCGAAGCAACAAGAAAAGTTTTTGAACCAAAGCCGGGCGGACCCCTTTCCGGTATGACAATTATAGTTAATGCAGGTCATGGCTATTCACAAGCAGGTACTGATAAAGGGACTCTCGGGATAGGCAAAACAGAAGATGAATGGCTGATAAATTATGATAATGCAATGCGTCTGAAAGACAGATTGTGTGCAAAAGGCGCCAGAGTCATATTCCTCCAGGGGCATGTAAATATTATAGAAAAAGAATTGGGTAAAAAATCAAATAAAGCTGATCTGATGATATCTGTTCATGTTAATTCTTGTACTAAAAAAGTGCAGGACAGAACACAGATATATACTTATAACCGCGCAAGCGCAGTAAATCAAAAAAGTAAAAAACTTTCTGCAATAATGGAAAAGAATTTTGATAACTGGATTCAAAAGCATGAAAAAACAGCCCCAAAAGATCTGTTTATAAATCCGGAAACCAAGAAACCTGATTATGCACAATCCAAAGAGGCTAATTATTCAGTAGTAAGAAATTCCGAAAATATCCAAAAAATTCCGGCGGTTCTCTGGGAAGTTGCTTTCATGGTATCTCCCAAAGGAAGAGAAAGATTAAATAATCCGGCTCTTCTGAACAATTATTCTGATATTATGGTACAGTCTGTAGAACAGTATTTTAGAGCTGAGAGAAACTGTTGAGCGTTCTTCTTAGAACACCGCAGTTTCTTCTCAAAGCATCTTCTGCCTGTTCGCGGTTGAGATTGCATTTCAGCATAATAATAGCTGTTTTTACGCTCCAATCACATTCAAGCAGAGTCTTTAATGCGTTTGAATGACTAACTCCGGCAATTTCTGCCACGATACGGATAGCTCTGTCTTTAAGCTTTTCATTTGTCGGCATTAAGTCTATCATAAAGTTTTCATATGTTTTGCCGATTTTAATCATAGCTCCTGTAGAGAGCATATTTAAGACCATTTTTTGAACCGTTCCGGCTTTCATTCTGCTGGAGCCTGCAATAACTTCCGGACCTACTTCTACACAGATGCCCAGCCCTGCTTCTTCAAGGATAAGAGCGTTGTGGTTGCAGGTTAGGGCAATTGTTCTGCAGTTAACTTTGTCTGCCTGCGCCAGAACGCCGAGCAAGTATTTAGGATTTCCGCTTGCGGAGATTACAACGCACACATCCTGGTCTGTTAAACACTGTGCGTCTTTAACTCCTTCTTCATAATTATCTTCAGCACCTTCTGCTGCGTTTCTTATAGCCTTATCTCCGCCTGCAATAATACCGGTAACCATATCTGCCGGCACTCCGAATGTCGGCGGGCATTCTGAAGCGTCTAAAATTCCTATGCGTCCGGAGGTTCCGGCTCCGTAGTAGTATAATCTGCCTCCCATTAGAAACTGTTTGGCAATCATATCTATAGCTTTTGCAATATTAGGAATTTCATCTTCGATAGCAAGTGCTACGAGCTTGTCTTCTTCATTGATTTTTCTCACTATGTCAATTGTTGACAGAAGGTCAATGTTCTTAGTATTTTCATTCCTGTACTCTGTAATAATTTCGCTCATAACACACACTCCTTTTATACTGTATTTATCAAGACCATTCTAATTTTTAAGGCTGAATTTTATTCATTAAGTTCGCCATTTCAATTGCGGATTTTGCAGCATCAGCACCTTTATTGCCGGATTTGGTGCCGGCTCTTTCAATTGCCTGTTCAATATTATCTGTAGTTAAGACGCCGAATATTACCGGAACTTCTGTTTCTAAACTTACGGAAGCAACGCCTTTGGATACTTCTGCACAGACATAATCATAATGAGAAGTTGAACCCTTGATTACAGCTCCAAGCGCAATAACGGCATTGTATTTATTTGTTTTTGCGCATTTTTTTGCAATAACGGGTATTTCAAAGGCTCCGGGACACCATACGACGTCAATATTTTCTTCTTTTACCCCGTGGCGTTTTAGTTCGTCCAATGCGCCGGAGAGCAGTTTGGAACTTATAAACTCATTAAAACGAGATACTATGATGCAGAATTTTTCGTTTGTGACAGTTAGTAAACCTTCAATAATTGACATTAACCTTCTCCTTAACAATCTATGTTCTTATTATACACTATTTTTTTAGAAAAAGGTTATAAGTTTAAGAGTTATTTACAAAATTGATTAATACGGAGGTTTTGTAGCCGGCATCTATGCCCTAAGTATTCTGTACGACAGGCTGTAAAGAGAATTTAATTTAGTGTAACAAAAATTGGTATTTTCAATGTAACTTTTTTGCAGTTATGGTACAATTTTTTTATGCTTAAAGGTCAGATTTTTAAAATTCATTCGGATTTTTATTATGTTAACTCTGATAATCAAATTTATGAGTGCAAAATCCGCGAGGTTTTGAAAAAACAAAAGCAGAAAATTCTTGTCGGAGATTTTGTAGAATTCAATGACGGAGCTATTGAAAAAATATTACCGCGGAAGAATTTTATAACAAGACCATCTGTTTCTAATATAGACAGAGTTATTATTATTTCTGCAGTGAAAGAGCCGGAATTAAGCTTTGTACAATTAAACAGGTACATTTCTTTTGCAAAATACCATAAATTAGATACTGTACTTTGCTTTAATAAAAACGACCTTTCAAATGATGATTCTACAATTGAAAAGGTTTTTTCTATTTATGAACCTCTCGGGTATGATATTTTGTTCACCTCTGCCCTTGAAGGATACGGAATAGAAGATTTTAAGGAATTGTTAAAGGGTAAAATATCTGTTTTATGCGGGGCTTCCGGTGTGGGAAAATCAAGTCTTATTAATGCTGTATGCCCGGGCTTAAATCTGAAAACCAAGTCCGTAAGTGATAAAACGCTTAGAGGAACTCACACGACCAGGCATTGTGAAATAATTTCGCTTGATAATGAAAATACCCGTATCGTTGATACTCCGGGGTTTAGTAATTTAAAATTTGATTTTTTAATGCCGAATGAAGTTGATTTGCTCTTTGATGAGATTGCAAAATATAAAAATCAATGTAAGTTTCAAAACTGCCTGCATATAACAGAAGCTGGATGCGCAGTTAAGGAAAATATTGATAAAATTGATGAAACCCGATATCAAAGCTACTGCGAATTTGTTAAAGAGGCGTTGGATTATAAAGAGAAAGTCAAATATCAAGGTGTTAAATCCGAATCTTTTCATAAACATCATAATGATAAAACCGCGGTGAAAATAAGCGCCAGAAAACGCCAGAGCGCAAGAAATACATTAAAGCAAAATATTTATAAGGATATAGAAAATGAAAGAATTGATTGATTTAGTGGACAAAAAGCTGGATGAATATATGCCGGTAATCTATCCGGAAGATATTTTTAAGGCAATGAAATATACATTAATGCTTCCCGGCAAGCGCTTAAGACCCGTAATGTGTCTGGAAACAGCACGGATATTAGGGGCGGATATTTCTAAGGTTATTCCTTCTGCCTGTGCAATTGAAATGCTTCACGTGCAGAGCCTTATACATGATGATTTGCCATGTATGGATAATGACGATTTCAGAAGAGGTAAACCTTCCAATCACAAAGTTTTTGGAGAAGCAAATGCTGTTCTTGCGGGAGATGCCCTGTTAACGTTTGCCCCCCAGCTTATTATTGAAAAGTCAGAAGGCTTAAAGGAGTCTCAAATAATAAGGATTTTGCATGAATTTACCAGATTTGCCGGCGCATACGGTTTAATAGCAGGACAGGTTGTTGATATTGAATCCGAAGGCGGAAAATTAGTAAAATCGCCGGAAGAAACACTGGATTTTATTCATATGAATAAAACTGCAGTTCTGTTCAGACTGGCTGTGAGAATCGGCGCAATTACAGCAGAAGCCGATGAAAAAACTATTGAAGAATTTGACGCTTTTGCAAAGAAATTCGGGCTGGCATTCCAGATATATGATGATATTATGGATGAAATCTCTTCTTTTGAAGAGCTTGGCAAAACTGTCGGCAAGGATAAAAATTCCGGAAAGCTCACCTATGTGTCCTTATACGGACTAGAGGAGGCTGAAAATAAATTTAGGAATTTGATTCAAGAATGTTATGGTATAATAGGCAAGTACGATTCTAAAGTTTTCAATGAAATTTTAGATAAATTGACAGAGAGAATTAGGAGTAATTAATGGACTTTTCTCAATATTATGGAACAGGTTATGAGGTAATATTTGTAGCATTTTCCGCTATAGTAACCGCCCAAATAATCAAATGTATATTGCATTTGATAGTAAAGCGGAGTCTGGATTTAAGATTATTTACAACAACAGGAGGTATGCCAAGCTCTCATTCTGCTGGCGTTATGGGTCTATCCACTGCTGTAGGGTTAATCCGCGGATTTGATTCAATAGAATTTGCAATAGCGCTGGGTTATGCTTTTATTGTAATGTATGATGCTGCAGGCGTAAGGCGTGCGGCAGGAAAACAGGCTGCCTGCTTGAATAAAATAATAATGGATTTATATAAACAAGACTTGCAGGAAGCGGGCGGAAAATTAAAAGAACTTCTCGGACATACTCCGATGCAGGTTTTTGCGGGTGCAATCTACGGTATTATTTACGCATATTATATTCATATGATGCTCAAGTAAAAATTTGAAATTCAAAAATGAATTGTGTAATATAATATAGAAAGCGCTTTTTTGATAGTGGAGGAGTGTAGCTTATGAAAAGAATGGCAACGACTATAATAATGACAGCAGTGCTGATGAGTATCGGTTCTGCATTTGCCGCCACGCCAGCCGAGTTGTATGACGATGTTTGGAAGATTGTTAATAAAAAATACTATGACCCTACCAACAATTCACAAGACTGGAACAAATGGCGATATAGGTATGATAAAAAACTGAAAACAAAAGAAGATGCATATGTTGCAATAGAAACAATGCTTACGAGTCTTAATGACCCTTATACAAGATTTTTAGACCCGAAGGAATTTTCGGAAGAAACTCAATCTATAAAAGGTTCTCTAAAAGGTATCGGCACTCAGATAGGTCTGAGGGACGGGGAACTTGTTATTATTGCACCTTTAGAAGATTCACCGGCAGAGAAAGCGGGATTGCTTGCTGATGACAGAATTCTGGAAATCAACGGCGAAAGTACAAAAGGCATAAGTATTGATGCTGCTGCAGATAAAATCAGAGGGGAAAAAGGTACAACCGTTACTCTTTTAATCCAGAGAAAAGGTGTTCCTAACAAGGTTTACAGCGTAGTAAGAGATGAAATTGAAGTTAAATCTGTTTCCTGCAAACCGCCGTTTGAAACAACAAAGATTCCAAACGACATTCAGTATATAAGACTGAGTTCTTTTATCAGCAAGAATGCTGCCGGAGAAATTGAATCAATCTTGAACAATTCAAGCGGTATGAAGGGATTTATTATCGACCTTCGTTCAAATCCGGGCGGATTGCTCACAAACGCTATTTATATTTCCGATATGCTCTTAAAAGGCGGTGTAATTGTAAGCACTGTTGACAGGGACAGCTACAAAACAACTACGCGCGCAAGATATCAGCAGGTTACGGATAAACCGATTGTTGTATTGATAAATAAAGGCTCTGCTTCTGCAAGCGAAATTTTAAGCGGAGCATTGAAGGATAATCACCGTGCAACAATTGTGGGCGAGCAGTCTTTCGGTAAGGGGCTTGTGCAGGAAATCAACAAGCTTCCGGATGAAGCCGGCATGAATATTACTATTCAAAGATATTTAACGCCGTCAGGCAGTGATATCAACAAAAAAGGTATTACTCCGGATGTTACGGTAGAATTGACTAAGGAAAATGTCGAAGCTAAAAAAGATGTTCAGCTGGAAAAAGCTATTGAAATATTGGAAAAAATGACATGTCTGGTACAGGGGTAAATACAGGGGTAATAAAAAAAGAGTGGCATATAGAGAGTAAGGAAAAAATTTCCAAGACCTCTATAATTGACAGATTATTAGAAGTTAGGGGCATAACAACCGAAGAGGCTAAGAAAGATTTCTTGAACCCGTTAGGTATAACGTTAATGCACCCTAACGCTTTTTGTGATATGCAAAAAGCCGTCGAGAGGATTAAAAAAGCTGTTGATGAGAAAGAAAATATTCTGATATATGGCGATTTTGATGCTGACGGAGTAACTTCAACCTCTGTTCTTATGAAAACTTTCGGATATCTGGGCGCAAATGTTGATTATTACATTCCGGATAGAGAAAGCGAAGGGCACGGGCTTAATACTAAAGCTCTTGTTCAGCTTTTAACCAAGAAAAAACCAAAGCTTGTGATTACTGTGGACAACGGTATAAGCAGTGTAGAAGAAGTTAAATTCATTAACAGCTTCGGGCGCGATGTTATTATAACCGACCACCACGAAGCACCGGAAGAGCTTCCGCCTGCATACGCAATTATTAACCCCAAGGCAATGAATGCTCTGGATGAAAAGCTTACGCCCGTTCAAATTGAATATTTGACATCTCTTGCGGGTGTCGGCGTTGCTTTTAAACTTGCGCAGGCGGTTCTTGAAAAGTTTGATAAACTTTCTTATTGTATTGAGCTTCTTCCGTTTGTAACAGTCGGAACAATTGCTGATATAGTACCTCTTATCGGTGAAAACAGGTATTTTGTAGCAAAAGGGCTTGAACTTATTGCAGCTGGTAAACATTACGGACTAAAGAGAATGCTGGATGTCGCCGGAGTCGGGACAGATAACGGACTGACTGCAGAACAGATTGCATTTACCATTGCTCCAAGAATTAACGCTTCCGGAAGAATTGATACAGTTGATAATGCGGTAAAAGTTATGATTTCCGAAAATAAACAGGAAATCGAAATGGCTATTATAGCGCTGGAAAACTTTAACAAACTCCGGCAGGAAATGTGCTCGCAGACTTTTGCGGAAGCCGATGAAATGTGGAGAGCTTCAAAGAGCAGAGATAATGCTATAGTTTTATTCTCTAAAGACTGGCATGTCGGTATTATCGGTATTGTTGCTTCAAAGTTTGTAGAGAAATATTATAAGCCGACATTTATTATGAATTATTCTGAGGAAACAAAGAGTTTCCGCTGTTCGGCAAGGGGCGTAAAAGAACTTAATCTGTATGACATAATTTCAAATATTTCTGAATATTTGGACGGATTCGGGGGGCACCAGCTTGCGGCAGGGCTTAGTTTTTCGGAAGAAAAAGCGTCTTTTGATACCGTAAAGAAAGCGCTTAATAAAACCGTTGACGAAATGCTGAACGGGCAAAAGCTGATTCCGTCTTTGGATATTGATATGGAATTGTCAATTGAGGATGTGGATATTTCTCTGGTAGAAGAAATTTCAAAGCTTGAGCCGTTTGGCGCATCTAATCCTTCGCCTTCATTTGTGGTTAATAACCTTGTTCTCAAGGAAAAGAAGCTGATGGGTTCGACAAAAGAGCATTTGAAACTTATTGTTGAAACGCCTAACGGTACAATGGATTGTGTCTGGTGGTCAAGAGGGGATGTTCCTCTTATTGCGGGCGACAGAATAGATATAGCTTTTGCGCCCCAGCTTAATACTTTTAACGGTGTAACATCAGTACAGCTGATTTTAAAAGATGTACATTCCGATGCATTGAATGAAGAGGAAGCTTCTAAGGTTAAGGTTTATGACCACCGCAAGAAAACAAATATCCTAAGGCAGGTAAATGATTACATTAAGAATTCTAAGCTTGCAATCTCTGTTTTTGTTGAGGATAGAGAAATTCAGGAGAGTTTAAAGCCGTTTAAGGATATTTTTGACCATATCATTAACAGAAATAATGCACAAAAGAGCGATGTGTTAATGTTTTTTGATTATCCTGCGGATGATGAGATTATGCAGAACCTAATGACTGCAGTTTCTCCGGATGCAATTCATTATATGAATTACGGTCTAAGGAATTCTGGTGCGGATTTTGAAGGCGGAAAAACTCATGAAGAAGGAATTCTAAAAACATTTTCCGGCATGATAAGGTATACCTGCAATTCGCTTGACGGAGATTTTAGTCTATCGCGCGGAGCATCCGCTCTGGGTGTAACGGAACCGGTTATAGAAACACTGCTTGAGATGTTTGAAGATACTGGCATGATAAAGATTAACGAACGCGGAGAAGATGCATTCAAGATAGAATTTTTATCTGCAGTAGAGCTTTCTAAAGCTCTGCATACGCTAAAATATGCCGAATTTGCAGAATTAATGAACACAATAGATGAATATAAAAACAAATTCATGACAATAGATTTATAAATCCTAATCAACAGATTCAGCCGGCTGATGCATCCAGCGCCCAGCGAGCGTGTTATGTGCAAGCCTAACCCTCTCCTGTTAGGAGCGGGGGCGCGCGCCTGTTCTGCGCGGAGTTTACCCTCCCCTGGATGGAGGGTCAAAATCTTTGATTTCGGGGTGGGGGAAGTGTCAATCCTGCTGGTATTTCTGCTGATTTTCAATAGTTTAATAGATTAAATGTAACAATTTTTGTAAAAATAAGGCAATTATTTCCTGTAAAAATACTTTATACATGTATAGGGATAACGGGAGATATTTTTATGAAAATAGATTTAACAATGCTCAAAGGCAAGCTATTGGATTTAGCCAAAATTGCAGATGAAAAAGCAGGCGCACAGAACGGCGTCTATCTTGATAACGATAAAGAGATTTCACTTTTTATGGAAGAAGCCCAAAAAGCAGTTCAAAGAGGCGAAATCGAAGAAGACGATGTAAATAAAATCTTTGGCTTTGAAAAGACCGCGCAGGCTGAAAGTAAGCAGGATGATGCGGAATTTGTTAAAAAATATCTGGAAGAACTTTCAAGAGAAGAAAGAGAAAAAGTTACAAACCTAACCAGAACTAATACAGATTCTGAACTGCTGGAAATTTCTCATAATTTGGACAGTATGCTTATAGAAAACGAAATTACTGGACTCGGCGCACTGCTTAACAGACTACCGCAGTATGATTTGAATAAACTCGCAGAAAGGTATCTGGATTTAGAAAACAAGTATAATGAAGTACAGGAAGAAGTAGAAAACTGGTATAATTCCCCGGATGCAGAGCCCGTTCCGGTTGAAACAAAAGCTCTTTTTGAAGAAACGGCAGAAAGTATTCTGGGAATGCCGTATCAAGAGTTTGCTTCAAAATACGAAGCAGAGCTTGAAGTTGTCGCGAAAATCCCTCCGATTATAAGGGGTGTTTCTCCGATATCTCAGATAATTCTGCACGAGCAGGCAGTAGCCAAACTTACGGACGAAGAGCGCGAAGTGTTTAAGAAAATTTCAAGCTTGAATTCTGTGCTGGCGGTTGATTTTACTGCCTGGGAAAATGATATAAGATATCGGGCAAATGACCTAACCTCAGAAATGACAATGGATGTTATAGAAAATCTTGATATTGTTGCAAGTAATGAATACGCAGATGACAGCACATTTGAAATGCCGGAAAATTGGCTTGTTAAAAAGAATTTTCTTGAAGCAATAGATGAAACCGGAGATCCTGCAACAGGTTTGGAGGATGTTTCTGCGGATAAAGATACAATGCCAAAAACCCGCAAAATTATAAAAAATAATAACATCCTTATAGAAAAAACGAATAATGACGGAAGCAAGGAATATTATGACTTAAGCGGTAGAAAAATACAGCAGGAATAAGCATAACCCATATTAGTCAAAGTATTTAAGAGCAAACCGGATGCATTGAATGATAAATTCGCTTCGGCTGATATCTGTTTGCTCAGACAGTCTGCTTATTATCTCTAATTCATTAGAATCAATTCTTATACTAATTACAACTTTTTCTGTTTTTATAGGCTTAAATCTTAAACTATGCATATATGTAATATACAAATAAAAGCTGTTTTAATCATTACATACGTGTAATACGATGCTGAGCCTATATCGTCATTCAGAGGACGAAAACAGCCGTTTAGCGAGTCCGAAGAATCTCAAAAACTTAAAGATAAATTCATTATTTATACGCATTTCCATTATTTTATAGATTTCAGCAGGAACTAATCCGCTCTTTTATTAAGTTTCCCCTTTATTTTAAGGATATGCTGAAGTTTTATTCCCCCCCCGCCCTTATATTTACCCCCCCCCTTGCATTTATTGGTGGTCATGGTAGCATGGTGTCATAAGGAGAAATATTTTTATGAAAAACTATGAATTATTAGCGGTATTTAAACCGAGTCTTGATTCAGAAGAATTGGACAAAGTTGTTGATAAAATTTCTGAAGAAATCAAATCATACAAGGGATCTGTATCTTCTGTAGACAAAATGGGACGCAAAAAATTAGCTTATGATGTACAAGGTTACAGAGACGGCTATTTCACAACAATGATTCTTTCTATTCCTGGTGAATCTGTTGTTGAATTCAAGAGAAACCTTAAACTTAATGAAAATGTTTTAAGATTTATGTTTATGGAAGTATCAAAGAAAGCACAAGCGGTATAACAGAACACTGACAGCGGTCAGTATTTTAAGGTAATAACCTGCAGTAAATACGACAGAGCATCAGTACAAATTAGGAAGTGAAGTTAAAAGGCTCTGATATCAAGCAGTATTTTGCAAAGCAGTTTCAATAATAGGTTAGTAGAAGTAAGTGCAAAATACGGTGGAGAGTCAATATAATTTAGAAAGTGAAGTTAAAAATGTCATTAGCAAAAGCAGTTGTAACAGGTACAGTCTTCAGAGCTCCGGAAAAACGTTTTACACAGAACAATGTTCCGGTATCATCTTTTGTTTTAAATATCGGTGACAGAGAAGAAATGCTCATAAGAGTGATTGTAAAACGCGCTTCTCTGGATGAAGTGGTTTCCGGTATCTCAAAAGATGACAGAGTGCTTGTAGAAGGGCGTCTTCAAATAACTGCTGTTAAAAATGACAACGGCGCAGAGAGAAGGATTTACGAAATTGATGCTAACACAATTGAGATGATGGGAGCCGGTGCTTCCGCGCCGTCAGCTTCATCATCATCAAATGAAGATATCGTAAAATTTTCTCAAGAAGAATTCTCTGACGAACTAATCGGAGAAGACGAAATCCCCTTCTAGGTGCTACGCACGTAGGTATTGGGACGGTTGACACAGGCTGAACTACAAATTTATTTTAATGCTACAAGTCAACCTTAATCGTAAAAATACAAGATTAAAGTGAAAAATAACAAGGCTAGAAAGGCAAATAAAAACATGGCAAAACAAGAACACGATAGAAAAAAACGCAAGACCTGCTCATTCTGTGCAGATCACGTTGAATTCATCGACTACAAAGATGCAGCAAAGTTAAAAAGATATTTAACTGAAGCAGGAAAAATTATTCCCCGCAGAGTAACAGGCAACTGTGCAATGCACCAGAGAATGATTACCAAGGCTATCAAAAGAGCCAGAGAAGCTGCAATCATCAATTATGTATTTGACTAATTTAAAAAAAGTCACAGACAAATTTTTATAGGGAATGGCGGAAAAATTTTTGCCATTCCTTGTTTAGCACATAAAAGATAAGGAATAAGATTATGAACAACCAAATCACAATCAGATCGGACAGAAAAGATGATTACAAATTCCAGTACAAAGGCGAGGATGTTATCCTAAAGGCCGGCAGTATAATCAGCATAGCAGACGGTCTTGCTGAAGTTGTACTTCCGACTTGCGCAATGAAAATTGTTAAAAATCTGATTGTAATTAAGGATGATGTAAAGTAGTATATATTTCCATCATTGACAATAATTCTTTAGAAGCTAAAATTATAATATAACTTAGTATAGTAAGTTGACGTAGTATATTTAATCAAAGAAGGAGATTAATCTCATGGCACGTGAAAAGTATGAACGCACGAAACCGCACGTTAACATTGGTACAATCGGCCACGTTGACCACGGTAAAACAACATTGACAGCAGCTATTACAGGTGTTATGGCTGCAGCCGGAAAAGCTCAAGCTAAGAAATTCGATGAAATCGATGCTGCTCCGGAAGAAAAAGCAAGAGGTATAACCATCTCTACAGCTCACGTAGAATACGAAACAGATGCAAGACACTATGCACACGTTGACTGCCCTGGCCACGCTGACTATGTTAAAAACATGATTACTGGTGCAGCTCAAATGGACGGTGCAATTCTTGTTGTTGCAGCTACTGATGGTGCTATGCCTCAGACTCGTGAACACATCTTGTTAGCAAGACAGGTTGGTGTTCCTAACTTAGTTGTATTCTTGAACAAATGCGACATGGTTGACGATCCGGAATTGTTAGAATTAGTTGAAATGGAAGTAAGAGAACTTCTTTCTTCTTATGAATTCGACGGCGACAACATTCCGTTCATCCATGGTTCAGCTCTTAAAGCTTTAGAAGCTGTTCAAGCTAACCCGAACATCCAAAGAGGTGAAGATAAGTGGGTTGACAAGATTTGGGAATTAATGGATGCAGTAGATACATACTTCCCAACTCCTGTTCGTGACTTAGACAAACCGTTCTTGATGCCTGTTGAAGACGTATTCTCTATCACTGGTCGTGGTACAGTTGCTACAGGTAGAGTAGAACGTGGTATTGTTAAAGTCGGTGATGAAGTTGAATTAGTTGGTTTAGGCGAAACTAAGAAAACTACAGTAACTGGTGTTGAAATGTTCAGAAAATCTCTTGACCAAGGTCAAGCTGGTGACAACATTGGTGCATTGTTAAGAGGTATTGATAAGACTGAAATCCAACGTGGTCAAGTTCTTGCAAAACCTGGTACAATTCATCCGCACACTAAGTTCACTGCTAACGTTTACGTTCTGACAAAAGAAGAAGGCGGACGTCATACTCCGTTCTTCCCTGGTTACAGACCGCAATTCTATATCAGAACAACTGACGTTACCGGTTCTATCAAATTCGACGGCGAAATGGTAATGCCTGGTGATAACGTAGTTATGGAAGTTGAACTTATCGCTCCTGTAGCTATCGAAGAAGGTATGAGATTCGCTATCCGTGAAGGCGGCAGAACAGTTGGTGCTGGTGTTGTAGATAAGATTATCGAATAATCACATCGATTATATACCTTAAAAATCCGGTTCTTTAGGGAGCCGGATTTTTTTATTGTGAATTGAGTTTATTTTCTATAAAAGCAGGTAGTTCTTTTCTGTATTTTGAATAAAGGTTTGTTTATAGGATTTTGGAATATCAATAAATACATATTCTGTTTTCTTTTTAAGACCGCAAAGCCCGATAACCGAGTCATGCTTAAAAAAGTTTTTGATAAATTGCATATTTTAATCCTTTCTTATGTATGTTATAATGACAATAAACTTTTAAGAATTTATTTGTATAAGTCAAGGTAAAGGAGTTTAATTATGGCAAAAGTTACAAAAGAAATGGGAATCATGGATATAGTTCAACAGCATCCGGAAGCTATTGCTGTTTTCCAAAAATACGGCATGGGATGCATCGGATGTGCTGCTGCTCATTTTGAGAATTTGGAAGCAGGTGCTAAGGTTCACGGATTTGATGCTGATGAAATGGTTGCAGAAATTAATTCAATTATAGGCGAGGGCTAATAAATGACTGTATGGCAGTTTCTCTGCATCATTGGCGTCGCGTTTGTTATACTAGAAATGTTCACGCCGAGCATGTTTTTTCTTAATTTTGCGTTAGCGTCTTTTTTGACAGCGGTTGTTTCGCTGTATATTGTTAATAAGTTCGCTCTTGTGCTTGTTTTCGTTGTTTTGTCTTTTTTATCATTTGTGTTTTTAAGGCCAGTTATTTTAAGAAGGACATCAAAAGAAACCGAAACCGGCATAAGCGGGAAATACATAGGGCAGATTGCTAAAGCAGCAGAAGAAATTTCTGAATTTAAAGGAGTGATAACAATTTACGGCGAACGCTGGGAAGCAAGAACCTCTGACGGCTCTGTTATTCCGCAGGGTGCTGAGGTTAAGATAGAACGTAATGAAAGTTTAATCATGTATGTTACTAAGTTAGAACAACAATAAGGGAGAGTTTTATGATTTCGTTATCAATTATTTTGATTGTACTTGCAATTATTTTTGTTGCAAAGGGTGTTATTATCGTTCAGCAGGCAGAAGTTGTCATTGTAGAGCGTCTGGGGAAATTTGACAGAGTTCTTCAATCCGGATTTAATTTTATAATACCGATTATTGAAGCTCCGAGAGCCATTGATTGGAAAGTTACTCAAAAAGGGTTTGACGGAACTTCTTATGCTATTATTCAAAAACGCACAAAAATTGATTTAAGAGAAGCTGTATATGACTTCCCGCGCCAGAATGTAATTACTAAGGATAATGTTTCAATCAGTATTAATGCGCTTTTGTATTTTCAGATTGTTGATCCGAAATCAGCTGTATATGAAATACAAAATCTGCCGGATGCAATTGAAAAATTAACACAAACTAACTTGAGAAACCTTGTAGGTCAGCTTGATTTGGATGAGAGTTTGGTTTCAAGAGATAAAATTAACCATGAGCTAAGAGCAATCTTGGATGATGCGACTAACAAATGGGGTGTAAAAGTTAACAGAGTAGAACTGCAGGATATTATTCCGCCGAGTGATATTCAGTCTGCAATGGAAAAACAAATGAAGGCAGAACGTGACAGACGTGCCGCAATTCTTGAGGCAGAAGGGCTTAAAAAATCTGCAGTACTTAAAGCTGAGGGTGAAAAGGAAGCTGCTATTAACAGAGCAGAAGGTGAAAAGCAGGCTAATATCCTAAGAGCTGAGGGTGTAGCGCAGGCAAGAATTCTGGAAGCTGACGGTGAAAAAGAAGCAATTCAAAGAATTATCGGAGCATTAGCAGACAAAGGACAACCGGATAAATATCTTATCGCAATGAAGTATCTGGAAACAATGAAAACCATTACGAGCGGAAAGGATAACAAGATTGTTTATATGCCTTATGAGGCAACAGGAATCTTGAGTTCTGTAGATGGTATAAAGCAGATGTTTGACTCAAATAAGTAAAGCTTGTATAAATCGCAGGTTTTATGGTATGATTAACGAACAGAATAGTTAAGAACGATGAAAGGAGCTTTTCCTATGTCTAAATTAAAAATAATGTTATTATTAATGGCACTAAGTGCTACAACAGTATTTGCATACAATTTTGATAAGACATTGCCTCTTCCCGGCAAAACAATTACGGATTCTAAACTGCAAGCTGATGTAATGATGCCTGTTTATTATTACTCATTAAGAGTAGCAGAGCAGGGATGCCAGGATTTTAAAATTGCGAATACAGAAGTAAGCAAGGCAAAAGAAAATAACACTTGGAGTGAAATTTGGACGGTAAAAGCTTGCAAAGCTACTGCAAGAATTCCGCTTGTCTTCACGCAGAATGCTGAAGGAACGGACTATGCAATTGACTATATGAATGTAAAAGTTGCAAAATAGATTTCATATTTAAGCTCAAAAGGTACACATATAGCTATATGTGTACCTTTTTTTTGAAAGATTTTGTGCGTCTAATTGTGTTAAAATAATAAAAAAGGAGATGTATTTTGTCTATAAAATTTGGTACGGACGGCTGGAGAGCTATAGTAGGAAAAGATTTTACCGAAGAGAATGTGAAAAGAGTTTCGCTTGCTATCGGCAAGTATGTTATTGATAATTTCGGTTTAGAGAAGCCTATTCTTATAGGATACGACCCGAGAAACAAAGCGGATGAGTTTTCGCTTTTATCAGCAGAAATATTGAAGAATAAAGGATTTAACGTTTTTTATTCAACAAGAGTGGTTCCGACTCCTGTGCTGGCTTATAATGCTCTGGAGAAAAACGCCTGTGCAATTATGTTTACGGCATCTCATAACCCGCCGGAATATCTGGGGATGAAGTTTATTCCGGACTATGCGGGACCTGCAACAAGTGATATAACTGATGAAATTGTCAGAAATCTTGACTTGGATTATCCGGACGGCTCCGGCTCTATTCAGAAGGTTGATTTTGCCCCAAAATATTATGAACATATTAATACGCTGGTTGATTTTGAAATAATTAAAAACTTAAAAACAAATATAATTTTTGACGGGCTATATTCAGCATCAATCGGTTATTTTGACGAAATATTAAAAGCAGAAGGAATAAAATTTGATTCTCTGCATATGTTTCACGATGTGAATTTTGGGGGCGGAATGCCGGATCCGAAGCCGAAATACTTAGCAGAGCTGATAGAGAAGGTTAAAAATACCCCTAATACAATAGGGTTTGCGAATGATGGTGACGCTGACAGGTTTGGGGTAATTAACGAAAAAGGTGAATATGTTTCTCCGGATGTAATAATTTCAATATTATTACGGCATCTTATTAACAAGGGGATTACTGGAGCAGTAGTCAAGACTGTCGGTTCAAGTATTTTAATAGATAAAGTTGCTTCAAAACTGAGCATTCCCGTCATAGAAACGGCTGTCGGCTTTAAGCATGTAGGTGAAGCAATGCGCAATAATAAGGTTATAATCGGCGGAGAAGATTCCGGCGGTTTAAGTATACAGGGGCATATTCCGGAAAAAGATGGGCTTATTGCAAACCTGCTTATACTTGAAGCAATGTCTGCATCCGGAAAAACACTCTCAGAGCTTCAAGAGGAAATATACGCCCTTGCCGGCTGTCATTTTTACACTGATAGAATAGATTTAAAATTGGATAATCAAGAGAAGGTTAAGCCCATTATAGAAAAGGCAAAGACTCTTACGGAAGTCGGCGGTTATACAGTGACGTCAATAAATACTAAGGATGGCGTAAAATTAATGCTCGGAGATAATACAAAGATTTTAGTCCGTCCGAGCGGAACTGAGCCTTTGCTTAGAATTTATTTTGAAACAGATAATCTTGACAGACTTGAAGAATTAAAGAAGTTTAATTTTTGTTGAGGTGAGGGGATGCGCCAGGCTTTGCGTTCAGCCAACAAACCGTCATTCAGAGGATGAAAACAGCTGTTGCTTGCGTGAAGGGTGAGGCGTGAGGAGTGAAGCGAAGAATTAGAGATTTTTCGGCTCTTACGAGCCTCTGAATGACGCGAAACTTGGAGTTGTGACGCCCGACAATTATATTTATCCTAGTCAGGAGTTTCTATTAACAAACTGTAGGTTAGGCATTGCCTAACAATAATCTCCGTACCTTTGAATGACGTTGAACCGGAAGGTGTACCCCTAAAAATATATATAAAATATTATTTAAAATCCTCTCAATAACGCATCTTGCACCCCGCGAGCGTGTTATGCGCCAGCATAACGATAGCGAGCGCAAGAGTGCAGGCTTGCCTGCAACATCCATTCAATCCGCACCCGTCAGGGTGCAGGAAACAGTGCGTGTTTCTCTTTCTTTGCTAACGTTTCTATCTCTTTTCAACGCAAAAAAGAGAAAGAAATGTTAAATATGATTGAAAATGAAAAATCAACACTCCATCCCTCTTTTATATCGCAAAAAAGAAAGAAAAATAAAAATAAAAAAACTTTATATAAGTGCGATTTTGTTACCTGCCGGTCTCGCAGGTGGGTGAGTGCCTCAATCAATCCGTTTCCCGCTGGCGATTTTGTATCGGCGGGTATACTTCAATAATTATAGAGCTTACTCTCCCTATTTATAAAAATGTAGGAACAAAATAAACACCTATATAAAGTACTATCATTATGTCATATTATTCCTTTATTTTCAAGTGTTTTAGAAAAATAGCCAAACGGCTGATAGACACTTTATGGTTTTTTATATGAAAATTATACTAGGAACTTTTGAGGGTGATTATGAGTAAGTTAACAAAACAAGAATTATGCGTTTTGGAATTGGTTGCAAAAGGTATGATTAATAAAGAAATTGCAGAAGAGCTGAATATATCTATTGCCACAACAAAAGCTCATCTGGAGTCTATTTATAAAAAGCTTAACGCTCATAATAGAGTGCAGGCTGTCGTGAAAGCGATTACTCTTCAGCTTATAGAAGTCTAATTTATTTTTGTGCTAAAATTTGGGCATGGATTATTTTTGTATTAAAGAAGTTCCAAAAACGGGTATTGAGTCTGAACTAAAAGAAATCGGGTTTGATAATTCTTATATCCCGAAAGCTTGTGATAAGTTTAGGTATAAAAATTTGAAAATATACGGCCTATCTTCAGCACAGGCAAATATACTGAAACAGACAGCTTTGAGTCTGGGGACTGATTGTGCGGTAAATAGAGATGTTGTAACAGGGAAGGCTGAAAAATCGGATGTAATATTATGCGGAAGTGTATCGCATCTGAATAAAATAGCTGACAAACTTAAATATCAGCCTTTTAAACTGGCACAGCTTTCTATAGAACTAAAAAAGATTTTGGAATTAAAACACGAGTGCAAAACCCAAATCGCAGGGATTTTAAATGTAACGCCGGATTCGTTTTCTGACGGCGGAAAGTACTATAATCCCTCAGATGCAATTAATCAGCTTATGAAGTTAATAGAGGACGGAGCAGATATAATTGATATCGGTGCAGAGTCTACAAGACCTTATTCAGAACCTGTTGAAGCAGAAGAGCAGATATGCAGGTTAAGACCGGTCTTAGAATTTATTGCCAAAGAGAATATAAAACTTCCTATAAGTATTGATACCAGAAGTGCAGAGGTTGCAGACTATGCTTTAACTAACGGTTCGGTTATTATTAATGACGTGTCCGGTTTTGATTGTGACTCTAACATGCCCAAAGTTGTGTCAAAGCATAATGCATCAGTAATAATTCAGCATTCCAAAGGCTCCCCGCAGAATATGCAGAATAGACCCTGTTATAACAATGTTATAGAAGAAATTTTTTTCAGTCTAAAGTCAAAAATTGAAACTGCGCGGGAAGAGGGCATAAATAATATTATAATTGACCCCGGAATAGGGTTTGGCAAGACGCAGGAACATAATTTTGAAATTTTAAACCGTATTGAAGAATTTTATGCTTTAGGCTGTCCTGTAATGATTGGAGTGTCAAGAAAGAGCCTGCTTGGTATTAGTGATAACGATAATGATTTAAAGGATGCCATGTCTGCAGCTCTTGCATATTCCTTGATTCTTAAAAATGTTGACTTTTTGCGTGTTCACAACGTTAAACTGCACAAAAGTTTGTTAAATCTTGTTTAAAATTCTTACCCACTTAGGTAATTTATATTATAAATTATCTAATGTAATATGTTCAATACAGTTTTAAAAGAGAATTGAATCATGGGTATTATAAAAGATTTAATAAATACTGTTATACATATCAAATCAAATAGCCTCAAGAAAGAAAAATTAGCCAATCGAGTTTCAGAATTTGAAACGTTGTTTAATTCTTCTTCCTGTAATATTGAAGAAAAAGAAGAACAATTCAAATGTTTTCTTAAAAATATGCCGATATGTGCTTATATGAAAGACCTGCATGAAAACTATGTAATAGGAAGCTTTATGTTCAAAAATCTTGTCGGGGCTGCTGATAGTGAATGTATTAAGCTCTCTGATATTTTTTCGGATGAGTATATAAAAGAAGAAATGAAAGAGGATGAAGAAATCTGCAGGACTCAAAAAACGTTAGTTGTGGAACGGCAGGTAAGCCTATTAAACCAGACACTCTGGTATAGAATTCGCAAATCACCGGTAATAGATAAAAACGGCAGAGTGAAGTATATAGTTGTAATCTTTGAGAACATTGAATCAGAAAAGGAATTGAAAAAACAAAAGGAATATTTTGTTGAAACATTAATTCATGATTTAAAGGTTCCGACTCTGGCACAGCTGAGGGCATTAGAACTTCTTCATAATGAAGCTCTGGGCAGTCTGGAGGATGCACAAAAAGAGATGGTATCTCAAATCCAACAGTCTTGCAAATATATGCTTGAAATGATTTCAATGGTTTTAAATACTTATAGATTTGAAAACGGTGAACAGGCTGTATGGTATACTAAATTCAACTTATCCGGTCTTGTCAGTAATTGTGCAGATGAAATTATCAGTATTGCTGACGAAAAGGGCTTGGTTTTGGAAATAAATATGCCGGATAATCTATGGATAGAAGCAGATAAAACAAAGTTAAAACAAGTCATTATACACCTTTTATCCAATGCGGTATTATATTCTTATAAAAATGAAACAATTTGTGTGAAAGTTTATAGTGATACAGAATCTGTTCATTTTTCAATACAAAGTACCGGCATGACTCTTTCTCAAAGGGAATGCTTAACTATGTTTGACCGCTGTGCAGAGGGTCCTCAGAGGTACACTTCTGTCGGGAACGGTATCGGGTTATATTTGTGTAAAAAGATTATTAACAGCCACAAGGGGCAGATTTTTGCATCTACAGACGGTAGGAATACTAATACTTTTACATTTGTTCTGCCTCAATACAGATATAATCAGTCTGTCAGTACTCCTGTTGCAATTCTGGCATAGCATTCCTTATTAACATTTGTAAAAAAGTTTTTATTTTAGGTGGAAAAAGTTAAAAAAAATGTTAATATATGAATTGAAGGGATAATTCAATTTGTATGTAAATTTTTTGTAATATTTAATCAATTTTTTTAATTCTCAAGTTTTATATTCTTATAGTCTGAAGGTGGATGTGTGAATAAAGAAAAAAATACCGTAAATAAAATTACAAATCTTTCAGAAAAAAGCCCCGTAACCTCGCCGATTTCTCAAGAAAGGCTGGTGTCAAAGGTTAATGCTTTGACTTTTAATAATTGCATGTCAGCCCTGGGAAGCCCGCAAAATAAGAATTTCAATAATGAAAAAGGGCTTACCCTAAACTATAAAATAATTGTTGATGAGTTGGTTAAAATTACGGGAATAACGACATTAAACGAGTTTTTCTCAAAAGTATATTCTATTATTAATCAGAGTATAGATTCGGATTTTATTGCAGTCGGGCTGTTTAAAGAAAAATCTAACTGCATGAATTTAAGACTGCAGGATAAATTAGGCAATGTATACTCTACAAAGGTGTTTTTAAAAGATATAGATAATCCTATAGTGCAGGTCTTTAACGAAAAGAAGGCGGTCTTTAAAGATGATGTCGATTTCTTAAAGCTTTCGTATTATAGAAATCACGCTGTGGCTATTCTTCCGCTTGTTTCAGTAAATAAGTGTATTGGAGTATTAATAATAGAAGATAATAATGCACGGCAGAACATAGGCTTATATACCCTTATTGCTAATTATTCAGCTTTGTATGCACATAATTTGGAGCTTCTGGAAACAAGCGAGGGGTATATTAATACGGATAATTTAACCCTGCTCTACAGTCATAGAGGTTTCCAGGAAATTTTGTCCAATGAAATTTCACGCGCCCAATTGAATAAGCAGGAGCTTTCGGTAGTTATGATGGATGTGTGCAATATAACCAAGATTAACCGCGAACTCGGGCATGCTAAGGGCGATGAGGTGATTAAAGTTGTTGCTGAAAAAGTCCGGCAGAATATTCGTGAAGGCGACATTGCGGGGCGTTACGGCGGAGATGAAATTGCTATAATACTCCCTAATACATCTGATGCGCAGGCTAAATATATTGCAGAATATTTGACCTATTCTCTATCCTGCTGTTTTATAGACGATATCGGACCGGTTAAGGTTTCTGTCGGTATTTCTACTTATCCAAATTGTGCAGATGATAAAGAAAAATTATTAATTCTTGCAGAACAGGCAATGTATATTTCACAGGCAAAAGGGTATAAGGACGGCATGTCTGCAATTATAAGCTCTTCTGATTATAATTTCTGGGACGGCGCAGCGTTAAAATCTTATGCAGAGGTTTTGACAAAAAGACACGCTCAGCTTGGGATAAACTTTGAAGAAGAGTTGATTACAAAATTTAATGAAGATCATGCTCAATCAGGCGCTAGAATATCCGAAATTGCCACATCTCTTGCAAGCGCAATTGATGCAAAAGACCCGTATACCAAAGGTCATTCAACTTCTGTATCCAAATTTTCAGAGGCTCTTGCAAGGGCAATCAATCTGCCGGAAAAGGAGGTTGAGCGGATAAAACTAGGCGCGCTTCTTCATGATGTAGGAAAAATCGGTATTCCGGAAACTGTGCTGAAGAAAGAAGGACCGCTTTCTGATGAAGAATGGGCAATTATGAAACAGCACCCGACAATAGGCGCTGAAAAAGTGCTGACTCCGAATCCGTCTTTAAGGGATTTGATTCCGATAGTAAAATACCACCACGAAAGAATTGACGGCAAAGGCTATCCGGAAGGGTTATCAAACGGTGATATTCCGCTTTCAGCGAAAATAGTTGCAATTGCCGATACTTATCACGCTTTAATCAGCGACAGACCATACAGACGCGGTATGAATATAGAAAAAGCAATCTCTATTCTGGAAGAAGGCGCCGGTACTCAATGGGATGCGGATTTGGTTAGAACATTTATACAGATAGCGCCATCGCTGGGAGTTTAAACAATATTGTTTTTATACGATTGACCGATTATACATAATTTGTTAAAATCAATACTGTAAATTTTAATAGGAGAGAAGCAATGAACAAATTAGGCACAATGGTCTTGTTACTAGCAAGTGTTGTTATGCTGAGCGGGTGTACTAAGACTTACAAAACGATTGATGAGTATGAGTCTGCAATGAAAGATGTAAGTGCGAAAATCCCTGCATATACAATAGAAGCAAAACAGAATGTTGATGGTACGGAATTGTACTATAAAACATATCTAAAAGGTGAAAAGTGGAAATCAGAGTTTTCTATGAACGGAGGAAGTTCATATGTCGGTGCTGTTCTTTATGATGGAACGGATTTGTTGAGTTATTCAAGCGGTTCGCCGTACGCATTAAAAAATCCAATGCTTGATATGGTAAAAAAAGATATGGACAGTGAAACATTGAAAGCTGTGATAAATACACAAAATCCGACAGGATCTTTATTTTATTGGCGCGAGGGATTAGCACTTGCATCAATGCTTCCAGCGAATGACAAAGGCAGCAGCGGGCAGTTTGAAAACCAGAAGGCTAAAATGAACGGCTTTGACTGCCGTATGATAAAATTTGACGATTCAAGAGAAGCTTGTGTAAGCGATAAATACGGAATTGCAGTTTATCACAAATTATCAGCTCCAAATCCGCAAAAACAGGGGGCAAATTCAGATGTTGTAACAAATCTTGTTAAGGTTGATATTTCAGATATTCCGGATTCAACATTTGATTTACCGTCTGGGGTGCAAAAAGCTGATATGGAAACAATGATGAAAGAGATGACAAAAAGAATGAAGTCAATGCAATAAAAAAAGGCGGGATAACCGCCTTTTTTTATTAGTTTTTAGCATATTTTAGAAATGTTTGAACTTTTGTCTGCATAAGTTCTTCTGTAATTAGCCATTTCCCATCCGGTTGTTTTTGAATAATCATATATGTTTTTAACTTGTAATTTTCTCCAGAGGGCTGTCTTAATGAAGATACTTTATACTTGTCTTTTCCGACTTCTGTAACGTTTATATTAGAATAATTGTTTTTGTAATTCCGAAGTTTGGCTCCTGCTTGTCCTAGTTTCATCTGAGTTATATAAGTAGATGTATTTGTTGTAACGTCCTGGGTTGTACCGTCCGGTTTGACAACCTGCCTTATTATTTTTGCATTTGGCGAATACATTCCTGCTACAGCCGGACTATAATTATTGGCTGCATTAACATAACTGTTGAAAAATTTCATTACATCGTCTTTATCATCAGCCATTACAGATATTGTAACGGTTAATAATGCTATTATCAAAACTAGTGTTTTTTTCATTTTTCCCCTCTTTTATATGTTCGGTAAATCACCTTTAACTTCTGCAATTTCTTCGCTGTCTAAGTGAAAAGCCTTGTGCAATCCAGCAACAGCTTCTTTTGCTTTATCTTCTGCAACGATACAGCTGATTTTAATTTCACTTGTAGAAATCATCTTTATATTTATACCAAGATCTGCAAGTGTTTTAAACATCATAGCAGCTATACCTGGGCGGTCTATCATGCCGGCGCCAACAATTGAAACTTTTGCAATTTTGTCATCTACAAAAACATTGCTGTATTCAATTTTATCTTTAACTTTTTGTATAATTTCAAGAGTTTTTTCAATATCGCCTTTATCTATAGTGAAGGCAATATCATTAGTATTCAAGGCTTTTCTTGCATAAGACTGTATTATCATATCAACTGATATATTTTCTTTAGCAAGGCTGTTAAACAGTACAGCAGCTGTTCCCGGGTTATCTTTTACGTCACAAACAACAACTCTAAGCTGCGATAAATCCGATGCAACACCGGTAACAGGTCTGTGTAATTCCATTTCATCAACTCCTAATATTAAAGTTCCTAAATTATCTAATTTGAAAGTGCTTCTTACTCTGACAGGCACATTATATTGTTTTGCTGTTTCTACAGCTCTCGGGTGCAGAACATTTGCCCCGACTCTTGCAAGCTCCAGCATTTCAATGTATGAAATTTCATCAAGCCTTGAAGCATGCGGTACTATTCTTGGGTCAGTTGTGTAAACACCTTCGACATCTGTATAAATATCGCATCGTTTTGCATTAAGAGCGCCGGCAAGAGCAACCGCCGATGTATCAGAGCCGCCCCTTCCAAGGGTCGTTATTTCTAAATCATCAGTTACGCCTTGGAAACCTGCAACAACAACAACTTCTCCTTTTGCTAAATGACTTTTTATTTTATCTGTTTTGATATTTATGATTCTTGCTTTAGAATGTACTTTTTCGGTCATAATCCCAACCTGAATAGCGTTCATGCTTACAGCCGGACAGCCTTGTGCTTGAAGCGCCATTGCAAGAAGGGCAATCGAAACGCCTTCGCCCGTAGATAGAAGCATGTCCATTTCTCTTGATGACGGGTTATCAGAGATTTCTTTTGCCATTTTACATAAATAATCAGTGGTATGTCCCATTGCAGAAACTACAACGACAATGTCATTGCCGAGATTTTTCTCTCTTATTACTGCTTTAGCTACATTTTTAATTTTTTCTATATCAGCAACGGATGTTCCACCAAATTTTTGAACTATTATATTTTTCATGATATTAACCCATAATACATTCCTCAATATTATATATATAAATAACTCCTTTGACAATAACTATAAAAATGTTAATTTTTGTAAATATTATGTATTTTCAATAGCAAAAATATTTTTCATACGTTTTTCGATTGATACAACTGTAAAACCAATTATGTAAAAAGGAGCATAAACGTATGAACATTAACTCAAATGAACTTTTGTTATTAAACAAAAAAATCCGTTTCGGAGAAACCCCGGCTGAAAATGGTACTGTAAACTCAGTTCCTTCTCCGGAGGCAGACAAACCCCAGACAGGTATGAACACATTGATGTTTCAGGGATTAAACAATGTAGTAAGCAATCCGGAATTATCAACAAATTTAGGTATTATGAAGGAAATAGCACCGCAGCCTGCAGAAACAAAAACAACAGAAGGATACGTTGCTCCTTATAAATCTAACATTGCATTCCAAGGCGGAAAGCTAAAATCATTAGCACTTGCTGCAATGATGGCATTAGCAACATTCGGCGGAGTTGCAACAATGAGTTCTTGTACTGATGGTACAGAGATTTATGAAGAAACAAATATCAATATTGATTTATCTGCAATGCAAGATATGATCAATCAATTAACAGCAATATTAACTCAGATGCTTGAACAACAGCAGATTACAAATCAGCAGATGCAGCAGATGAACGCTTATATGATGCAATTGCTCGAAGAAGTTAAAAACGGTAATATTAATGCGGAACAGTTCTATCAAAGAATGTTTGACTATATGATTGTTAATCAAGCTAACCAGGAAATTATAATAGACCAGTTAGTTCAAAACGGCCAGACACAAGAAGAAGCAAACGCACTGCTCCAGCAATTAATAGAAGAAGTAAGAAACGGTAATATGACTGCTCAAGAAGCATTAGAAAAAATCCAAAGCTTATTAGGTGACATTAAAGGCTTATTAGAACAAGCTATTCAAGACTTTAGCAATTACTTTGAACAAATGCTTGCAAAACAGGATGAGTTAATTGCAACAAACAAACAAGGTTTTGAAGAATTAATTAAACGCGGCGATATAACAAATGAAACTCTTCAAAATATGCAAGAACAAAATGATAGCTTGATTGTATTAAGTAATAAACAAATTGAAGCCCAGCAAGATATTAAAAATGCTATCATCAATTCAAAAGTTGATCTTGATGCAAACTTTGATGCAATTGTGGACGCATTAAATGCTAACAAAAATGATTTGATTGATGCATTAATGAAACTTGGCTATACTCAAGCTCAGATCCAAAAAATGACTGCAGCTCAGATTATAGATGCAATCAATAAGAATACTCAGGCAACACAACAGGGTAATTTGATGCTTTCTAAAATTACCAGATATGTAGCGTTGCTGCCGGAAATTTATAAAAATGGTAGCATTACAAATTCAGAACTTCAGGCAATTTATAAACTCTTCTCAGAAGCAGTAGCAAGCGGCGGAGATTATTCTGAAGAAATGCTTGCAAAATTAGAAGAAGTTGTTAATAAGCTTGAATCCATAGAAGGTATCTTGAATGATATGAATGCAAAACTTACTGACATGATAAATGACTTTAAGGCATTTAGGGATCAATATACAGATGATAAAGCAGAGCAATTTAAGTTATTAGAACAACTGGTTATTGATAACAAAATTCAGACAGCTCAATTAGGCTTGATGCAATCAGCACAAAAAGAAATGCTGGAAAGTTTGAAAGGTTTGAAAGCTAATTCTGATACTCTGTTAGTAATTGCTAAAGATGATACAAGACACAAAGAATTGATAGAAGCAATTAAGAATATTCAAACTGGTGGAGCCGGTGATATCGATTATGACAGATTAGAAGAAATGTTCAAAGAAATGGGTATGACAATTTCAGATGCTATTAATATGTCATCAGCTCAATTACAGGCAAAAATTGAGGAATTCCAGAATACTTATATTGCAACTGAACAAAAACAACTGGAAGAAATGCAGACTATAAACGCAAAATTAGATGATTTAAAAATCTTTGCAGGTCTTTCAAAAGATGAGATTGTCGATGCAATAAATGATGTTACATCAGCTGTAAACAGCGGTTCTTCTGATATAACAAACGAACTTAAGAATTTGGAAGCTCAAATTGATAAACTTCAGGCAACAGTAGATGCAATGTATAAAGCAATTGGTGAACAGGCTGCAAAAGTTAATCAATATTTGTCACAATTTAATTCTAAGTTTGATAATGCATTATCACTTTTAAGCAAGATTGACACAAGTCTTGGTACTATTCAATCAAATCAAACAATAGCAAATAAATATCTTCAGAATTTAAACAGTACGGTAGCAGATTTGAAAGTAGAAATTCAAAAGATACAGAATGCAATTGAAGAAGGCGGAAGTGGATCCTCTATTACATTAGATCAGTTAGAGGAGTTGTGGAAGCAGCATGATGAAACTAACTATAACAGATATAAAGAGTTACTTGAAAATCTTGATATTAATGTAAATGTCGATACAACTACAATTGAAGCATTGTTGAAGGAAATCAGCAGCAAGATGGAAGCTATTAATAATAATTCAGCAATCTTAGATGAGATCTTGAATCTTCTTAAAGGTATTGACTGGTCAAATCCGGATTATAGCTCTAAGCTGGACAGAATAATCGAAATCCTTGAAAACTTTAAGTGTAACTGTGATTGTGGCGGCAATAATGAAGGTATTATTGGTGATCTGGAGGACGTACTCGGCTAAATATTAAATCGAGAAAAATAATAGGCGGATTGATTAAATCCGCCTATTTTTATTTTCAAAAAACAACCATGTATTTCTGATAAGTTTTTGTGATTAAAATTCTGCTTCATTATTGTATGTTCTGCCGGTTTTTGCTTTTAAATTATTTAAAGCTTCCTGTTTTGTACGTCCTGTTGCAGAGTATTGTTCATCACATCCGTCAGTTGCTTTATATGTAGTATAACCGCTGTTGTTACCGACGGTTTGGATTCTGGCTTTACCATTTCCGTGAACCTTTACCTTTTTGACAACTCCTGTATCAACTCTGTCGCATCCGTCGATTTGTGCAGGTAATTTCATAGTTTTCGGAAGGTCTCCGCCCTTTAACAATGCTTGATAAGTTTCATTATTGAAGCTTCCGTCTTCATTGTAACTTAATGCTTTTTTGAGTCTTCTTATGGCACCGTCTTTACCGAACATACCATAGTCTTCTTCCAAGCAGGGGTAGAATGCTTTAACAATTTCTTTCCAAGTATCTCCGCCCTTTCTTGTGTATGTAAATGTGGTGTCAGTATAAGTATCGTCTAATAATGCACTGCAGGTTTTTGTGTCTTCCTCTTGGTTTTGTTCTTGCGGTCCTTGAACCTGCGGATGCCCTTGATTTCCTTGCTCCGGCTGAGCCTGTGAACCTTGCGGAGCTTCCGGTTTATGGAATTTCATCATTCTGCATTCTTCAGGGTTCAATTTAGAACCGATACCAGCCATATCTCTTAAAGCTTGTTGGAAATGTGCGTGCCATTCATCGCCGTATAATCTTTGATATTCATCAACAAGCAGACCTAAGGCTTCAACTTTTTCTGGAGATTTGCTGTATATTTGTCCGACATATTCCTTGTATTTATCGGCATTTGTGTATCTTTCATCATTGATATCATAATCAGATATTGACATGCAGGATTTCTCATCTCTAGTTTCTCCAAATACCATATCAAATATTGCACTTGTCAAAACGCCGATTCCAAGACCTCTTAAGGTATCCAGCATACGATTATCTCTTGAGATTTCTGTTATATCTTCAATAGAGATTTTGATTTGATTATTAGTTAATTTGGTAACATCAAACTTAATGCCTGATTCTGCAAATTGATTTATTATGTCATCAACGTTTGACGCTTGTGCATCAAGTGTCAGGTTGAGTGCGGTTCTATCATATACATTGATAACCGGACTTGAAGAGAAAGCTGAAACTGCACCGCCGATACCGCCTGCTATAGCATTTAATACTTTCGGCACTCTGTTTTTGCCTTCAATTTTGTAGTCGCAAAGTTTTATAAGTTTTTTAACTTCTTTTTCTGTTAAATCAGTATTCATAATAGCTTCTAAGTGGCGTTCAATATTAGTCAATTCAGCCATTTCTTTGTCTTTTGACTGGTTAACTTTATAATCGGCGCCAACTCTTGTCAAAATCTCATCTGAGAGTTTTGATAAGTTATATGTGCCATTTTCATTCATAACAGTGCCCAGATATTTTCTATTAAGTTTTTCAAATAATTCTTTGCCAAGTTCTTTTCTTAGATCTTCTCTATTGATATTTTCTAAATCAATAGCAGTTTTTTCAACTTGATTTTTTCTTGCAAAGATTTTACGTTCGGTTTTTATATCACCGATTGCATCTGATTGATAATCATCTTTGCCTTTGTTTTGAAGTTTTAATTCTTTTTTAATTTTACGGCTTGATGTTCCTGTAGTATCTTCAAGTCTTGATTCTACAACATCTTTTGCATCTTGTTTTGCATATTCTTCAAGATAGTCAAAGGCTTCTTTTGTATAAGATTTATTCCATTCTTTCTTGCCGTCAGCGCCTTTTGTCTGTAATTCATCTTTTAGAATTTCTACATATGCTTTAAAGTTGTCACCTTGCTGTTTAACAAGTTCTGTTCCTGCCATTGTCTTTTTGATATCAGAATATCTTCTTACAAGACCTTCGTATTCTTTTTCTATTTGTGCTGTTTCAGCCTGTTCTTCAAGATATCCTAAAATATCTTTGTGGAAACCATCCCATTTATCAGCGGATTTTAATTGTTCTTTTACTGAGTCGTGTATTTTTTCAACATCTTCTTTAGAATTATATGCAGGAATCATGTTCAGCATAGATTCTACTTCATTAATATATTTATTATATTCAGGATTTTGATATTCTTTTCTTAATTGGGCAATTAAATCTTTCGGAGCTGTACCATTTTTAACAAGTTCTTCAACAGAATCTTTTACTGCATTTCTGTTTCTTTTTTCATCTTTTTTAGATAAAGTAACAGGGTTTGTAACTACAGTTGTTTTTACTGTTTCTGCAGGTTTAGATGCAGATGATTCAAGTCCGAAGATGTTTTTGTACTCTGCATCTGTAATGTCTCTATTTTCTAATGCTGTATCAGCCCAGCTTTTGAAAATAGAAATTTCTTGTTCGCCTTCAATTTTACCATTTTTGTCTTTATCAGACAGGTTTGCTAATGTTTTCAGTGTGCCTTCAAGTTTTGAAATATCAATTCCCATGATAATACTCCTTATGCCTCGTTTTATTCTCGTATATATATAAAGTATTTTGCTTCACAAGAATTGCGCATTGGCGTTACAAAACTTTACATTTCTTTATATTTCTCTTGCAGGATTTCGGTTGAACGCCTTGCCAGAAGCTCGTTTTTAAGCTTTTTATCTTTTTTGTATAAATGTTTCTCAAGCGGGGTTAAAATTCCCCAGTTGGAATTAATCGGCTGAGGGGGTAAATATCTTAGGGAGCCGTCGCGGGAAGAAATATGTTCAAGATGGGCTTTGTCCGTTATGTAAAAGGTTATTGCGCCGAGCATTGTTTCTCGGGGCAATTCCAGAAGCGGTTTGCCTTCAAGTTTTCTTGCCATGTTGATTCCTGCAAGCATACCTGTTGCAATAGATTCTGTATATCCTTCCGTTCCGGTTATCTGACCGGCAAAGAACAAACCTTCTCTTTCTCTTGTTTCTAGGGTTGGATTGAGGATTTGAGAGCTGTTAATAAAGGTATTTCTGTGCATTACTCCGTATCGGACAATGTTTGCGTTTTCTAATCCGGGGATTGAGTGAACAAGCTCTTTTTGCGCGCCCCACTTAAGGTTTGTCTGAAATCCTACAAGATTAAAGAGTGTTTTTGCGGAATTATCCTGTCTAAGTTGAACTACGGCATAGTTTTCTATGCCAGTTCTTTTATCAATCAGTCCTACTGGTTTCATCGGACCGAAACGGAGTGTGTCTTTGCCTCTTGAAGCCAGAACTTCAACCGGCAGGCAGGATTCAAAATACTTTGAGTTTTTATCAACTTGATGCTGTTCTATCCGCGGGGCATTAGTTAATATGTTATAAAAATTTTCGTATTCTTCTTTATTCATCGGGCAGTTTATATAAGAGGCTTCTCCTTTGTCGTAGCGCGATGCCCAGAATGCTTTATCAAAGTTGATGGAATCAATTTCTACAATGGGTGCAATTGCGTCAAAGAAAGAGAGATGTTCCGCTTTTGTAAATTCTTTGATTGCGTCTGCAAACTTGTCGCTCGTAAGCGGACCGGAAGCTATGATTACATTTCCATCCGGAATCTCTGTGATCTCCTCGCGGATAAGTTCTATATTTGAATCTTGTTCAATCCTATGTGTTACGGCTTTAGCAAAATCTTCTCTTGCGATAGCCAGAGCATTTCCTGCAGGAACAGCGTTGGCATAGGCAATTTTTATAAGTTCTCCGCCTAAAATTTCCATTTCTTTTTTTAGAAGCCCGCTCGCGTTTGTTATGTCTGATGAGCCTAAGCTGTTAGAGCAGACAAATTCGGCACAGTCGCCTGTTACATGCGCGCCTGTTGTTTTATTCGGGCGCATTTCATATAATTTAACCTTTATGCCTCTTTTTGATAATTGCAAGGAGGCCTCTGAACCCGCCAGTCCTGCACCTATAATTTTTACTTCCTGCATATTTCCCTTTTATATTTGATTAATTTTGTATTTTACTGTCTGTTTTGTAATTTACACCCCTCACCCCAGCCCCTCTCCCGCAAGGGGCGAGGGGTGTGAGTTTAATACCTTCCGACCTGATTTCTGCCGTGTTCTTTGGCGTAATATAAACCTTTATCCGCCCATTCTATCAAATCCTGCGGAGTCTGTGCATTCTCCGGAAAAGTTGCTACGCCAAGGCTTATTGTTACATTAGCCGTGTCAACAGGAGTCAGGTGGAATGGCTTTTCCGCTACAGCTTTGCAGATTCTGTTTGCGTTGTTTAAAGCTTCATCTGCACCTGTGTTCGGAAGGATTATGCTCATTTCCTCTCCGCCGTATCTGCAGACATAATCTGTTGTTCTGGAATTTTTCTTTAATGTCTGGGCAACCTGCCTTAAAACAGCATCGCCGGCTTGGTGTCCGTATGTATCATTGAATTTTTTGAAGAAGTCAATATCTATGATTATTAAAGAAAATGACTGATTGTATCTTCTTGCAATATCCATTTGTTTTCTTAATGTATCTTGGAAATAACGGTGGTTGTACAATTCTGTTAAGCCGTCTATTGTCGCTAGTTTATACTGATATTCGAAATCCTTTGCTTTCATTAAGTATTTTGCAAGGAACGACAATGCAAATGCAGCCATTATTGCAATTACCGGCAGTACAACAGGTATCCATAGGTTATATAACTCCATAATATAATAGGAAATAAATAAGTAAGCTATTGCAAACAGCGAAGTGGATAGGAATGCGAAAATCGTAGAGGTCGAAAGCATAACTATTCCGCCCACGATAGCGATAACTGCTGTCAGTATAATTATGTTAATAACAGCATCTGTTTTATGAATAAAGTTGTTATCAAGCATATTATTAAAGAATGTTGCGTGAACTTCTACCCCCGGATAGACTCCTTCCTGAACCGGAACGCTTTTTGTATCGTGCAGGCTCATAGCGGTTGTACCTATGATAATAATTTTATCTCTAAAGTCAAAATCTGCTAATTTTTCTCCATTTTCCATAGCTCTTATGACTTTATACATAGGGATAATCGTATGTGTTCCGCTTGGACCGTACCAGTTTAAGATTGCTTCACCGTCTTTGGTAAGTGGAATTTTGGAGTCTAATATACATAAGTTTGAATTTTTATCTATTGTAAAGCTTGTTTCCTGGTTTTGGGCAATATAATCAGCGCCGGCTTTGAAAGTTAAATACGGATAATATTTGTCTTTATAAACCATAATAGGAGCAATATTTCTTATAATTCCGTCGCTGTTTCGCATAACATTCGTCATTCCGATATTTACTCTGCCGTTAAGGAGTTCTGAGAGGATTGTACGGCAGTTGGTAAATTTATATTTATTTTCAAAATTAACGGAAGATTTGTTATCAATATTTACAGCCACTCTGTCCGGAAGGTCTGCAGGAAGTCTTACGTCGGTCGGCTGGTTGTCAAAATTCATTGCCGTGTAGACATTAGAGTATTTATTCATTGTATCTGCAAGATACTTATCTGCGTCTTTTGTTGTCCTCATTGATTTAATGAACATCAAATCGAAGATAATTGCCTGCGGTTTTTGCTGTTCAAGGTAATTAATCATATCAGCGTAGATATTTCTAGGCATTGGCCATTCGCCGTATTTGTCCCATAGAGATTCAAGGCTTGCATCATCTACGGCAAGCACAACAATATCTTTGTTGGGAAGCGGGCGCTTGTGGATTACCTGCAGTGACTGCCTGTAGTCGAAAGTTCTGTTTTCTGCCACTTCAAAAAATGAAACGATTACGTTTTTAAGTGTATTATTGTTTTGTAAAAGAACATAGCCGATAAGTAATGTTGCCAGAACCAGCAGTAAATATGTTCCGAAAATGAACCATTTAGTTTTTATAATATTTTTCAAAATAAATCTCTCCGCTAAACTACCTTCTTTTCAAGTATAATGAATTTAGTTTTTTTTTTCAATAAACTGTTGAGAGGATAGAGCTGATATTTAATGCATTTTGCAATGCGGGTGTGCATTTAAAAAATAAAAATCATCCCATCTAACGCTTTCTGCGCCCCGCGAGCGTGTTATGCGCAAGCATAACGATAGCGAGCGTAAGAGTGCAGGCTTGCCTGCTACATCCATTTAGTCCCACACCCGTCAGGGTGCAGAAAGCAGTGCGCGTTTCTCTTTCTTTGCTAACGTTTCTTTCTCTTTTAATCGCAAAAAAGAGAAAGAAATGTTAAAAACCTAATTAAAGCTAAAAATCTACCCTCAACATATCTTTTATAAAAACTCGATGGAACTGCTTTTAGAAAGGGATAGAATGCGGGATTAACACCTCGCTCCTAACTGGAGAAAAAATGAATATATGTTTTCTGTTATAATCGTTATAATCGGCTGTACTGACTGCCAGGGTTCAATTTTGCATTTTTTACGTTGAGTTTCTGCGTTTCAATTAATGTATTATTAAGCTTCAAAAGCTCTGTTGAATACAGTAAATTCAAAGGGTTGAGTAAATATTTCAATAAACATTCTTCGTGTAAATTCATAAAATCCTCTTGTAATAGCCGGGGGTAAATACAAATAATAGAACGGCAAATCTTGACATTTCTTTAATAATTATTAAAACGATACTGCAAATGGAGTATTTTAAACCAAATATTTAAATTATTCCCAAAACAAGCCGATAAAACTAATAAAAGAGGTGAAATATATGTTTAACGGTTTTTATCCCAGATACGATCTGGAAGCAAGAATTCAGCATACAAAGCTTGACAGCTGGGGAAATATCCCTTCTGCAAGAATGAACAGAGTTGAAGAACCGGCAGTATCAGATTTTCAAAGTGTAATGTCAGGACTTGTGGAAAACTTGAATACAACAATGGAGGCTCCGGATAATTTGATGAAAGATGCAATGATGGGCTCCGAAAATGTTGATATCCACGATGTTATGGTAGCGATGTCAAAAGCAGAAATTGCAGTAAATGTTGCAACGACTGCAACAGGAAAAATCATACAAGCGTATGATAAAATTATGCAGATACAGATTTAGGCTTCTCATAATTAATATATATGTGTATAATATTTAAGTAGGGCAGGATATATGGATTTTAAAAAATTACTGGAGAATAAAGTGCTTTTAGCCTCAATCGTCGGAGGCATAGTTCTTTTGCTTGTGATTTTTATAATCTGCGGAACAATTGCCGCTACAAGTAAGTCAAAAAATCAACAGATTGACGTTAGCAATGAACCGCTGAAAGAAGATGTTGATTTACTAACAACTGATAATCTCGGAAAAGCTTTGGAAATACAAGCGCTTCTTGCAAGAAATAATATAGTTGCTGCCCGTGCAGTAGATGGTACAAAGTCTGTTTTAAGGCTCAAAAAAGGCGACTGCACCCCTGGAATGAGAAAATGTACAACAGAACAGCGCGACCGTGCGATTATGGTTATTGTAGAAAGCGGATTGTATGACCAGAATGTAGGGTTAGAAATTTTTGACAAAGGCGATTTTACATCAACAAAAGAAGATAAAAGAATTCGTTTAGTTAGGGCAATGAACGGTGAATTAGCCCGTCTTATCAGAAGAATTGACGGTATTGAAAATGCATCAGTATTCATTTCTATTCCGGAACAAACGATGTTTACTTCAATGCAAAAACCTGTAACAGCAACAGTACAATTACAGGTTGCTGTTGGTGAAACGTTAAATATGAGTACGATTAAGGCTGTTTCAAATCTGCTTTTAGGAAGCGTATCCGGTCTTACATCCGAAAATATATCTATTACAGACACTAACGGTCATGTATATAACAGCTTAATTGATGCACAGTCAGAAATGCTTGCCCGCCTGCAGGAAAATGATAAATATATGCAGGAAAAAGTTCAGGCGCAGTTAAACAGATTAATCGGGCAGGGCAAATATGTTGCAACAGTAAGTACATTCTTAAAACAAGCGCCGGTTGAAAGATTTACAATTGAGTATGATCCGAATAAAAAAGCTTCTGTTAATGAACAAACTTTCTCTGAAGGTTTGGGGGATCAAACGCAGGATGTTAATAAAAATACTAATGCAGTAAGTGTATATCTTCCAAATGGTCTGCCAGCAGGAAGCTCAGATTCTACACAAAACAGAAGCTATTCAAGAACTGCAAGAGAAACCCAATACGGTGTTACAAAAGTCCAAACCAATGAATATATGTCACCAGGAGTTCTTGAAGAAATTTCAATTGCTGTAACTCTTGAAAAAGATGCGCTTCCTGTAGAATTGACATTAGAGGAATTAAAAGAACTTGTTGCGCATGCAGCAAGCCCGAAAGCTGATCCGGAAAATGTAACAATAGCATTTGCTGATTCCCTTGATCCGTTTATGGCAGGCGACAAGAATGTTAAAGCTCCTATCAAAGCAGAACACGGAAATCCATGGTGGCTTGCAATAGCTCTTCTGGCATTTGGTTTGTTCTTTGGACACAAAGCTTTAACACAAAAGATTAATGCTGCAAAAGCTGCTCAAGAAGAAGAATTAATGCGTTTAAGAGAAATGAATGAAGCGCAGGAAAAACAAATTAAAGATTTAAGCGTAAATGCAGCAGATTTAATACAAAAACAATCACAGCTGCAACAGGGACTCTTAGAACAGCAGAACCGTCCTGCAGCAATACCTACTTCCGGTGCTGAAATCAGAGAAGCTTTAAGAGAACTTAAACGCGAATTTGACGGTGTTGACGAAGCTGAAGCCGGCGAAAGAATTCGAAGCTGGATTGAGCAGTAAACTTTGCAGATATTTCTAAGCTTCCCATTTTTTAGGATCAAATTTCATATCTTTTACATGCATTTTTAAACTCTTTAAATACGGCTCAAATTTTTTAAGCAATATTACTTTATAGAGAGATAATTCTTGAGCTACAATATGATTTTCGCAGGCAATAACCATCACACCGCCGTACTGCATCGAATAGGGCTTGGAACGGTTCTTGAATTTTGAGGGGATAATTTTATCCCAGAAATTATACAAATTTGTCCTCGTAATTGCCTTTTTAAGCTGAGGATTATCCATCATAGAATTTATGATGTTATCTACCCCTTCAAAATCTGTATATAATACTTTCTTCATTTTTTTATGATAATATAAATTTATGAATTGTAATTTAGATGATATCATAAAATCGTCAAGAAAGATACTGCTTTTATCTCACATGAATCCGGACGGTGATACGCTCGGTTCTATGTGTGCTTTATACAGCATGATTTATAACAGATTTAAAATCCGCCCGGATATGAATGTAGTATCAAATATTCCCTATAATTACAAATTCCTGCCAAATATAAATTTGGCTCAAAGATACTTTGACAAATCTCTTGTATATGATTTAGCTATAACGCTTGATGTTGCATCAATTGAAAGAATTTTGGATTCAAAAATATTTTTTGATAAGGCAAAATGCTCTATAAATATAGATCATCACAAAACAAACCCAAAATTTGGAGATTATCAGATTATTAATCCCAATGCAAGCTCCTGTGGAGAAGTTTTGTTTGATTACTTTAAAAAACACGATTGGAAAATTGACAAAGATGCTGCAATATGTTTGTATACAGCGATTATGACAGATACAGGCAACTTTCGCTTTGAAAATACCTCCGCTAAGACGCTTAGAGCTGCTGCGGACTTAATTGATGCAGGCGCGAATCCAAATCTTATATACAAAAAATGCTATGAAACAAAAACTAAAAATTTTGTTTTATTCCAAAACTACTGTGTAAATAAAGCCATTTTCCTTGAAGATAATAAAATTGCATACACAAAAGTTTATAAAAAAGATTTAGAAAAATTTTCAGCCGGCGATGATTATACTGACGGAATCGCTGAGACACTGAGAGCAATTGATACAACTGAAGTTTCTTTTGTCGCAAAGGAAGTAGATAAAAAGTTAACAAAATTTTCTATGAGAAGTAAAAAGTTTGATGTAGCAGAGTTGTGTTCCAAATTCGGCGGGGGCGGACATACCTTTGCCGCAGGATGTACAATTAAAACTGATATAGAGGATGCTGTTAACAAGGTTTTGAGAGAAATATCACTGTGAAATATAAATTTAGAACATTAAGGAATATTATAAATTCCGTAATAGAACATGATTATTTTGGTATGGCATCAGAGATGGGCTTTATGCTCTGTATAGGCATCTGCCCTTTTATTCTTTTTCTTACTGCATTATTCGGTTATATGGGAAAACAGAACTTTATGCAGCCAATATTTGTTTTTATGCAGAGTATTATGCCTCAAGATGTTTTAAATGTTGTTAATACGGTTCTTAATGAGGTATTTTTCTTTAAAAAAGGCGGATTAGTTGCAGTGTTGGGCTTTTGCATAACTCTTTTTCTTTCGACGAATACTGTTGCAATTGTTGCAAAAGGTTTAAATAGGGCGTATAAAGTTAAAGAAACCAGAAATTTCTTATATTCAAGACTATTAGCTTTAATTATGGTTTTTGTTAGTACTCTGGTATTATTTTTAAGTATTACATTAATTGTTTTCGGTAAAGTTATTATGAAATTTCTGGTAGAATATCTCGGAATGACCCAGCATCTGGCGGACATAATGCTGTTTATCCGGTGGCCGATAGCCTTTCTGACTTTGTTTATAATGGCATACTTAAGCTACTATATTCTTCCTGATTTAAGCGGGAATGAGAAACTGCGCAGGCACAGTGCTTTCCCCGGTTCTATCTTCTTCTGTATATCCTGGTTATTAGGCTCCTGGCTTTTCTCTGTTTATATTAATAACCTGCACACGTACAACTTTGTTTACGGAACAATTGCTGGATTTGCCGTTATGATGATGTGGCTTTACTATACTTCTATTTTGATACTTATCGGCGGTGAAATTAATTCACAGCTTTATGGCAGACTGGAAAGATGCGAAGAAATAAAAGCCAAAAGGAGTAAAGCAAGACGTGATAACACGATATAGAGAATTTCTAAGCTTTCTGGATAAAAAACTTGCTAAAATGTTTGAGGCGCAGCGTCCTTTTATAAAATGTCATAAAGGATGCGCCTACTGCTGTAAAGAAGGTGAATATCCCGTTTCTGAACTGGAATATATCAATATGATGTTTTATTACAACGAATTAGAAGACAGTATCAAAGACAGAGTAAATGAAAATATTTCCGTACTTTTGAAGAAGCATCGGGAAAAAATGTATGAATGTCCTTTTCTTGTTGATAATCAGTGTACTATTTATCCGGCAAGGGCTATAATATGCAGGACTTTCGGGCTTATATCATACGACAGCAAAGACAAAAAAAGAATACCATTTTGTGTTAATTTAAATCTAAATTATTCCAATGTTTATGATAAAGAGTCTAAGAAAATCATAATTGATAATTTTGAAGGGTATGAACCTCTGGCTTACAACATTGACAGAAAATTTCTAAGAAGCTCTAAAATCGAGAAAGAGTTCGATATTTTTTTCGGCGAGGATAAACCTCTGGTGGAGTGGCTGACTGAGGAAGAGTTTGATAATATATAAAAACTATGTTAAGATATATTACGCGTGGCGTTAGGAAATGCTATAAATGTGGTATATAATATATATACAGGATGTTATTATTGTTTGAAGGACTTTTAAAATGGTTGAGCAAAATTTCCGAATAGGTTTAGGTTATGACATACATAAGCTTGCTGAAGACAGAGAGCTTGTTGTCGGCGGAGTTAAAATTCCGTATGAGAAAGGGCTTTTGGGGCATTCTGATGCGGATGTTCTTGTGCATGCGATTATTGATGCACTGCTGGGAGCATTAGCTATGGATGATATAGGAACACTGTTTCCGGATACAGATGATCGTTTTAAAAATGCAGACAGTCTTGTCCTATTAAAAAAAGTTTATGATAAAGTCCAAGCGCAGGGGTATTGGATTAATAATATTGATACAAATATTATTGCGCAGGAACCTAAAATGATGCCTTATATTCCGCAGATGAAATCTGTGCTGGCTCCGCTTTTGGGGCTTGATAAAATGGATATATCTATAAAAGCTAAAACAAAAGAACAGCTCGATGCTGTCGGGGAAAAACTTGCAATAGAGGCACATGCGATTGTAATGCTCGAACGTATCGGGGCTAATTAATAAATAAAAAAAGGAACCAGATGGTTCCTTTTTTTATTATCTTTAACAGACTATTTTAAAGCTACAGTCATATCAGCTTCTATGCAGACTTTGCCGTCTACATATCCTGTACCATGGCTTTTGCAGATAGGCCCCTTTGCTTTAATAAGTTCTATAACCATATCAAATCTGTCGCCCGGTCTTACGATATTTTTAAATCTTACATTATCAACACCTGCGTATAAAGTAAGTTTTCCTTTGTATTCCGGAAGAGCCATCAAGACAGGTGCTGAGCACTGTGCAAGAGCTTCAAGCTGTAAAACGCCCGGCATTACAGGATTGCCCGGGAAATGTCCCTGGAAAAATTCTTCATTCATTGTTAAATTCTTATATCCCTTTGCATATTTGCCGGGCACACATTCTGTAATTCTGTCTACCAGCAAAAACGGATATCTATGCGGAATCATTTCCATAATCTGCATTGTATCAAATGTTAAAATTTCATCTTTCTTTTCTTCTGTCATAAATCTCTCCTTATATTTTTACTAATTTATTTTTAAGAATTTGTGCAACTTTTGTATGTACCGCATGGCCGGCTTCTTTTACAAGAATCTGCGCCCTCATATTCAGCGGAGAAACTCCTGTAAGGTATAGGTCGCCGAACAAATCTAATATTTTATGCTTAATAGGCTCGTCTTTTGTACGCAGTTCTGTTGTATAGCCTTCATCTTTAAGCCCCACAGTATTATCAATGGTTACGCCTTTTGCAAAACCAAGCATCTGGAACTTTTTCAAATCTTTATAAAATCCAAATGTTCTTGCTTCTATAATTTCCTGCAGATTGTTATTATCCATTGTAACCCATCTTTCTTTTAAATCCGGATGGTCATAATTAACTGCATAGGTTATTCTAAGCTCCTTATCAGGCAAAATCACAAGACTTGTTTTGCCGTTAAGATAATATACAGGTTCGCTTAGAGTATACAAATCCTTGTTTACACCTTCTATGCCGGCCTGCTTAAAAAGTTCGACCCATACTTTTGCACTGCCGTCAAAAATAGGCATTTCAACTTCTGAAAGATAGACATCTATAGAATCTATTCCGCAGATTGCGCATGCAGCTATAAAATGTTCGCAAAGCATAACCTTATATTTATAGTCGCCCAGAAGGGTTCTGTGTTCTTTACTGCAAAGAGTAACGCAGTGGTCAGTTGAGTACAAATTTTCAATACAGACATTGAAAGGAGTATCAGCACCTTTTGAAAAAATACGAATACCGCTTCCGCGCGATGGTTTTATTACAACCTCGCAATTTTTATTTTTCATCAGCCCTTTGCCTGATGTTTTTATCTCTGTCTTAATTGTACCCATATCTGTCCTTTAAGCTTCGGCTCCTTTTTAAACCTTTGCCCCTTCGTTTACCCCTTCATTTACCCCTTCATTTACCCCATCTTCGAATGAGCGTAAAAGCGGTTCATATTTTTTGAATTTAGCAATCAAATCACCTGCGTCTTTAATTATCTTTAATTGTTTAATAAATTCTTTTCTCGGAACAGCCGGAGCGCCAACGACGATTGATTTAGCAGGGAAGCTTTTAGTTACACCGGCTTGAGCCGCGATAATAGTATCATCACCGATGCTAATATGATCTGCAAGACCAGCCTGACCTGCGATTACGACTCTATCTCCGATTACACAGCTTCCTGCGATACCGACTTGAGAAACAATCATACATCCTTTTCCTATACGGCAGTTATGACCAATCATAACCAAGTCATCTATTTTTGTATTATCGCCGACTACGGTATTTTCAATTGTGCCTCTGTCGATTGCTGTATTTGCTCCGATTTCAACGTTGTTGCCAATTTCTACAGAACCGATAGAAGGAATTTTAAAGATAACCTGTTCTATGTTATTTTCTTTAATTTCGCCATCTTTTCTTGCCTGTTCAATGTTATTAGGATTTTCTGTAACAAAGCTGAAACCGTCAGCGCCGAGAGATACGCCGTGATGGAGTATAACATCATTGCCTACTTTAACTCTGTCGCCTATGCATACTGCCGGATGGAAAAAGCATTTATTACCAATAATTGCACCGTTTCCGATATAGCAGTTCGCCAAAATCTTTGTATTATCACCGATTTGAGCATTTTCACCAACTACTACATTTGGTCCCAGAGAAACATTCTGGCCGAGTTTTGCGGAAGGATGAACTGTTGCAGTCGGATGAATTCCGGAATTTACATGCGGTTCTTCATAGAACATGCTTATTAATTTCATCATTGCAAGACGCGGTCTTTCAACTTCTATGGTAGAAAAACCATCTATATTAACTCCAAGAGGAACGAGCGCAGCTTGAGCTTTTGTAGAAGAAAGATTTGCAATCTCATCTTCACCTAGCGCAAGAGCCAATGTGTTTTCATCTGCAAGCAAGGGCGGTGCAATTCTGGTTATTGCTACGTCTTTTGCCTTTGAAAGCATACCGCCTGTAATCTGAGCAATCTGTTCCAATGTGAAAGTTTTCATAATACACTCCTTTTATTTATCTAAACACTTATTGATTACATTAGTTGTAGATTTACCTTTTACAAAGTCTATAAATTCTACTTTTATATTATTTTTTAATACGATATCTCGTTCCGGAAGCGTTTCCAGCGTATAATCAGCGCCTTTTGTGTAAATATCCGGTTTTATTGCCTCCAGCAAACCCGCCGGCGACTTCTCTTCAAATAATACCACATAATCAACACAACTCAAAGCATTTAATATTTCAGCCCTGTCCTGCTCATTATTAATAGGTCTGCCTTCGCCTTTTATCATCTTTACAGACTTATCAGAGTTAAGCATGACAATAGAATAATCCGCTAACGATTTTGTTTTCTGAAGATACCTTACATGCCCTACATGCAAAATATCAAAACAACCGTTTGTAGCAGAATATGTTTTGCCCTGTGCCTGTCCGGATTTAACAATATCTATTATTTCTTTTTGAGAAACTAATTTACCCAAGCTATTTCTGCCCTTTCAAATTGTCTATTGCGATTTGTATTTTATCTTTAATACGTTCAAAGGTATCTGCATTTGTTTCCAAATATACCTTTTTTTCTATCGGCATTTCCTTTGGCAGAACACCTGTTGTTTCAGCGTAATGTTTAGCCTTTTTAATTTTTCTCTCTGTAGGTTTAATTGAAATGTTTGATATTTTTGGTGTTTTCATTAGTAAAGCCCCATCTCTATTACTCTCTTACAAATTCTTACCGTATTTAACGCGGCGCCGATTCTAAGATTATCAGCAACGCACCATAATGATATTCCGTTTTTAAATGCCAGATTCTTTCTGATACGACCGGCAAATACAGGGTCTACACCGCTTGCATCTCTTGTTGTCGGATATTCATAATCGGCAGGATTATCAATTACTTCCACTCCGAATGAGGATTTTAAAATCTCTCTTACTTCATCCGGTGTTATTTCTTGTTCAAATTCGATATCTACAGCCTCACTGTGTCCGTTAAATACCGGAACTCTGGCAGCTGTACAGGAAATCAATGTATTTTCATCGAGGTGAAGAATTTTTCTGGTTTCGTTCACAACTTTCATTTCTTCCTTTGTATACCCGTTCTCGCAGAATACATCAATCTGCGGAATTACATTAAAAGAAATAGGCTTTTTAAAACATTTATTTTCAAAAGTTTTTCCTTCAAGATTTGCAATTGTATCATCTCTTAGTTCATTAATAGCTGCAAGACCGGCACCGGAAACAGCTTGATAAGTTGATACAATAAGTCTTTTTATCCCGAATTTCTTCAACGGTTCTAGTACAAGCATAAGCTGGGATGTTGAACAATTCGGGTTAGCAATAATGCCTTTATGCAGCCTTAAATCCTCATCGTTTACCCCTGCAATTACCAGCGGAACATCTTTATCCATTCTAAAAGCAGAAGAATTATCTATGATAAGTCCTCCGCGCTTTACTATTTCCGGAGCAAATTTCTGACTGGTTGAGCCGCCCGCAGACGCCATAACAATATCCACATCGTTAAAAGAATCCGGCTGTGCTTCTTCTACAGTATACTCTTTCCCTTTAAAAACTATTTTCGAACCGGCGCTTCTTGCACTGGATAGAAACTTAATGCTTTCATACTCAATATTTAATTCTTCCGTAATCTTGGTAATTTCTCTTCCAACAACACCGGTTGCACCGAGAATTGCTATTCTTGGTTTTCTCATTTAATCTCCCTGCAGTATATTTTCTAAACCGTATATAAATTTATGATTATCGTATACATATCTTACAGCTCTTAATACGCCGTCCATATAGCATTCTCTGTTCATTGAGTCATGCCTTATTGTTAAAATTTGTCCGTTTGCGCCGAACATGACCTCTTGTGAGGCAATATAACCTGGCATTCTTACTGAATGTATATGAATATTATTATAAGATTCTGCACCTCTGGCACCTTGTATCGTTTCAGTTTCCGGACAATTACCATACGTAAAATCCGGATTATTTTCAGCCATCATTAAAGCCGTTTTTATTGATGTACCGGAAGGAGCATCCTTTTTCTGATTGTGGTGAAGTTCAAGAATTTCCGCATTTTTAAAATATTTAGATGCCATTTTTGCAAACATCATCATCAAAACCGCACCGGTTGAAAAGTTAGGAGCAATCAAGCACCCGAGCTTTTTCTCCTCTGCAAGCTTCTTTAGTTCTTCTATCTGCTCATCATTAAGTCCTGTCGTTCCGATTACAATATTAATATCGTTATTCAAGCAGTATAAAGCATTTTCATATATTGATTTAGGCTGGGTAAAATCTATCAAAACATCAATTTTAACAGAATTTTTCGCATCCTTTATGGTTGCAAATTCTCCGTCTTTAATATCAATTTTTGCGACGAGGGTCATGTCATCTGCGCCGTTAACAGCCTTAATAACTTCCTGCCCCATTTTTCCGTTTGCTCCGCATACTGCTACATTAACCATTCGCAATCCTCCTCTATGAGCAAATAGATTATACTACAAACAAATAAAAGTTAAAATATGAAGTTTTGTAACAATTTATATACTTTGTGTTATAAATTTATATACTGTGGAATATATAAAGTATAATCTCTTTTCTTTATTTTCTCCTCCACTCCTTTATCTAACGAGAGTTAATGCCGCAACAGATTGCGGCTTTTTGTTTTGGGGTATATTTTGTGAAGCGTGAGGTGTGAGGGGTGAAGCGAAAATTTAGAAATTCTTCGGCTATTGTGAGTATCTGCATGACGCCTAGCCGGAATGTGTAATTCCTAAATTGGCAAAATAAATACATTTACACTTGAAGACAAACTTGGATGTGCAATCCCCAATCAGGATACATTTACCCTAATATATTTACCCATTCATTTATACATTCATTTGCACATTCATTTACCTATGCATTTACCCATGCATTTACCCCCTCATTTACCCCTATGAGTAAACAAATGGCGGACCATTCTTTATCTCAAATAGAATATTATCTGCCATTATTTTTAATTCTTTTTGAGATTTGCCTTCTGCTTTCTGCTTCATAAACTCTTCGCACAACGGCTCTATTGCAGATTCTTTTTTTGCTTTAAAATTCCTTAGCTCTGTTGAAACCAGACGTTTCTGCAGATTTAGTTCGATTTCCGCATTATATTTCTTTACCTGTACATCTTTAACCGCCTCTGCTGCAGTCTTTCCGCCATATGCCAGCGCGGATACTCCTGCTATTCCTAAAAACAAATTTTTGAACTGCGGATTTTTCGGGTTCATCAGCCAATCGTAAAAGAAGGATAAATAATCATTTACATGAGAAAAATATGTTATTTTATTTCTGCCGGAACCTCCCATCATCGGATTAACTTTTTCCGTTGCCTGATTCATTGCATCTTTCAGGTAGTTTATAAATTCCCGTTTTTCACCCTCTGGCATATTTAATTTGTTTACGGTTTTCTCAACCTCTTCCGGTCTTGCATAGATTGATTCCAGAAGATTTTCTATAAGGTATTTATAGGCTTCTTTTCCGGAAAGAATTTCTCCGTTATGCCCCTCAATACTACCGATAGGCTTCCCTTGGTTAAACTCATCTATAATATTATCCAGCCCTTTTTTAGTGTTTTTTATGCCTTTAGTTATAAATTCGTCGCTTTTTCTGATGTTTCTTGCGGAATAATAACCGAGCGCCAGTATTGAAAGAAGAGTTGCCCCGCCTGTTAAAAGCATCAAATCGTAATGTTTTTTATCTGGTTTTTGCTCTTTTCCCTTAAAAGCAAGCTCTTGAGAAAACATTCGGGCTTTAGAAGAGAGCATGCTTCGTATAATTTGGATTTTTCCTGAAAATGACTGGGTTTCTACGGCAATAAGATTTTCCTGCAAGTTTTTTTGAATATCAGCTTCCTGTTTTTTGACCCAAACATCCCTAAAGCCGTCAATAAAAATCTTTCCCATAAACGCCATTGAACCGAGCGTTATAACTCCTAATGAGGCAAGAATTGTTTTTCTGCTAGGGGATTGTATCATACTGAAAATACTCTGGTGAATTTCGTTATTTATACAGTGGTTTCTGGTTATTCCTGGGAGAAGATATTCTTTTGTGCTTTCAAGCCTGCCTTTTGAAAACTTTTTCATCATTGCCGTGAATCCCCCGAGCAAGCCCATTACGCCTACTGTTGCAATACAAAGCGGAATTAGAGGATTTGTATTTTTTTCCTCTTTTTCGAAAACCTTGGACGGCAAATCTATTTTTGTATTTGAAATAACAAGCGTATCGCAGGTCTCATCAAGAGAGAGCAGAGGATCCTTGATATACGAATTTACAATAACACCTTCTTTTACATAAGTATCATTGCGCTTTTGCGTATTTGTCATATTTTTTTGATGTCTTGAAGACTCAAGATCTTGATTTATCTTCGGAATCATCCCTTTTCTTTTCCCTAATCTTTTGAATAAATTTCTTTAAATTAAAAATTTTTTTATCATCGTCGACTTTTGTATCATCATCCCTTGCATTATCTTTCTTAAAAATCTTAAATAATCCTTCAAAGCTTGATTTTACGGAATTTATCAATTCTGAAACTTTTTTTTCAACAAAAGCCTTGGCTTCGCCGAACAAAGCGTTTAATTTGTCTTGAATATCAACAAGCTTTTGTTTTATCTGCGATAGTTTTTCTGCAATATTAGGGATATTACTTATCAGAGTTTTTAATCCGTTTAGAATCGGAACTGTGATATTTGATATTATATATGCAACAGGCTTTAAAATAAAGTTATTTGAGAGTTTATTTGCAAATTCAGCCATTTTTTGAGCCATTTTCTCAAGGTTTTGTTCAAATTTTAAAACGGCTTCTGTATGGAGCTGTAAACTTCTTTCGTGGTTTTCTATTCTCTGAGCGTGTGCTTTCATCATTGCGCCGACCATTGCACAATGATGATAACTCCATTCACCGGCTTTTTGCGGACGTTCTCCTGTTCTTCTTCCTCCGCCTCCTCCTCCCATGCCGGAACAGATAGGACAGGCGCCGGGGGACATTCCGTGAGGACAAAGCCCGCTTTTTACACTATTAACATTTGGTGCTGTACCAGCCAATAAAAAAACCTTCCTTTGCTGTATTTGTACCGCATCAGAAGAAAGTCTTAAGCAATACCGTAACTCGCAGTCTTGCTTATAACCAGCCCCCACCCTAGCCCTCCCCCTATAAAGGGAGGGAATGAAAGCTTGAGTATCCCGGCTTTAACGGTTGCGGTACAGTCACGGATTTCCACCGTAGTTTCCTCGTATTTAGTTAATTAGATTTTATGAGCAGGAATATCTATAGCTTACCTATGGTTTCAAGCTTTTTTCCAATAAATATTCGATATGTTTAGTAATCGAGCGTTTATTAAGCTCAGCATCTTTTTTTACGAGATTGAAAAGCTCCTGCTTAATTCTCAAAGTAAATACTTTTTCACCCTTTTTTTGTTCACTCATAAAATTCTTCCTTTTTTTATTTTATAAATTCCCTTCGAAATTATCAAGATTTCATATTGACATCAAAACGACGTCTTGACAGAATTATTAAAACTTAAGGAACCAAGAAGATTTAAGAAATAATCTTGAGGAAATAGAGCTTCTCTTATATAAAATGTTCCAGCAGTTAGAGCAGAACTAGACCATTGCAAGAAAACAATAGTTATTTACTACATTTCCCCCTTATTGTAGAATGTTTTTATGCTAGTCAGAAGTTTTTATATTAAAGATATTACCAATATTGCGGGTCCCATAATTTTAGGCAATCTGGGATTTATTTTGATTGGCGTCGGAGATGTTATTGTAGCCGGCAGGCATTCGACTGATACGCTTGCAGCCGTAAGCCTTGCTACTGCAATAATTAACTGTATTATGATATTTGGAAACGGTATTTTAGGAAGTATTTCTGCAATACTTTCTAATTATAGAGGTGCCGGAAAAGAGGCAGAAAAATATTTTTATCCCTCATTGAAGTTTGCGGCGATTTTGTCGGTTTTAATTTCTATTTTGATTATTGCCTGCATACCGTTTATTGATAAACTGGGCTTTGAGTCAAAACTTGTTCCTATGATTAAGGATTATTTTTGGATTACGGCTTTTTCTACATTCGGTGCATATTTGCATACATCTACAAAAGAATTTTTGCAGGCTTTTGAAATTGTTGTGTTTCCTAATATCCTTACAGTTATTTGTATTTTTGTGAACCTGTTTTTGAATATTATTTTCTGCTTCGGTTTCGGCTCAATTCCGGAGATGAGTGCAGGCGGTTTAGCTATTGCAAGTTTGATTACCAGATATTTGATGGGTGGAGTTTTATTTTTCTATTGTTTTAAGAAAGTAAACATCAAGCATCATAAAGATAAAAATTATTACAAAGATTTAATAAAAGTCGGCACTCCGGCTTCGCTTGCAGTTATGATAGAATTTATCGGGTTTAATGCAATAACTGTTATAATGGGGCGTGTAGGAGGAATTTACGCCGCTGCGCAAAACATTGTCTGCACATTAACAAGCGTATCTTTTATGGTTCCGCTTGCAATTTCTAATGCGACAGCCGTAAAGGTCGGATTTGCAAACGGCGCAAGGTATTACAAATCTCTTAAAACATATGCTTATACGGGTATTGCTCTTTGTGTCGCATTTATGACCTGCTCTGCTATAGTCGTAGGGCTTATTCCGGAATTTCTTGTAAGGTTATTTACAAACGATGCGGAATTAATAAAAGTTTGTATTCCGGTAGCTTATGTATTATGTTTCTTCCAGATTTTTGACGGACTGCAGGTTTCGCTCGCCGGAATTTTTAAAGGTATAAAACAGACAAGCATTGTAATGATATCAAACCTTATTGCGTACTGGTTTGTATCAATACCTCTGGGGTGCGTTCTTGCCCTGCATTATAAACTGAATCTCCTTGGCTTCTGGTATAGTTTAGGAGTATCTGCTATAATTTTATGTACAATAATGCTTACGACGCTTATTAAGAAATTCAAAACAGATTATAAGGAAACATCATGCCGCACTTCTTTATAGGAGGGGCAGGGGTAAATAAAGGGGTAAATGGAGATGATACCCCTAACACAATAGCTCCGCCTCTGATTACAATAAAAGATACTGAGAATTACCGCCACATTGCGCGCTCTTTGAGGGCAAGGACGGGAGAAAAACTTCTGCTTATTGATGATAAGCAGATTCAGTATGAAACAGTTATTGTTGAGATTAATTCAAAAGAAATTGTATGCAGGATAGAAAAATCCTATCCGTCTAAAAGGGATTTGGATTTTGATTTGTTTTTGGCACAGAGTCCTTTGAGGAGCGATTCACAGCTTACCATAATGGAAAAAGCTACAGAGCTTGGCGTTAGGGCTGTTTTTCCGGTATTCACTGACAATTGCGCGTTGAAAGTTAACAAACGGGAAAAGTGGCAGAAGGTTATGTATGAAGCTTCTAAGCAGTGCGAAAGAGCTAAAATTCCGGAATGTTACGAACCGCAGACTTTTGACGAAGTTCTTAAAAATGATTTCGATAAGATTATAGTTTTTGCAGAACGCTCTACTGAAAAGAGTTTAAAGCAATACCTAAAAGAAAATCCTATCAAAAAAGCTGAAAAAGTTCTGGTTATAATCGGACCGGAAGGCGGATTTTCCCCGAGAGAATTTGATTATTTCAGGGAAAAAAATTTACCCTTGATAAGCCTCGGCGATTTGATTCTAAAAGCAGATACCGCTGTTATTACCGCTTTAGGAGATATAATTTATGAATATCAAGGATGATTTTATTCTTAAAGATATTAATGAAGGCTGGCTTGTCGGCGGTTCAGTCAGAGATTTTTTTATGGGGAAGAATGTCGCTGACAGGGATATAACGATAAAAGACGCGGAAGATTTTGCAAAAAAAACGGCGGAAAGGCTGGATGCGGTATTTATTACACTGGATAGCGAAAATAAAATTTACCGCGTAGTTTTAAAGGATAAAATAAATTATCTTGATATATCCGAACTCCAAGGCGAAAGTATTGAAGAAGATCTCAAAAGACGCGATTTTACAATAAATGCAATCGCATATGATTTAAAGAATGATAAGCTTATTGACGTAACCGGCGGGCTTGAGGATTTGAAAAACGGCGTTTTGCGCCACATAAAAGAAGAAAATTTTGAAGATGATCCGCTCAGAATTTTAAGAGCTTACAGGTTTTATGCGCTCACGGGTTTTCAGATGACAAAAGAGCTGGAAGCTTCTTTAAAAAAATACCTGCCCCTTGCTCTTAAGCCTGCAAAAGAAAGAATAAACTATGAGATTATGAAGCTTTTCGGCGGTAAATATGCAGATGAAGCCCTATTAAAAATGGATGAAGCAGGACTTTTGGAAAAAATCTTTCCCTGCATAATTGATATGAAAAAAGTTCCGCCAAACGCCCACCATCATCTTGATTTGTTTCATCACACAGTTGAAACCGTAAGGCAGATAGAAATAATTTATGAAAATTCAAATGATGCAGTAAAGACGCATCTTGACTCTGTTGATTTTGGAGGTTTCCCCAGATTAAACCATTTGAAGCTTGCAGGTTTTTTGCATGATATCGGGAAATTTTCGACCTGGACATTAGAAAACGGAAAATGCGATAAGTACGAATGCCTTTATAATAAACCGGAATGCGCAGACTGCAATGCACGGCACCGATTTATTAAGCACGATGATGCCGGCTCCAAAATGGTTATTCCGTTTCTTAAAGATTTGAAATTCTCGAAGAAACAAATAGAATACATCTCATGCATGATTAAAAACCATATTTACCCCTCAAGCGTAATATCCGCGCCTGATTTAAACGACAAAGTCCTTATGCGGTACATAAGAAAAATGGAAGATAACGTCATTGATAATATTGTACTTGCAAAGGCTGACAGACTCTCTGCAAGAGGGGTTGATGTGACAGAAGAGATGATAAACAATAACCTAAACGGGCTTGAAAAACTCTTGAGCTTTTATCTTGAAAAAAAAGATACACTGAAGCCCCTCCCCAAGCTTCTTGACGGTAATGAAATTATGAATCTTCTAAACATCAATCAGTCGCCGATGCTCGGCAAAATCATAAAAAATCTGCACGAAGCACAGCTTAACGGCGATATTACCACGCGGGAAGATGCTGTTAAATTTGTAAAAGCGCAAAAAGTTTAACTATGTTATTTTGTACAAAAGGTTCCGGCAGTAATGAAGTGCCGGAACTTTTTTGCAAAAATACAATTTTTAAAGATTTGTTACTTAACTTCTTCTTTCTTTTCAGTTTCAGCAGGAGCTTGTTCTTCTCCTTTAAATGCAACAGGAGCTTTTTCTGCAGCGGGTTCCGCTTCACCGAGTCCCATCATTGCTTTATTATATGATGCGATTGCATCTGCACCTTTAAAAGAAGCACTGTTCGTAATCGGTGCTGTTACAGGTGCGGATTTAACATCTTCCTGTTTCGGAGTTTCAAGAGTTACATTTCCTGCGCTTGCTCTAAAGTTAATTGGATTAATCATACTTACCTTCCTTCTACAAAATGATACACGTATATAAAAACATTTAAAACTAAAAAATTGTCTTTTTTATATAAAATCTTTGCAAAACTTTACAATAAATTCTATTATAAAAAAGAAGGACTAAAACCAGCCCTTCTTTTCTTATATTTTCAGCAATATATTTTCTATGCTTCAGCTTCAGCAGGAGCTTCTTCAGCCGGAGCAGATTCTGCTTGAGCTGCTTCTTCAGCCGCTTTTGCAGCTTCTTCTGCTTTTCTGGCTTCTTCTTCAGCCTTCTTAGCTTGAGCTTTTTTAGATAATTTAACAACTTCTTTTTTCTTATAGTTTAGACTGCCGTCATCATTACAGTTAGATATCAAGTATTTAACCGTATCAGTCGGCTGAGCGCCTTTAGAAATCCAAGAAAGTGCAGATTCTTTATTAAGTTTCATTTCCTTTGTCTTAGGATTGTAGTAGCCTAATTCTTCAATAGGTCTGCCTTCTCTTTTTGTAGTTGAATTAATAACTATAACTCTGTATGACGGGTTCTTTTTTGCGCCCATTCTTTTTAATCTGATTTTTAACATTTCTAATTCCTTCTTTTAATTACAATATCCGGAGCAATTTCATTACTCCACACTGCTAAGGATTTAGCCGCTAATCCTTATTTGAACTGACTTGTTAAAAGAGGATACAGCCCGTTCATATACTAAATAAACACAAACAAGGAAACTAATCAAGGAGTTTAAACAAATGTAAAGTTAAATATTAAAACTTTTTCTGGAGCCTTCTTCGTGGTATAGACCGCCCCCGCAGATGGTTTCGACAACCTTAAGCACAAATTCTCTGGAAGCATCAGAAGAATTCAAGAAAAATTCTCGATTTACAAGATGGCGGATTTTGAAGATAGAATTCTGCGTTTTATCCGCAGGAACATAAAGGGATGCGACTTCTTTATCAAGCAGAACCTGCATCATATCGCTCCTTGAGTTTATACCCTCCATCAATTCATTATAATTGCCGTTAATTGCCATAATTCTTCCGGAAAACATCGGAGGGGCGCTTTCTCTGAACAATGCCTGCGGTTCATAGTTACAGCGAGTAGTAAGGCTTATTGTATGCCATAGAATATTAATAATAACAACTGTTTTGTCCTTGTCATAATCCACATATATATTTTCTGTAGTAACACCACGGGCAGAAAAAGACTGTTTCAAAGAATCGGCAATCGCTTTAAGGTTTTCTATCATTTCGGCAAAAATTTCTGTTGTATTCAAAGTAGCGTGCTGATAATCTAAAAACTGCTTGTACATATGGCTGGAAACAAGTCCTATGCGCTCTTGGATTAGTGTGGATTTTCTGAAGGAAGTTTCCATATTATTAAAGTTTTCGTAGCCTTTACTCAATCTTATAAAGCCTCCTTATATAATTTTACACTCAAACTAATATCAAAGTAAACAAAAATTTATGAACTTTTGTAAATTTTTTTTCAAAAAGCGTTATAAATTTCTAAAAATGTGGAATTAAAAAATTAGAAAGGAGAATTAGTTAGTATGGAAATTTTAAATCTTGTATTGTTTGGATGCATATTTTATGTAGCATTAATCGGTATTCCGACACTTTGCGAAAAACACGGGAAATAAAAAACTCAGTCAAATACCCTATATAATAACATATATATTTACATATAACTTGTTTTAGCATATAATTACGTATGTGTTATATTATATAGGAGATTAAGTATGAGAATTAGTGCAATCAATGCAAACAGCGGTTTATATACTGCAAGAAACAGGCAGTTGCGCCATGAGGGAGCGGAAACTACTGTTACCAATCCGCAGCCGCAAAATGTTAACTTTCAAAGCGGAATAAAAATCGGGCTGGGTGCTATAGGCGCTATGCTGGGCGGACTTATTATAGGCGGTCCGGTAGGTGCTGTTATCGGTGCTGTAGCTGGCGTAAAAGGCGCTGAATTAGCAGAAGCTGATGTAGAAGCTAAAGCTAAGGCTGAAGAAGAAAAAAAGAAATCCGGCGGTAAGTAATAAATAACCAAAGTTTTGAAAAGAAGGAATTTGCGGAAAAAACCGCGGATTCCTTTTTTATGTGTTTTGGATTAAACGGCTGAATTTGCCGTCAGAAACTGCAAGAGCTAGTTTTTGCTCTTCTGATTCAATATTTACCGCTGATATGTCATAATCTTTGACAATATCGACAAAAAGTTTTTCAAACATTACATAGATAATTTTTGACTGGTTGGCGTATTTTTGAAGCAAGGCGAGTGTATCATTTATTATTAACAATGCTTCCTCTATCTCGTTATTTGATATTTTTAGTTTTGCTATGAAATATTTTGCAAGAGCAAGAATATTAAATATTGCTGAATTCTCTGCTTTTTCAAGAATATCACTGTATATGGCTTCTGCTTTCTGCTTAATTCCGATATTGGCGTAGCTGTATGCAATCAAAAGATCGCAGAACAATTCCAGCTGGGTCTGGTGTATATCAGATGCAAGCAGTTTTGCCTGATAAATATTCTGCGCAAAAGTTTTATAATCCTGCTTATGCTCATTAAACTCCTGCAGGATAAGGTAAATAACCTTAGAAAAAGCAGAAGAGTTTTCAATATTGGAAACTGCGTAGCTCTTTCCGCCGATAAAATCTCTTACAGCCAGTATACACTCTTTATCCGGCAGGTTCTCTCCGAGCGCGGTTTTTATCTGTTCAAAGAATTCTTCCAGCCCGTCATCCATCAAGAAAAGCTTAGCAAACCCTGCAATCCTAAATGTTTCATACAAATGCTCTATAAATAAACTTATTGAAAAACTTGCAGGCTTTATCTTTTCAACAATTTCCGGTTTAAGGACGCTTAGCAATTCTGATGCCACTTCTGCGCACTGTTCAAAATCACCTGTATTGAATAGTATTTCTATATTTACAAGCGACAGAAGCAGAAATTTAGTATTGACAGCTCCGTCAACTATAAGCTTCGGATTCGGCATACGCGTCAAAATATTGTGAAGAAGCGTTAATGCGTCTGTATAATTAGATGATATTAAAGCGCCCTGAAGCATTAAATTTGATAATTTTACAATACGCTCATTATCGTTATCTTTAATTGCGTCCATAAGCAAAACGTTTTCTATGGAATATATTTTTTCCGGTGAATAGCCGTACAGGCACATTAAAATATTCTGATACACTTCTTTCTTATTATTTTCTATGTCTTCTGCCGGAATATTATTGTCAATATATTCTATCAATGAAAGAAATCCCAGGCAGTTTTTCAAATATGCATCAAAATCACCTGTATTCATCGCAAATTGCGAGTTTCTCCAAAGAAGCAGATATTCTTCTTTGAAAAACGAGAGCTTGCCGAAAATCAAAAGCGTTGTTGTATCATCAAGCCCCTTGGAAAGTTTCGCAAGGATATTTTTGCACAAAAACTCTGTTATTTCTTTTTTTAAAGAGGATTCTATAACTGGTTTTACCAGATTGAAATTATTAACATACACAGCCTTATCATTGTATCTTGCAAATCCTGCTTCATACAGAATTTTAGCGGACTTTTCCGGCTCCGTTATTCCAAGAAGTTTAAGAGTTTCAAAGTCAATTCTTGCTCCCAGCAGGGTTGAATACGCCAGAATTAATGAAGCGTCAGCCTGCTTTCCAAGACATTTCAATCTGGCTTTCAAAAGCTCCTGCAATGTTTTAGGCAGAATTACCGAGTTATTGCTCTTAATGAGCAGTCTGCCTTCAAAATTAATAAGAATATTCTTCTCTGTTAAATATCTTAAAGCATTATCGAAATAGAGAAGCGAACCGTCAAAATATTCTTTTATTTTTTCAAAATAGAATGATTGTATGAAATCTCCTGCTTCTTCCTTGAGAGAAGAAAGAATTGTATCCATACTGATTTTCTGGAGAGAATACTCTGAATAAAGAGGAGTTCTTAAAAGCCCTTTTATTTTTGAATGCAAAGCACATTCGCTGTCCGTAATGAATACAAAATTTGTATCTAATTTTTTAAACCGGTCAAAAAACAGCTCCAAAGTCTGTATGGATGTGTCATCCATATATTCAAAAGATTCTATAATAACAACACAATTTTTGAGTCCTGTAAGGAACAGGCCGAAATCTTCCATATACGCAAATCTGGCATCCTCCGGCGCAGACGCTTTTCTTGGCTTGCCGAGTATAAGATTAAGGATTTCATTAAACCTCTTTGCATCGTATTCTTTAGGTATTAAAGAATTACACCGCGGAAGCCCGTAGAAATCTTTAAATAACTGCTCCATTACACCCCAGGGGCGGTAATTGGCTTCTTCCGTACAAACAGCATGTACAACTTTCTTCCCTTTAGATTCATAATATTCAACAAGCTCTGACAATCTTATTTCAAGATTTTGCGCTCCTCTTACAGATGTAATTCTGCTGTTGTCGAGTTTGTTTAATAAATCCTCAGCCGTAACTTTATAAAACTTGCACTTTGCGTTTATGTCAAAAACTTTAAAGGAATATATATCATCTGTTTTGGGAATATCTTTAGCTATAGCATTCTGTGCGGGTTTTAGAGTATTAACAGTATCTTCCTCATTGTTGCTTGAAGGAGGCAGAACATAGTTATCAAGGAGAATTTCATAAAGCATTACAGAGCTTCCGTCCTGCTCTATAGAGTACAAAGAGTCTGTTTTATACTCCTTGTTGACATTATCCCAGACAAACTGATCCAGAACTATCTGCATACCTTTTAAGAACTTTTTTTCATCCTTTTTTACCGCCAGAAGTTTTACATTAGAAGCAATTCTGGTTTCTTCCAGAAGTTTGTCCGAAGTTTTTTGGGCGATAGTAATATTCAATCTTAACGGCGTTGCAAGCTCCTCTATAACTTTAGAATTTAATCCTGCAAAAGCATTGGCGATTTTCAGCGCAAGCCTTACCGCTTTATTAGCAGAGGTTGCAAAGGAGAGTTCTTTGCACATATTAACTTCAATAGTATCGTTATATGTTATTATTACAGCATCTGCAGATTTTAACTGTGCCGTCAAAAGGTTTCTTAACCGAAAATAAAATTTAGAAAACAGCTCCTGCGAACCCAGAACCCTTCTGATATTTTTCAAAGCCTCAAACTTAACAATTACGGAGGCAAATTCGTCTGTTTCGCATTCTTGATATGCAATACTGTTTCTGATTTCAAAACTGCATTTGCACTTATCTTTTGTTGTCGGCACCATTCTCCCGCATTTGGAACATTTTATCAGAATAATGTATCCGCATTTTTCACATACGGGCGATTGGCTTAGACTATGGCAGTTAGGACATTCCAGAGCCAAAACTTTATGGCAGTGCGGACAAACTGTTTCCTCTTCTGAAATATTTTTATGACACTTCGGACATTCCATAGTGAAAATTATAGCCTAAAATGCTCTATTATGCTATACTTTATAAGGAGGGAAAACATGAGCTTTATTCAAATTGTAACAGAACCTGCAATTCTTATTATTACAGTTTTTTTCCTGTTTTTTATAATGACGGTTTTGAGAAATTATTCAAAAGTCGAGAAGAATCTCAATTCTGTGTGTATGTTCTTAAAATCATTGAACAAAAAAGAACTGTCATACCGCTTTCAAGAACTTGATGAGTTTATGAGTTCAAACAGCTATACTGCAACAGCCTGGGAGGACTTTAAAAAAGCATTAATATTTCCGGAAAAATTATACCTTGCATCCCAAAATACCAAATCGACAGGCGATTACAAGCCGGAAATATATCTGACTATAGACGCTTCATTCTTCTTTAACGAAGAAACTATTGTTTATTCAAAAATTAACCACAAATTTATACAAATAATGCCGACACTTTTAACAGGACTCGGTCCGTTTTTTACATTCTTAAAAATGGCAGTAGCTTTTTCTGCAATAAACTTTACTATTGATGACAGCATAGGAAACTCACTGAACGGACTTATTTCTAATATACAGGTTGCGGCGTTGTGTTCAGTGTTTGCAGTCGGTTTTTCATTGTTATTTATGTTTATTGAAAAAATTGTTTATAACCGCAAATGTAAAAAATACTATCTAGCAATACAGAAAGAATTTATACGATTATTTGATATCGTAACAAGCGAAAAGTTCCTGATTGACCTTGTTAAAGAATCAAAACTCCAGAATGCGGTAAATGAAAAGCTCTTAAAGGCTTTGCCGGAAAATTTTGCAAAAGCGGTTGCAAAAAGCCTCGGAGAAACAACGGTTCCGTATCTGGAAAATATTCTGTACAGTTTGAATAAACTTAATGAAACGACAACAAAAGCCTCACAAGGCGACATTGTAGATAAATTATTTTAAAGAAAAATTATGGACATAAAACGGCACAAAGAAGACAGCGGAGAAAATAACATATTCTGGATAACAATGACTGACTTAATGACAGCCTTAGTCTTGGTTTTTATTGTCCTGTTTTTTTATACTTATGTAACAAGTTCGTATGAAAAAATACAGAGTAAACTAGAGCAGGACAGAGCCTCAAAAGCTTTGCAGGAAACGCTTAAAAACCAGAATATTAATGCAAAAGTCGAAGCTGGCGTCGTTAAAATTTCTGATTTGGAGCTTTTTAATGTAAACAGTTATGAACTTTCTGACAAAGGAAGAAAGTATCTGGACAAATTTGCTCCTGCATATTTTAATTCCCTGTTTTCAAATGATTACTTGAACAAAAATGTTGCCAAAATAATAATTCAAGGGCATACAGACTCCCAAACCTTCAAAGGGAAGTTCTCTGCAGATGAGCAGTATATGAAAAATATGGAACTAAGCCTTAAGCGGGCATACGAAGTTGCCAATTATATGACAGGAACCCCGTATAATAAATCTAACGGCGATAAACTCCGTAAAATGATTATAGTTGAAGGAGCCAGCTATTCAAGTCCGGTTTTAGTCAACGGCAAAGAGGACTTTGATAAAAGCCGGAGGGTTGAATTAAAAATTGTAATGAAAAACAATCAATAAACAAACCCTCCGAAATATTCTCAAAATCTTCTGTTTTTTATTTTTTTGATATAAAATCAAGCACTCCGTTAATGAATGTAAGCGGATGAACAGGACAGCCCGGGATATACAAATCTATCGGGTACTTTTCAAGAAATTCCCTGTTAAGTTTTGATGAATTCTGGAAAACACCGCCGGAGATTGCGCATGCTCCGGCTAAGATTACAATCTTAGGATCCGGAGTGGATTTGTAGCAATCTTCAAGAGCATATGCCATATTTTCTGAAATCGGTCCTGTAATTACTATCCCGTCCGCGTGTCTTGGGGATGCAACAAAGTCTATTCCAAATCTGCCCATATCAAAGTTGCAGTTTGAGCAGGCATTTAATTCCATTTCACAGCCGTTGCAGCCTGCAGCAGAAACCTGTCTTAATTTAAGTGATTTAGAAAAGACTCTCTTTATTTCCTTTCTTGCCTCAATTGCAGTTTTTGCAAACTCTTCCGGAGTCATATCTTCCGTAACTATTAATTTATTTCTGTCAGTTGATGCCAGTTTATAATAATTACTGAATTGTACAGCTTCGCATTTGCATTCTCCGCAGAGTGTACATTTGCCCATATCAATAGAAAGCGGATTTGCTTTTAAAGCTCCTGTCGGGCAGATTGACTCATCAAGAGTGCATCCTTCGCATTTTTTTAATATAGGAAAACCTCTAAATTGACTGCGCATCGGCGCATTTGGAATATCCGGTATAAATTGGTTTCCTTGAAAATATTTTAATTTTATAGTGTCTAACATTTTAAATTACCTCTTTGAATGTGACTAAGTGATTAAGTGACTGAGTGAATAAGAAATTTTGTTCACTTATTTTTATAGGTCATTTCCGCAGTAGGACAGATTGAAACTCTTGTTGCAGAGCGGAAAGTCTGAAACACCGTTGTTTCTTACTGCCATTGCAAGCATATACCAGTTATTGAAAGAAGGATCTTTCATCTTGTATCTGAGAAGCTCTCCGTTAGCTCCTGTTAATGCAATATGTACGACTTCGCCTCTCCAGCCTTCTGTCATTGATATAACAAAAGAATTCGGCGCAAGCATATTATTCGGAGTTACTTTTATGGCTTCTGACTTGAATTCTTTCAATTTAGCAAGAAGCTTTTTGACAATCTGCATTGACTGCTTAATCTCTTTATATCTCAGCATAAATCTTGAATGTACATCACCCGTTGCCTTAAACGGTTTAACAACATCCAGAGATGTATACCATTTATCATTAAAATCAAATCTTGTATCAATATCAACGCCGGATGAACGCGCCGCCATACCTACAGCACCGAGTGCTTTGGCATTTTCTGCACTTACGCATCCGGTTCTTTCCATACGTGATATGCAGGACGGAGTTTTCAGCATAACTTTTGTTGTTCTGTCAACAGTTTTTGCTACACCATCCAGCATTTCTATAATTTTATCAGACATCTTGTCATCTATATCAAAATTAACACCGCCGACATTGATTAATCCGCGCCCGAAACGGCTTCCGGAAATTTCAAGCATAGTATTAATTACCAGCGTTCTTGTTATACCAAAAATTGAAGCGCCCATTAAATATGCCATATCACCTGCAATTGCGCCCATATCACCAATATGGATTGCAATTCGTTCCATTTCCAGCGCAACTCTTCTTATAATTTGAGCTTTGGAAGTAATTTCTGTTCCGGATAAAGCTTCCATTGCCTGTGAATAAGCCATATTGTAGGCAATAACGGAATCTCCGCAGACAGATTCAGCAAGCCTGTTGTTATATCTTTTATTTTTCAAAAACAGTTCTTCAACACCTCTGTGCTGATATCCGAGCATTATTTCCAAATCATAAACCTTCTCGCCAAGACACATAAATCTGAAGTGCCCCGGTTCAATTACACCTGCGTGGATAGGTCCGACCGCAACCTGGTGGATATCTTCTCCCTGCATTTCAAAGAAGGGGTATTTATCTTGATTAATCCGAACCGGCTTAAGCCAAGGATGATTCAGCGGTTCAATGCCGAACTCTTCATAAAATTCTCTTTCAAATATATGAAATGCCGGAAACTTTTGAGTGAATGACTCATATGATTTCATATTAGGAGTAAATATTGTTGATGTTACATATAATTTACCAATTTTATCATCTGCCATTACTACATATAAACGGACATTTTCATACTCCTGTTTCCCGAAGAAACCAACTACACGCATTTTCATGTTTTCTATGTCAGATTTTATTTCTTCTATAGAAACTGCCGGAATATCCAGAGCGTTTATCTTTTTATTATTTTCAGTTACTATCCAATTCATTTTATTGCACCTTTTCTTTATTTCTTTACCATTTACCCCTATTTACCCCTATTTACCCCGTTCTAAAAGCCTGCAACAGCCATTAATACAGCCTGCGACAGACCTATAGGCATGTAAATGCCTATTACAAATGCAAGAACAAGCATTATAATCTGAGGAGTATACATTGTCCAGCTTAGCTTTCCTGCGTTTTCCGGAAGCTGTTCTTCTTTATTAGCTGAAAATGCCATTTTAATAACAGACTTTCCTAAACCATATATGATAATGGTTAAAAGAAGCAGAAATACTGCGCATATGATAAAATGCTTCTGCATAAACAATGTTTTTACCATCAAAAATTCGCTTATAAACAACACTGACGGCGGGAAAGCTGCAATGCCGATAAAAGAAGCAATCCAGAGCCAGCCTGTTTTTCTGTCGGTTTTTAACAGTCCTGTTACCGCTTTTATCTTCTTCGTTCCGTATATTTCCAATATATTGCCGGAAGTCAAGAAGAAAGAAGCTTTTATTAGAGAATGCCCGATAAGATGAATCATAGCAGCCAGCATACCGACACCGCCTAAAGCTGTACCTATTGCTAATATACCCATATTTTCAATAGAAGAATACGCAAGCATTCTTTTGTAATTATTGATATGATAAACAAATACTGCCGTAATAAATAATGACAAAAGCCCCATTACCAGAAGCATTATTCTGGCATATCCGTCACAGCCTGCTATAACCATAACTCTAAACACATTTAATATCATCAAAAATGCTGAATTCAAAAGTGTTGCTGATAATAATGCAGATATCGGAGACGGTGCCTCGGCGTGAGCATCCGGAAGCCAGAAGTGAACAGGCGCAAGCCCCATCTTTGTACCAATACCAAACAATATAAACACAAATGACAGCTGCAGCCAGAAGTGGTTGAACAAAGGCGCATTGTGATATAAATCGCTGTAGAATAATGAATTTAAATTTCCTGTTGCGATTGTCATAAGTATAATACCGACAAATGCCAGCGCAATACCGATTGAACATATAAAGACATATTTCCACGCTGCCTCAATTGAATGCTTTGTCTTGTGGAAATAAATCAAATATGCGCTTGCAAGGGTTGTACCTTCAATAAATACCCAGGAAATACCAAGGTTACTGCTCAAAATAGCACCTGTCATTGAAAATACAAAGAATAAAACCATGTACGTATAATGTCTTAATTTCTTTGTAAGCGAAGTTTCTTTCTGAACATAGCCGTTATTATAAACAGCCACGGCAAGAAAAACTATTGACATTACCGCAAGAAAAATCTTATTGGTATCATCTACCGCAAAAAATCTGCAAGTTTTCCATGCCGGAAGAAAATCAATATTAAAGCAGAATGCCATTGATACTGCAAAGTGTATTAGTGCATACAAATTAATCATCAAATTGTTTAAGAATTTCTTTTTAAACAAAGACAATATAATAAATGCTAAAATCGGAAATAATAAAATCAAATTAATCATTGTATTCGTAGTCCTTTAAGTCTGATAAATGTGCAACTTCCAAATCTTCAAATTCGTTATTAATTTCATTAACAAGCATACCGAGTATAAATACCGCAATAAAGATATCAAGCAATACGCCTAAATTAACAATAATCGGCATTTCTTTAGCTACAGAAAGGGAAAGAAGAAAAATCCCGTTTTCCATTGTTATAAAACCAATAACATTTGATAAAACTTTATGTTTAATTGTAATCAGCCACAAGCTTGTAATAATTATTGCAATAGAAACACCGAAATACATTCCGTCCACCATCTTAAATTCCGGAGCCGCTATATTAGCAACCAGAAATCCTCCGAATAAGATAATGCTTGCAATAACAAGACAATAGAAATGAGGAATATTTGCATCCGTATCTCTATGCGCCTGTGTTTTATTTAAAACTTTTTTAAGAAATACAGGTATAACAATTGCCTTTACAATCAGTGTTTCAACTATTACAAACAAAAATCCGATAATATGAGGCATGTTTTCTGCAATATTTCCGGTGCTTGCAATCATATGCCAGTTAAACCATGGTTCTTTTGCAAAACCGGATAAACATACAAAGAACAACAGCCAGCCCTGCGCAATAAGCATATTAACATGCGCTGCCAAACGGCTTGTTGCTGCTATGTATATCATTGATAATCCTAATAAAATTATAAAAATATTTTCCATAATCTATATTTTCCTTTGTCTATCCTTTGCCATTTTTAGAGTATTCTTCACGCCTTATCCGCCGTACATTCTGTATGTCACAAGCGCAAGTATTATAAGCGCCGTAATAGACATAATGAATATGAATTCAAAAACGTGGGTCATTCTGAATCTTGCCATAGAAGATTCTACCGTTCCGACAATCACTGCAAGTATAAATACAACAGCAAGGAATGCAGCAAGCGCCATCCAGCCGTGCAAAGATACCGGCAATATAAGATTTGCAATCAAAGCCTCAAACAAAAACATTTTGATTGCAGAACCCCATGTGATTAAGCCTAAATCTGCACCGGAGTTATCCAATATCATAACTTCGTGTATCATCGTTAACTCCAGGTGTGTAGTAGGATCATCAACAGGAACCCTGCAGCATTCGATTAAAAGCATTATAAACAAAGTAACTGCCAATAATGCAATAATCAAATATCCGTAAGTTCCGGCGTTTTTGAGTATCAATCTTAAACTTTCAAATGTATAATTCTGGCTTAAAGCCGCAATTGATGCCATTCCGATAAAGAAGGCGGGTTCTACAATTGTTGAAAAACACGCTTCTCTTGAAGCTCCCATTCCCTCAAAACTGCTTCCTGTATCTAAAGCGGCAATTAATGAGAAGAATTTGCCAAACCCGAGAATGTAAGAAAAAACAACAAACGCAAACGGGATATTAAATATCGGTTTGCCTGCTACAAGCGGTACAAAAAGCGCCGCAAACAATATTGAAGCAAATCCCGCAACCGGTGCAAACTTAAACACCCATGAAGTTGTTTCGCTAATAACGGAATCTTTTTTCATAAGTCTTAAGAAATCCCACAGCGGCTGCATAATACTTACACCCTTGCGTCCTGCCCAAAAGGCTTTTGTCTTTTTTATTACACCTATCATTAAGAAAGGCACAAATAAAAGTATTAATATATTTATTAACAAACTAATCATTTCTAACCCCCAAAGTAAATCATTCCGACTATTGCTAATATCAAGAATATTAATCCGAATAAAATATACTGCTGAATGTTACCGCTTTGAATTCTTTCAAATTTTGCAAGAAGTTTTTCATCCCACATAACAAGCGGTTTAACAATATATGCTTCTTCGATATCTTCAATTTCAAGCTCATAATATGCTTCCTTCGGGAATAATTCCTTAGGTTTTTTAATATGAGTAACACGTTTAAATAACGGTTTTAATGTAGAAATAAATAAATCCGCATAAGAAGATGCCGTATATTGCATATGATTGTTTGCCCTGTCATAACCGCATCCCCATGTATTATGAATTTGCGTTTTTCTGTTAAGAACGGCTCTTAAAGCAAACAATACAAGAACCATTATTAAGAATATAAAGAAGTACCAGCTTAATACACTGACTAATTCCATTACGGAATTAAATACCGGCATAACAGCTTCGTTTTTTATAAACATAAAAACAGGAACCAGTACTGCGCCTATAAAATACTGCGGATACATTCCGATAAAGAATGTCAAAAATGCAAGAATTCCCATAGGTATAATCATTACTCTTGAAACATCTCCTTGAACATTCATTGCATTTTCGCTCCTCGGATTACCTAAGAATGTAATACCGGAAGCTTTTGTAAAGCATAATATTGCCATTGTTCCGACCATTGCAAGACCTGCAATAGCAAATATTAATGTTATAAATAAATTGATTTCTGAAGCAGGAACTCCTTGAAGCATACCCGCATAAATCAAAAATTCACTTATAAATCCGTTAAACGGCGGCAAACCGCAGATTGCAACAGAACCGATTATAAACATCAAACCTGTATAAGGCATGTTTTTAATAAGCCCACCAAGCTTTTCTATATTTCTTGTATGAGTCTTTAAGTATACGCTGCCTGCTGCAAAGAACAGAAGCTCTTTAAATATAGAGTGGTTAAGTATATGTAAAATACCTCCAGCAAAGCCCAAAGCTGCAACTACCGGATTTGAATATGCAAGCCCGAGCATGCCGGCTCCGATTCCGATGCCGATGATTCCGATGTTTTCAATACTGTGATAAGCAAGCAGTCTTTTTATATCGTGCTGGGTTATAGCATATAAAACACCATATAAAGCAGATATTACGGAAATAATAAGCACCGTATAAGAAACCAGCTTGGAAGGAGTCCCAACAAATAACAAAACTCTCAATATTCCATAAATACCTGTTTTTATCATAACGCCGGACATAATTCCGGAAACATGGCTCGGAGCCGCCGGATGGGCATCCGGAAGCCAGTTGTGAAACGGAACAAATCCAGCCTTTATGCCAAAACCGGTAAATGCCAGCAAGAAAACTATATTTGCAAGGTTTGCATTATTCTGCAATACAGCTGCAAAATCTGCAAAACTTAAACTGTTTGATTGAATATTTAGTAAAACAAAAGCTGCAATAATAAATATTACAGACAAATGCATATAAACTAAATATTTGATACCAGCTGAAATAACTTCCTTCTTTTCGCCCTCAAAGATAACAAGGAAAAATGATGAAAGTGACATCAATTCCCATACAATGAGGAAGAACAAAGCATTCTGGACTGTAACAACCAGAATCATAGAAGTAATTAACATCATTAAAAAGAAACAATGTGATGAAACATTCATTCCTTTATTTAAATACGGTTTCATATATCCGTTAGCATATATTGTTCCCAATAAACTCATAACGGAAATAACCATTACAAAAAATGCTGACAGAGGATCAATAACAAACTCCACATTACCCAAAATAGGCGACATATAAACAGTCTGCTTGAGAGTTCCTCCTGTTAATAAAACTGCAGCTGCCGGTATAAACAACATAGCAGATGCAATTAAACTAAAAACAGAACAAATTTTAAATTTCCATTGTTCTTTGACTGCAGCAGAAACTAAAGCTCCCGCAAACAGCATTCCTAAAGCTAAAAAATAAATTTCCATAACTATTTACATTCCCAAAACTATTTTACTAATTTTACCAAATACTTTTATATTGCTAACAAAATAAAATTTCAAGAGGGGGGGTAAATGAGAGGGGGGTAAATGAGGGGGGGGGAAATATATATAAGTACATCGGGAGACATTTTGTATGACTACTGGCAGGGATTAAAACGCGGTGTCTCCCTCAAAGGTGAAGCTACAAGCTGGATGAGTAAAACATTGCAATAATAAAAGGCAGTCGTAGGGTGCAAATTTTTGCACCGACACCAATATCTTAAATAATTAATATTTTCAAAAAAACGTTAATTTTAAAATAATTATTGGTGCAAAAATTTGCACCCTACAATACTAGGAAGTAAAGCTACAAGCGGGTAGTGAAATAAACTTTATCAAAATTTAATATTCTCCACTTTACGGAAAAATTTCGTTGTAATATAATTTTTTTATAGGGGAATTTTAAGTATGAAAGAACAAAAAATTGCAGTTATAGGCTTTGGCATGTGGGGACGCAATATTGTCCGCAACTTTTATAATCTCGGGGTGCTTGATACTGTCTGCGATTTGGATGACGAATCCTTAAAAACTGTGCAGGAACAATTTCCGGGAGTAAAAGTTACTAAAGATTTTAATAATATTATTAATGATTCTTCAATCACCGGAGTAGCTGTCGTAACTCCAAGCCATACACATTTTAAAATAGTAAAAGCTATGCTTGAAGCAGGCAAAAACGTGTATGTGGAAAAACCGATTTCTACCGTAGCGGAAGAAGCAAAAGTTTTAACAGAACTTGCCGAATCAAAAGGGCTTGTTCTTATGGTTGACCATCTGCTTCTTTATCATCCTGCGGTAAACAGATTAAAAATGCTTATTGAAGAAGGCGTTTTAGGTGATTTAGTCTATGCTCAAAGCGACAGGCTGAATGTTAATTATCATAAAAATGACAGAAGTGTAATGTGGGATTTAGCACCGCATGATGTTTCAATGATAGCTTATGTGACGGGAAAAAGCCCTGTAAAAGTTATATCTGCAATAGGATGCTCTTCCGAAAGAAATGATATTATGGATATAACGCATCTCGGCATTGAGTTTGAAGGCGGAATGATTGCACATATCTCTGACAGCTGGATTACACCTCAAAAACACGTAACACTTCTTGTAAGAGGAACAAAGGCTACAGCAATGTTTGATGATACTGCGCCTGCAGATAAATTGAAAGTATATGACAATTTTGTTCCTGCAAATACGCAGAACTATGCGCTGGATTATCTCGAAATAGAACCTCTGAAACTTGCATGCCAGCATTTTGTTAACTGCTGTGCTTCCGGTCAAAAAGCCCGTTCAGACGGCGCTAACGGATATGCGGTTGTAAGCGTTCTTGAAGAAGCAGAAAGAATTATGCTCGGCTCAAAAGTTGAAGATTTGAATAAGAAAGATTTTGCTCTTTCAAGAATGAAAGTTTAAGCTCGTGAATTGTGATTCGTGAATAGTGAATCGAAAAACATCTTCAAATATAGAATGTAGGTCGGGCACTGCCCGACAATAACTTAAACAAGGAGTCCAAAATGGCAAACTTTATATCAATATTCAGAATCTTTGTAATGTTCTTTGCGGTGTATCTTATATACACATGCCAGGGAAATACTCCGGCATATTTATGGGCGCTCGGGTTGACAATTTTGGCTTTCGCTCTTGACGGTGTTGACGGGTATGTTGCAAGAAAACTCCACGAAGAATCAAAATTCGGCGCGCTTTTAGATATTATGGGCGATAGAATTGTAGAAAACACTTACTGGATTTTATTTGCAGTTATGGGCTGGCTAAATATTTTATTCCCCTTGATTGCTATTACAAGAGGATTTATTACTGATACAATAAGAAGCGCTGCTATGGAACACGGACTTACACCTTTTGGAATGCAGGTTAATCCTGTCTGCAAGTTTATTACAGGTTCCAAATTTATGAGAATAAGCTATGCAGTAGCTAAAGTTCTGGCTTTTATATTAATTATTACTGCAAAAATGCCTGTCTGCCCGCATAGAGAAATTATCTGGACAATCGGCTACTGGGCAGCAATTTTCGCAATTGTATTCTGCGTAGTAAGAGGATTGCCAGTTATTATTGAGTCAAAATATTTATTTGAGAAAAAATAATGTTCAATGTTGTACTATATGAACCGGAAATTCCGCAGAATACAGGAAACATAGCAAGATTATGCGCCTGTACGGGTGCATCTTTGTATCTGGTTGGCAAACTCGGGTTTGCCCTGACGGATAAATATACCAAACGTGCGGGAATGGACTATTGGGACTCTGTTGATCTGCATAGAATTAACTCTATGGAGGAGTTGTTCCAAATGTTTCCTAATGGTACATTTTATTATCTGACAACCAAATCAAAGAAAAAATACACAGACATTAAATTTAAGGAAAATGATTTTATTGTTTTTGGTCCGGAATCCCGCGGACTACCTATGGAATATGTTACACAAGATACAGCAATAACTATTCCGATGAAAGAAGGACAGAGAAGCCTAAATTTATCAAATTCGGTTGCAATAACAGCATATGAGGTGATAAGACAAATTGGATTATAAAATGCCAGAACGCGAACAGAATTCAAATAAAGGAACTTTCGGAAAAGTTCTGAATTTTTCCGGTTCAAAAAATTACATCGGAGCCTCTTATTTATCTACAGTATCCGTATTAAAAATAGGTGGCGGTTTCGTTGCGCTTGCAAGCGAAAAAGATATTATCCGCTCTGTTTCAACCCTTTTACCGGAGGCTGTTTATCTTTCGCGAAAAGAGGGAATAAAACAGATACAAGATTTCTCTGTAGTCCTTATAGGATGCGGGCTTGGCTTAGAGAAAAAATCCAAAGATTTATTCAAAAAAGTTATTAATAAAATAAATAATACAGAAATTCCGGCTGTAATAGATGCAGACGGTTTGAATATTTTAAGCTGGATAGATATAAAACTTCCGAAAAACACTATTATAACCCCGCACCCTCTTGAAGCTTCAAGGCTTTTGGGCATAACCCTCAAGGAAGTTTTAGATGATTTGGAAGGAAGCGCCAGAAAACTTTCGGAAAAATACAACTGTACTGCGGTATTAAAAACACACAGAACGATAATCAGTAATCATGATAATTTATTCATTAACCGGCATGGCAATTCAGCGCTGGCAAAAGCCGGTTCCGGCGATGTTCTTGCAGGCATAATTGCAGGACTTCTTGCTCAAGGGGTAAATGGATTAGGGGTAAATAGAACAGGGATAAATAAAGAAGTGGTAAACAGAGAGGGGGTAAATAGAGATGGGGTAAATAGAGAGGGGAATAACAATTTAAATTTATTTGAAACTGCAAAACTCGGAGTATATCTTCATTCCCGCACCGGAGAAATTGCATCCGAAGATTTAACCGAATATTCAGTTCTTGCATCCGACCTGCCTAAATATCTGCATAAAGCGATAAAGGAAATTATTTGATAAAGTTAATGTTGTGTTTCACACAACCTACGACATTGTAACTATATTTGATTGGCATTATTGTTATTTTTATTTGTTTTTATTTGTTTTGCCTGTTTATATTTTATAACATCATTTTTTATTTGTTCAAGAAATAAAAAATTTGAATAATTGATAGTGAAGTCCTTCTCATCAAAAGCCCTTATGCTGATTAAATCATTTGAATAAATTCCGACATCACTATCTTTAAAAGTAAATTTATATTTTTGATCATAAAGAGCTATCAAATCTTTTTTGTTTTTATTGAGTAGAGAGAGATTTGCTTCATTATTTATTGGAATTAGTTCAATATTTTTTATTACATATGGATAAAAAATTCTATTATATTGAATAGAATATAATGGAGATAAATAAAATAAATACCCATTACACTTTAAATTAGCAATTAATTTAAATTCAACATTGTTAATAATTACTGGTTCTGCGTAAATAATCATATCATTAGAAGGTATTTTGTACTTTCCTGCGATAGTTTGAAAATCTTGCTTAATATCATTTCTATATATCCGGCTCAAATATCTTGCGATATTTACTTCATCAGTTTTTATTCCGGCAAAGTTTTTGTCACCGCCTATGAGTCTACAATCTTGGAAATATGTATTTGGATCACAAGTTTTGTTATATATCTTTATAAATTGTATGCTTTTCAAGGTCTTTAAATTTGAAACAATTCCATAAACAGTACTGTCTGGTGACAGATCGTTAAAAAGTTTATATGTGGGTTCTGTGATAGTATTTTCTTGTATTTCTGAATCCATTATAATTTGTATATTGGGTTTAGGTAGTCCGATTATACCAAACTTAAAATATAAAATAATAAATACTATGACTAAACAATATTTAAAAATATTATTATTAAAAATGTTCATAAAATCTCCAATAGTCCATTCTTTTACCTAATTATAAGTCAAACAAGTCTTATAAAAATTTATAAACTTTTCTCAATTCATCCGTTTGCAGTTCGAATGAAACCTAATAGTTACCTCATAGTATATTATACAACAATAAAAATTTCCCATTTACCCCTGACCCTCTTCAAATTTGATACGGCCTGTCTGGTTTATTTCGACAGGTTTATTAAGGTGTTTGATGTACTCGCATGCTAGAAAATCCTTGTTAAACGGGTAATTTATACATTCTTCTTTCGGCGCCAGAATATCAAAATCAGCGCCTTCATACATCATAAATGAGTCCTGTGCTACTTTATAGAACTTATCTTCTCTCGGATTTTCAATATCTATAGGATGTTCAATGTTGTTATTGTCCACAAAACTCATTGCCGTAAGTTTTCCGGCTTTTGGATTTACTGTATAATGCAGACCGGAAACAGCTAAAAGTCCCGGTTTATTGCCGTGTGTTCGATATGTTGCCTCTATTGTATGCTTAAACATATCAACCAGCTTCTTTTCCGAAACATCTGCTACTGAGATTCTGTCTTCAAAAGGTGCAATATCCTTAATATCGCGGGAATCAATTACTCCTTCCTGGAAAAAGCTTCTTGTTCCGCTGTTATTCCAGATAGCAATGTCCACTCCGAGTTCGTGGCGCATTGCATCGCACATAAAATTAGCGTGCGCATTTTCCTCAATCAAAGTCATCGGAGGAGGGGTAACAGATTTGATGTAGCCTACAACTTCCGGCTCGCCCAATATCTGATTTATTATATATTGGTTAATCATATTCTTAGGAAACATTCTTGCTTCGCCAAGATTGTTCTGTGCCTTCGTAATAACACCGTCTTTATCAAACGTCAGATTAAGTTCGCCGAAATAATTTCCGTTTTTACCGGCCTCTGTCATAATAACCGGTTCGCCGGTTTTGGAATACAAAAGATTTTCCCCCTCTGTAATTCCTTTTATTAATTCGTGCGTATGACCGCCTATAATTACATCTATTCCTTCTGTATTTTTAGCAACAATTCTGTCGCGCTCGTTGCCAAGGTGAGATAAAAGCACTATCTTATTTACGCCCTGCGAGCGCAGATTATTTACTTCTTCTTGAATATCTTCAATACTGTCTTCCAAGTCATCCACCATGCAGTCTGAATGATATGAAGGATGTGTTATACGCTCTGATAAATCAACCGGAGCCGTTCCGAGAAGCCCGATTTTTTCCCCTTTGATTTCTATAATATCAGACTTCTTAATGATTTTATCTAACTGCGTTCTCTCCTGTTCTTCGACCTCTCCTTCGTCTTCATCTTCTATCGGCGTTTGTTTCAAGTTTAGCGCAAAATAATCGCCTTTAAATTTTTCGGCAGTGTCAGCAAAGTCTTTTTGTTTAGTATCTAATTCATGGTTGCCGACTGCAGAACCCTTTATGCCCGCCATATTCATAAATTTTATTACAGCAAGATTAACAGCTTTGTTTTTTTCATCCCCGATATTATTATCGCCTGCAGAAACCCTCAAATCCCCTCTTATACCTGACAAAATCCTTGTCATATTATTAGTCTGTCCGTGCAGATCATTTACATAGCCTATAGACATTTCAAAAGTATCTTTGTTAGGAGATTTTTCCAAGCTGTTCTGTTTAGGAGCCTTTGACTCCCTAAATGCGAATAGTTGAGGGTTAATGTTGGATAATGATATTTTCATGGTTTCCTGCTTTTTGAATAATAAAACGCCTAAATATATTTTTTGCTATTTAATCGTCATCATCAGATTCATATCTGATACGTCCTGTGTGATTTATTATAACAGGCTCATTCTTTTCCTTTATATAACTGCTTATCAGAACATCTTTATCAAAAGGATATTTTTCTACATACAATTCTTCTGGAGCAAGTACGTTATAATCCGCACCCGCAGACATTAAGAATTCATCTGTTACAACTCTGTATTTTTTATTCTTATCCGGATGTTCAATATCAATTTCATGTTCTCTGCCGTCTTTGTCAATAAAATTCATCTCGGTCAGAGTCCCTTCTTCCGGATTAACAGTATAATTCAAACCAGAAACCGCTAGCAGTCCAGGTTTCATATTAGGAGATTCATATGTAACTTTTACAGCCTTTTTAAAAGCTTCTACCAGAGTATCTTCCGGCACATCAGCCACTACAATATAGTCCAAAAACGGCGCCATGTCTTTTACATCGCGAGAGTCAATTTCTCCTTCATGGAAAAAGTTTCTAACTCCGCTGTGGTGCCAGAGGGCTATGTCTGAATTAGTTTTTTCGCGCATAATATCGCATACAAAGTTTGCATGCGGATTTTCTTCCGCCAGATTAGCCGGCGGAGGAGGCGCCTGTTTTACATACCCGACTCTTTCCGGAACTCCGAGAATGTTATCAAAAACATATTGATTAATCATGTTTTTAAAGAAATTTCCCGTATTTCCGAGGTTATTCTGCGCTTTTGTAATTACGCCGTCCTTATCAAATGTCAAGTTAAGCTTTCCGAAATAATTTCCGTCGCGTCCAGCCTCTGTAATAATAACCGGTTCACCGGTTTTAGAATAAATAAGGTTTTCGCCTTCTTTAATATCTTTTAGGAGTTCATGCGTATGCCCGCCAATTATGACATCAAGCCCGTCAAGCTCCTGGGCTGTTTTAATATCTCTTTTATGCCCCATATGTGAGAGCAGTATAATCTTATTTACTCCTTGTCCGCGTAATTTATCAATTTCTTCTTGAATAAGTTCAATGGTATCATCCAAATCCTCTACGGAGCAGTCTTTATAATAATTAGGATGAGTCAGCCTTTCAAGCATATCCATCGGGCATGCGCCTATCAATCCGATTTTCTCGCCTTTTACTTCAACAATGGTTGATTTTTTAAGAGCGCCCTTTAAATCTGCCCTTCCAAACTTTTTAATATCATCTTCATCCTGCTCGGAAAGCGGAATTTGCTCGAAGTTAACTGCAAGCATTTCGCCGTTCATACGGTTAATCGCTTCAATACAGTCTTTTTGTGACATATCAATTTCGTGGTTTCCGAGAGCAGAAGCCTTAATATCTGCAATATTCAAAAATTTTGCTGTGGCAAGGTGGATTTTGTCATTCTTTTCATCTCCGATATCGTTATCACCGGCAGATAATTTTAAATCTCCTTTAATACCGGATAAAATCCGCATCATATTATTTGTCTGCCCATGCGTATCGTTGACATATCCGACAGATATTTCAAAAGTGTCATTATTAGGAGTTTTTTCAAGCTTGTTCTCCGGCATGCTAAAGCCTGTTTCAGCCCTAAAAACCGGCTTTGGAACAATATTTATATTAATTGCTGGTATTCTTAAATTCATTTTGACCTTCTTCTTCTAATATAAGAAAGCCCCTAAAAAATTTTATTGCTAGTTTTTGAAAAAAATTTACAATAATTTACATTGAATTCTACTTTAGCCTGCATCCGGTTACAATAAAATTTGTCAAAATTTTTTGTTTGTCTTAGATAAATTCTTTATTTATCCAACAAAATTAATTTTATTGTATAATAACCAGTATGAAAAATATTATTTTTATCTTTGGAACACGTCCGGAAATTATTAAGCTAGCGCCTGTTATACTTGAGATGAAAAAATTTCCTCAAGATTATAACGTGATTATATGCAATACAGAACAGCAAAAAGAGCTGTCAAATCAAACCCTGGCTTATTTTGGATTAAAAGCCGATATCAACCTTGACTGCATGAGAGAAAATCAATCTCTAGCTTCTGTCCAGGCAAGGCTTTTGATATCTTTAGATAAAGTCTTTTGCGAAAACAAAATTGACGCATCAATCGTACAAGGCGATACAATGACAGTTTTATGCGGAGCTTTAACCAGTTTTTATCATAAAATTCCGGTTTTCCACGTGGAAGCAGGGCTTCGTTCGTACGACATATATGAGCCTTTTCCGGAAGAAGTTATGCGCCAGATGACTTCAAGGGTCGCAGAATTACACTTCGCGCCGACAGAGGTAAATAAAAATGCGCTGTTGAAAGAAAATATTCCGGAAAATAAAATTCATATAACCGGAAACACCGTTATAGACGCACTGTTTTGCCTATCCAAAGAAGTTATTGAACATTCTGAAAAGTTTTATCAAGAAAAAAATATTCCTATTGATGACAAACTGGTTTTGATTACGGCGCACAGGCGGGAAAACCACGGAGAAAGAATTGACAGAATAATAGATGCAATATCATACCTTGCGCAAAAATATTCTGATCACACCTTCGTAATCCCTGTTCACCCGAACCCGAATGTCAAAAATAAAATATATGAAAGACTCGGTAATCTTAAAAATATTCATCTTTTACCGCCTCTTGACTACCCGTATCTTGTTTATTTAATGAAACATGCAAAACTGATTTTAACAGATTCCGGCGGAATTCAGGAAGAAGCGCCTTCATTTGCCTGCCCGACCCTTGTTATGCGCTACGAAACCGAAAGAAAAGAAGGTATAGAAGCAGGCGTTTCTAAGCTCGTCGGCGCGGATTACGAAAAAATTCTTGAGGAAAGCGAAAAAATTCTTGCTTCTTCTAAGAGCGAAACCAGATTAAAAGCACAAAATCCGTACGGCGACGGAACATCTTCCCGCCAAATCGAAAAAATAATACGAGAATATTTCAGCTAGTCTTTCGGCAGGTTTTCAAGCTTTTTCTTTAAGCGTTCCAGAAAAATCTTTGATGCCGGAGAAAAAATTTGGTTTTTCTTCCACACAATATCCAAGCCGGATTCCAGCTTTGGGCTCAATGGAATGAAGCAAAGACCGGATGAAGTATTCACAAGCCCTTTGAGTGAAACGGCATATCCTATATTTGCTTTAACCATTATCGCTGCGTTATAAACAAGGTTATAAGTAGCTGTAATATTTAATTTATCAAACTCTTCTCCGAACCAGTCCAAAAACCCGCTCTCTGCAGAATATTTTCTTGACATCTGCCTTGAGGCTATTATAGGCACTTTAACTAAATCCTCAAGGGTAATAACCTGTTTATGTGCTAGAGGACTGTCACTGCGCATTATGACGCCCCAGACATCATTTGACGGCAGTGTAATATGATCATACTTTGATAAATCTATGGGCTGAATTAAGACTCCGAAATCAAGAAGTCCTTTGTCAAGTTTTTCTGTTACATCTTCGGCATTTCCGCTGTAAATATGGTACTTTATCTCCGGATACTGTTTTTGAAGATCTTTTATAACTTCTGCAATATACCTCATTGATTCTGTTTCACCGCTTCCGATATAAATATCACCGCTTACGGTATCTTTTATGGATTTAAACTCAGCCTCTGTTTTATCTACCATATCGAGAATTTCTTCTGCACGCTGTTTCAGCATTATGCCTTCATTGGTCAGAGTAACTTTGTATTTACCGCGTACAAACAGTTTATGCCCGAGCTCCTTCTCTAGCTCTTGAATCTGCCGTGTCAGCGTCGGCTGGGTAAGATGAAGCGAATTAGCTGCCCGCGTAATGCTGCCCTCTCTTGCTATTGCCAAAAAATATTTTAAAACGCGTATTTCCATATTAAATAAAATATATTATTTAATTATACCTGTCAAGCATTTTTGATTATGTAATATAAGTATTTGCTATTTTCTTTAAATATTAAATAATAAAAATATAATTAGGAGTAAAATTATGGATATTTTAAAAGTTAAAACACCCAGAGGTTTGGAACTAAAAGGCGCGATATTCGGAGATAACAGCAATGATACGGTTCTTGTTATGCTTACTGGAATCTGTTCAAATGTTTTCCAAAACGAGCTTTTGTACTCCACGGGAAAACTTTTGAGCCAAAACGGCATTACCTGTATTATTGCACACGCGCATGATTCTTTTTCCTGCTTTGCTTATACTGATTATTCTATAGGAAAACAAAGACATGCCGGTGTATTTAATGACGATTTCAATATGGTTTACGAAGATGTTGAAAGCTATGTTAAATATGCAAAAGAAATGGGGTTTAAAAATATAATCCTCGGCGGGCATTCGCTCGGTTCTAATAAAATAATCCATTATCTCGGAAACACTCCGGATGATTTGGCAGATTATTTTATTTTATCTTCACCGATTGATATTATGCATTGGTGGAACATTATGCCGAATATAGACAGTTGCTTGGAGCTTGCAAAATCCTGGGCTGATAGCGGAAGAGGAGAAGACATTCTTCCTTTTATGTTTGGTGGATTTTCTCCAATGACTGCAAATGCAGTTTTGGGATTTTATAATGCAGAGAATTTAAAAAACTGTCCGGTATTAAGCGGGCAGGGGGAAGTTGAATCCTTGTACAATATAAAACCAAACGGAGCCTTTATTATCGGCTCAAGAGATTCGGTAACCGGAGAAAGCCCGAAAAAATTTATGGAAACATTGAATTTCTGGACAAAACACCCGCAGAAAAACCGTGTTATTGAAGTTGAAGGGGCTTCCCATATATTCTACGGTATGCATGAAACGTATGCAAAAATAGTTCTTGACTGTATTGAAAACCGCTTTGCACCAGTATTAGTATAACAGGAGAATGGTTAATGAAAAATATTCTTTCTAAAGTAATTTCAGTTTGTATGATTTGTACATTAATGATAGGAGGCAGTCTTATGAGTATTGCAAAAAACAATGATTGGGACAAAACTTTTGCTAAAAGCGATAAAGTCGATGTAAAAAAGGTACACTTTAAAAACAGATACGGCATTGAGCTGACCGGAGACTTATATACGCCGAAAGAAAAAAGCAGAATGCAATATCCTGCGGTTGCAATAAGCGGTCCTTTTGGCGCAGTAAAAGAACAGGCTTCAGGACTATATGCTCAGACACTGGCTGAACGAGGCTTCATAACACTGGCATTTGACCCTTCTTATACCGGAGAAAGCGGCGGTGAGCCGAGAAATGTCGCATCTCCTGATATTAACACGGAAGACTTTTCTGCAGCTGTTGACTATCTAAGCTGTAGAAAAGATGTTGACCCCGCTAAAATAGGAATTCTTGGAATATGCGGTTTCGGCGGTATGGGATTGAATGCTGCGGCAATGGATACAAGAATTAAAGCAACCGTCACATCTACAATGTATGATATGAGCAGAGTGAACGCTAACGGATATTTTGACTCAATGGACGAAAAGGCAAGATATGAATTGAGAGAAAAACTCAATGCTCAGAGAACAGAAGATTTTAAAAACGGAACATATGCAGAGGCAGACGGACTTCCGGACAAACTTACAGGAGAAGAACCTCAATTTGTGCAGGATTACTTCAATTATTACAAAACCTCACGCGGTTTCCACGAACGCTCGATTAATTCTAACGGACACTGGAATATGACATCTTCTTTATCGTTTATGAATATGCCAATTCTTACCTACAGCAATGAAATCAAAAATGCTGTCCTGATGATTCACGGAGAAAAAGCCCACAGCCGTTACTTTAGCGAAGATGCATTCAAAAAGCTTAAAGGCGCAAACAAAGAACTTTTAATCATAGATGGCGCAAGCCATGTCGACTTGTACGACAACTTAGAAAAAATTCCTTTTGATAAGATAACGGAATTCTTTAACGAAAACTTAAAATAGCCAAACGGAAAATTTAACAAGGGAGAGAGCAGATTCTTTCCCTTGTTTTTCTATAGATATTTAAGCCCAAATATTAGCATTCCTTCATGTACATACGGGCTACGAAATTTTTATAACGTTCCGCTATAATACGTGCAGGAGAGAAAAATGTCGGTTATTATACTATTCTGCTCAGTTGTCATACTATCTTGTATAATAACCAACAAATTTTCAAACATACTCGGAATACCATCCCTTGTATTTTTTATGTTCCTAGGCGTATTATTCGGCTCTGACGGAATTTTGAAGATATCATTCAGCGACTATAATTTGACTTCAAAACTATGCTCGCTCGGTTTGATTTTTATAATTTTTTATGGCGGATTCTGTACAAAAAAATCTAATGATAACAAAGCTACTGTCCAGGCAGTATTGCTTTCATCCTTTGGAACGGTTCTTACCGCGCTTTTCACATCTGCATTCTGCTATTTTATACTAAAAATCTCGTTTGCAGAGAGCTTTTTAATCGGCGCTATTATAAGCTCTACCGACGCGGCATCCGTTTTCTCTATTTTACGTTCAAAACGGCTTAACCTAAAATACAATACGGCTCCGATTTTGGAAATGGAGAGCGGAAGCAATGACCCTTTTGCATATATGCTTACAATGCTCGGTATAGTATTGCTGAAAGGAGGCGAGCCCGCTTCGCTGATGCCCATGCTCTTTAATCAGCTGTTCTGGGGCATTACATTTGGAATATTAACCGCATTCAGCGCGCTGTTCATATTCAAAAAGACAAAACTTTTAAGCGAAGGAAGCGACACAATATTTATGGTTGCATCTGCGCTTGCTTCTTTTTCAATAGCTGATTTATCAGGAGGCAACGGATATTTAAGCGTATACATAACAGGAATTATACTTGGAAACAGCGAAATAAGAAACAAAGTTAATCTAATATATTTTTTCGACGGGATTACGGCTCTGGCGCAAGTTTTAATATTTTTCTTAATCGGATTTTTATCTTTTCCGCGCAAAATTCCGGAAATACTTGTGCCGGCTCTTTTAATCACACTATTTTTATCCTTTATTGCAAGACCCCTTGCAGTATTCTTGATAATGCTCCCTTTCAAAGCTCCCTGGAATCAGATTTCTTTTATTTCCTGGGCAGGGCTCAGAGGCGCTGCGTCCATCGTTTTTGCGATTATGACCGTTGCCGAAAGCTCAAACCTTAAGTATGATTTGTTCCATATTGTATTTGTTGCCTCGCTTTTATCGGTTGCAATCCAGGGGTCGATGCTTCCTGTTATTGCAAAACGGGATGGAATGATTGACAGATTTAATGATGTCAGAAAAACATTTAATGATTACCGGCAGGAGTCAGCAATAGCACTGGATAAAATTCTGATCAAAAAGTCGCATCCCTGGAAAGGGCGCAAAATTAAAGATATTAATATCAGCGATAATGCATTAATCTTGACAATTAATAGAAATAATGAAAAAATTCTCCCCAAGGGCAGAACTAAACTTATGGAAGGAGATGAGATACTTCTCGGAACAACAGTTGCAAGCGTTCAGAATGATATAAAATTATGCGAAACTACAATTGATAAGGGACATGAATGGCTTAACAAAAAAATTAACACAATCAAGTGCCCGCAGAATTTTCTTATCGCATTGATTAAAAGAAATAACAGCGCATTCGTACCCAATGGAGATACCGAAATCAAGCTCGGTGATACACTTGTGTTTTATGAAGCATAAAACAGAAATCAACAAGCTAGGCTGGCAAAAGTTGTGTTAAGCCGGAAAGATTTGATATTTGGTATAATGTGTCCGGCAAAACTTAACTTGAAAACTAAACAACGGATACCCAGTACTCAAAATAACTATAAATACTAAGGGTAAGAAATATCTGCAGATTTATAAAAACAAATTAGTTATTATAGTTTATAAAGAAATTTTATTTTACAATAAACTTATGATATTTAAGACATAAAATTAATTAAAAATAGCTATTTTCAATATGGATATATAAAACATGGAATTTAAATATTGCCCGCTATGCGGAAAGAAATTATTATTAAAAAAAGCAGGAGATGATGGTTTAATACCATTTTGTGAAAAATGTGACCGCTATTGGTTCGATATATTTTCAACCTGTGTAATAGCATTAATTGTAAATCCTGATGGGGAAGCATTATTATTGAAACAATCGTACATCTCTGATAAATATTCAACTTTTGTCGCAGGATACATGCAAAAAGGAGAAAGTGCCGAAGAAGCAGTCTTGAGAGAGATTAAAGAAGAAGTCGGATTAAATATCTCGGAATTGGAGATTGCCTCATCGCTTTGGTTTGACTTAAAACAAATGCTAATGATTGGTTTTATTGCAAAGACTTGCGAGAAAGATTTAATTTTATCTCCGGAAGTAGATTCTGCAGAGTGGGTTCCTATACACGAAATTCCTCAAAAAATTTACCCCAAACATCCTGATAACATAGCATATAAAATATACGAACAATATTTAAATAAAACCTCTAATTTAACAAAGCATACAGTAAAAGTATAAGTTTTATTAAGAATTATTTCTGCAAGGTTTAAATTTAAATAAAAATATGTAAAAATAAATAGCCAAGAAAAGGAGGTAAAAATGAAAAAGATATTTATACTTGCAGTTATTTTATTCATCTCAGCACCTGTGTTTGCGTCTATAGATACCTGGTTCAATACCAACCCCCGCAAAAATTATGAAAAAGAAATAACATTACAAAAAGTTTTAAGTGATGTTTATGAACAAAATGGCATAAAAATAGAAAAAAACGTTTTTAAATTTGACTATTCATATAAAGAAGGTATTCCTTATGAATACATTGTAACAAACAATACAGACAGGGATTTATTGTTAAAAGGTGTTGATTCTGATTATTATGCAAACAAAAATATAACGAGAAAAAGCCACTGGACAAGAGTTAATGTCAGAAACTTAAAGTACTGGCAGACATATATTCCGTTTATTGATGATTACCATGGTTTCAAAAGTACAAAGGAGCAAACTCCATACCTGTATGATTTTCCTAAAAATTATACAATAAAAAAAGGAGAGAATATAAGGATTCTTGCAATGGGACTGCATTTAGACAAAATCCAAAATGTAACATTTATATTTGATAATTATGATGGTAATGAGACGAAAATAAATTTTTAAAGTAGACAGTAAATGCATTATATCTCCGGATTATATCAGTAGAGTATATTTTCCGGAGATATTTTATTTGATATTATAATTTAATTTTTAATAACATTGTAATAGCTTTTGCGAAATTAAAGCTGCAAATTTATGAAACTGATTAACTTGTATAAGAAATTTTATACCATGTATGGGTTGAGTGCTAAATATAAAGATGTTGATAATTACATAATCCATAATCCTCATTTGGGAATTTCGGATTAGATAGAATAAAAATGTTGGAGTGAATAAAATTTATGACTTTAGGCATGCTGGGAGCGAGTGTTTTAATTTGTAGAGAAATATTTTTGTAAAGAGCTGGACATTAAAGTATAACAAATTTAAATCCCGAAGTACAAAATCTTCGGGATTTAAAATGGAGGAGGAGGTGGGATTCGAACCCACGGAACGCTCGCACGTTCGACGGTTTTCAAGACCGCTCCAATCAACCGCTCTGGCACTCCTCCAAAGTATTTAATTGTAACAAAATATATCTTACATAAAACATACTCTTTTGTAAACCCCATGCTTAAAAAAAAGAACAATACTGCATTTTTGTGCTAATATGTACAAGATATGGAGTATAAATACAAGGATTCATCATGCGGACAGAAGCGATTAATATTGACCGGACTAATACAAACTTTAATGCAAAACTTACCATTATCGGCGGTCCGCCTTTGTCTAAAAAACCTCAAAAATTATTACCTAAAAAAGCCTTGCAGAGATTAGAGGAAAAGGCTAACGCTATTGGTACTGATAAAGATACTATAATTGTCGGGCTTTGTAATAGTTATGTGTCTGAACCTGAACCTAATTTATTTTTAAATATGCTGGGAGTCCCTACATACAGAATAAAGGAAAAACGAACAAAAGTGACTTTGCATCATTGTTTCTCCGGCAAAAGTATTGATGAACCTACAGAAAAGTTTATATGCGGAAGTACACAACAACAAAAAATATCTGCTTATAAAACAATCTGGAAATATTTGGATTCTTTGCAAGAAAAGTTTACAGCTAAATAAAACCAAAAGGAATAAGGTATGTTTGACTATTTTAAAGGCTTTGTTACTGACAAAAGAAAAACAGCTAAAGGTGCTTTTGTAACAATAGAAACCGCAGGAACCGGCTATTTGCTGGAGGTTACGGAAAACGACTTTATTAACTTTAATATAAATGAAGATAAGGATAGAAAAATATATGTTCTTCTCATTCACAGGGAAGATACGATGGCACTTTACGGATTTTTAAACAAAGAAACGCGCGATATTTTTCAAATTCTTATTTCTGTTTCCGGTGTCGGGGCTAAAATGGCAATAGCTCTTCTTAATGAATTTGATGCCTGTGACTTGATTTCTCTTGTAATTGACGGAGATTATAAAGAGCTTACAAAGGCAAAGGGTGTCGGTCCAAAGCTTGCTCAAAAGATTATACTTGAACTAAAAGACAGGTTGATGAAGACCGAACTCCCGCGAAATGCATGCACTATTCCGCAAACACAAGCGGTAGGTGATACTCAAGCTGTTCTTCTTTCTTTAGGTTATGAAGAAAAAGAAATTGAAGAGGCTCTCACAAAAGTTCTTCCGGCAATAGAAGACAATTCTAATCCTGAAGAAGTACTGCGAAAAGTCCTAACTTGTTTATCTATGTGATATAAACCTCTAATATTAAGTTTTTTATCCTGCACACTTTGTGAAAGGAAGTTAGAAAGGAGAAGCTCTGTGGTATAGTGCCGAATTTGTTATTTTGACGTAAAACGACAAAACCTTCGGCATCTTCCCTCTTGAATGTCGTGTGTTTGTTTGTTAAAATAAAACACCGGATATTAATATCCGGTGTTTTATACTCTGTTTATAAGAATTTATTTATTGATAAATAACTTTTAAATTATTTTCATAAATTGACGCTGCGCAGGTGTAACCTGTCGTAATTTCTGATGCGTTGCATTTGTCACGACCTGTATCCCAGGAGCCGTTGGAGCCATAAGGAGTTAATGAACCATCAGCCATGAGTTTAAAGAGAAAAGCATCACGTCCCATTTTATTAGGTTCAGCTTTGCCGTTGATATCAATAACTACAGTTCCATATCCTCTCATATGTGGAGGAGTAACTTGTTGGGGTTGACCTAGTATTGGTCTGTTTAAGATAATATCAGGTCGTATATTTACAGCATACAAAGTGCCATCTTTTGCTAATGCAACACTATTTACTGCTGTTTGAGGTAGTAATGGATTTAGCTGTTGTATAATGACCATTCCGTTCCCTAGTTGATTTTGCCCTGGAGTTCTCAGTGCGTCACCATTGTAATCTGTTACCAAATTTGAATATTTATTCGCATCATTGCCTTCTGACAGATAGTTTATTTTCATATAATTTGCAAGATTCGAAAGATAATACATTTCTGCAGATGGAGTGCCTATAACCAAAGGTCCATTATTAGAAAAATAACTGGATGTTGCACCGGATGCGGCTATAGTTGATGCATCTCTTTCATTCAACATATTTTGATTAGCGAGTTCGAACGTAGAAACAGCCTTTGCAAGCTTTGGTCCGATTTGTGCTGAACCGGCGTTTTGAACTAAGGCTGGGGCGGTAAGTGCAGCTACAACACCTATAATACCAAGAGTAATCAGCACTTCTGCCAAGGTAAATCCGGATTTTTTCATATAAACAGCTCTCCTATTTTAATTAAAATTAAGTTACATTTAATGTAACTTAATACATATTGTGTTACATAATATTATAATACACTATTTACAACACTTTTGCAATATCATATTTTCATCTCTTATTATATAAAATTTCTCTTTGCAGATATATTCAATGCATTACTGGGCAGGGCACAACAGACAACTCCTCCGCATTTGACCGGCTATGGTACTGTAGTTATTGATATTAATGGTAAGGCTGAGCCTAATAAAATGGGACGTGATGCTTTCCTATTTAGGCTCATGGCTGATGGCTCCCTAACCCCATACGGAAGCAACGGCAGCTGGGATACCGGAAATGATTCCGGAAATGATAAATGTAATGCAGATACCGTTACGAGTGGTTACACCTGCGCAGCTTCAATTTATGAAAACAATTTAAAAGTTATTTATCAATAATATAATGAATAGATTGTAAAACACCGGATATTAATATCCGGTGTTTTACATTTATCGAGTTTTAGCAAGGTAAAGTTTTGTTAATCTGTATATCTCTGCACTCTTGCATTTAGTGTGTTTTTGTTTTATTATCTTTTATGTCAGAAAATAACCCGCATTTGAATAATCTGTAAATGCCCATTTTGGGTGTTTTGTTGTTTTAGTTATTCAAATGATTTATAAGTCAAAGTATAATTTATTCAAAAAAGAAAGGTATAACATGACAGAAGAAAAAATCGAAGAATTAAATGCTGAACTAACTCAAGAAACAGAAGTTAATGAATCAGCAGCAGAATCTCAAGAAACAGACGCTGTAGCGGAAGAAACTGTTGAACAGCTTCCTGCAAAAAAACAGCGCGGAAGAAAGAAAAGAGTTGAAACTCAAGAAGTTAAGCCGGAATCTGAATGGAAAGAACAAGTTGTTCAAATCCGCCGTGTAACAAAGGTTGTTAAGGGCGGTAAAAAATTAAGCTTCCGTGCTATCGTTATTGTCGGAAACCAAAAAGGACAAGTAGGCGTAGGCTGTGCAAAAGCTTCTGAAGTTATTATTGCTATTCAAAAAGCTATTGCAGACGGCAGAAAAAATCTTATTACAGTACCTATTTTCAAAACAACTATTCCGCACCCGATTACAGGACGTTCAGGTGCAGGCGCTGTAATGCTTAGACCTGCTTCTCAAGGTACAGGTATTATCGCGGGCGGTGCTGTTCGTTCAGTACTTGAACTTGCTGGTATAGAAAATATTCTTTCTAAATCTTTAGGTTCAAAATCTCCGCTTAATGCGGCTAATGCAACTTTAGAAGCTCTTAAAGCTCTCAGACCGTTCAACGAAGTTGCTAAAAAACGCGGTTTGACAATGGCTGAATTATTAAACTAGTAGGCTATTTTAAGTTAAAGTTTAAAGTGAAATAATAAGGAAAAGAATAATTATGGCAGAAAAAACTAAACAAATAAAAATTAAACTCGTTAGAAGTTTAATAGGATGCTCAGAAGCACAAAGAAAAGTTGCTCAAGCATTGGGCTTAAAGAAAACCAACCAGATTGTTGAACACAACAACAGCGCAACAATTATGGGTATGGTTAACAAGATTTCACATCTTGTTGAAGTGGTTGAGTAAGGTTTAGGGGTTTAGAAGTTGAGTAGTTTAGAGGAAGTAAAAAACTAAACTTATAAACTTCTAAACTGATAAACTCTGTAATGTAGATTTTATAAAAGAGGACACAAAAATGACAAATATAACACTAGAAGATTTAAGACCTGCAGAAGGTGCTACAGGCAAATCAAAAAGAGTCGGCAGGGGCCGTTCTTCAGGACACGGCAAAACATCTTGCCGCGGACATAACGGCGAAGGACAGCGTTCCGGAAGAACTTCTAAAAGAGGTTTTGAAGGCGGACAAATGCCTGCTTACAGAAGACTTCCTAAATTGAAAGGCTTCCAAATTATTAATCAGCGTAATTATGCTCAAATTAACGTCGGCAGACTTGCTGAATTAGAGATTACTGAAATTTCTTTAGCATCGCTTAAAGAAATCAAAAAAGCTCATCCTTCCTGCGATGGTTTGAGAATTTTAGGCGGAGGTGAAATAAAGAAAGCTATTACTGTTAAAGCTGATTATGTAACACCATCAGCAAAAGAAAAAATCGAAGCAGCAGGCGGAAAGGTTGAATTAGTATAATGGCAGGCGGACACACAGGCGGTATGAGAATGCCGACAACTGCAGATTTGATGTCAATGTGGAATGCTTCCGGACTTAAGGAAAAGCTCATATTTACTTTTGGTATGCTGGTTCTTTTCCGTTTCGGAATTCATTTGCCGGTATTTGGCATAAATAATGAAATCTTTGCAAGAATAGCTTCCGGAAATAACATTTTAGGTTTTCTTGATTTATTTTCCGGCGGTGCTTTAGGCAAGGTTTCTATATTTGCTCTGGGTATCGGACCATACATTACGGCATCAATCATTATGCAATTGATGGCAGTAATTATTCCCGCACTCGAAAAATTACAAAAAGAAGACGGCGAAGCCGGAAGAAGAAAATTATCGCAGTATACACGTATTTTTACGGTTGTTTTGGCGGCATTTCAAGGTATAATCTTTATGGGTTATATGGCTCATCTTCCGGGTGCAATTACAGCGGGCGTAAATCATATAATGTTTTACATTTCTTCTGTAATAACGCTTACAGCCGGCTCGGTTCTTGTTATGTGGATGTCAGAATTAATTACTGAAAAAGGTATAGGAAACGGAGGTTCTCTTATAATCTTTGTAGGTATTATTTCCGGTATTCCTTTATACTCATCAAGAACTGCGCAGATGGTTGCAAATGATTCTGCGCTTATGTGGGGCTTGGTAATGCTCCTTGCAATATTCTTTGTTACAATGATTTTTATTGTAATAATGCAGGAAGCCGTAAGAAAGGTTATCATTGTTAACCCGAAAAGACAGGTTGGAAACAAGGTTTATGGCGGAGTTAATACATTTATTCCGTTCAAACTTAATCCGGGTGGTGTAATGCCGATTATCTTTGCGGTTGCAATTCTTTTGTTCCCCTCAACTATATTGAGTCTTGTAGGACAGGCTAACCTTCCGGCTGGATGGCTTCAAGATGTTGTGCTTGTTCTGAATAAGATTTTCAATCCGAGCGGAATAACTTATTATGCAATATATTTTGTTATGATTGTTGTATTAACATTTTTCTACGCATCAATTATGCCGAATATGCAGCCTAAAGAAATCGCTGATAACCTAAAGAAGTACGGTTCTTCTATTCCCGGCGTGAAACCCGGCAGACCGACAGCGGATGCTCTGGATAAAATTCTTACAAAGACAACATTTATTGGTGCTATGGGATTGGGTATTATAGCTCTTGTTCCGGCTTTTGCAAGTTATATTACAAGAATAACTACTCTGCAGGGTATCGGGGCTACATCTCTAATCATCATGGTCGGTGTTGCGCTGGATTTGATTAATCAAGTGAGAACACACCTGCTTGCAAGAAATTATGAAACATTCTTGAAAGAGTAGGGCGGTATAATTAAATAAAACGAGGCGGATGGCTTGCCATCCGCCTCGTTTTATTTTTAAGCTTAATTCTTGCATTCTCTTTTGTAAACTATTGTAACAAATTTTCTCTTTTTTGAAATTGAAGATAAAATATATTCTTTATATATACATAAGAGAGAGTCATTAACAAAGTTAGACACGAGAGAAAGAGAAAAAGCAAAGACTTCCCTTCGGGGAAGATTTTTTTTACCTTAAATAATTTATTAATCCCTCAAGAGCGAGTGTATAGCTCAATTCTTTAAATCCGACTACCTGCCCTATACAGACTCCTGACAGCAGTGATGTATGTCTGAATTCTTCTCTTGCATGGATATTTGTCATATGGATTTCTACTGCTGGAATTCCTATGGAACTTATTGCGTCGCGGATTACAACGCTTGTATGAGTATAACCGCCGGCATTTATAAGCAGACCGTCATAGCCTTCTTTTTTTAATGCTTGAATTTTATCTACAATATCACCTTCGTGGTTGCTTTGCCAGGCATCAACCTGAACATTTAACTCTCTGCCTTTATTTATAACAGAGGCTTCAATTTCTTTTAAAGTCGTATGACCGTATTTTTCCGGTTCTCTTTGACCGAGCATATTTAAATTTGCGCCGTTAATTAATAAAATTTTCATAAAAAATCCTTATTTATATCTTTTAATATAACCTGTTTTATAATATAATACAACAAGAGAGGAAATTATGATAAACAAACGCTGGTATGATAAAGACCCAATATTAAAGGAAGCGCTGGAACTTCTACGCCTTTCGCCGGATGAAACGAAGAGTGAAGCGGCGGAATTTATGCTTCAGCTTCAGGAACAGGTCGCGGGAGAAGTAATTGAACATGTGTATGAAATTATTAACACATATCAAGGCAAAGGAAACCGCTGGTATGATAATGACCCTGTTATGCTTAAGGCTGTTGAGCTTTTAAGAAATGCGCCTCCGAAGGTTCAGAGGGTTGCGGCTTTAAAGCTTCTTATTGCGCTTGAACAAAAAAGCTTTGAAGGGGTAGAAATATAAATGAAGGATGTTCAGAGCCAGGCTGATTCCAGAGGGGTTGATATTCAAAAAGTCGGAATTAAAGGGCTTGAGCTGCCTCTTACTATTCAGCGCAAGGACAAAGAGGATATTGTAATATATTCAACGGCGACGGCAGGTGTTTCTCTGCCCGCGCATTATAAAGGCACTCATATGTCGCGCTTTGTTGAGGTTTTGAATGAGTGGAGAAGCAAAAAGACTCTAGGTATTGATATAAAAGGCTGTGTAGAAGCAATTGTTAAACGGCTTGATGCAAAGAGCGGATATTTGAAATTTGATTTTAAATATTTCATTAACAAGCAGGCGCCTGTAACCGGAATATCCGCGCCAATGTGCTATGACTGCTTTTTTGAAGGAATTCTTGATAATTACAATGAAGAGGACGAGGAGTATCGTTTTTACCTTGGAGTAAAGGTTCCTGTTACGACCTTATGCCCCTGTTCGAAAGAGATTTCCCAATACGGCGCGCATAACCAGAGGGCAATTGTTTCTGTGAAGGTAACTTATCCTGACGAAGAGCATATCTGGCTGGAGGACTTAATTAGAGATGTTGAAAAAAGTGCCTCTTCTGAACTTTATCCTATTTTAAAAAGAGAAGATGAAAAATATGTTACCGAACACGCTTATGATAATCCAAAATTCGTTGAGGATGTTTTGAGGGACGTTGTTTTACTTTTGAGAAATAATAATGTGATAGATTCTTTTGAGGTCGAGTGCGAATCACTGGAAAGTATACATAATCATTCTGCCTGGGCGTACCAATGCGAGGGATAATAAATTCCTTGTATTTATCAAAAGATGGTTCTATAATAATATTTATAAAGGACAAGGGGATGAAGAGCAGAGTCTGGTTTATTATAACTATTATATTTTTCTTTTTGTGTAATACAGTGTTTGCACAAAATGTTTATTCAGAGTATGTTCCCCAAAATAATGAAGTTATATTTAACCAATCAATGTTTAAGATAGATGTCGTTGACCCTAAAGCAAGCACCAACTGGAAAGGGATAAACTACCCGGGCTTGAGAGGAACAAACCAGCTTGTTGTATATACACCGGCTTTCGGCTACCGTACTAATACCAATGAGTACGGAACTGAGGCTATTGTCATCGGTGATACAGTTACTTCCCTAAGCGGTGCAGATTCGCTTATACCTGCAAACGGTATTGTAATAAGCGGTCACGGACAGGCAAAAAAATGGATAAATGAAAATATTATGGTGGGGGCTAAGGTTTCCATTGATTTGAATAAAAAAATAATAACTTCTTATATTACATCCGATACATTTTTGTATACAGCAAGAGAAAGAATAAAAGAAGTTCAGAATATGATGCTATATTATGTTCAGAATGCTTCAAGCTATAATCAAAAACGTACAGAGCAAAATATAGCAAAGGCTCAGGATTATATTAATAAGGCACAGAAAAATACAGAGGATTCTCAGAAATATGCATCAAGGGCTATAGAATATGCTAATTTGGCAATGTCAACAGTAGTACCATATGATGCAAATGAGTTGAAAGGGGTATGGATTCGGCCGGCTTTTTATAGTCCTAAAGATATAGAAAGGGTTGTTACACGCCTTGCGGATTCAGGTATAAATAATATTTTTGTAGAAACCTACTATCACGGCAAAACAATATTTCCGTCCCAAACAATGGCAAGGTATGGATTTATAAAACAAAATGAAGATTTTGCAGGGTTTGATCCATTAAGAATTTGGATAAATGAAGCACACAAGAGAGGTATGAAAGTTCATATCTGGTTTGAAACATTTTATGTAGGAAATAAATCGCCGGAAACAAATCCGGAGTATATTCTGGCTAAGAAACCTCAATGGGCGAATTGTCCGAAAAGAAGTGCTGAATCTGATACTATAGCGTACTCAGTTTCAGAACACAACGGCTATTTTATTGATCCGGCAAATCCTGATGTTCAGAATTTTTTGTATGCTTTGTTGTCAGAAATTATTACTAAATATAAGCCGGACGGGATTAATTTGGATTACATAAGATATCCGCAGTCTTTAGATGCAACATACCCGAATTACGATTTGTCAAGCTGGGGCTATACAAAATATGCAAGAACAGAATTTAAAAATGCATATGGTATCGATCCTATAACCATAAGACCATCAGATCCGATGTGGTTCCAGTGGAAATTCTACAGGTGTAATAAGGTTACGAACTTTGTAAGAAGAGTAAGCCATTTGTGCAGGTATAATAATGTAGTCTTGACAGCTGTGATATTCCCAAACAGAGCTGTTGCACTAAATACAAAATTGCAGGATTGGCGAACCTGGTCTATGAATAATTTTGTCGATGGTTTTACTCCTCTGTTCTTAACATGCGACGACAGAACTGCGATGAATTTGATGGAAGAGATATTGAGAAACAAATCTTCAAGCACCAAATTGTACGCAGGACTTTTTGTTACTTTTATGAACGGCTCAGCGTCAGATTTGATTAAGCAGATTCATGCATCAAGAAGGTATTGTTTGAGCGGGATAATTATATTTGATTATGCACATTTAAATGATACTTATTTAGGCACTTTGACGGAAAGTATATTTAAGCCGGTAAAAAAAGAAGTCGTAATAACTCAATCTCCGCAGGTTCAGCAATCGCAGAAGGAGAAAAAGCGTGGCGGAAGAAAATAATACTAAGCGGGCGTTTCTCGGTATATGGTTTGAATGCTGTCATGTGTACGGCAGGCTTTATAAAAACAAAGACGGTACTGCATACGTGGGCAGATGCCCGAAATGCCTGCGTCCTGTTCATGTCCGTATAGGAGGCGAGGGTACAAACAGGCGCTTTTTCCTTGGAAGATAGCAAGTAAACCCGTCCGCTCTTTGCGCTCTGCTGTCCGGTAAAATTTTTGTTTATAAAAACTGAACCCCTCCCCGAAATCAGAGATTTCGACCCTCCCACAAGTGTAGGGTGCTCTACTCGTCTAATGTAGCGTGTCCCCTCGCCCCTTGCGGGAGAGGGCAGAATTTCTTAGCGAACGGGAGTGAGCTTAGAAAATTTGGTGAGGGGTGAGAAAAATTAGAATGTAAAAAGTCTCTTTTGTAAATTTTTTATTTTATACTATGATTGATAGTGGAAATTTTTAAATGATAAAATCCGATATATAGGGGGCAGTATGAGTTTAGATAAATTAAGAAAAGAAAACGAAGTTTTAGATATTTTTTGTAATCTGGTTTCAATACCATCTCCGTCTTTAAAAGAAGATAAGGTTATTGAATGGATACTTAATTTCTGCAGGGAAAACGGAATAGACGGACGAAAAGATGACTATGGCAATGTATATATCAATGTTCCGGCAACTGACAGTTCAAAAGAACCTCTGATGCTTTCTTCTCATATGGATGTTGTCGGGGATGACAGTCCTGTTAATATTTATTTGGACGGCGATTTTATAAAGGCTGAGGGAAGAACCCTCGGCGCTGATGATAAAGCAGGTGTTGCGTGTGCTTTGATGCTGGCAAAAGAGCTTGCGGGGGCGCCTCATTCTAGCCCTCTTCAAGTAGAACAATTTGCTCACGGCGGGCTTGAGATTACATTTACACGTGATGAAGAATCCGGCATGAGCGGAATTGAGCATGTAGAATTTAACAAAATCAAATCTAAACACGTTCTGGTATGTGATGCGGATAAGCTCGGGCAGTTACAAATTTCCGGAGCTAGCTATACAAACGCGAAAATTACCGTAAAAGCTCTAAAAGGCGGTCATTCTGGTATTGATATCGGTGATAAAACACGGTTGAATGCTGCAAAACTTATTGCAGAACTTATTGCAGAATTTCCGCAGGGAGCGTATTATTCGGATGAAACAGGGGTTATAACTTCCTGCAATATAGGTGCTATTGTTGCAGGAGGCATCCAAAATTCCGTTGCTTCTATAGTAGAAAGAGGGATTAAAACTAATGACTACATAACAGAGATAATGAAAAAAACTTCTACAAATATAATTAATACGCTAGGTATGGCATCATATTCAATCAGAAGCGCAAGTGCAGAAAAAGAAAATGAATTAAAAGCCTTGATGCAGTCTATTGTTGATAAATTTAACGAAAAATATAAAGGCCTTGCTGAAGCAGAGATAGAATTCGAAGTTCACCTTCTGCCGTTTGAAAGAGCGAAAGATGACAGGATAGAAAAAGTTCATACAAGAGCCTGCGAAAGAGCGGGGATAAAAAATGATATTTCATCATTCCACGCCGGAGCAGAAACTCATATTTACTGCCATAATAAAAATGCAGACGGCGAAACTTTTATGCCGGTGCTTCTCGGTTTAGCTGATGTTTATAATATGCACTCAGCAGAAGAAAAAGTAGATTATAAGACTCTTATTAAAGGCTATGAAGTTATAAAAAATACTTTTGAAGAATTTAATAAAGACTAGCAAAAAAATTTTTTAGAGTTTTTATGAGTGATAGAAAGGACGCAAAATTATGATAACTCCGATAAAACAATTTTCCCCTTCATGCAGAGCATCCAAACCTGTAAGAAGGATTCAAGAAAGAGGTTATACAGAAGGTTATTTTATGAAGCCGTCGCCTCTTGCAAAAAATAAAAATACAGTTGTTCAAAAGGAAAGTTTATTGAAAACATTAACTGCAAAAGTTAAAAATTTGTTTAAATAAAAAAATGCTCTCTCAAGAGAGCATTTTTTATAGACCTGCTTTTAATTCTTCAAGAATTTTTGCCTTTTTATTCTTATCCATTTCTATCTTTTTGACGTGGTCATATCCTGTTTTTTCGTCATTTTTAATTACGTTAATCAAATTAGCTTTGGAATTATAGCTTCCCTTTCGGCAAAATTCAACGGCATCTTCTATATTGAGTTTGTTTGCCGTATTTTTAATATCCCGAAAAGACATCCCAAGCTCTGCAAACTTTTGAGCGATGATTTCATTCTGTTTATTGGTGAATTTATCCTTTCCGCTTTTTGTTTTCATTAATTTTGTCCATGCTTCCTGGATTGTTTTAGGTTCCGGCAGTTTAAGCTCGAACTGATAGTTAAATCTGCTTAAAACTGCGCTGTTTAATCTTACTGCAGTATTGTCGCTTTTTATGCCGTTCGGGTCCTTATTAGTAGCACCGATAAATATAACGTTATCGCATTTTTGCTGTAAGTCCGTAAGTCCTTGCTTTAATGTATTAACAAGAACATCATCCTGTTTTGCTTCTAAACCTCTGTCTACGGAAATTGTACTGTCTATTTCATCCATAAAAACGACTATATTTTTATCTTTATGGTTTTTAGCATGCATCTCAATGTTTCTAAAATATTCCGCTAACTGCCTCGGACCTTTTGAAATAAATTCGGAATCAAACAGTTCTTTATCCAGCCTTATAAAATCTGCATCCAGTTTTTTGGCAATCCCCAGAACTGCAGTTGTTTTTCCTGTCCCGGGGACGCCCCAGAGAAGCAGTGAAGAAAAGTTATCTATATTATGTTCCTTTTGTATGTTTTTATTTTTTAATAAAACCTGCTGTTTATTTATAAAATCTTTGAGTTGTTCTAATCCTGCCAAATCGTCGATAGAAGCAATTTTATCATTATCTTTAAAAGATTCAAATTTAAATTTGCTGAACAAGAGTTTTCTGTTTTTAATCTGCTCTTCCAGAAACTTATCTTTAACCATTTCTTCAACCTTTTTTTGAGAAGGCTTTTTGACAAGCAGAGCAGTATTTATGACGGCTAAACCGAGAGCTGTACCGATAAGTATTTTGTCAGCATTTTTCCGGTTATTGTGCTTAGTTGATTTATCGTGCTTGCTGTTTTCTGCTGAACCAAAATGGATTTTTGAATAAGTTTCTTTTATTATCATTAGATTTTATCCTTAAAATATATCCGTCGCATATTAAACTAAAAACCCTAAAAATATATTTTGCTATGTTTAAGTAAAATATTTTGCGTGAAGGGTGAAGAGTGAGGGGTGAGGCGGGAGATTGGAGATTCTTCGGCTCTTACGAGCCTCTGAATGACGCCGAATCTGGAAGCTGTAGGCATTATTTGCCCTTCTTATTGTTAATATTCTTTCTATTTATGATACGGACAACCAAAAAGGATTTTTATCTAAACAAGAAATGCAAAAAGCCTTGTTTGAACTAGGCGGTGAAAGGGATGTAGCCGGAGAACTCACATCTTTTAATGACAATCATGAAGGACTTGTGAGCGATTTGGAAAGTCTTTCATCCGGTGGGAAAAGTGTAAGTGATTATATAAACAATGCTTATCAAGCATTTTTAAAAGCAATTAAACAGAACTAAATGATCTGGTAAATCTATACCGCATCATAGATTTTCCCAAAATTAAAAAGACGAGTATATATATTTTATCAGCACTGCTTTTTCCGTCCTTATACAGAACTGCAAGGAGAGGACGTTTTGATAATTGCGGACAGATAATGCCCGAACCGCTCCTTCCCTGGATGGGGAAGGCAGGGATGGGGTGATATCGGGCAGACAATACTATTTAATTTAAACACGGCTGGAAAAAAGAAAATCCGTAAAGTTAATATTTTGGAAGTTATTTAAAGTATAATATTTATAAATATATACATAAATATTATACAATTAAGATTAAATCTGTAATATATCGCTTAAAAATAAACAAAAACGGGGCTAAATTTAGCCCCGTTTTTGTATCGTAAAATTTTATTATTTTACTAACCCTTCATAGCATTTTCTACAGCAACAGCCACTGCAACTGTAGCACCTACCATCGGGTTGTTGCCCATACCGATAACGCCCATCATTTCTACGTGAGCAGGAACTGAAGATGAACCTGCAAATTGAGCGTCGCCGTGCATTCTTCCCATAGTATCTGTCATACCGTAAGAAGCAGGACCTGCTGCAACGTTATCTGGGTGAAGTGTACGTCCTGTACCGCCTCCGGATGCTACTGAGAAGTATTTTCTTCCGTTTTCCCAGCACCATTTTTTGTAAGTACCTGCAACAGGGTGCTGGAATCTTGTCGGGTTAGTTGAGTTGCCTGTGATAGAAACATCAACGCCTTCTTTAATCATGATGGCAACACCTTCATTAACATCATCAGCGCCGTAGCATTTTACTTTAGCTCTTTCGCCGTCTGAGAACGGAGTTTCTTTAACAACTTTTAATTCGCCTGTCTTATAATCGTATTCAGTTTCAACATGAGTAAATCCGTTGATTCTTGCGATAAGATAAGCAGCGTCTTTTCCAAGCCCGTTCAAGATAACTCTTAAAGGTGATTTTCTAACCTTGTTAGCGTTTCTTGCAATACCGATAGCGCCTTCTGCAGCTGCGAAAGATTCGTGTCCTGCAAGGAAGCAGAAGCAGTCAGTTTCTTCTCTAAGAAGCATTGCAGCTAAGTTTCCGTGACCTAAACCAACTTTTCTTGTATCGCCGACTGAACCTGGTACAGCAAAAGCTTGTAAACCGATACCGATAGCTTCAGCAGCTTCTGCAGCAGTTTTGATTCCTTTTTTAATTGCAATAGCGCATCCTAATGTGTAAGCCCAAGAAGCGTTATCGAACGCGATAGGCTGAATACCTTTAACAATAGCATCTACATCGATGCCTTTTGATAAGCATAATTCGCGAGCATCTTCCAAAGACTTGAATCCGTATTCCGGTAAAACTTTTTTAAGAGTAGCTTCGCGCCTGTCTTGTCCTTCAAATTTTACTGTCATAATTTATTTTCCTTATTTTTATCTTTCATTACTAATTTAAAAAGTTTAGAGGTTTAGGAGTTTTTAAGTTTAGAAGAAGTTATAGATATTGAATTTTATTTTCTTCTAAACTGCTAAACTTCTCCTCTTCTCCCCTGTGAGCTTTGCTCACCTTATTCTTTTCTCGGATCGATAGTCTTAACAGCATCAGCAAATCTGCCGTAAGTACCGATATTCTTTTCGTAAGCTTCCTTAGGATCAACGCCTGCTTTAATTGCGTCCATAACTTTACCAAGGTTTACGAATTTGTATCCGATTACTTCATCGTTTTTGTCAAGACCGAGTTCTAAGATATAGCCTTCAGCAAGTTCAAGATATCTAACCCCTTTTTGTTTTGTAGAGTGGATAGTACCGACTTGTGAACGAAGACCTTTTCCTAAATCTTCAAGTCCTGCACCTATCGGAAGTCCGTTTTCAGAGAAAGCTGTTTGAGTTCTTCCATAAACGATTTGCAAGAACAATTCTCTCATAGCAACGTTAATTGCGTCACAAACAAGGTCAGTGTTTAAAGCTTCAAGAATAGTTTTACCAGGTAATATTTCACCAGCCATTGCAGCTGAGTGAGTCATGCCTGAACAACCAAGAGTTTCAACCAATGCTTCTTGAATAACACCATCTTTAACGTTCAAAGTTAATTTGCATGTACCTTGCTGAGGTGCACAGCATCCGCATCCGTGTGTTAAACCGGAAATATCTTTAATTTCTTTACATTTAGTCCATTCGCCTTCTTGAGGGATTGGAGCGGGAACACCTTTTACCCCGCGGTGTACACAGCACTTTTCTTCGATTTCGTGCGTAATTTCAATTTTGCCCATTTGACCTCCTTATTAATCAAAAATAAAGCTATTTAAATTCCAATAACTTTATTATAAAACAAACAGGGGGAATTTGAGCAAAATATTTTTTTGATTGGCATGCAGAAATTTAATGAGGTATAAAATGTGCGTTTTAAGACAGCAAAAACTAAATTTAAAATCAGCTTATCTTTTCTTTTATATCATCAACAAATTCTGTAAGATTAGTTACGACATTTTTTGAGTATTTGTCATAAAAATTTGCAGCCTGTCTTTTTGCAAAATCAAATAATTCGGAGCGGGCTTCCTGTCCTGTTGCACCGTTATCCAGCAAGGAGCTGAAAAATGTGCGGACTTCAGAGCTGGTAATTTCTCCGTCATTGTTTAAATCTATAATATTATTATTTTGGTTTTCTTCTTCACTTTTTTCAGCGTCGGTTTTTGCGCCTAATGCTTCTGCCTGGTCAAAAGCTGTTTCCGTAAATTCGGCGCCGTCCATGCCGTCAATTTGCATGCCGGCAGGTATGCCAAGTGCGCCAAGAAGTGAATTTACTCCTTTGGATTCTTCTTGATTATTGAGTTGTTTTTCCAGAAGTTCCGCAAAGGTTGTATCACTCAAATCAAAATTTTGAGTAATTCCGCTTGTCCCTAAATTGTTTATGCCGGAAATTCCGCCTATAAAATTTGATACTAAACTCATATTTGTATTATATGAATTTTTATTCTCTCTTTCATCCTTCAAAAAGTTGAAGTAAGAGGATATTTTTTGTATAATTATGTGATAGTTAGGAGAGTTTATTAATAATGAAAAAGATTTTTTATATTCTATTTGCTATGTGCTTAGGTTTGTCCGTAGGGGCAGAAGATTTGCAGTCAATTCCGTATAAAAATATTAAAGAGGAAACTAAGCTTAAGGTTTTTGAAGATACATGGACATCAAAGGTCGAAAGAAAAGATACTGATTATTTTATAAAATTTATATCTGACGGAACCGGAAGCTATTCTGAGTTTTATAATTCTGACGGCAGTTTTGCTTTTAATACCGGATGCCAGTATGAATTTATTTATAAAGGCGATTTGATAGGATATTCCAATCAAGATTTAAAGTTTTATGACTTTACTCTCGCTGATGGAGAATTAACCCGCAGAGAACTTTCTTTGGAAGAGGTTCAGACGTTGTTTCCGGATTATAAAATTATAAAAATTTCCGAATTCAGCCCTAATACCAATTCGTTAAAAATAAAGAAAGAAAAACTGAATTTTAAAATTATTGTATTAAACGATACGGACAGAAACTTTTACCACTATTCTTTTTCATCCGGCAATGCCAAGTTTAAAACATATCCTTTAGCCGGCTTTATTGATGTGAAAAAGAAAGGTATGATACAGTTCTCTCATTTTGGCGAAAATACGGATAATTTTCCGTGGTATATTTTGTTAATCAGATAAAATACTTTGAGATGCGGAAAAAGCTGTTGACCAGGCATTCTGCAGATTAAACCCTCCGCAGAATCCGTCTATATCAAGGCACTCTCCTGTAAAGTACAAATTCGGAAAGTTTTTTGCTTCCATTGTTTTCGGGTTAACTTCATCAAGATTTACCCCGCCGGCAGTTACGGTTTCTTCCCCTCTGTTTGTACCCGTAACAGTAACTTCAAAGTTATGAATTTTATCTAAAATGGAATCCCGCATTGCACCGTTGATTTTATGTGCTTTTATTCCGCTTAATTCTCCTAAAATATTTTTGGCAAAATTTAACGGAAAAATTTCTGCAAGTATATTTTTTAAATCTTTATGGGGGTAAGTATTTAACAGTTTCTGTAGGTCAAATTCCTGCGGATAAAGGTCAAATGTAAGTTTATACGGAAATTCTTCCCTTGCCTTGATTGATGAAATTGTATAGGTTAAAGGACCGGAAATCCCGAAATGCGTGAATAAAATGTCATCTTTAATATTCAAATCTTTTGATAAAACATTTTTCAAAACAATTCCGGAGGGCATTTTTATATCCGTATTTAAGCCGACTAGCGATGGTTTTGGCGCCGTAATTTTAATATCAAAATTTTTAAGAATATTAAAAGAAGAATGCCCGCCGATTGCAATTACAACATGAGAAAAGAAATAAGCCGAAGTTCCTACCAGCTTATATCCGCCTTCTATCCGTTCAATTGAATTAATCTTTTCTCTGTCAAATTGTGCTTTATTAAGATTTTCTAAAATCTTTTTCCGAACGTCTTTTGCGCTGTTAGACTCCGGAAAAATTCTTCCGTTTTCCTGTATATAAGTTTTTACCCCGATATTTTCAAAAAGTTCTATCGTATCTGCGGTAGAAAATCGTGAAAAAACAGAATACAAAAATTTTTCTCCGCGCGGATAATTTTTCGCAAGTTCTCTAAAATCAAATTCCGCATGTGCAAGATTACACCGCCCTCCGCCCGTAGGCAATAAGGTTCTAAGCGGTTCTCCAAAATCAAAAAGTGTGACATCAGCTCCAGCTTTCAAAAGAAAATATGCACACATACAGCCGGATGCCCCTGCGCCGATAATGGCAATATTACCTTTGCAACCGGAACTGTTTTTATATTCTTGTGCCATACAATAAAACCATTTCCGGATTTTCTAATTCTTCATACAACTGCATAACAGTCTTGTTTAAAAGCGGATGGGTAAAGTCCTGCGCAATTTCAAGCATCGGCACCATAACGAAAGCTCTTTTATGAAAAAAAGGATGCGGGATTGTAAGATTATCATTATGCAAAATCAGATTGTCATAAAATAAAATATCAATATCAATGGTTCTGTCTTGATACTCTTTTTGCGGTTCTCTTTTTCTTCCAAGCTGAGCTTCAATCCTTTGGCACTCGCTTAATAAGTTATCCGGCGGAAGTGTTGTTGAAATTTGGACAACAGCATTCACAAACCAGTTTTCGGAGTTCATTCTCCACGGTTCTGATTCATAAAAGGATGATGTTGCAATAACATTAATTTCCGGCACAGCATTAAGCAGACTTGTTGCCTGCTGTAAATAACCGACTCTGTCGCCGATATTAGAACCTAACGATAAATAGACAATAGCCATAATCTAATTTTACATTTATATCTGAAACACTGTCAAGTATTTCGGGAGTAAATATATTTTGTCCGGCGTCCCCGGGATTTTAGGTTATTCAGCATAGCTGGATGCGATTTTTTTGTATCATTTTGATGTTTCAAATGAAATCATTGATTTGCCGAATATATTAATGCTCAATAAAAAAGAAGCCATAAAGGCTTCTTTTTTATGTAAAATCTTAACGAAACTATTATTTGTTTCCGTAACGTTTTTTGAATCTTTCAACACGTCCTTCAGAGTCAAGAATTTTTTGTTGACCTGTGTAGAACGGGTGGCAGTTAGAGCAGATTTCAACTGTGATATCGTCTACAACAGAACCTGTTTCGATTTCGTTACCGCAAACACATTTGATAACAGTTTTTTTATAATCTGGATGGATACCATCTTTCATTTTTAACCTTCTTTCTTTTTCTCAAGATTCCAAACTTGAATTTTTTCGACCAACAATATTTTATTCTGCTGAATTTTTTTTTGCAAGTACGTCTTTCTTTAAACTGTTAATTTTTATAAACCGTAATATTTTGCCCGTTGCTGTGGAGTTACAGCAAATCAGGGAAGTCATCTAACAAATTAGGTTTTTTTATATCGCGTATATTCGGAATTGGCATTCCATTTTTTAGGGCGTTTTGGGCTGCATGATTCCATTTTATATTCCACATATAAAGCATCGCTGCAAACATTTGCTGCAGGTATAAATACAGACTTGTTGCAAAAGCGGCATATAGGATTACATATAGCCAGGTTGTATCCGGAAAAACTACTCCCATTTCTTCAGATAACCAGAACATTATTGAGCCGGGAAGAAAAATCAATGTGGCAACAGCTTCAATGGAGAAAAATCCCAAAGTGAACTCGGGAATATTATTTTTTATTCCGGCAAATCCCTTTTTAACAGCGTTCATCGGTCCTTCGTCTTCCCAGGCTATTGAAGGATAGATGAAAAATACAATGAAACGAACCCCACTTTTTATTAAGTCAAAGGTAATCCTTGAAAGTGAAAAACTTTGATATCCGGTAAGAGTTTTTGCCATATTTTTGTATGTCTTTTCGTTGTATGTATCATCGCTATTTTTGGGACGAAATAATAGTTCCAAGACCTCTATAATGAACCATATAATTGCCCATACTAGCATAATAGGAAATGCTTTTAGCAAATCTTTGCGGATAACTTCATTGACCGCTTTAAAAATACTTATTTGGGATTTTGTTTCAATCTGTTGAATTATTTCAAGCATAACAAGTGAGCTGATAGAGAATGTTAAACAAAATACTAAAATAATTAAAAATATAAGCCCAAGTCCTAATTGTAGGGTCGAGAGGGTTTTCCAATTGAAATAGTAGCTGAAATATAAGATAATAGTGGCATAAACTATCCAGCTAATAAGAATTGGTAATAATAATGCCGGATATTTTATTAGTGTTTTAATAGTCTCAGCTAGAATACTAAGGGTATTACCTATTGGAGAAGATTTCATCTTTTTCATCCTAAATTTTGTCTTATACTCTGTCTATTGTAGCATTGTTTATACAAATCAACAACCAATTTTATATGCAATGTAGAATAAAAAAATCTCAAAAATTTGTTAATTTTTATTTTTCGAATCTTCTATTTGTAAATTTTTGTAAAACTTAAAAAAAAGAAACTATTTCCCCCTGTTGACACTGATTTTTGTTTGAAATATGATTGAACTGCTATAGTCGAAAGAAATAGCCTCCGGATGCCGGAAGGAATGAACAGAACATTTTGTGCTGTTAAGAACTTAAGGATTTCATTTGGAGTCAGATAGTAGAAATACAAAAATAAAGGAATTAAAAATGACAACAGCTAAAAGACAAAGAATTAGAGTTTGTTTGAGATCATACGAACACAAATTGGTTGACGTATCAGCTGAAAAAATCGTAGAAACAGCAAAAAGAACAGACGCTAAAGTAGCAGGTCCTATTCCTTTACCTACAAAAAGACGTATTTATTGTGTATTGCGTTCACCGCACGTTGACAAAAAGTCAAGAGAACATTTTGAAATTCGTACGCACAAACGCATTATCGATATTTACGAACCTACTCAACAAACAACTGAAGAATTGAGCAGGTTAGACTTACCGGCAGGTGTTGATATTGAAGTTAAGCTGTAAGGCTTAGCACCCTCTCCAAGGGGGAGGGTAGAATTTCAAGTTGAGCATAAGCGAAACTTAGAAATTCGGGTGGGGGCTAGCCCCCAAGAGTGAATCTTCAGGGTGAGGCTCACAAAACACCTCAAAATTGAAAACTTAATAAGCATTATGCATATAATGTGAACTACAACGTCAGGTAAGACGGGAGGCGTAAGCCTCGGGGTGTAAGTCCCCATATGGTAAAGAGTTAGGCAGTAGCGCTCGCAAGATGAAAGGCATATTGGTACAAGCAGGTTTTCCCTGTGCGTATATATGCCGGAAAGGAAAAACACATGACATTAGGTGTAATAGGTAAAAAATTAGGGATGACTCAAATCTTTGATTCAGAAGGTTTGACGGTTCCTGTTACTGTAATTAAAGTTGACAAAACTGTTGTAACACAGATTAAAACAGTTGAAACTGACGGTTACAATGCTATACAGGTTGGGACTATTGATGCTAAAGGAAAACATTTAACAAAAGCTCAAATTGGTCACTTCAAAAAGAACGGTTTAGGCAACTACAGACACTTACAAGAATTCAGAGTAGACAATCCGGCTGATTACAAAGTAGGTCAAGAGTTAGATTTATCTGTTTTGAATGATGTACAAAAAGTTGACGTAACCGGAACTTCAATAGGTAAAGGTTTCCAAGGTACAGTAAAAAGATGGAACTTTGGAAGAGGACCTATGGCTCACGGTTCAAAGAACCACAGAGAACCGGGTTCAATCGGTGCAGGTACAACTCCGAGCCGTGTTATCAAGGGTAAAAGAATGGCTGGTAACATGGGCAATGAAAGAGTTACTATTACAAAATTAAAGCTCGTTAAAGTTGATTCAGAAAACGGCTTAGTTTTAGTAAAAGGTTCAGTTCCTGGATGCGAAGGCAGATTGGTAACAATCGTTCCTTCAAGAACAAAATGGAACTAGGACTTGAGCCCTCGCCCCTTGCGGGAGAGGGAAGCATTTCAAGTTAAGCGGAAGCGAAACTTAGAAATGCGGGTGAGGGGTTAAATCCCAAACGACAGAAAAGTCATAAAAATCCCGGCTTGCCATATAAAACGGGAAACCGAAAGGGGTAAGAGGAAGTACAGATAAATAAGGAAATATAGAAATGTCAAAACAATTATTGAATACAAATGGTGAAAAGTTAGGCGAAATTACATTAAGTGAAGCTGTATTCGGTGTAGAACCGAACCTTCATGTAATGCACTTAGCTTTAAGAAGACAGTTAAATAATGCAAGGCAAGGTTCTGCTTGTGCAAAAACAAGAGCAGAGGTTTCCGGCGGCGGTAAAAAACCTTGGAAACAAAAAGGTACAGGTCGTGCAAGAGCAGGTTCACTCCGTTCACCTTTATTTGCAGGTGGTGGTGTAATCTTTGGACCAAAACCGAGAAGCTATGAAATCAATATGCCTCAAAAGGCTAGAAAATTAGCTCTTAAATCTGCACTTTCAGCAAGAGAAGAACAAATCGTAGTAGTAAAAGATTTTTCTGCTATTACAGAACCAAAGACTAAGTTAATGGCAGGTATTATCAAGTCATTGAATCTAGCAGGCAAAATTCTTGTTATCGCAGATACAATGGCAGAAGAAAATAAATATTTAAGCTTGGCAGCAGGTAATATACCTTCAGTAAAATTATTACTTCCTTCCAACTTAAATGTAAAAGACTTACTGGAAGCTGATTTCGTTGTAATGACTGAAAAGGCTGTAAATGATATTACAGAAAGGTTGCAATAATGAGTAGACAAAGAACAAACAAAGAAAAATTATATGATATAATCAAAAGACCGATTATAACTGAAAAATCAATGATGGCAACAGCTTTAGGTCAATACACTTTTGAAGTTGATATGGATGCTACAAAAGTTGAAATCGCTCAAGCTGTAGAATTAGCTTTTCCTGGCAGAAAAGTTAAGAAGGTAAGAACGGTTTATATGCCGTCACACGAAAAAAGAATGGGATTAAAATTCGGCAGAACAGATTCTTCTAAGAAAGCAATTGTAACTGTAGAAGGCGACCCAATCGAAGAATTAACTGCAATCTAATGCAGTAACGTCCTCGCCCCTTGCGGGAGAGGGAAGAATTTCAAGTTGAGCATTAGCGAAACTTAGAAATTCGGGTGAGGGGTCAAATCCCCCCACAAGACAAAAGCCAAAACTTTACAGGGATTTAGCATTTTGTCAAGCAGATTGAAAATTTAAACTTGTAGTTGAAAATAACAAAATGCGGTGGCAAGATAAAACAATCTACAAAGTGAAGTGAAAGACTTCAACAAGGATTTAGCATTTTGTCGAGCAGATTGAAAATTTAAACTTGTAGTTGAAAATAACAAAATGCGGTGGCAAGATAAAACAATCTACAAAGTGAAGTGAAAGACTTCAACAAGGATTTAGCATTTTGTCGAGCAGATTGAAAATTTAAACTTGTAGTTGAAAATAACAAAATGCGGTGGCAAAATAAAACAATCTACAAAGTGAAGTGAAAAAAAAGATAATTATAGGAGAAAAATCAAAATGGCAATTCGTAAAATTAATCCGACATCTCCGGGACAAAGAGGTATGACAAAGAGTGATTATCAAGAAATCACTACATCAACTCCTGAAAAATCTTTATTGAAGAAATTAAACAAGACTTCCGGTCGTAACAATACCGGAAGAATAACTTGTCGTCATAAAGGTGGCGGTGTAAAACAAGCTTACCGTATCATTGACTTCAAAAGAGAAAAATTCGGTGTTCCGGCAACAGTAAAAACTATTGAATACGATCCGAACAGAAACGTAAGAATTTCATTAGTTTTCTATGCTGATGGTGAAAAGAGATACATCTTAACTCCAGAAGGTTTAAACGTAGGCGATGTAATCGTAAGCGGACCGGAAGCATCAATTCAAACAGGTAACGCTTTACCTTTAGAATTAATTCCTCTTGGTACAATTGTTCATAACATTGAGCTTTTACCTGGCAGAGGCGGAAAAATGGTTCGTTCAGCAGGTAACTTTGCACAAGTTATGGCAAAAGAAGGCAATTATGTAACAATCAAATTACCTTCAGGCGAAATGAGAATGGTAAGAAAAGAATGCATGGCAACAATCGGTACACTCGGTAATGCTGAATTCAAAAACTTATCAATCGGTAAAGCCGGCAGAAAGAGATATATGGGTATCAGACCGACTGTACGCGGTGTAACAATGAACCCATGTGATCACCCTCACGGTGGTGGTGAAGGTAAGACAGGTCCTGGCGGACATCCTAAGACACCTTGGGGTAAACCTGCTCTCGGTTATAAGACCAGAAAGAAAGGCAAGGCGTCTGATAAGTTAATCGTTAGAAGACGTAAAAAGTAATTAAAAAGCTGAACGGGCAAGGGTAAATTAATAATTAATCTTAATAATTTACCCCTCCCCTAGCAAAAAATATTTTTATAAACATTAATACAAATATACAAAGGAGAAATTAATGGCACGTTCATTAAAAAAGGGCCCATACGTAGAAGAAGCTCTTCAAAAGAAAATTAACAAAATGAATGAAAATTCAGAAAAGAAAGTTGTTAAGACTTGGTCAAGAGCATCCATGATTATTCCGGATATGCTGGGACACACAATTGCCGTTCACAACGGTAAAACACACGTTCCGGTATATGTAACAGAACAAATGATTGGACACAGATTGGGTGAATTTGCGCCTACAAGAATGTACAGAGGGCATGCAGGTTCTGATAAAACAGCAAAACGTAAATAGTCTGTACAGATTTTTGATTAAGAATTAATTGAAAAAATAAGGAAAATAAAAATGGAAGCTAAAGCAAGACAAACAAACATAAAGATGACAGCAAGAAAACTTCGCAGAGTAATCAACGAAGTAAGAGGTAAAGCTGTTAATGAAGCTCTTGATATGTTACGTTTTATGCCGTACTTTGCAGCCAGAGTTGTAGAAAAGAACTTAAAAGCAGCTGCAGCAAACGCTTTTGAAAAGTCCGGCGTAAGAGCAGAGTCCTTAAAAGTTTCTGAAATTTTTGCGGATGAAAGTGTAACATATAAAAGAGGTAAACCAAGAGCGCAAGGTCGTATATACAGAAGACTCAAACGTACATCTCACCTCACAATTAAAGTTAGTGATACAGCAAAATAGGAAATAAGGAAATGGGACAGAAAACACATCCAACAGGATTCAGAGTAGGTATAATCAGATCTTGGTCAAGCACTTGGTACGCTAAGATAAAAGATTATGCAGAATTTGTAGCAGAAGATGCTAAAATCAGAAAATTTATCAAGAAGAAATTATATGCAGCAGGTGTTTCTGATATTTTGATTGACAGAAAATCTCAAAATACCACAATAACAGTTGTAACTGCTAAGCCTGGTATCGTAGTAGGCAGAGGCGGTCAAGGTATTGAAGAGTTAAAAAATGAAGTATCAAAATATTTAGGTAAACCGGTAATCATTAATGTGGTTGAAGTTGCAAGAATTGATGTAGATGCTTTACTTGTTGCAGAATCAGTTGCACAACAGCTTGAAAAACGTATACCGTTCAGACGTGTAATGAAGCAGGCTATGCAAAGAGCAATGAGAGCCGGCGCACAAGGTATCAAAGTTATGGTATCCGGTCGTTTAGGCGGTGCTGAAATTGCAAGAAGCGAATGGGCAAAAGAAGGAAGAATTCCTCTTCAAACCCTAAGAGCTGATGTTGACTATGGTTTCACAGAAGCAGATACAATCATGGGTAAGATTGGTGTTAAGGTTTGGATTTTCAAGGGTAACTTATTACCTGGCGAAAAAGCAGACATGAACATTAAATCAAAAAATTCAAAAGAAGCTTCAGGCGAACGTTTTGCCGGCAGACGCGGAAAACGCAGACCTGTAGAAACAAAATAAGTAAATAACAGGAGAACAATATAATGTTAATGCCAAAAAAGACAAAATACCGCAAAATGATGAAAGGTAGAATGAAAGGTACCGAAACAAGAGGCACCGAGTTTGAATTTGGTCGTTATGCATTAAAGGCTCTTGAGCCTGGCTGGATTACAAGCCGTCAGATTGAAGCAGCAAGACGTGCAATGACCCGTGAAATCAAACGTGGCGGTAACGTTTGGATTAAAATATTCCCGGATAAACCGATTACTGCTAAACCGGCTGAAACTCGTATGGGTTCCGGTAAAGGTAACGTTGAATACTGGGTATCAGTAGTAAAACCAAACAGAATTCTGTTTGAACTTGATTATTTTGACAGAGCAGTTGCAATTAATGCATTAGAATTAGCTGCACAAAAACTGCCTATCAAGGTTAAAGTTATAGAGAAAGAATCTGTATAAATTAAATTAAGGATAAATAACAATGAAATTAAGTGAAATGCGTGAAAAGACAGTTGATGAGTTAAAACAATTTGTTGTAGATTCTAAAAAACAATTGTTGGATTGCAGAATCAAAAAATCAATGCATAAATTAGAAAACACCGCAGAGATTTCTAAAACAAAACGTTTAATCGCTCAAGCAAAGACTGTAATAACTGAAAAAGAAAACGAGGTAAAAAATGCCTAAGAAAGAAAAACAAGGTGTAGTAATAAGTGACAAAATGGACAAAACAGTTGTCGTTAAAGTTGCTTCATACAACCCACACCCGAAATACAAGAAAATTATTGAATCAAACAAAAACTATAAAGCTCACGATGCCAATAATGAATGCGGAATTGGTGATACAGTAAGAATTGTTGAATCAAGACCTATTTCCGGCAGTAAAAGATGGGTTGTAGAATCTATCGTAGAAAAAGCTAAGTAGTAAACTAAAAACCCGCCGGGGTGAGCCTGTACGCAAGACTCATGGACAGGCGGAAAAGTAAAAAGGAACGGAAAAATGATACAACAAGAAACAAGACTAGTAGTAGCAGATAATACAGGTGCAAAAGAATTATTAGTTATCCGTGTAATGGGAAGTTCTAATAAGAAATTTGCTGCAGTAGGTGATGTTGTTGTTGCAACTGTAAAGGATGCAACTCCTAATATGACCGTAAAAAAATCTGAAGTTGTAAAAGCCGTTATCGTTAGAACAAAACATGATATTAAACGTGCTGACGGCTCAGTAATCAGATTTGACGAAAATGCAGCTGTTATTATTAACAAAGACGGCAACCCGCGCGGAACTCGTGTATTCGGACCTGTAGCAAGGGAATTGAGAGACAAGAACTTTATGAAGATTGTTTCTCTTGCACCGGAAGTAATATAGTAGGAGTCGAAAATGACAAATAGTAATAAAAAAAGTTTGCATGTAAAAACTGGTGATAGAGTTATCATCACTGCAGGCAAAGACAAGGGAAAAACTGGTAACGTAAAAAAAGCAATACCTTCAGAAGGCAGAGTAGTCGTTGAAGGCGCTAATATGATTACCAAAGCTACAAAAGCAAATCCTGCATACGGTATTCAAGGCGGATTGATTAAGAAGGAAGCTCCTCTTGATTCATCCAACGTGATGATTGTATGCCCGAGCTGCGAAAAACCAACCAGAATCAAACATGCGATTGTGGATGGTAAAAAAGTTCGTGTTTGCAAAAAATGCGGCGAACAATTAGACGTATAGCTTAAAGTAGATAATATACGCGGGGTTAAGTAATTTTAATATTCTTAAAATTAGGTTTGCCCCTTCCGTATGAATAGAAGGAAAAGAAAAATGACAAGAACAAAAAGCTTAAAATTAAAATACAATGAAGAAGTAAAAGCTGCACTGAAAGAAAAGTTCGGTTACAAAAACGATATGATGATTCCAAAACTTCATAAAATCGTTTTGAACATGGGTGTTGGTGAAGCTTCTCACAACTCAAAAATTGCTGATGCTATTCAAGCTCAATTGACAAAGATTGCTGGTCAAAAAGCTGTTATTACAAAAGCAAAAAAATCTATTGCTTCTTATAAATTAAGAGAAGGAATGCCGGTTGGTGCAATGGTTACTTTACGCGGTGAAAGAATGTATGATTTTCTTCAAAAGTTAATCTGCGTTGTTCTTCCTCGTATTCGTGACTTTAGAGGTATTTCTGCTAAGAGTTTTGACGGCAGAGGAAATTACACTCTAGGTTTGAAAGAACAGGCATTGTTCCCTGAAATCACTTATGAAGAAGTTGATTTGGTAAAAGGTATGAACGTATCTGTTATCACAACTGCTCATACTGATGATGAGGCAAGAGAATTGTTAAGATTATTAGGTATGCCTTTTAAAGGAATGAAGGCATAAGCTAAAGTAAGCATAGATGGATTTCAAAGTCCCGATTATGCTAAGATGTTGGTAGATAAAATTTGTAATAAAGGAGAAAATCATGGCTAAAAAAGCGATGATAAACAAAGAACTAAGACGCGAAGCATTAGCTGCAAAGGGTAAATACCCGAAAGTTAGACTTCATAACAGATGCAGTATCTGCGGTCGTCCTCACGGATTCCACAGAGATTTCGGTCTATGCAGAATTTGTTTAAGAAAAATGGCTCACCAGGGCTTACTCCCGGGTGTAACCAAAGCCAGCTGGTAAGGGTAAATGCATTAGGCTGGTAGGTATAACTATTGGTTATATTTACCCCCGCACGTAGACATTTGGCCGGAACACATTAGGTAAGATACCAAGCTGATATAAAAACTACTGGTGTTCCTCAAAGTGAAGTCTGCAAGTCGGGTGGTTATATTATCAAGAAGTGTTCCTAGGAACAAAACTACAAAAGCCGGTAGAGAAGAAAATATATGTAGGTTGGGTGAAACCCAACAATAATTTTAATTTTATTGTTGGGTTTCACCCAACCTACTTTTTTCAAATTATCAAAGAAATAACCTTGCATTATGTAAGGTTGTTTTTTATAGGGCAAATGTAAAGATTTGTAAATATGAAATTTTTATGCCTCAAACCTTGATATAATCCCTAACAGGATAGGATAGAATAGGGGCAAGTTTTATTATTTAGGTGTTTTATGGTAAGTACAAGTGAAAAGTATGTTATCGACCGGAAAGGAAGTATGTTATGCAACTTCACAAAACTTCTGATTTATCGCCCTTTGCCCCCGCTAAAATGTTGTATAATCCAAATTTTAAGGGTATAAATATTGTTCAAATTCCCAGAAAGGCGTTTAAACATCCGGAAAATTACAAAGAATGTTCAAAATTATTCGGCAAAATTCTTGATAGAGCGTCCCGCGAGAAATTAAGGGGAAAACTTGGAAGCATTATTGCTGTGTTTATGCCTAAGGCTTCTAAAACCGTGAGTGTATTAGAAAGTCCTTCTTACGCTCATGCGAAAACTGCCATGAGAAAAACCGGAAATAATTATTCGATTGCATGGCTTAGACAAAATACAGGCTTGCCTGTAAAAGATTCTATGGATAATAATTATCATTCTTTTTATGTTCTTACAAAAGAGCATAAAGCGGGTTATATGGATATATTTAAGCAGGGGTTAAAAAATTTGATGCATTTTGCAACAGAAGGAGTTTTAAAATATCCGGAGAATAAGAAAATGTCATCATTGTATGCTCAGACTAAATTTGGGGTTGAAGCTGATAAAGCGTTTGATAAATTAGTTGCAGAAACACAGGTCAAGGATTTTAAACTTCAGAATCTTGATGAGATTAAAAATATTGTAAAAGATTTAGATATATAAGAGCAAGGCGCCCGTAGGGCGCCTTGCTTGGTTTGTCTATTCCTTAGACTTTTCATCATTCTTTTTTAATTTATTAGCAATCGTTTGTTTTACAGCAAGAACCCTGTTTGAAACTCCCAATTTTTTATAGATACTTGAAACATGAGCTTTGGTTGTGTGGGTTGATATACAAAGTTGTTCAGAGATCTCTTGATTATTAAGCCCTGATGCTACAAGATTCATAACTTCCGCTTCTCTCTCCGTGAGTTTTTCCATTTCTATCTCCTTTTTTCTTTCTCATTTTATTTAGTTTTCAAAACGATGCATCAGTTATATATTCTTTGTATAATATTTTTTTTAATCTGTCTATAGGGCTATCAGCTGATATTTTTTTATATACTTATTTTATATAAAAATCGTTGAGCGCAAGAGGATTCTGAAAGTCCTCATGAGAAAAGACCTGCATTACATACCGTCCTTTTTCATATAGGGTAAAATAATCCGTATGATAATATCTTTCATCAAGCATTAGTCTGTAATCTTTTGTTCTGACAACTTCATATCCGCCCCATGGCGCATCTTCTGTCATTTTGAATACTTGTACGCGGATAAATTCATTTTTCATTTTTTTAGGGGCAATAAACAGATAGTACACCCTCTGGCCCTCATTAAAAGTTTTCTGGGGCTTTAAGGCATTTTCTTTTGTTATCGGCTGTGTATTAAATAATATTAAGCCTCTGTCATACTTGCAGGAGGCAGTAATTAAGACTATTGATAATAACAAAATAAATAATTTAAAAAATTTCATTATTTTTCAAGCTGTTTTATTTTTTGTTTGACTACGTTGAGCATTTTTTCATCTGTTTCAATACCGGAATACAAGTAATAGTACTCAAGAGCTTTATTAGTATCTTGCAGCTGCTCATATGCAAGTCCTAAAGAGTAATATGCATAAGGATAATCCGGTGATAATTTAATAACTTTTTCCAGACATTTTACGCATTCGTTGTAATTTTTCTGGCTTGCAAGTACCAGTCCTTTGTTAAAATACGCGTCAACATTATTTGCATCAAGGGTTAAGATCTTATCATAAAAACTTATGGCTTTGGTATTATTCCCCATTAGCTTGTATAAGTTGGCAATTTTCAGCATTGTTACTTGATCGGCAGGTACAAATACGACAGCTTTTGTGTAGTAATCTATTGCATCATTATAATTTTGCTGTTTAAATGCTTCGTCGCCTTTTTTTATTAAATCATCATAGTTCAAAGCCTGTTCGTTAACCTGCGGAGTATCTTTTTTTATACTTGTTTCAGCAGGTTTTGCAGGGGTTGACGCAGCTATTTTAGCATTTGCTGTTTTAAATTCTTTTAGAGCTTTAGAATATTCAACATTATCCGGTTCTAGCTGTGCAGCTTTTTCATAGTTTGCGAGTGCAATATCAGTGCAGCCCATTTTTTCGTTAGCCTGTGCGTAGCCGAAATAAGCAGAGGCTTCTTTGTCATTCAAGTCTATTGCATCTTCAAAATACAGAATAGCCTGCCCGTAATCTTGTTTTTCATATAGATCGTAGCCATATGCGATGCAGGCTGCAGTTAGGTTTTGTTTCAGTCTGTCATTAGGCTGTTTATCAAGCAGTTCCTTATATATTTCTATTGATGCAACGTAATTATTCATTGCATGCAGAGTAAGAGCTTTATTTGCAAGAAGTTCAAAGTTATCCGGTTCTGATTTTAAAGCAAAATCATAGTATTTAAGCGCGTTAACATAATCTTGTTTTTTGTGGTAGCACAAAGCAAGTTCTTTTTTAGTTTCTACATTGGAAGAATCTTTAGAATATGACTTTTCAAAGTTGAATAGAGCCAGTTCGTTATTATCCATCTTTTTGTAGACTAAACCGAGGTTTCTGTATGCATCTGCATCATCCGGAAAGGCTGCTAAGTATTCTTTATATTGTTCTATAGCCTCTTCATCCTTGCCCATATTTCCTAAAAGATTTGCGTAATCAAATTTTAGGGCGATTAGTTTTGGATTTATTTCGAACAGTTTTGTGAATGTTTTATAAGCCTTATCATTATCTTCAAGGTTCTGGTATGACAATGCAAGTTTTGCCATTACTGCTTCGTCTTTCGGGTTTTCTTCCAGAGCTTTGCTCAGCATTTCTGAAGCCGGTTGGAATTGTTTTGTATCAAATAATGCCATGCCGTAATTTGCGTAATCTTTAAATGCGGTCGGATATTTTTTGTATATGTTTGAAAATATTTCACAGGCTTTGTCCGGCTGATTGGATGCATAATAAACATTAGCAAGATTTTCGCTTGCCTCTTGATGTTCAGGGTATGCACTCAAAAATGTATTATAATTTTCAATTGCGCTTTTGTAATTTTTTCTGTAGTATTCAATGTTTGCAAGGTTCAAGTAGTTATATTTGTATTCAGGATAAATTTGCTGAGCCTGCATATATGAGTTATAAGCATTTTCATAATCTCCCATTGTCTGGAGAATATTGCCGATACTTATATATATAAATGCATCGTTCGGACGTAATTTAATTGCTTTTTTATAAGCCCCAAGAGCTTCTTCGTAGTTTCCGGTATCAGAATAAAGTCCGGCTATTTTAGTATATAACATTGCATCATCGCCGTTCATTGCAATAGCTTTTTGAATTATTTTTATTGCAGTATTATAATCGCTTTTGTATTCATAACTGCAAGCCTGCTGGTACAGCGCATGTGCTTCTTTTGTCATTTTTGCTTCCGCATCTAATGTTGATACGGCGACTAATGATGCAATTAATAATATATATAAGTTTTTATTTTTCATAATACAAAGCCCCTCAAGAATATTTTAGCAGAAAAATAAAAAAATGGCGCCAAATTTTGGCGCCATTCGGATATGATATTTTGTCTATTAAAACATCAAGCCAGCTTCTCTAGCAGCATCTGCTAATGCAGCAATTCTGCCGTGATAGAGGAAGCCTCCTCTGTCGAATACTACACATTCAATGCCAGCTTTTTTAGCTTTTTTAGCAATAGCTTCACCGACAACTTTTGCAGCATCGATGTTTCCGCCGTGTGCTAATTTTTCTTTTAAGTCCTTATCAATTGATGAAGCTGAGCATATAGTTACATGTTTTTCATCATCAATTAATTGAGCATAAATGTGTTTTGTGCTTCTGTAAACAGCCAATCTCGGGAATTCAGAAGTCCCTGCGATTTTTGTTCTGATGGCTCTATGTCTTTTTTGTACTTTTGGTTTTCTAATTTCTTGTTTAATCATTTTTTTAACCTTTCAATATTTCGTTCTATCTGTTTTGCCCGAACTCTCTTGGTGGTTAATCACGAGTTCATATGGGCTTTTGCTGTCTCCCTCTCCTTAAAGGAGAGGGCTGGGGTGAAGTGTCAGCATTTTTAGTCCCCTAAGCCTTTGAAACAAGTTCAAAATAAGATACTCAATCAAACCTATCTTACTTCTTACCTGCTTTACCGGCTTTACGTCTGATGTATTCGCCTTCATACTTAACGCCTTTTCCTTTATATACTTCCGGAGGACGTTTGCTTCTTATGAACGCTGCAACATCACCGACGGTCTGCTTGTTAGAACCTTTTACAGAAATTTTTGTATTAGCTTCTACTGAAATAGTAATACCTGCAGGCGGTTCAATGATTACAGGGTGAGAGTAGCCGAGTGCCATGTTAAGCTTTGTGCCTTCCATATTTGCACGGTAACCTACACCTACTACTTCTAGTTTCTTTTCAAATCCTTGAGAAACACCGTGAACGGCATTTGCAATAAGTGTTCTGAAAAGACCGTGAAGAGCATTTGTTTTTCTGTCTTCTGAATTCGGTTCTACAATAATATGGTTATCTGCAACAGAAACTTTTACTTCATCTCTGAATGTTACAGATTCAGTACCTTTAGAACCTTTTACGGTTATAACGTTTCCATCAATTTTAACTTCTACACCTGATGGAATTTCAATAGGTTTTTTTCCAATTCTTGACATATTTTTCTCCTTTTTTTGTCCGGGCTTTTCTGCCAATTGAACCCGTTGTGTTATGAAATTTAGTAGTTGAGAAGTTTAGCGGTTTAGGAGTTGAGAAGAAGTTTTTGCCGGACAAAGAGCGGTTTGCATTTTTGCAGTCTTTTTCGTCAATTTATTCTGTCTTTAAATCCATTGAACGGCTAAAATCTCGTTAACTTCTGCAATTATCTTGCAGTTTTTGCCATTGTTCCTGCGTGCGTAGCACTGTTTTGGATTATTGCTTTACACTTCGTTGTGTTCGCTTTATTTTGCTTCCACAAAATTGCCACTCACAAACTCCGTGCTCCTTCGAGTTTCGGGCAAAGCCCTCACTCTACGCAAAATCCGTTACCAGATGTAGCAGAGGATTTCTCCACCGAGGTTTTCTTTTCTGGCTTTGCGGTCTGTTAATAAACCTTTGCTTGTAGAAACAACTGCAATACCGAGTCCGCCCAATACCTGCGGAAGGTTTTTAGCTTTGCAGTAGTTTCTAAGACCTGGTTTAGAAACTCTTTTTAGGTTAGAAATAACAGGTTTGTTAGCTTCATCGTATTTTAATTCAATTGTTAAATACTTGAAGTGTCCTTCTGCTCTTTCAGAGTAGTCAGTAATAAAACCTTCTGATTTAAGAAGTTTAGCCAAAGCAACTTTCAATTTAGAAGAAGGCATTTCTACTGACGGGTGAGAAACTGCATTAGCGTTTCTGATACGTGTTAGCATATCTGCTATCGGATCTGTGTTCATATTTTTTCCTTTTCTCTTGCGGACTTCCGATGTTTAGGTATAAGTATTATTTCTTAAATATCGGAGTATCCATCTACTCGCCGCTTACTGAATTAATTGTGCTTTATTGATTTGTAAATTTAAAACTTTACGCTTCATAGCTTACTTCAGCAGTTCAGCATATTTAGGATAGCATGAACATATTTTTATTGCAATAGAGTTGTTAATAAAATATTCCCCAATTAACTGATAGTTTTTTACGGCTTCTTCGAGTTAAATATAAGTATTAAATCTTTTTCATACTTCCAGCTATTCTTAATTCCAGGAGCCGTACGGCTCTTTTTTTTGTCCCTTAATGATATGTGTTGGTTGATAAAATGTCCATAATTGTTATAATTAATACTATGGATGGATTCAGCGTTGGAAAAATTTTAGCAGGATTAAGAAATCCGGAGCTGTACTTAAAAAAACTTAAGCAGGATGGTATTGCACCGGGCGGACATGGAGGCTTTAATCCTTCTTTTACACCGCAAAGACCTAATATTGTTCCGAATTTACAGCCTGCTCTTGCACTTATGAACCAGCTCCAGATGAACCAGATTGCTGCTATGGATAGAGCTATTTATATAAGAAATCTATTGGGGCTTCCTCAGACTCTCGGGCAAATTCTTTTAAATGTGCAGGATAAGAATAGACCAATAAACACCAACACTCTTTTGTTAAAAGACTTAAATCAAGAACTTTTAAAAAATCAGAAAATGATAGCACAGATTTTTGATGACACGCCGGACGCTTCTTTGACATCTGCGGTACAAAATATACAAAATCAGGCTGTTTCGGCGCAAAAAGATATTGTAATGCTTATGTTCAGCGGAATGGTCCATCTGCCGGCGATTTCTGAGCTAATATTAAAAAACAGCAAACATGCGGTTGCAAATTTGATTATCGCGATGGCATCGGCATCAAAAAGCGGGATGACATCAGAGCAGATACAGGAAACTTTGAGCATAATAAATTCATGTATTTCAATGGCAGAATCCGGAACCCCTTCTCAAACGCTGAAAAGTTTAATGCTTTTATATCTTCCGTGGCTTCCTTTAAGTGAAAATGTTAATTTTGATTTGGAAATAGAGGCGCAGGACGGAGAAAATGAATCGAATGATTCAAAGCTCACGGTTCTTATACAAACTAAAAACTTTGGAAACGTAAAGGGCGTATTTACTCTGACGACATCAAATTCTGTTGATATTTATATTATATGTTCTGAAGATTTTCCTAAAAAAACTCTGCAAAAAAGTCTGATGGAAGAAAGTTCTTCTCATGCGATGAATGCAGTTATCGATATAGAGTCAATAGAGCCGAAACAAAAGCAGACTCTCGAAAAACAGGAAACGAAAGTTAATCTTTCCGCAACAAACGAAATGAACCCGTATTTGCTTTTGATGGCTCATGCTTTTATTAGAAATACGATATTTATTGACACAAATGCTATTACAGAAGCCGAAGAAGCTAGCTCTTAAAAGGGATTCTTTTTGAAAGCTGTGTCGCTAGTATTATAGCTTTTTCGGCAAAAATCAACGGCAGATTATCAACATTGCCTTGAATAGATACTATTGCCCTGTTGTATGCAAGCCGTTCGCTTACGCCAGCGGTAACAAGCCCTTCTATAGTTTTAATAAAGCGGTTGTATACTTGATCAATGTTCAAAGATTTAACCAGCGCCTCATTTTTTACAGGTACAATAGCCCAGTTAATTCTTCCGCCTTGTATTAAGAAATTATTTATTTTTTCTGCAATAATACTCAAATTATTGGGATTATTATATGCGTCAAATGATATAATATCAGCACCGGCTTCTATAGGAATCTGCCAGTCGCATTTTTCAAAGCTTTGGACGGCAGTTAAGCCTTGGTATTCTTTTATTTTTTGTATAACTTTTAAGAACAAATTTATAATAACTTCTCTGGTAATATCTTCATTTTCGCGTTTTACATCGCCGTATTTGTATAATAACGGCTCTTCTAATACTATTATAGGATGTGTATCCGGAGAAGCAGATTTTATCTGATGGATGAGCCACAATGCTTTTATACTGACAGCTTGAATAACGAGTTTTCTGTAATACTTGTCAGAAAGAAGCTGTATACCGTCCTTGTTTGTTAAAAGCTGTGAAACAGTGAATGGTCCAAGAATATTTACAACTGTTTCAGCCGGTTTTATGCGTTTAAGTATCTGCAGATATTTCGGGAAAAAGAATGAATTAATTTTATAAGGTTCAAGATTCTCTAAAGAGGGGTTATTAAATGCGTAATCAAGAGCTGTAAGCGCTGGTTTGAAATCATCCTTTTTGTCATTAAAAATAACTTTCTTCGTTTTAAGAATTACTCCTGGAATATTCTCAAGCGTTCTGTGTATTAGATTTTCTGTTGGAGAAGCTTTAGGAAGCATGGCAAGAAATGGTACGTTTTCAAAAAGTTTTACCATCATTTTTGTTGTCATTGCATTATCTTCATACGGTAAATCGCCTACTGGCAGACATTTAAAGTTTATTTTCATTTCAGCTCTTTCTTATAAAAAAATACGCGCCGATTTTATAATGAAAGCCGGCACGTATTTTTTACATTTAATTTACTATGCTTCAGCTTCTTCAGAAACTTCTTCTACAGATTCTTTAACAACTTCGGATGCTGTAACAACAACCTTTAATTCAGATTTAACCTTTGAAGTTAATTTGATTAGCATAGTGAATTCACCGATTTTGTTGATAGGTGCGTTTAAAGAAACAGTCTTTCTATCAATTTCAATACCGGCTTTTTCCTTAATTTCTTCGCATAATTTTTTAGTAGTAATTGTGCCGAAGAGTTTTCCGCTTTCACCTGCTTTAGCAGAGAGTTCAATAGAACCGAGTTTTTCGATTTGTTCTGCTTTTGCCAGAGCTTCCTGATGTAATTTTTCTTGTTTAGCTTTAATTCTTGCGATATTTTGTTCTCTGTTCTTTAAAGCTCCTTCGGTTGCAATTTCTGCATAATTTTTCGGAATAAGGAAGTTTCTTGCGTATCCGTCTTTAACGTTTACTAAATCACCAGGTTCGCCGATATTCTGAACTTCTTTTTTTAATATTACTTGCATTTCTTTTTCTCCTTTAACTATTATTGGGCTAGTATAGTCACTATCATAACTAAAAAAATATTAATTGTCGAGTACTTATGCATTTTTTGCTTAAAATAAGTTCATACTGCAAATGGATGAGATTTATAAAGAGTGATTAAAGAAAATAAAAAAGATTCCGTTATTCTTAGTATGGAAAACCAAAACGGTTTTTCATACCTCCTCCCCAAGTCTGGTAGCCGTTCTCAAAAGAAACGGCTTTTTTTTATGCGTAATAACTTTGCAGACGATTAGCTAATTCTGTTTTTGTAATACTGCCGTCTTTGTTTTTATCTAAACCTTTGTTTGGTGCATAATACTTGTCGTTTTTAGTAGAAAGTACTTCTTGTTTTGCATAAGCAGGCAGGAATGTTATGGCATACAAATCTCCGGCGTCCAGGGTGTCGCTGTCTTTGTAACCTGCCATTTTTTTACTTTGCAGTAAGCATTTTTCGACATAGTCCATCTGCTCTACTGCAGACATTTTCTTCAGCTTAGCTGTAGTTGTTCCCAGGCCTTCTGCGGTTTTAGGCATAAATTGTATTAAGCCAGTAGCACCACCGTTGCTGTTTGTTCTTGCGGGATCAATCCCGCTTTCAGAATACATAAGCGCCATTAAATCGTTCGGAGCGCATTTTACCTTTTTAGAAACTTCAATAACTTTGTTGTAAAACTCATCTGAAAGTCCTTTCTTTTTGGAAGACCAGGTTTTCTTTAATTCTGATGCGTCATAACTTATGGGAGCAGTATGTTTTGTTTTCGTTTGTGGTGATAATTGTGTTAAATTAGTATTAAGGGTGTTATTAGTGAATGTTGACGGGAACTTCCACTGGTTGCTTGATGGCATCCAGCTGTTACTGCTTACAGGAACATCCCATATATTCTGAGGGAATTTAAACTCAGGCATTGCTGGCATTGGTGGAACACTTGAATTATTCATTAAAGGATAGAAACTGCCCATAGACATTACATTTGGATATAGGAATAAATTACTGTTCCAGCCGAGCGGGGATACAAAACAGCTGTTAAACATAAACGGATTTCCGCAGAATCCTCCGTAAAAACCTCCTCCAAAACAGCCTAAAAACGGATTGCTGTTAAACATTCCGTGCATAAAACCATGTGTGAAATTGTTCCAAAAATTATGTAAGCTCATGAGTTCCCTATATCCTATATATATAAAGTATTGTTTTGATGAAAAATTGCTTTTTTGTAAATAAAAAGTTACATTTGTGTTATAATGAAATGGCAATATTTTTAGAGGGAGAACTATGAATAAAAATCAATCAATCGGGATGTACGTTATACTGGGGATTATGGTTCTGGCGTTTATATCAATGCTGTTTTCCGGCCCTACATCTAGTACGGAGGAACTTTCTTATACAACGTTCTTGCAAAAAGTTGAAAATAAAGAAATAAAAAGTGTTGATATGGGGAAAGATTCTTTGATAGCTCTCCCTGTAAATCAGCCGGAGGCTAAAAAGACAACAAATCCTTGGTACGGCGAAGTGAAGCCTCCAAAACTGCAGTACAAAGTTGTTCTTCCGGAAAATTCCGATATATTGAATAAGCTTGAAGAAAATAATGTAGAAATCAGCGCCAAAAGGGCAAGCGATTCAAGCTCCGCTTTCGGCATAGGTTCATCATTGATAACAATACTTCTTGTATTAGGTTTTATAATGCTTATAATAAAATCAATACAGGCCGGAGGCGCACAGGCAATGTCTTTTGGCAAAAGCCGTGCAAAAATGCTTATGGACAGCAAGGTTAAAACAACATTTGCTGATGTCGCAGGTATTGATGAGGAAAGAAAAGAGCTTGAAGAAATTGTTGATTTCCTTAAGCATTCCGATAAATACGTTAAACTCGGCGCAAAAATACCGAAAGGCGTGCTTCTTGTAGGCTCCCCGGGTACAGGTAAAACCCTTATGGCAAAAGCTGTAGCGGGCGAAGCTGGCGTACCGTTCTTTTCAATAAGCGGTTCTGACTTCGTAGAAATGTTTGTCGGCGTAGGTGCTTCTCGTGTCAGAGATTTATTTGAGCAGGCAAAAAAACATCAGCCCTGCATCGTGTTTATTGATGAAATAGATGCTGTCGGACGCCAGAGAGGCGCAGGACTCGGAGGCGGTCATGATGAGAGAGAACAGACTCTTAACCAGCTTCTTGTTGAAATGGACGGTTTTGATGAAAATACTAATATAATTATACTGGCTGCTACAAACAGACCGGATATCCTTGATAATGCTCTTTTAAGACCTGGAAGATTTGACAGGCAGATTGTTATTAATAAACCGGATGTTTTGGGACGCGAGCAGATATTAAATGTTCATGCTAAAAACAAACCGCTTTCAAAGGAAGTAGATTTGAAAACCCTTGCAAAACGCACCCCGGGCTTTACCGGCGCAGATTTGCAAAACCTTCTTAATGAAGCGGCGCTTCTTGCTGCAAGGCATGATAAGTCTGAAATAGAAATGCCGGATCTGGAAGAAGCTATTGATAAAGTAATGGCAGGACCGGAAAAGAAAAGCAGAATAATTTCTGATGAAGAAAAAGAAAATACTGCTTATCACGAGGTCGGGCATGCTCTTCTCGCAAAGCTTCTTAAAGACTGCGATCCATTGCATAAAGTTTCTATTATTCCAAGAGGAATGGCGCTCGGTATAACACTTACACTTCCGGAAAAAGACCATCTAACAATGCGTAAAAACCAGCTTTTGGACAGAATTACGATGATTTTGGGCGGTCGTGTCGCAGAAGAATTAATCTACGGAAAAGATAATGTTACAACAGGTGCTTCAAATGACCTGGAAAAAGTTTCTTCTCTTGCAAGAAGCATGGTAACAACATACGGTATGAGCGATAAAATGGGCAACCTTGCGTACGGTAAGGATCAAGAGCATGTATTTATGGGCAGAAACTTCGGCAATACAAGAGATTTTTCAGAAGAAATCGCCGCTGATATTGATAAAGAGGTTAAGAAAATTGTCGATGAACAGTATGAACAGGCTAAAAAGCTTCTGGGCGACAACAGAGATATGCTGGAATATATTGCTAAAAATCTTTTAGAAAAAGAAACTCTTGATGAAAAAGAATTTGATGATTTAATGAACGATGTAAGAGTTCAGCGCGGTGAAATCCCTGCAAAAACTGAAGAAAATGAAGGAGAAGAGCAAAATGGATAGAGATGAATTAATCTTGAGAGAATATGAATCTTATTGTGTGCAGAAAGAAAACTTTATTGACAGAAATTTTAGGACAAATAAGTTTTATATGACGGCGATTGTTGTTCTGATATTTGCTCTCATATACACAAGCAATATAGTCTTTTTGAATAAAATTTCTGCGACTCTTGTTTTTGCGCTTTTAGGAGTTTCAGTAAGCGCTCTTTGGTGGATGAATGTTGACTCTTATAATACGCTTATAAAAATAAAATACTCAAATGTTATAGAAAAGATAGAAGAAAAATTACCGGTAAAACCTTTTACTGATGAGTATATCGGAATTGATGAATCCCGTAAAAATAAGGTTTTTATGTTTTCGGATATCCAAAAACTTATTGCAGCTGGTGCAGCACTGTTCTTTTTTGCTGTCTGCGTGAGCGAAATCACTCCGCTTGTAATAGCTGTATTTAATAAAATAATAAACATCGCATTAAAAGCTAAGTGCGGTATATAGCGGGGTAAAAATGGCAAAACATCAAGAAAGCGGAATTGCTTTAAATTTGAACTATGTTGTAATATCAGTAGTGGTGCTGGCTGTATTGACCCTTTTTGTGCTTTATATGCCGGGGCTTACGGAATTTGACGCCAATGTATTACATTCAATCCGGCTTGCTCTTTCTCCGTATCCGGTATCGTTTGCCCAGTTTGTAACAGAATTCGGGCGTTCTTACCAGATGTTCTGGCCTCAAGTGGCTGCCGGAAGCGTTTTAATTTCGCATAAAAAGTATGTTAAAACTTTTCTTTTGATATTTTTTACGCAGGCAACATATGTAATAACTATTGCAATGAAAAATTTTGTGTGCAGAGAAAGACCTTGTGTTTATCCGGAGTTCAGCTTTCCGTCCGGTCATACTTCTACAACGGTTTGTTTCTACGGAATCTTGATTTATCTTGTGCTTCACTACGCTAAATCCGATTTCTGGAGATATTTCTTGACAATACTTTTCAGCGTATGGATTATTCTGGTTGCGGTTTCAAGATTATGGCTCGGGGTTCATTATCCTGTTGACGTGATTGCAGGATTTTTCCTTGGATTTATGATGGTAAATTTATTTATTATCGTATCCAAATCACTTAGCAAATGATAAGCTTTTTGAGGCAGTTTTAAGCATATATCTGGTGCAGTCTTTGGAATTGTGGCTTTGCTTTGCGATTTTATAGCATTTATCAACAATCTGCCTGTATGCTTCTTTGTCGTCAAGATAGCTTTCTATTTTGAAAACAAGATCGGAAAAATCTTCATAAAAGGGCATCTCTCCGTCAAATAGAGCCAATTCGTCCCGATAGTCGCTAATCATAAGCCGTTTGCAGGCAGCTGCTTGAAAAGTTCTGTAGTTTAGTGACGATATACCTTGGGAATTCATATTGAACATGATTTTAGAATTATTGATTGCATGAGCCATATCCTCTTCGTTATCAATAAATCCGCGGTAGCATAAATCTATAAGTTCCGGATACTGCGCTCTGTTTCTTGCATCTTTGTAATGTCTGTCGATTGCAAACCACGCAACATTAAGGTGCGGAAGCTTTGTAACAAGTTCTTCAAAAAAACTTAAGCGGTAATCCGTATCAAGTCTTCCGGCGAACATAACATCGTATTCCGGCTTGGTGTCCATATCTTTATAGACCTCAAAGTTAACAAAATGCGGAAGGTAGTGAATGTTTTTGAAATTTTCGTATTCAGTTAGGACTTTATCCCAGTAAAATGTGTAGTTGTCATCTTCTTCCAGATATTTGATATATTTTTCCCACTCTTCGCCGGAAGCTTTGCTTCTTATGTCATCAGAAAAATAATTAAGCGACGGAATATCCAGACTGTTATCAATTTTAATTTTTAAAGCGGAAAAATCATAACCTGCAATAAAATCATAATCACCTTTCAGCACTTTTTTGAGATTTTTGTCAAAAAGCTCATCAAACACAGTGACTTTACATCCGTTTTGCCGAAAGCCGTCAATAATACTGCTTGTTGTAAGCCTCCCTCCAATACTGACCGGTAATATTGCTAAGATTTTTTTCATACTGTCTATATTTTAGCATTTTTAATAAAGCTTTACAACTCGTAAACATTAAAAGCAATTTTTTGTAATAAAAATACTTATATAATATAGGGGAATAATTATGTCTATAAAAGGTATTTATAATTTTATAAAAACTGCATGTTCAAAGCATTCAGCACCTTCAGCTTTGAAAAAAGATGCTGAAGAAAGTCTTTTCTGCAGGCAGTACTGGAAGCAGTGTGCTGATAACAATCTTTTGCGTCCGCTAAACAGAACAAGTGTTTCTCTGCACGGAGAACTGAACGGGATAAATCATTTTTTTATTTCAGGCGCAAACCCTAAATATATGGACAGTATTTTTTATAGCACAGGATTAACTCCGCGAGATATGATAAGATGTGCAGATACGGAGTTTAAAAGATTGAAACCTATAGAAGAGACATTGAATGTATTCCGCTGTATAGGCGAAAAACCGGACTTTTTCAGCGAATATAAGCTCTACCAAAAACGGCTGAACACAAATTCCGGCGACATTATTAATATGCGCGAATATGCCTATGCAACCTCAGATATTTCATATGCAAAGGTCTATATGCCCTCAAAAAAAGGCATTCTTTATGAAATAGAAATACCAAAAGGTTCCAAAATTTCAAGAAAGGGCACAGGTAAAAATGACGAAGTTGTTTTCCCGCGAAGTTCCAAATTTGAATGCATAAATACCCAAAAGGTTCAAAGCGGAGACGAAAGTTATAAAAAGATAAAACTGCGCTACCTGCCGGAATAAAATATAGTTGACTGGAACCTTTTTTTGCATGTAAAATAATTATAAGAAGAAGTATGTCAAAAGTCTTTTTGCTTGCTTTTTTATAGAAATAATCTAGAACACTGACAAATTAGTAGTGGAAAGAGTAAGAAAAGTGTATCAAAAGTCTTTTTGATTGCTTTTTCTACAGAAACAAACTAGAACACTGACAAATTAGTAGTGGAAAGAGTAAGAAAAGTATGTCAAAAGTCTTTTTGCTTGCTTTTTCTACAGAAACAATCTAGAACACTGAAAGTTTAGTAGTGGAGAAAGTAAGAAAAGTGTATCAAAAGTCTTTTTGCTTACTTTTTCTACAGAAAAAGTAAGCGCTTGTAGCTCAGTAGGATAGAGCGGAGGTTTCCTAAACCTTGTCTGCCGTGGGTTCGACTCCCTCCAGGCGCACTTACTTTTTTCTTTACTGAAAAGAAAAAAGTAAGCAAAAAAGAAAAGAATACACAGTCGTCAGACATTTCGCAGAATTACTGGATAAAATTGAAACTACGGGTCTGACTCGATGGTAAAACTACTGGATTAAAATAACTCTCATAGTCGTAGGTTGGGGTTTCTACCCCAACAAAGATATTTTATGTAACGCAGAATTATTAAAATATTATTTTTTAAATTATAAAGTTGGGGTAGAAACCCCAACCTACTTTCTGGATTAAAATCTAGCTCCTAGAGGTATTAATTGCTGTTTTGGCTTTTCTTTTATTACTATTTAAAAATCTGATAAATCAGAAAGGCGACTAACCAGGCTATTGAACACTGTAAAACAACTACCGCCAAAGCATATCTTCTGCCAAGTTCTCTTCTTACCGTTGCAATTGCCGCAACGCACGGCGTGTATAATAGGCAAAATACAAGAAACACAAAAGCCGTAAGTTGTGTAAATAAACCTGAAGAAGTAATATTACCAACAAGAATTGTAAGAGTGCTGACAACGCTTTCTTTTGCCATAAATCCTGTAATAAATGCTGTAGAAACACGCCAATCAGTTATACCGAGAGGAGCAAAAATAGGAGTAATAAAGTTTCCAAGCATTGCAAGCAAGCTTTGAGCTTCATTAGAAACCAAATTTAGTCTGGAATCAAATGACTGCAAAAACCATATCAATATTGTTGCCCAGAATATTATGGTAAAGGCTTTTGTAATAAAATCTTTAGATTTGACATAAATCAGCCTGTATACGTTTACCATACTTGGCATTCTATAGTTAGGCAGTTCCATTACAAAAGGAACTGCTTCACCTTTAAAGACAAAAAATTTCATCAAATAAGCAAAGATAATTCCTACTATAATTCCTATAAAATACAAGCTTAAAACTATAAGAATCTGATTTTCTTTAAAAAATGCTGTCGTGAAAAAAGCGTATATAGGCAGTTTAGCAGAGCAGCTCATAAACGGAGTTAAAAATATTGTCATTTTTCTGTCACGTTCAGAAGGCAGAGTTCTTGTCGCCATAATAGCAGGGACAGAACATCCGAAGCCGATAAGCATCGGTACAAAACTTCTGCCGGAAAGTCCTATTTTTCTTAACAGCTTGTCCATAAAAAAAGCAACCCTTGCCATATATCCGCTATCTTCCAATATAGAGAGGAAGAAAAATAAGGTTACAATAACAGGCAAAAAGCTTAATACACTTCCCACACCCTGAAAAATACCGTCAATAATAAGTGAATGTATAACAGGATTCAGCCCGTAAGCTGCAAGGGCATTATCCGTAATGCCTGTTATCCAAGCAATAATATTTTCCATTATTTCAGTGAGAGCTGTACCTAATGGTCCGAAAGTTATAAAAAATATAAATCCCATTATGCATAAAAAAGCAGGAATAGCAGTATATTTTCCCGTAAGAATTGTATCCGTTGCCGTAGAAATCTTGTGTCCCAGTGTCTCTTCCGGTTTTGAGACATAATTTGCACACAAATTTTCAATAAAACTAAACCTCATATCGGCAAGAGCAGCTTCACTGTCTAAATTTGATTCTTCTTCAAGTTCTTTTATAATATGGTCGCAAGTTTGAATTTCATTTTCATCCAATCCAAGCATATTTAACGTTATTGTATCTTTTTCTGTCAGTTTTGTTGCGGCAAATCTTACCGGCAGATTAACAGCCTTTGCATGATCTTCAATAAGGTGTTCTATAGAATGAATACATCTGTGCACCGGACCATCTTCGCAAAAATCAAGCCTGGCAGACTTTTCAGCATATTGTGCAATATTAATTGCGTGATCAATAAGTTCCTCAATTCCTTGATTTTTTGAAGCAGATATTGGTACTACAGGAACGCCGAGTTCAGCTTCCAAACCGTTTACATCGATACTGCCGCCATTTTCAGCTACTTCATCCATCATATTCAGTGCAATTACCATAGGGACATCCAGTTCAATTAATTGCATTGTAAGATACAAATTACGTTCTATATTAGTAGCATCTACAATGTTTATAATTCCATCAGGCTTTTCGTTTAATATAAAGTCCCGCGTAACAATTTCTTCATTGCTATATGGTGAAAGAGAATAAATCCCGGGCAGATCAGTAATGGTAGCATTTTCATGACCTTTAATAACTCCATCCTTTTTGTCGACTGTTACTCCGGGGAAATTCCCCACGTGCTGATGTGAACCTGTAAGCTTATTAAATAAAGTTGTCTTTCCTGAATTTTGGTTACCTGCAAGAGCAAAATGAATTTTTTCTTTCGGCTTTATTCTTTTATTTTGGTACAGTTGAGTTTCTCCCAGCTGTGAGTGTTCAATTTTAGTAAATTCTCTGTTTTTCCTTGGACAATTATGCGCGTCATGTATATCTTCTAGAAAAATCTTTGAAGCATCGGACTTTCTTATTGTAAGTTCATATCCTCTGACTCTTATCTCCAGAGGATCGCCCATCGGTGCTGTTTTGATTAATTTAACCTCTATTCCCGGAGTTAATCCCATGTCAAGTATATGGCGTCTTAATGCTTTGTCATCGCACTCAATGGATTTAATATAACCTTCTTTGCCAATTTCAAGATAATCCAGTGTTCTCTTCATCTTTTTCCTTCTACACTAAAATTTATAACTTTATTATACAATAATCTGTTTATAAATTTTATAAAAAAATAAAGGTGTATCAATTGATACACCTTTATTTTTATTTTTGTTTATTTATATATCCGCCTCTCATTGCATTAAGTACCGCAATCAGGGAGACTCCAACATCGGCAAAAACCGCGCCCCACATAGAGACCATTCCCAAACCTCCAAGAAGCAGAAACAACCCCTTGATACCAATTGCAAATGTAATATTTTGTTTTACAATACTCATTGTCTTTTTCGCCGAAAGTATGGCGTCTGCGACTTTTGAAGGTTTGTCATCCATAATAACAACATCCGCAGACTCAATTGCCGCATCTGAACCCAGAGCGCCCATCGCAATTCCTACATCTGCTCTGGTAAGAACAGGGGCATCGTTGATTCCGTCGCCTGTAAATATAACACTGCCGTTTAATTTAGAGATTGCTTCTTCAACTTTTTCTACTTTATCTTCCGGCAAGAGTTCCGAATAAAAATTATCCAGCTTTAATACTTTCTGCACTTTTTCAGCGCTGCCGGCGGAATCTCCTGTCAGCATAGCTGTTGAAATATTCATTTCTCTTAATTTATCAATGGTTTGTTTTGCATCTTCTTTTATCTCGTCTGAAATTACAATATATCCTTGATAAGCTCCGTCTATTGCAACATAAACAACAGTGCCTGCTTTATCAGCCTTATGAGGGGGATTAACAAGCTTATCATTCCCTGCAAGGATTTTATGTCCTTCAGCTTCCGCATAAACGCCTTTGCCTGCGATTTCTTTGATGTTTAAGACTTCGGGAAGCTCTTTTGCGTAAGCTTTTTTAATCGCAAGGGCAATCGGGTGGTTTGATGCGCTTTCTGCGCAGGCGGTATATTTTAATAAATCGGGGTTTTCAGAATTAATTTCTGTAACCTTAAATGTACCTTTGGTCAGGGTGCCTGTCTTATCAAAGAAAACTGTATCAGCTTTAGCCAGTGTTTCAACATAACTGCTTCCCTTGATTAATATACCCTGCCTTGAAGCTCCTCCGATTCCAGCAAAGAACGTCAATGGAATTGATATTACAAGCGCGCAGGGGCATGATATTACAAGGAATGTTAAGGCTCTTACTATCCAGTTTCCGGCAAAAAATAACGGCGGTACGGTTGCAATAAAAAGAGCCAAAACTACAACAAAAGGTGTATAGTATCTTGCAAATTTAGTTATAAAATTTTCTGTTTTTGCTTTTTTGGAAGAAGCATTTTCAACAAGTTCTAAAATCTTGGAAGCTGTAGACTCTCCAAACTCTTTTGTTACTCTTATTTTCAGCAAGCCGTCCAGATTAATGCATCCGCTTGCTATACTGTCCCCTTCTTTAACGCATCTTGGAAGGGATTCTCCTGTAAGAGCGGAAGTGTCTATAGATGCAAGCCCGTCGATTACAACGCCGTCCAAAGGAATTTTTTCTCCTGTGTTGACTGTTATAATATCGCCGATTTTAACATCCTGCGGTGCAACCCTCTTGCCGTTTAAGTTTGCGTAATCGGGTCTTATGTCCATAAGTTTTGTTATAGAGTGTCTTGATTTTTCTACAGCCCTATGCTGAAAGTATTCTCCTATCTGATACAAAACCATAACCATAACAGCTTCCGGAAACTCTTTTATTGCAAGCGCTCCGACTGTAGCTGCCGACATTAGAAAATTTTCATCAAAAACACGTCCTTTAATAATATTTTTTACTGCTTTATAAAGAACATCACCGCCTGCGATAAGGTAAGCCAAGATAAACAGCGGTTTTAGTTTAAATCCTCCGGTAAACAGCAACAGGGCAATTACAGCTCTCAATAATGTATAGTTTTTTCCGTGTTCTTCGTGTTCATGGTGTTCGCACATATTAGTTACCTCTTACATATATTATAGTTGAACAACTATTCAACTGTCAATATGTAACAAACAAATCTTTACATAATTTGACAATTGAGCAACTATTCAATTATAATAGAGCTATGAAAGATGATAAGAAGATTGAAATGCCCGATACAACATTACTTTATGACTTGTCTGATTTCTTTAAACTGATGGGTGATAGTACAAGAATACAGCTTTTGTGGGCACTGGAAGAAAATGAAATGTGTGTCGGAGATTTAGCATCGCTTCTTAATATGACAAAATCGGCAGTTTCTCATCAGCTGAAGGTTTTAAGAAGCGCTAAGCTTGTTAAGGCTGAAAAACGCGGTAAAAATGTTTTTTATGCATTAAGCGACCATCATGTAAGGACTATTTTAGAGATGGCGTTAGAGCATGTTAATGAGTGAACGTTATAAATTCAAGGCATAGGAGAAGAGTTCTCCGACTTTTGCATTGTATGCTCTTCCGTCTTCTTTGGTAAAAAGATTTTCCCAGTGGCTGAGGGGGCTTCCGTCCTCTGAATAAGAAGGGTTTGTCATCATTAGGTGATGTGTGTTTGTATCATATCTCAGCGGGAATAAATCTTCCATCTGCATAAAGCTCGGCAGTTTATCGCTAGGGTATTGATAGGCAAAAAGTGTTGAATTTATTCTATTCAGACGGTCTTCATAGCTTCTTCCGCCTTCATCATTGTCATTTGAAACTTCGACACCCGGGGCGTAGTCTTTTTCGTATTTGAGTTTTTCTGACCAGCATTTTACTTTATCAAAGTTATCAGGCGGGACGAAGGCTGTACCTGTTGTAAGCCCGAGGTTTCTATATCGTTCAAAATCTCCTGTGCTTTTTTCTCCGGCAAAACTTATTGATGTACAGCCGGAACGGTCGCGGATTTCATATAGAATATACTGCATTTGATTGTATTCCGGAAGCGCGCCGACTCCTGTATAATTTTCCATATCATATCCGCCTATATGCTTTGCAGAATCAATAAAAATCGCTTCAAAACCGGTTTTTATCAGTTTAACATGTTCATTTATAAATAATTCTTGATGTTCCGGATTTTTCCAATCAAATGTAACGTCATCGCCGTCGGCTCGTGCGATTTTTATTTGATCAGCAGAAATTACTGTTCTGAAACCTGTTTTCAAACCGTGGAGGTGCGCTAAGTCGTTAAAAGCTTTAAACTGTTCTTCTCCGGAAAGATTTATATCATAATCAATGATATTTCCGCTGTAGCTTGCGTTGAGTTTTATGCCGTAAATAGAGTTTTCTTCTGCGGGACCTTTGTTGTATCCGTCGCCGTAAATATTAGGGAATATTTGGGATAAAATAACGCAGTTTGCCCAGCTTTTTGCTGATGGAGGAATTGCAGGGAGTAGTTTTATGGCGCTTAATATTCCGTTTTTAGTTCTGCCGTCTATCATTTCTGCAACTGCTCTGTTATTTATTTCTATGTAATTGGCGCTTCTTCCCCATTTGTCGCCGTAATTAGGAGTTTCAATATTGTCCGGAAATACGGGATAAAATTCTAATGATTCGTTAATCGTTACAAGTGATTCTACCGCTTCTTTCACAGTTCTGTTTAAGAGTTCTGCGGGGAGAATACTGCCTATCCATTTTTTAAAACCGGAGGCGTAGAGATGCTCAATACTCCACCTGTCGGGCTTTAGATTTATATCTTCGCCTAAAGCTTCTAATAATTTATTTACCGCATTTGTCATATTTTTAGTTTATTATTTAAAATTTTAATTAAATCCTCCGATGCGGTATTAATTTAATATCTAATCCCTGTAGTCTATGGAACAGAATTTATCTTGGACAGCAGTGTCTTAAGGTGAGGGGGAAGGCGTGTTTATTCGGATAAATATAAAAATAAATGGTGCAGGAAACTGCACCATTTTGATACTATTAGTAGTTATAAGGATGATTATTTTACTGTTTCGTTCAAATATTTGAGAGCATTTAATGTTCTGGGGAAACCTATATAAGGCAGGCACTGATTAATTGCTGCAATCATAGTATCTTTATCATTGCCCATATTTAGATTTCCTTGAATATGACCTTTAATCTGGCTTTCTGTATCACCTATTGAAACAAGCATACATAAAGTCAAGAGTTCTCTTGTCTTTAAATCCAAGCCTTTTCTTGTATAAAAGTCGCCGAAACAATATTTTGCAAGGAATTGCGGAATGTGCTGTTCATTTTCCGGATACAGCGACGGCATTGCTTTAATCTTTTCTCCAAAAATTTCAACCTGTGTATTTAATCCGGCTTCCTGTCTTGTTTCAGCAGTTACAGTGCCTGTAGATGCGATGGGGTTTTTTATAACTTCCATCATCGCTTTTTCAGCATCAAGCGCCTTCGGAACTCCGACATAAGGTGCGCACTGATATATTGCTTCTCTTATTTCAACAGGCTTTGCACCTGCTTTCAAGGCTTTTTCAACGTGATCTTTTACATATTCGCTCTGTCCGTTAGAAGTCAATACAACAATTGTTATAAGCTCGCGCATCTTTTTGTCTAGTTTTCCCACGGTCGGGACATCATTATTAATAAAGTTTTCTGTTATTTGATATAATTCGCTCATTTCTGTGTTCTCCTTTGGTGATGCTGCAAAAACCGCAGGGGTTAATGCAGCAATTATTCCTAGAATTAAAAGTTTTTTTAACATTTTTCTCTCCTAAATTGCGTTGCCCATTTCGTATGCTTGTTTAATATAAGGAGATCCTTCTACTTCTCCTTTTTTCCATACTCCTGTGCCGTATAGAATTCCTTTTTCTTCAGCTCCTTCTAAGCAGTCTAAAAATCCGCGGAATTCTTCTACGGTTCGCTCAAGAGCCTGTTTATTGTCGTCGGCTGCTGTGAGGATATAATAGAACTTTTTATTCAAAATATGTGTATACCTTGAACAGCATCTGTCGATAAATGTTTTCATCTGTCCGCACATTGTGTAGAAATAAACAGGTGTAGCAAAAACAATAACATCAGAATTAATCATTTGTTCTAAAATATCTGCCATATCATCTTTTTGCGAGCAGGCTGTATAATCGTTTGTATTGCAGAATCCGCATCCGGTGCAGTAATTAAATTTTTTATCTTTTAAAAATATTTTATTAACACTATGTCCGGCATCAACAGCTCCTTTTAAGAAACTGTCGCATAAAGTATCGGAATTTCCGCCCTTTCTGGGGGAAGAAGAAATAATCATAATATTCATTATTTAGTTTCTCCATAGTATTCTTTATCAGTTACGGATTCAAGCCAGGTTGCGCCATTATTCGGAATATTAGGTTCTATTGAAATATGTGCAAACATTCCGTCCGGTCCGGCTCCGTGCCAGTGTTCAACATTAGGTGCAATTTTTACAACATCGCCTTTCTTCAGTACTTGAATTTCCTTTCCGCGTTCCTGATATCTGCCTTCTCCTGCTGTAACAAGAAGAATCTGTCCGCCGGAATGTTTATGCCAGTTTGTTCTTGCTTTGGGTTCAAACGTTACGTTTCCTATAGAAGAATTGTAGATATTATCTTTTGTACAAAGCATTTCAAGATAGGTCTGTCCTGTAAAATATGCTCCATAAGGATTTTTTTCTCCTTGAGCAAACGGCTGTTCAAAATCGTGTGCCATAGCTATACTGCCTCCTAAAACTAATACTAATAAACTTGATAATAATTTTTTCATATGCTCTCCTATATTTATTACAAAATTATATTAGCACTTGAGAGCAGGTCTAAGTCAAGAAAATTTTTATAATCTTCTTGCATGTATATTTTTATGTAGTATTATATTTATATAATAAGTGATATAGAGTTATATCGCTAAATTATATGTGTGTATTAAGGAGTAAAAAATGAAAATTTCCGGCATAGGGAATACCCCGTCTTTTGGTCGTAAACCAAACCAGCAGGAGATGATGGTTTATACATCTTCAGTAAATAAAGGATTGCAGGTTTTAGGCAAGCAGGTTGATTTAATTCTGCATAATGCTTCTGCACCTTCAGTAAGAAGCGAAAATACAGGAATCGGGTCTTTGTTTTCAAAAACAACTGCAGAAAAACTTTTTCCTTTTTTGAAAGCACATGCTTTTTCTCATATTCAGCAGGAGCCGAACAGCTTAAGACAATTTTCGGATAATTCTCCTTATGCACCGGAGGCTGATACAAAAAATATTTTTATGATACCGCTGGAAAAGCTTGCATCTGGGGAATATGGCAATATACTTTCTAAAAAGACTTTTGACAGTATCGTGAGAAACAACCCAAATCCTAACCAGGTTGATTATGATTATGTAAGAAAAAACTATGCGATTGCTTTAAAAGAGGCTTTTAATAATTCTAAAAAGAATGAGAGATTAAACAATGAATTTTTAGAATTTAAAAATGCAAATGAAAATGCATATGAAAAGAGCGCTATATATCATCTTCTTTGTAAAGAGCATGATAATAAGGGCTGGCAGGATTGGGGCAAGCTTGACAGCAAGCTTTATACAGATGAAAATTCTCCTCAAGCAAAGGCAAGAATTGCTGAATTGAAAAAGAAGTATAAGGAAGAATATGATTTATACATTTTTGAGCAAATGATTTTGGAAAAAGAAAACCAAAAATCAAATAAACTTGCGAAAGAGACGGGTATAAGCATAATCGGAGATTCTCCGGTTGCATCATCTGCAGTGGAGGAATGGGTTAATCAGAAGTTATTTTTGAAAGATAAGGCGCTCGGCTGTCCTCCGGATTATTTTTCTCCAAGTGGTCAAAGATGGGGATTTAAATATTATGACCCTACAAAGATTTTTAATAAAGACGGCTCATTGGGTGAAGCCGGCAAAATTATGCAAAAGAAATATGAAAACTACTTTGCAAGTTTTCCTGGCGGGGTGCGTATAGACCATATAATCGGACTTATTGATCCGTTTATTTATACAGTCGGTGAAAAGATGACTCCTCAAAATTCCGGCAGAATTTATTCAGTATGCGCAAGTAAATACCATAAGGAAGGAGTAGATTCATTTGCATCGATATTATCAAAGATTGTTTTGCCGGCAGCTCGAAAATACGGCTTGGATAAATCTTCTATTATCTGCGAAGATTTAGGCGAGGTGACAAATCCGGTTAAACTGGTTATGAGAAAACTCGGACTCGGCGGTATAAGCGTAACTCAATACGGCTATAGAGGCGGTACGGCTCCAAAAGATAATACAATTATGTTGGGATCGCACGACAATAAATCTTTTCTAGAGTATACAGAGGAGTTGTTTAGCAAGCCTAAATCTGAAGAATTTTTGGAAAAAACAAAGTTTTTGGCTTTTGATACCGCACCTAAAGGTACAAGCAGGGTAGAAATAAGAAATATTTATAAAGCTTTAAGAGAAGATAAATTGAAGTTTATTAGCTTGAGTTTTACAGAATTATTTGCAAGCCCCGCAAAACGTATTCAAATTTTCTTTACAGATTTATTTGGAATTGCAAAAACTTATAACCGGCCTGGTACAACAGAAGGAAACTGGTCTTTAAGGTTAGGAGAAGATTTTGAGAATGATTATTATGAAGCAGTGTCAAAGGGAATCGCTCCTAATCTTCCGAAAGCAATAGCAGAAGCTATAAGACACCGCGGATTGGATAAAATTAATGAAGATTTAATGAAAGATCTGGACAAGTCTGCAAAAATTCTGCAGGAGAAGTAGATATTAATTCATTTCGGCAGTAAAAACATATTCAGCCGGACCGGAGAGGAAAATATCCCTGTTAGGATGGACTTTATTGCCAGCCCAGTCAATTTTGACAGTTCCTCCAGGGAGTTTGACCTGTACCGAGTTTTTCAAGCATCCCTTTAGAACACCCGCTGTAACTGCTGCACAGGCACCTGTTCCGCAGGCTAATGTTATTCCGCATCCGCGTTCCCATACACAGAGTTCTATTTTGTCAGTTGATAAAATACGTACAAATTCTACATTTGTTTTTTCCGGAAATTCGGCGCTTGTTTCGATAATAGGTCCGTATTTTTTTGCAAGCTCCATAAGGTTTTCTTCCGGAGAAACAAATATAACAAAGTGCGGATTTCCCATAGAAACAGCATTGCCCTCAAATATAATATTGTTGACAGCTATTTTGTAATTCAAGTTTTCTGCCGGAATAAAAGGAATTTTTTCAGGATCCAGAATCGGTTTTGACATATTTACACGCACATTGCCGTCATCCATAATTTTAGGAGTCATTATGCCGGCAAGAGTTTTTACGGTAAATTCATTCTTTTTAATAAGTTTTTTATCGTGAACATATTTTGCGAAACACCGCATTCCGTTCCCGCACATCTGCGCAGTAGAACCGTCTGAATTGTAGAAAAACCAGCCGATATCTGCGTCTTGGGTTTGGGTGTTAGGAATAATAAGCCCGTCTGCTCCTATGCCGAAATGTCTGTCACAGAGCTTTTTTGCCACATCCGGCATTTCAAGATTCAGCTTTAGAAATTCTTCATAATCAAGTATGACAAAATCGTTCCCGCATCCCTGCATTTTTGTGACTTTTATTCCCATCTATTATTTACTCCGATTATTTACTATAGTAAAATTATTATATAAAGGATTTTGAATTATGGCAATAATAAAAGTACAAAAAGGAACAAAAGATATATTACCGCAGGATATGCCTGTCTGGCATTTTATGGAAGATACAGCAAGAAAGATTTTTTCTGAATACGGCGCAAAGGAGATAAGGACTCCTATTTTTGAAGCAACCGAGTTGTTTGCCAGAGGTGTCGGCGATACGACGGATATTGTAAATAAAGAAATGTATACTTTCGAAAAAAGTGAACGTTCTTTGACTTTACGTCCGGAAAATACAGCAGGTGTTGTAAGAGCTTTTATTGAAAACGGTATGCACAGACTCTCTGCTCCTGTAAAGCTCTGGTACAAAGGTCCAATGTTTAGATACGAGCGCCCGCAGGCAGGAAGACAAAGACAATTCCATCAAGTCGGAATAGAGGTTTTTGGTATAAAACAGCCGACTGCTGATGCGGAAGTTATATTGATGGCTGTTAATTATCTGAAGGCACTGGGGCTGAATGATTTAACTGTTGAGTTAAATTCTCTAGGATGTCCGGAGTGCAGAGAAGTATTTAAAACAAAATTAAAAGAAGTAATAAAGCCTTATTTGCAGGACTTATGCCCGGACTGCCAGGCAAGATATGAAAAAAATCCTTTAAGATTATTGGACTGCAAGGTTGAGGAATGCAAAGCTGTTTATGCAAAACCGGAAATTCAAGAGGTTATACAATCTGATTTTATATGTGAAGAGTGTGCGGAGCATTTTAATGAATTAAAAAGCTACCTTGATGCTCTTGGTATAAATTATTCGATAAATAAACTCCTTGTAAGAGGTTTGGATTATTATAACCGAACTGTTTTTGAAATAAAATCAAATAATCTCGGCTCACAAAACGCTGTATGCGGAGGCGGAAGGTATGACAGCCTTGTACGGAATCTCGGAGGAGAAGATACTCCGGCTGTAGGTTTCGCAATGGGTATGGAAAGACTGGCTTCGCTTATCGGAAATAAAGAAGAGGAAAAGACTGCAGGTTTTGTAGTATCAAATAACACTCTTGAGGCGGTGAAGCTGACGGAAGAAATTCGTAAAGCCGGAATTTCATGCGAGTTTGATCTTACGAATAAGAAGTTTGTAAAACAGCTGGAAAAAGCTTCAAAAGTTGCAAAATATGCACTTATTCTCGGGGAAGACGAGATTGCAAAGAATCAAGTTACTGTTAAAAATCTGGATACTTCAGAGCAGGTAACTGTTACCAGAGAAAAAGTCCTTGAGGTTTTAAACAGTTAGCAAAAGTTTTTCTTCACGGATTTTATTAACGGTATGATTGTAAATAATTCTCCAGCATTTCAAGCAAATTTTAATTCACCAAAACTCCGGTTTAAGCAGGATGATTTTTACGTGCGTATACGCGGTTACGGGAAAAATGCGGGCTGGGCAAATGATGTAAAAAAGACTGCGGATTTGGCTGTAAAACTGATTAGGCGTGACACTTCCGCCGAGAATGTTTTGAAGCTTATCTCAATCGGCGTAGGTAATGCTAATAAAAATAATACGTTTGATGTGATGAAAAAAATGTTTTCCGGTGTATTGCGCGTACCAAGAGAGAACTGGGTATTTCTAAAATGGGCGGATTTGACAACTCCATATGATGCAAGCAGATATAAAAGCTACAGCAAACGTCTTGATTTTACGGCTTCTCATCCTTTGCATCCGGAAAAAGCTCCGGATTATTCCAGACCCGTTGTTTACGAAAACGGAATGAGGGTTATAGAACACGGTTCATCGCTGTATGTAAACAGGGATTTGGATAAGGTTTTAAAGTTGTCAAAGAATATTTTTCCGAAATACATACATCAAGATGTAAAGCCGGAAAATATGGATGAAATCAATTCTTCAATAGCAGAAATCCGCTGGATACTTGCGCATTCTACACCATGGCTCAGGGGAAGCGATGCTATATCTAATGTTTTTATGCGTGCAATGTATAAGGCGGTCGGTATAAAAACGTATCCGCTTAAAAAGGGTATCTCTCTTGATTTGGAAGCTTATTGTACGGAACTAGACGAGTATAAGAAAAAATTTCCGGCGTATTTTGAAAACCCGCCGGAAATTATTGAATAATTTTTGTATTTTATCTTTAACCTGTCTACTATTCGTAGATGTAGCCGTTTGTTAAATCAATCTTCAATGGTCCGAGAAGTCTGATATTAACAATTTGGTTAGGCATAGTCAAGACTTTAGCACCTTTGAATAACTTTCTCCAGAATCCGATTTTGTCCGGAGCAATTGTTGCTACACCATAAAGCATAACTGCCTGGTCGTGCGGAGTTACAAGAAGCTCATTCTTGACAATTAATTCGCCGTTTTGTTTGAACAATTTTGCTCTTTGAACATGTTTAACCTGTCCTTTTAAGTCGCTACCCTGTTCAATAAGAAGATATTTATCTTTTGTAACGATATTTTTAGGAACTTTTGCTGTATAAATATCTGTTACATTAGAAATTTGAGAGCCTACAACTGTTTCCATTTGAATAGGGAATATAGCGCCTGCAGGAATAATACCGATTGAACCTTGAACTCTTACGTTATCAACGATATAACCTTCTGCAGTTCTCTTTTGCATAGATTCTGCAAGTTTAGCATTCGGATTAAGTTTAGCTTCCTGCATCATTTTATACAGAATAGCTGCAACTTCTGCTCTGTTAGCCGGTCTGTCAGCTTCGAGTTTTCCTTCGTTGCCCGGCATAACAATAATCATATCCAACAGTTGTGCTTTACCGGCTGCGATTAAGAACCATGCCGGTATCTGTGTATAATCTTCGTAGCTTTTTTCAAGAATTTCCTGTGCTTTTTGTTCGCTTATCTGCTGAGTTGTTAAAGCGTTTACTGCAATAGATATTGCTTCTGCTCTTGTAACAGGGTCATAAGGTCTGAATTGAGCATCTTTAGCATCCGGAATTAAATCAAAGTATACAGCTTTTTTAATGATATCATATGCCCAGAAATCCGGTTTAATATCAGAAAAGTGTATATCCTGTGTTACGCTGGCATCTTCCTGTCCTAAAGCTTTGATAGCCATAGAAGCAAATTCTGCTCTTGTAACAGGAATATCCGGTTTATAAGTTCCATCAGGGTAACCAACAACTACGCCGACTTCTGTTAAGAATTTGATAGATTGGTATGCCCAGTGGCTTTCGTTCATATCAGTGTAGAAAGCTTGTGCAGGGTTGTTGAGCATTAATGCAGTGCATAATACAAACAAGCCCTTCAATAAATTTTTGAACATCAAGAGTCCTCCTTTTCGATTCTCCTAATTAACTCCTATTAATTATCTTTTATACTAGCTTAAATATACACTGATTGCAATTTTTTTTAACAATTCTACATAATAGAGCAAAAATTAATTTTGGTTTGTTTTAATATATATAAGGTGTGTGATTATGGAAATTATGCCTGTAAGTTCAATAGCTTTTCAAAGGCGCCTCAAAACTTCAGAGGAGGCTGATTATGCTGAAGTTTTAAGAAAGGCTAAGTCAGTTGCGGGGAACAAGGGCAAGTCGATTTTAATAGTGCCTTCTTCATCTTTACCGCAGAGTGCTGAAAATAATACCGGCGTCGGGAATTTATTATCAGACGAGGGTTTAAAGTTTTTTCAGTTTGCAAAGAAGTATTGGGGCATAAACGAAATCCAAATTCAGCCGGCAGGTCAGTATCACAACAGTCATGGCGAATACCATGCGTATTCCGGAACATCTATGGATTTGGGCAATCATATGATTGATATAAAATCTCATGTTCCGATTGAGGATTTTAAAAAAATTGTAGATGAAAACGGTATAAAAGACAGGGTAAATTACAGAAATATTGTTGATATAGACAGCATGCAGGAGAAAATGCTTAAAAAAGCGTATGATAATATGCAGGACAGGCATGCTTTTGAAGAGTTTAAGACAAAAAACATTTCACGTCTTGAATCAAAAGGGCTGTTTAGGGCGTTGCGCGATTTATATGGAACTCCCGATTTTCATAAATGGAGCGAAGCGGACAAAAATCTTTATGGTCTTGAGCCGGAACATAGAGAAAAAAGGATAAAGGAGATATATAAGCTTAAGGGGGCTGATATAGATTTCTATTTTTATAAACAGTTTCTTGCCGAAAAGGATTTGAAGCTGGCAAGAGAAAAATTAAATTCAATGGGGTTAAAACTCAACGGTGATTTAATATGCGGTTTTTCTTATGATGAAGTCTGGGCGCATCCAAAAGCATTTATCAAAGGCGGAACAATCGGATGGGGACTGCCGGCGCTGGATTTTGACAATCCGGAGGGGATTAAACTTTTGAGAGAAAAAGTCAAGTTTTTTGCGGAACGTTTTGACGGGCTGAGAGTAGATGCATCGTGGACTTATGCAAAAGAGCCGGTAAAAAAAGATGTATACAGGTTTTACGGGGATAAAATTCTTAATATTATTGATGATGAAGTAAAAAAGGTTAAAGGGGCGGATTATAGCTTAAAAAATATAATGCATGAATTTGTCGCGGATCCTAATAAGTTTAATATTTTTGACGGCACACGCTTAAAACCTTATATAGATAGCAGGGTAAAAGTTTTTACTTCCAATCATCTAAGCAGTGATTTCGGAAGCAATGATATATTTCTAAAACGCGGATGGGCTCCGGATAGTTTTGTTTTAGGAGTTTCAAACCATGATACTGCAAAGATTGAGTATTCTCCCAAGCAGGCAGAGGTTTTGGGCGGTATACTAAAAATTCCTAATTCTAAGCTTGCGGATAAAAAAGAATTTATGAAGGCAAAGTTTGCAGAGCCCGCATCAGCATATAATAATATGCTTTATTTTAGAGATGCACTGGCGTTGGATGATCATTTAAGCAAAATCCCAGCGGACTACGAAGATGTGTACCAAAAGTCGCTTCAAAAAGGCGAAGCTTTTAACCCGATGGATGCACTGGAGAAAGCATTCAAAGCCAAAGGGCTGGACAAAAAAGAACCAGAGCTTTATAAAAAAATAGTTAGGTATAGAAAAATTCTGCAAAAGAAAGAAGGAGTTTCTATTAATAAATGGATATATATTACGGCAGGAACATTGATTGCTCTGGGTTCCGGAATTTTTATAAATCAAAAGAAGCAATCTGATAAAATATAAAAAAGGTGCGGAGAATATTCTCCGCACCTTTTGTTTTTACTCTTCCTCAATATAAGTTTTTAGTTTTTCCACCCGCTCAACTTTCCTCAATTTTTGAATAGCAATATTTTCCAGCTGTCTTATTCTTTCTTTAGAAAATCCCAGATCATTTCCTATCTGTTCAAGTGTTTTCGGCTCTTCGCTTCCAATCCCAAATCTTCTTTTGATAATTTCCTGCTCGCGTTTGTCCAGTGTTTTTAAAAGCTTTATAACATCTTTGTTACGCAGTTTTTTCTGTGCGTTATTTTCTGGCGAAGAGTAGGATGTGTCTTCGATATAGTCTTGTATGCACAAATCATCGGTTACATACGTATCAAGGCTTATCGGCTCCTTTTTCAGCGCGTTTTTTACTTCATTAATCTTTTTGGTATCTAATCCGGACAGCTTTGATATTGTCTCATCGTCAGTTTCCATATTTTCATCATAAGATGCAATAAAACACGCTTTTTTATATTTGCGGATTTTTTCCAGCATATGAACAGGTATCCGGATTGTACGAGAGTGGTTTGAAATTGCCCTTATAATAGTCTGCTTAATCCACCAGGTTGCATAGGTTGAAAATTTAAAATTCTTTTTGTAATCAAATTTTTCGGCGGCCTTGATTAACCCCAGAGATCCTTCCTGCACCAAATCCATAAACAGGACGCCCTGTCCGATGTATTTTTTTGCAATGCTTACAACAAGCCTTAAGTTTGCCTGCACAAGCTGTTTAATCGCATCTTCCCGCTCTTTTCCGCTGGATTCTTGAATTTTTCTTCCAAGCTCTGTTTCTTCGGTTTTTGTTAAAATCTTTTTTCTGCCGATTTCTTTAAGGTACATTTGCAGAATGTCATCATTATTTACAATAGTGCTGAATGTTTTGGGTAAATTTGATTCCATTTCTGACGTATCAATATATTCGGCATTATTGAAAGCTCTGCTCATCTTATCAATCTCCTCCATCTATTCTTCTGATTAATAAGACGAAAATTTTTTAAAAAAGTTCCAAGCGTGAAAAAAGTATTTTATGTTTCTTCTTTAAGCAGGAGAATTGTTGTGTTGAGTTCTTCTAAAAGGTATTGGAGCTGCTGGGCTATGTTTTCCGGATTATATATAGAACCGCTTTCAGAGTATGCAAGGTAGCGCTGATAGGTTACTGCTTCTTTTCTCAAAAGTGATATGGATTTTACATAGCGGTTGACATCCTGCAGTTTTCTGAAGGATTCATAATAGCTTTCCGGCTTTCCTTCGTATTTTTTTGCAAGGTTATCAATATTAAGCGTCAGTAAATTTGCTTTGGTTATAAAAAGCTGAAGGCTTTCATTGTCCTCAATGCAGTCGACAAGTTTTTCCAGCATTGGAATAATTTCATTTGCGTCATTTACAAACTGGGAAGTTTTGTCTTTTTTCTGAATAATGTTAATAAAAGCCGGATTGTCTTTCGGCACCGGTTTTAAGTCCGCAGGGTTATTAAACCCTTCCTGTGACTCAAAAATCGGTGTTGAAACTTTTGTTTTGGACTGTTCAACTTTTCTGCCGATATTAGGCAGAGTACCGGCGTAACCCTTTCCTTGAAGCTCCTGCTCAAGAGCTTTGTCTTTCTTATTCCAGAAAAACGCATGAGAAGGAAGCGTAATGCTCAGCAGTATTAAACAGACAAGAAACTTTTTCATATCTATATTATATTCATTTATTCCAAAAAGGCAAAGTTTACTGCCATACTGTTTAATAGATTTTTTTTATCAAATTTTTTAATCTTTATTTAACGAAGGAGATTATTATGTGTGAGATTGAAGATATAAAAGCCAGACAAATTCTTGATTCAAGAGGAAATCCAACTGTTGAAGCGGATGTAAAACTTATTGACGGAACTATCGGCAGGGCGTCTGTCCCATCAGGAGCTTCTACAGGAATATATGAGGCAAGAGAGCTTCGGGATAAAATCAAAGATGATTATTTGGGAAAAGGTGTTTTAAAGGCCGTAGATAATATAAACTCTTTAATAGCTCCGAATTTAATAGGAGAAGATGCCTCTGAGCAGGAATTAATTGACAGCCTGATGATTGAAATTGACGGCTCTTTTAATAAGTCTTCCTTGGGAGCTAATGCAATATTGGCTGTATCTCTTGCGTGCGCCAGAGCTTCTGCATTTTATTATAATATGCCTCTATACAAATATTTGGGCGGAATCAATGCGAAAGTTCTGCCGACTCCGATGATGAATATTATAAACGGAGGCGCTCATGCGGATAATAATCTTGATTTTCAAGAATTTATGATAGCTCCGGGCGGGTTTTCATCCTTTAGCGAGGCGCTAAAAGCGGGCTCAGAAATATTCCATACCCTAAAACAAATTCTTGCGGAAAAAGGTTTGTCAACCGCCGTGGGTGACGAGGGCGGTTTTGCCCCCGGCTTAAACACAGCAGAAGAAGCCATAGAACTAATTATCAAAGCTGTTGAAAAAGCGGGATACAGTACAAATAATGTCAAAATCTGTCTTGATACGGCATCTTCCGAATTCTATGACGAAGGCGAATGCTCCGGCGGAGTATGCTCGCTAAGCAGATATATTTTGAAAGGCGAAAATAAAAAATTAACATCGGAAGAAATGGCGGATTATCTGGAAAGTCTGGTTAGAGATTATCCGATTATTTCAATAGAAGACGGTATGAGCCAGGATGATTGGCTCGGCTGGCAAAATTTAACGGAAAAACTTGGTAAAAAATGCCAGCTTGTCGGCGATGATTTATTTGTGACAAATACTAAGCGCCTGGCTGAAGGAATAGAAAAAGGCATTGCCAATTCTATATTAATTAAACCAAACCAAATCGGTACACTGACTGAAACGATGAATGCAATTTCTATGGCGCAGGAAAATAATTACAGCGCAATTGTATCTCACCGCTCCGGCGAAACAGAAGATACATTTATTGCGGACCTTGCAGTTGCTTCAAACTGCGGATTAATAAAAACAGGCTCTTTATCAAGAACAGACAGAATTGCAAAATACAATCAGCTTCTAAGAATAGAAGAAGAACTTGGAAACAGCGCACGCTTTATAGGGTTTGAAGCCTTTAAAGGAATGCAGAAATATTTTAGAAATAATACAGATTTTTAGATATTTTGCCTATCTTAGGATTTTCTGCCATTTTAGCTATGCCAAAATAATAATCCCTTAAATATTCCGGCTGTTTTCCCCAAGGTTTTGTTCCAATAAGAATGTGGCTTTTTAAAACTCCATCCAGAGCTTTTAATGAAGGGCTTTTTACAAATTTGTTGCCCACTGCTAATTTAGTAATAGTGTTGATAAATGATGCCATCCCGTCCCCATCTTTCTTTTGTTGTGTAATACCCATATTATATAAAAGTAATTTTTGCAGCAAAAATTGACAAAAACGTTACAAATATTTACGTTTAGAGCTCTCTGCGCCCCTCAATTGCACGCGCAAGGGTTACTTCGTCAGCGTATTCCAAATCCGCACCGACAGGGAGTCCGAATGCTATTCTTGAAATCTTGATACCGAAAGGTTTAATAAGTTTTGTAAGATAAAGGCTTGTAGCCTCTCCCTCTACAGACGGAGAAAGCGCTAAGATTACCTCTTGAACATTTTCATCCGTTAATCTGGTCAGAAGCTCTTTTATTCTTATATCTTCTGCCCCAATGCCGTCCATCGGCGAAATTAAGCCTTGGAGAACATGATATAATCCCCTGTACTCATTGGTTTTCTCAATCGCGATTAAGTCTTTTGTTTCTGCAACAACACATATAACAGAGCGGTTGCGGTTTCTGGATTCACAGATTTCACAAGGACTCTGGCTTGAGATGTTGAAACAAATTTCGCATGTTTTTGCGCTCTTTTTTGCTTCAAGTATAGCGTTTGCAAATTTCTCAACTTCGCTTACAGGCATTTTTAAAACATGAAAAGCCATCCGCTGGGCAGACTTTGGACCGACGGACGGAAATTTTTGGAATTGTTCTATTAAAGCAGCTATGGATTTTGGATAAATCATTTTTAGTGACTAAGTGATTAAGTGACGGTGTGACTAAGAGCAGGTGCGGTTAAGACCGCACCGATACTTTAGTTTTTAAATTGATTTAGAACAGACCCGGAATGCTTATTCCGCCTGTTACTGACTTCATTTTTTCTTCCATAACTTTTATTGCTTTAGAAGAAGTTTGATTTATAGCTGTTGTAATTAAATCCTCAAGCATTTCGATTGTGTCTTCTGATACAGAAGAAGGGTTTTCCGGATTTATTGCTTCTGCAGAAAGCTTAATAGATTTAAATAAGCCCTTACCGTCGCAGATAACTTTTACAGCGCCGTTTCCAGCTTCTCCGGAAATATCCATCTTATTCAGTTCATCTTGTGCTTCTTTAAGTCTTTTTTGAATATTTTGAGCCTGTTTCATCATATTCATCATGTTCATCATAATAAAAACTCCTCCTATATTTGGTTTTCAATTTTTTCCATTAAGTCATCATCAATGTCAAAATTTGCATACACATTTTGAACATCGTCATTTTCTTCAAGCCTTCCGAGCAATCTCATAATATTGATTGCAGTTTTTTCGTCGGTTACTTCAATCGTGTTCTGCGGAATTCTTGTAAACTCTGCGGAAACCGATTTGAATCCTTCTTTTTCCAATCCTTCTGTGACAGGCTGAAGATTCGGTATTGTTGTATAAACTTTGTATTCGTCGTCTTCTTCTACGATATCTTCAGCATCAAGATTAATAGCTGCTTCAAAAAGTTTTTCGTATTCAACATCATCTTTGTTAAAAGTTATACATCCTTTTTTATCGAACATCCAGCCGACGCATCCGGTTTCACCAAGGTTTCCGTTGAATTTTGTAAAATAGCTTCTGATATCTCCTGCTGTTCTGTTTTTATTATCAGTCATAGCTTCTACAACAACGGCAACACCTCCGGCTGCGTAGCCTTCATATATCATTTCATCATAGTTTTCATTATTACCGGCGCCGGAACCTTTTTCGATTGCTCTTTTAATATTATCGTTAGGAAGTCCTGCCGCTTTTGCTTTTTCAATTGCAGTTCTCAATCTGAAATTACCGGCAGGATCCGGACCGCCAAGTTTAGACGCTACAATAATCTCTCTTGAAAATTTCTGGAATTCAGCAGCTCTTAAAGAGTCTGTTTTAGCTTTTTTATGTTTAATCGTTGACCATTTTGAGTGTCCGCTCATAATATCCCCTTTAGTTATTAATGTACTTATGCTTTACAATAATACCTAAAATAATATATTATAGCAAGAGGGGAGTATATTAAAACTGTAAATTCTTTTTTTTAAGGTTTTATAAGGAATTTTATCGCAGTACCTTCTATGTGTCTTTGCATTGCGTATTCTACTTTTTCGAGCGGAAGAGTATCTGTTATAAGTTTTTCAACCTCAATATCTCCGGAGGCGATTAAATCAAGCGCCTGTCTGAAATATTTCGGTGTGTGGTGGAAAACACTCATCAAGCGAATATCGCCGTAATGCATTTTGGTAGTGTCAAAGCTTACTTTAGAGCCGGATTTGCATCCTCCGAAGAAGTGGACAGTTCCGCCTGGTCTGACACAGGAGAATACCAGCTCCCATATTTCCGGCATCCCGACGCATTCTATCGCGACATCAAGTCCTTTTTTTTCTTCTGAAAAATCTTTGAATATTTTTACCGGATTTGTATATTTTTTCAAATCGACAATATCATCTGCGTGCGCAAACTCATCAGCAAGCTTAAGTTTTATCGGATTTCTTCCTGCCACAATAACACGCGCGCCTTTTAATTTGCATAACCTTGCAAACATTAATCCTATAGGACCTATTCCTATGACGCCTACTGTCTGCCCGGGCTTAATATCAGTTCTTTCTACCCCGTGAACAACATTGGCAAGAGGCTCTGTAAAAGCAGCTTTTTCAAACGGCAGGCTTGGAGGGAGAAGAAGTGTATTTTTTCTGACAATTCTCTCCGGAACAACTATGTATTCAGCGTAAGCACCATTGAGCAGGTCTAAATTCTCGCAAAGGTTGTATTCTCCGCGTTTACAGTAAAAACATTCTCCGCAAGGTGCTGAATTCGCGCAGACTACTCTATCTCCGACTTTTACATTTTTGACATCTTCTCCGATTTTTGCAACAGTACCGGAAAATTCATGTCCAAAGCCGGACGGGATATTTTTAATTAAGACAGGATGTCCTCTTCTGTATGTTTTTACGTCAGTTCCGCAGGTCAAGGCTGCTTCAATCTTAACTAGGATTTCACCTTTAGCCAAAGGCTTAATAAGTGTATCTTCATACCTAATGTCGCCCGGACCGTAGAATAAAACTGCTTTCATTTTTTATTTTATAACCTGTAATATTGTTGCTGTAATATCATCTCCGCCATAAACAACTGCAGATTTTGGAAGAACCATTGTATAGCCCATTTCAGTTGCCTTTTTGCCGATTTGTGCAGTTATATTTGCATCTGCGGATTTTAATTTTGAAGCATATTCTTTGGCATAAGCCTCTCTTTTAGATGCTAATTGCTTTTCATATTGTGCAGCTAATGATTTTTTCTTGTTAGCATCGGTTTGTTTGTTTACATCTGCCTGAGCTTTTTTTATGAAATCCGACAATTCTTTATTTTTAGCTTCTTGAGAAGATTTTAAAGCCTTAACTTGAGAAGATGCGGCAACAACTTTTTGTATATCAACAACGGCGATTTTTTGAGCCTGCGGTGCTGCAAATGCAGAAGTTGCCAGTGCCATCATACATACTATTGATAATGTGATAACTTTTTTCATAATCAGCCCTTTCTTTTATTAACTGCTAATAATATTATCGATAAAACAATTATACCTATGGATACAAATATTGCAACCGGCAGTCCAAAAATATATTTTACGCAGTCAAGTCTCAAGCTTTCTACGAAAATTCTTACTATTGAATATAGTATTAAATATATTAGTGTTAGGTTGCCTTCCTTTTTTATTTTTTTTGAATGTACAAGATACAGCAGTATAAAAAATATAAATAAATCCAGAATACTTTCGTATAGAAAAGCAGGGTGGAAGTATTCGTAATCTTGATATGGAATCGGTCTGTACTGCGGAGCAATATATAATTTCCAAGGTAAGTTTGTAGGACCACCGAATGCTTCTGAGTTAAAGAAATTTCCCCATCTTCCTACAGCCTGTGCGATAGCAAGACCTATTACCGAAACATCGCAGAGTTTTATTAAGCTCTGTTTGTGTCTTAGTGCGAACAGCCAAATCCCGAATAAACCGCCGAGCATGGCTCCGTGAATTGATATTCCCCCATGTCTTATTGCGATTATTTCAGTCGGAAACCTTAAATAAAAATCGTAGTTCAGAATGCAATAATACAATCTGGCTCCTAAGATTCCGAATATAATAATATAAGGCGCCATGTCGATAATTGTTTCTTTGGCAAGATTAAAATACTTTGTTCCCGCCCAGTCAGAAATAAGCGTACCGATTGTTATTGCAATTGCCATGATTACGCCGTAATAATATATATTAACCCCGAAGAGGGTGCATATAATTTGTGAAGGTGATGTAAACATTTATTCCTTAGCTGTTTGTTCAACGTCATCGCCGTTTATGAAAGCTTCTGATTCTTGTATTAATGCTTCTATTGTTTCTTTATCTTTTGTATCCGGCTGCATTTCAAGATATTTTTTCAGATTTTCAACAGAAGCTTTTTTATATTCGATTGCTTTTGTTTTTGCTTCTGATAGTTCAATTCTTATGTCTGCTTCCATTACGGTATTTACTTCATTTATTTTTTCAGCAGGGGTTTTATTTTCTTCTGCGGATGCTTCTGATTCTGCAATTATTTCATCTGCGTATTCAGATTGGGCGATACCTAAAGAGTAGTAAAAATCCGCAAAATCCGGTTTAATTTTTATTCCGCCTTCAAGGGCTTCAATCGCTTTTTCAAACTTTTTAGCATTTATAGAGGCTACACCCAGATTATAATATGTTTCATACATTGTTGAATCTAAATCCAAGCTTGCCTGCAGTCTGTTCATTGCGGATTCATAGTCGCCTTTTTGCATAAATTCTGCAGCTTTATTATTTAATTCCTGTACTGCAATATTATTTATACAAGCGGTGGAAATAACGGCAATTACCAGCACCGATGCTATCATTAAAGCTTTTTTCATATCAACAATATCCTCAATTAATTTTATTTTAATTGGTATTCTAATACATATCTTTAAAATAATCAAGTTTGTATACTACAGCCGTATATAAACAGAACCGCTCCTATAAAAACTACAAGCCTGTTTTAACCACCCCGCAACCGCTGTAAGGCAAGATGCCCAGCTTAATGTAACACAAGTGCTACGCACGTAGAGAAACGGACCGCTCTGATAAAAACTACAAGCTTGATTTATGCACCCCGCAACCGCTGTAAGGCAAGATGCCCAGCTTAATGTAACACAATGTGTATTGTGTTACATTGATATAAAGTATTTTGTGAAAAAATAATTGCTTACTTTTTAATGAGCACGGTTTACCCAAATTTAATTTGGAAACAAACGGTATGGAAAATTTATTTTAAACGCGCAAAATATTTTGAGGATAGAGAGCAAAAATTTAAAAGAGGGCGGAAACGTCCTCTTTTTTAGCTAATAGCAGAAAACTTGCACAACAAAACACAAAGACTGAAATAAAAATTCTTCTAAACCCCTAAACTTCTAAACTTATAAACTATAACTACGAATCACATAGCACTATTCACGACTCACGAATCTCCATACTTTTAACAAATTATTTCCCCCCTTATACATTTAACCCTGTTTTTGTTATACTTTTTTTATAAGAGGTAATGTTTATGAAAGATATGTTAGATAAAATAGTCCAGATAGAGAAGAAATACGTGGAATTAGGCCAGACTCTGTCTGATCCGAATGTTATTGCAGATTATAATAAATTTAGGGATTTATCCAAGCAGAGAAAATCTATGGAAGAAACCGTAGAACTTTATTATGCATGGAAAAAAGCAAGCGACGCAATTGAAGATGCCAAGCAGATGATGCATGAAGAAAAAGACGAAGAAATGCGTCAATTCTTGAAATCTGATATGGAAGAAAATGAGAAAAAAATTGCAGAATATGAAGAGAGGATGAAAATTCTTCTTCTTCCGCGCGACCCGATGGATGATAAAGATATTATGCTTGAAATCAGAGGCGGTGCCGGCGGTGATGAGGCTAACATTTTTGCAGGCGATTTAATGCGTATGTATATGCGTTATGCGGATAAAAAAGGCTGGCAGACACAAATCTTAAGTAAGACCGACTGTGAAGCGGGCGGAGTTAGTGAAGTTATTATTTCTATGAAAGGCGACAGCATATATTCAAGACTGAAATATGAATCCGGTGTACACCGTGTACAGAGGGTTCCGGCAACAGAATCACAAGGAAGAGTGCATACTTCAACAGCAACAGTTGCAGTAATGCCGGAAGTTGATGATGTGGAAGTAGAATTGAATATGAATGATGTTGAAATTACAACAGCTCGTTCAGGCGGTGCCGGCGGACAAAACGTTAACAAGGTAGAAACCGCTGCCAGAGTATTTCACAAACCGACAGGTATTATGATTTTCTGTACGGAAGAACGCTCACAGCTTCAAAACAAAGAGCGTGCTTTACAAATTTTGAAAGCAAAACTTTATGATATGGAAGTTCAGAAACAGATGAAAGAAATTACCGACTTAAGACGTTCTCAAGTCGGAACCGGCGACAGAAGCGAACGCATAAGAACATACAATTTCCCGCAAGGCAGACTTACTGACCACAGAATTGGGCAGAACCTTAATGTATGGACGGTAATTGACGGGGATTTAGACGAACTTATTGATTTACTGACAGAATACGACCAGAAATTAAAACTCGAAAAACTGGCGGAGGTTAATTAACTGCCGAATGTTAAGAAAGTGTATCGGATGCGGAATGCTTAAAGACCGCAGTGAAATGATAAAAATAACAAAAGAACATAAAAGCGGAGAAGTCATAATTAATCCGAATTCTGTAACATTTGGCAGATCTGCATATCTTTGTTATAATCAAAGTTGTATTGAAAAGGCATTAAAAAAATCAAAATTAAATAGGGCGCTGAAAACGTCCAGGGACTTGAAAGGAATATTAGATGGACAGTATAAGAGTTAGTGAATTAGCAAAAGAACTTGGGTTAACCAGCAAGGAGGTTATTGAGAAGTTTGCCGAAATATCAATAGTAGTAAAATCTCACTCTAATACTGTAACACCGACTCAAATAAGAAAATTAAAAGAACATTTGGGACTAACCCCGAAGAAAAGCAGTGCGAAACCAAAAGCTTTTGTTGTAAAGAAGGCAAAAGCTCCGGTAGAAGAAAAGGCTGCGGAGACAGCTGTGAAGGAAGAAAAAGCTCCAAAGGTTGTTAAAATAGAAAAAGTTGAAAAGGTTAAGCCGGCAGTAGAAGTTAAAAAAGCGGAAAAAACTCCTGTTCGCATAGAAAGAACAAAAATAGAATATCCCAAAAACCAGTCAAGAATAGAAATTGTAAGAAAAGCGCCGCCAAAAACGGAAAAGCCTGCTGATAAACCGGCAGAAAAAGATAAAAAAGCTGCTGCTAATAAACAGCCGCAAGAAAAGAAACTTGTAGAACGCAGAATTATCCCGCAGGAAATATATGAAGGCAAGGGCGGAGCTTCAAAAAGAAAAAATGATTCAAGAAAGAAAGATAAAGATTTTAATTCTAAAAAAGAAGATCAAGAAATTATTTCTTTAGAAAAAGCCGCAGCGCAGAAACATAAGAAAAAAGTTCATAAAGAAGAGGCTGTCGAAGAGGTTAAACAGATTGTTGTAAATTCTGCAATGACAATAAGCGAACTTGCCGATAAAATTCACAAAACACCGGCAGAAATTGTAAAATTCTTAATGTTTCAAGGTGTTATGGCAACAGTTAACCAGCTTATCGATGTTGATACCATAAAAAAAGTCTGTGCAGAATATAATCTTGAAGTTCTGGAAGAAGATATTGATGCATACATAGAAGAAGAACTGGAAAAAGAACAAAAGCAAAAAGCTTTGTCTGAAGTTGATAAAAAATTACTGAAGAAACGCGCTCCGGTTGTTAGTATTATGGGACACGTCGACCACGGTAAAACAACTCTTCTTGACAGTATAAGAGCTTCTAAGCATAAAATTGTAGCAACCGAAGTCGGCGGAATTACCCAGTCAATCGGTGCATATACTGTTTATTTGGATAACAAACAGGAAAAGAAAATCGTGTTTGTGGATACCCCCGGTCACGAAGCTTTTACTGAGATGCGTGCGCGCGGTGCAAAAGCTACCGATATTGCAATTCTTGTAGTTGCTGCAGATGACGGAATTATGCCTCAGACAATTGAGGCAATAAATCACGCCAAAGCTGCGGAAGTTCCGATTATTGTAGCTGTTAACAAAATTGATAAGCCTGGAGCTGATCCGGACAGAATTTTACAACAGTTAACTGAACACGGACTTGTTCCGGAAGCTTGGGGCGGAGATACTATTACTGTTAATGTATCAGCTCTGCAAGGAACCGGCATTGATGAACTTTTGGAATACATACTTCTGGTTGCTGAAATCCAAGATTTGAAGGCTAACCCGAAGGCAGAAGCTTCCGGTGTTGTAATAGAAGCAAACCTTGATAAAGGTAAAGGTCCTGTTGCTACGCTTCTTGTACAAAACGGAACTCTAAGAACAGGTAATTGTATTGTTGTAGGCACTGCCTGCGGTAGAGTAAGGGCGTTGCTTTCAGATTCCGGAGAAAGAATCCAAAAGGCAGAACCTTCTACGCCTGTTGAGGTTTTAGGTTTGACGGAAGTCCCTAATGCAGGCGATTATTTCGAAGTAGTTAAAAACGAAAAAGAAATGAAGTCAATAATCGACAAGCGTAAAGAAAAAGAACGCAGTAAGCGGCTTGATGCAATGCTTCCTGCTCATATGAGAAGAGAGTCCGGCGATGCTGAGGGCGATATTCCGCAATTGAATTTAATTATTAAGGCTAACACCCACGGTGCGGCTGAGGCTGTTTCTCAAGCAATTGCGCATTTTGAATCAAAGGAAATTGTAACAAAGATTATTCACGTTGGTGTAGGTGATATTTCTGAGGCTGACGTAATGCTTGCATCTGCGTCAAATGCTTTAATCCTTGGCTTTACTGTAAAAGAAGATGCAAATGCACTTGCTGCGGCTGAAAAAGAAGGCGTTACAATAAAGAAATATGATATTATTTATCAGATTCTTGAAGATATTGAAAAGACAATGATATCTCTTCTGTCGCCCGAAGTTAAAGAGGTTGCAACAGGGCAGGCTGAAATTAGACAGATATTTACAATCGGTAAGGTTCAGAAAATTGCCGGATGTTATGTTACAGAAGGTAAGATTAACAGAAACGATACCGCAACTATTTATAGAGACGGAAAAGAAATATTTAAGGGCGCAGTAGACCAGTTAAAACGCTTTAAAGATGATGTAAAAGAGGTTGCTCAAGGTTTTGAATGCGGTCTGTCTTTTGTTAAGTTTAACGATATTGAAGAAGGCGATATTGTTAAATTTACTACAAAACAAGAAATCGAGCGCTCTGAATTAGAATAGAGATATCTGTTGAATATTTCTTGATTATAAAATTGAAATGTATGTTAAGGGATTTCTGTAAGAATATTTGCTTGAATAAAAATATCTTGATGCTTGTAACAGTAGGTATTTATATTCTTGCCTTGTTCTCTGCGTTTTCCGGCTTGCTTTTGCAGGTTTCTTTTATTATTACGCTGGTTTTTATTTTATCTCTTGTTAGAGATTTCATAAAACCAAAATATATTTTGGTCTGGACTTTTATATTTTATTTTGGCGTCCTTAATGCGTCTTTTAGGATGAAAGATACAGACAACTTGTTGAATATAGCGCCGGTAAATTCAACTATTTACGGGCAGGTGATTTCAATTCCGCAGCAAAAAGACGGGGATAAATACGGATTTTTCTTCAAAGTCAAAAGAATAGAATATGATTCTATGACGAAAGATTTTGAAAAAGGAGAAAAGACTTATGTTTCTTTAAATACTCCGGAAAAATTCAAAATATATGATTATTATGAAATTCAAGGGCGTCTTTCTTCCCCCTTTAAGGCGGGAAATCCTTCTCAATTTGACTATGGAAACTATTTAAGAAACTTTTCAGCGTATTCGGTATTTTACGGTAAAGAATATAAGCTCTCGGAAGGAAATTTAAGCGCGTGTGAAACCCTGCTTCAAAAAATTAATAATTACAGAGAAAAGATAATAGAAATTCATGCTAAAACGCTAAAGACCCCCAATTTGGAAATCCTTGGCGGTATTGTATTCGGAGATGACGCAATATCACCGCCTAATGATATAAAACAGTCTTTTATTAACTCCGGTCTGCTTCATATTCTGGCGGCTTCCGGTATGAATGTTGCTTTTATATTCTCGTTCTTCTTTTTCTTTTTATCTTTGTTCAAAATTAATTATAAGGCTAATATTATATTCTGTATGTCGATGGTGCTTGTTTATTCTTTAATGACCGGCTTAAGCCCTTCTGTAGTCAGAGCTTCAAGCATGCTGATATTTGTACTTATAGGAAAACTTATCGACAGGGATGCAAACAGTGTAGCGCTGTTATCTTTTGTCGCATTTTTAATGCTTTTGTATAATCCGATGTATCTTAATAATGTAGGATTTCAGCTTTCTTTTATTGTAACATTCGGGCTTCTTATTATGACTCCGCTTCTTGTTAGGAGTAAAAACAGAATTGTAAACTGGATAATAGGTACGGTAAGCATTCCTATTATAGCCCAGCTCTGGGTAATACCAGTTCAAATATTTTATTTCAATAATATTAGTCTGTATTCAGTGTTTGCAAATATAATGAGTGTTCCGGTTTTATCAATCATAAGCTTCGGCGGATTTGTCAGCTCTCTTATTGCTCCTGTTACATCAGTATGTAAACTTTTTGATATTATTTTGAATCCGCTTATTAGTATTTTGATTGAAATTTCAGACTTTTGGGGAAATCTTCCGCATGCTTCCAGCCAGACAACGCATCCCTCTATTTTCCAAATTCTTGTGTATTATGGAATTTTGCTTGTTATAACGGCATTTTTCAATAAAGAAATTCGGGAAAAGTATATTAAAGTTTTATTAACCGCACTTATATCTTTTATTTTAGTTTTGCTAATATCATTAATTCCTGTAAAAAATTCCAATCTGGAAATAATGGCATTTGATGTCGGGAATGCTGATGCGTTTCTTATTAAAACCACTGATAATAAGTATTTAATGATAGATACTGCAAAGAGCGGGTACAACGGCGGTAAATCGCAGGCAGAATTTTTAATTTTAAGATATTTGCTTGATAGAGGTATAAAAAATGTTGATGCCGTTATAGTGACTCACTTTGACAATGACCACTGCGGAGGAGCTGTCGACTTGATGAAGGGAGTAAAAGTTAAGAACTTGTATGTAAATTCTCTCAATCATCATTCAAAAGCTGCCGAGGACATATATAAAACTGCCAAAGAAAACGATGTGAATTTGATTTTAGCTGAAAATAAACAGCTTGTGTATGATGAGGGCAAGGTTAAAGTAAGTAATTTTGTTTCTGACATAGGTCAAAAGTTTGGAGATAATGAATCTTCTATAATTACTCTTTTGGAGTACGGTGATTTTAAAATGCTGTTTATGGGAGATGCCGGTATAACGGCTTTTGAAAATGTGAGGCGTGATATTCCTAAAGACATAACTGTACTGAAGGTAGGACATCACGGCGCTTCTAAGGTTGTTAATGAAGAGATGGTAAAATATCTTAATCCGAAAATTTCTCTAATTTCAGTAGGGGAGAATAAATTCGGGCATCCTGCGGTGTATACGCTTGAGGTTTTGAAAAATACCCGTATTTTACGAACTGATGTTGATAATTCAATAAAGATTACAGTGAATGATAAGGGGTATGCTGTTTATGCATATAGCATTCCAAAGAAGAGGTATTCAAAGGTTTTAAGCTCTATAATAGTCTTGAGGACAAACAAAGCTCAATAGGGTTATAATATTGAGCTGTATTTGGTTCCTCAAATTTTGGCTGGATTGTACTTTTCTTTCTCTTTTGTGCATCAAAAGAGAAAGAAAAGTACGAAAAGAAAGAGAAAAAAGCGGTTGTTTTCTATGCCCTGACGGGCATTGGGGGGTAAATATATTTTAGCCGCCAATGCCAGACCGGCAAGCCGGTTTTCTTACGCTCGCTATGGGTGCTTACGCACCACGCTCGCGGTGTGTGCCTTGTATTACCTCGTTTTTAGTCTGCAAGCTTCGCGCCTTCCCTCTCCACGGGGGAGGGTTAGGGTGGGGGCTGGTTTTCCTCAGTCAATTTTAGAGCCAAAACACCATCTATTCCTTACTTTTACTCCTAATGTAACTCAATATGTATTGTGTTACATTACAGGTAACTGCTTGAGATGTGCAGGGTGCAAATTTTTGCACCGATGAAAGGTAAAAGACTAAAAAAAAGCCCCAAAAAGGGGCTGAAACTTTAGTAAGATGTAAGATTATATAAGAGAGTGTGTTATGATTTTGTGATTATTTATCTGTCTGCCGACCGTGTACCTACGTGCGTAGCTTTGAAGTTTACATTCAATATGTAGTTTTAACTTTGAGGCAGACCTGTAGTTTTTATTCTCATTTGTAGATTTGCAGAATGTCTGCCGACCATATACCTACGTGCGTAGCACTGTAGTTTTCACTTTGAGGCAGACTTGGAGTTTTAATTTTCATTTGTAGTTATACATTTGTCTGCCGACCTAAGGTCTACGTGCATAGCACCTAGGCGATGAAGTTGTTTCCGAATCTGTTAGCACCGTAGAAGAAAGATTCTCTCATAACTTGCTGAAGGTTTCTTTTTCTAGTGATTTTGTTTCCGATTTTTGTGTTAGCGATGTCTTCAACAGATTTTTGGTAGCAGGATGTAACAAGAGATGTGATGTATTTAGAAACAGCGGTTTCTTTTTCTGCTTCATCCGGAGCAACGGTTTCGACAGCAGAGTCGAATTCGTTAAAGAAGTTATTAATGGATTCAATTTCTTTGTTGTTAATAGTTTCAGTAGTGAATAACATCTTTTGCTCTCCTTAAATATCTCTTATGTATATATAAAGTATTTATTGAATAAAAAATTGCCTTTTTTTGTCCGATTTGTTAAGTTTTGTAACATTGAATTTATTTTTTGCCAAAATTTGCAACATCGCTTAAACTTTTTGGTATAATACCAATTGTAGACGTGTTGGGAGATTATGAGAGAAAGGATTCTTTTATTTACAATTTTAGCGTGTTTGGGGGTATTTTTATATATCTTCCAGAACTATGTAAACACGGTTGTCGGTTTCGTTATTTTATGTGTGTGTATGGTTGTTTACGGGCTTTATTCTATTGCTGCGACCAAGTATCAAAAACGAAAGCTTAAAAAGCATCCGCCGGTTGTCAATGAGAATTACAAGCCTTTTGTTTCTATTATGATTCCAGCACATAACGAGGATACTGTTATCAGGCATACAGTTGAAAATATTCTGCGTCTTGATTATCCGAACTATGAGTTAATAGTTATAGATGATAGAAGTACGGATAATACTGCAACAGTTATAAGGCGTCTGGAGGCGGAGCATGATAAGGTAATTGCATTTATAAGACAGAAGGATGCTTTCCCGGGAAAATCTGCTGTTTTGAATGATGCATTTAAGATTGCCAAAGGGGAGGCTGTTTTAGTCTTTGATGCGGATGCAACGGTGGAGCCGGATTTCTTAAACCTTCTTATTCCTAAACTGGAGCCTGCTGATGTAGGGGCTGTACAGGCAAGGAAAATTATAAGAAATAAAGATGTAAATTTTTTGACAAGATGCCAGAACAATGAATATACTCTTGATACTTATCTGCAGGTCGGAAGAGATGCGGTAAAAGGGGCTGTAGAACTTAGAGGCAACGGCGAGTTAATTAAAAGGCAGGCAATAGAAGATATCGGAGGCTGGAATAATTATACAATTACTGATGATTTAGATATGTCCACAAGACTTCATATAAAGGGATGGGATGTTAGATTCTGCCAGGAGGCATGTGTATATGAAGAAGGGATTGTGTCTATACGTCCTCTATTCAGACAAAGACGCAGATGGCTTGAGGGAACGATAAGGCGTTATCTTGAGTATTTCGGTGAGGCAATGAAGTCAAAAAAGATGTCATTGAGGGCGAGATTTGATATGGCGGTATATATTACCCAGTTTATAATGCCTTTATGGTTTATGATGGAAGTATTTTTCCGTATTGTAAAATTGTTTACGGATAAGATTGATCCTTATAGTCTGCACAATGTTTTGTGGTCTTCTTTGATAGTATTATTGGTTGTTGGTGTAGGATTTGTTTTAGCAATAAGATATAGTTTAAGAAGATATGACTTTGTTCCCAGAATGCAGGCATTAAAACAAGCTTTAGAAACATCTGTGTATTTTTTAATAATATGGTTCCCGATGGAATTGTTTATTTGTGGTAAAATATTATTCTGTAAGAAAGATATGAACTGGGGCAAGACTGCTCACGGACTGATCGCGGAAACAGCTATTGAGCAGGAATCACAGCCGGAATTAGAATTACAAGAGGTATAGATTAAAATGATGACAACGAATATAGATAGCTATGTAAGAGAACATATTAGAATAGTGCCGGATTTCCCTAAAAAAGGCATAATGTTTCTGGATATTACTACAGCAACTAAAGATGCCAAGGCTATGCAGTATATGATAGATTTTTTGTTTGATAAATTTAAAGACGAAAAAATTGATTATGTAGCAGGGATTGAATCCAGAGGCTTTATTTTTGGCGCATCATTAGCGTATAAATTAAATGCCGGATTTATTCCTATAAGAAAACCTAACAAACTTCCTGCGGATACTATAAAAGAAACATATTCTCTTGAATACGGCACAGATACAATAGAGATGCATGCTGACGCTCTTAAGGCAGGGGACAGGGTTCTTATTATAGATGATTTGCTGGCAACGGGTGGAACTGCTTGCGCGGCTTGTAATCTTGTTAAAAGAACAGGAGCTGTTCCTGTTGCATCGGCATTTATTATAGAGTTAGATCCGCTGAAGGGCAGGGAAAAAATTGAGTCGGCAGGTGTTAAAGTTGTGACAATGCTGAATTATGATATTGATTAAAAAAAGACCTCTTTTAAAGAGGTCTTTTTTTTATTTTTCTATTCTTCCGGTTTTATAAGCTTATTTAAGAACACCATAAATTTTTTGAATTTTGATTTTGGTTCAACTCTGTCAGAAACCACTGCACCTTGGCTTGCAAGTGAAATTCTTTTTTCTAATGTTTTGGGATAAGACTCTGTAAGAGCCTGTATAAATTTCTTTGCTTCTTTTTGCAGAACCGGTGCATCATTTATTTCCTTCTCAATTAATTCAGGCAGTTTTTTTACCCTTTCTGATGCTTTGGGTACAAAGTTTTGCTTTTTTGCAAGCATATTATTGTATTCCGTAAAATATGCAACAATTGCGTTACCTTGAGTTCCTGTTGTATTTGCTTCTTTTAAGAATTTATTTATGTAAACTTTTTTCTCCGGAGAATTGTTAACTATGCTTTTAACCATTCCCTTTGCATAAGTGTTTAAGCTTTGGCTTGGATTAATAGATATCATATTTATATTTCCTTTCTTGTAATGGTATAAAAACAGGAAAAAATTTTTTTTGCTAGTATTTTTTATAAATCAAACGGGGATTCTTCTTTATAATAATTTTTCTTTCCTTTTCTCATTTTTTCATTACGTTTTTTAACATCTTTAGAAACTTTTTTATAAGCATTATCCAGTGATATTTTTGCTATAGGTTTATTTGTTGCTCTGTCGTTTACAATAAGCCAGTATGATTGTTTAACATTATTGACGGCAAAAGATATTTTGCCGGCGTATCTGTCGCCTGGTTTAAATTGTGAAAACAGGAGCTTTGTGTCGCCGAATATTGACGGATTAAAGACAGAATTATAGTCGTTTACCAGCGCTAAATCCATGCCGGAGAATGCTTTTTTAGACATATTAGAAATCGATAGCGACAGGGTTATTGTGTTAACCTCTCCGAATGGGTCTTTTTCATACAGAATGTTGACAATTCTGATATCAAGTCCCGGGAAGTTTAATTCTTTTTGTTTTAGTGCTTCTTCTCTGTATACAGGGAGTTCAACTTCAGAAAGGATTTTAACTTTTATTTCGTCTCCGGGTGCAATTAGGACATTTTTCCCTTTTCTGTATAATGACATCCCTAAGCCTACTGCCCCGCCGAGCGCGGCACCGCCTGCGACGGTGTAGCCTTGAGAGGCTATTGCCGCTTCTAAACCGAGTGCCTGTAGGGCAAATATACCTCCGGCAACTCCGCCGACGGCAGTATACCCGATATCAGTTGCCACGATTTTGGTTGCAGCTTTAAGCGGATGTAATTTGGTAGACATTTTCCCTTCGATAGGGATTTCTCTTCCGTCCGGTGTTACAAGATAGTCAAAGCTCAAGTTTAAATAGCCGTCTCTTCCCAATCTTCTTGCGGAGCTGGTTTGTGTAATAGTCCCGTGTGCAACAGTACCTTTGGGGATAATGACGCCTTTATCTCCGATAACATCGCTTGTTACTTCTGCAAAAAATTCATCGCCCTCAAGGGAAAATGTTCCGTCGAGAACTTGAGAAACAGTCATTTCTATTATATCTTTTTTCTCTAAAGTTTCTTTTTTACCTGTAAAAAGCTCTTTATCCGGCTCTGTATACTCATCATCGAATTCTGCATGACCTTGAAACGGTACATCTGCAAGTACCGTATTTGCGAGCATAAGACTTATTAATATTCCTGCTAACCTCTTCCTCATAATATTAATTATACTATCTTTTGTACTATAAGTAAATTATTGTAAAAGGCTGTTATATATATCAACAGTAAGCGTGCAAATTCTTAAATCTCTGTCTACAAGGCTTTTTATAGTATTTTTGTAGCAGATTAACAATGCTTTATTAAGCCCATCTGCGTCATTTAAGGCTTCTCTTACAGGCTCGCATCTTTCGCACGGGCGGGTGCGGGTTTCTATTTTATCTGCAAGAAATATGATTTTTTCAAAAGTTGTCATATTAACTTTGCCTATAGTATGCCATCTTATTGCAGATAGAATTTCTTCATCACTTATTCCGAAAACTTTTTGTGCAATGTAAGCGCCGGCAGGAGCGTGGTGTGTTTTTGGACTGCATAATTCGCCTTCTTCAAGAGTTACATGGTTATTGATAATATCAATAGTTTCGTCTTTAGGAAGACATTTTGCGCAGTCGTGTATTAATCCGGTAAAATATGCTTTATCCTTATCGCAACCGAATTTTTCGGCAAGTTCTGATGCGCACTCTGCCGTGCCTATAGAATGTTCATACCGCTCCGGCGTCAAGTTCGCCTTAAGCCAGCTCATAATTTGTTCATAAGTATAAGTCATTTTTGCTGATATATTCCTTTACTTCTTCAATAGTTTCTTTTTTATGATGGTTTCTAAGTTCAGTAGAAGAGATGTCTATATATTCCATAGGAGCTATTTCATAATCAAACCCTGCTTTGTGGCTTAATATATTTCCGCGCGGAAATACAATGAAATGCACAAGTTCTTTTAATTCATCAGCCTTGTACCAGCTGTCAATTTTTTCAAAAGCATCCGTTCCTATAAGAAAATTTAATTTCCCTTTGATATTATATTCTTCTATAATCTTTTTTACGGTTATTAAAGAATAAGATTTCCCTTCAGACTTGTATTCAATATCTGAAACCGTAAATCTGGGATTATTGGCAGTTGCAATTTTAACCATATTAAATCTGTGTAATGCCAAATCTTTTTTTATTTCTTTGTGAGGCGGTATGTATGCCGGAATAAAAATAACTTTGCTGAAACCATAATGGTTAAGAGCGAATTCCGCCATTTTTATATGAGCTGTATGTATCGGATTGAAAGTCCCGGGAAATATACAGATACTCATTTTTGTACCTCCAAGTCAAATCTAGCATAAATAAATACAAAAAAAAAGCCTAATCTTTTGAATTAGGCGCTTGTAGATAAGTAAGTTGGGGAATTAAATTAGTAAGTAAGATTAAGTTTGGTATTATATTGGGGTTAATTCTTCGTCCGCGATATAAATGTGACCCGCGATTTCATATCCATCGCAAATAATCGCATTTCATCCATCAGTACGTATGATTTATCTACCTCCGGATTCTCCTTTATGTAAAATTCTCGTGAAATATTAGTCGCCATCGCATTGATGTCGTAACTTTGCAGTAATGCCATCTTTATACCTCGCCTTCAATCCGGATTATCAAGCACAGGCTTATAGAAGACCTGCTGAATGATAATTCAGACTGCATCTTAAATTATTTACTCTCTTATATTTGTCTTACATATATATAAAGTATATAAAACTTTTCAAATTTCACAACTTCTTTTGTTTGTTACAATTCTTAACATTGTATTAATATGAGTTTAAAAATAAAATCAAGGTATAACTGATTTGTAGTCCATTTTTGTAAAGTTTTGTAAATGTTTTTCCAAAAAACCTAAAGTTTTTAGAAAAAATGCCGATATACATTATATATCATATATGAGGTGTGTATCATGTCAAACTTCACAGTAAACGGAGTATATTCTTACACAAGCGCAAACATCTACTCATATCTGGGCAGGGTACCTGTTAATTCGCGTGCGTTGGAACGTGCTTTCGATGATTTTGACATAACTCCTACGGGTTCAACGGATGATTTGAAAAAGTTGAATTCTGCTATGTATGAAGAATATTCAAAGCAGGTTCAAGAACAGATTGATAATCAAAATAACCAGAAAGTAATCCCGTGGGCAAGTCTATGCGCACAAATCGGTATTCAGGCAACCGGTGATTATGATAAAGATTATGCGGCATTTAATAATGCTATTAATCTTTTGAGCCAGAGTGCTATTGACGGTCAGGCTATGACATATTTTGCAGGTTTAAAGACTGAAGCGTCGCATGCATTTGGCTTATCTAACAAGCCGTCACAGCCGGATGCACCGATTTCTTATCAAGCTTATCAAGCCCAGTTTATGCGATAAGCGTTTGATTATTCAATTTTCGGCACAGCTTAGATATGGGCTGTGCCTTTTTGTATGATTTTTTTGTAGTATAATCAAATTATGAATATACTTGTAACCGGCGCAAGCAGGGGAATTGGAAAAACAATAGCTGAAACACTGGACGGGAATATATTTGTTTCTGCAAGGTCAGAGGATCTTTTGAAGCATTATAGGAATTATTGTGTCTGCGACTTGGCATTAGAAGCAGAGAGGCTGGGCAGATATATTCAAGAAAATCAAATTGATGTTTTGATTAATAATGCCGGCGAGTATATATATTCGCCTATCGAGAATATAACTAAGCCTGAGCTAGAGCATATTATCAAGGTGAATCTTGAGGCACCATTATATTTGATTTCAAAAGCGGTTCCTTATATGAAATCAAAAAAATGGGGGCGGATAATTAATATAGGTTCAATAAGCGGAGTAATGGGAGAAGCGGGCGCAAGCTTGTATTCAGCTTCAAAAGCCGGTTTAATCGGCGCTTCCAAGGCTCTTGCGCTTGAACTTGCCGAATTTGGAATTACTGTAAATACAATTAATCCCGGATGGGTTGATACAGAGATGGGAAACTCTTCTGCGGAGGAAGGTGATTTTACAAAAGACGAGATTATTGAATGTATTCCCCAGAAGCGTTTTGTTACACCGGAGGAAGTCGCCGGCATGGTAAAATATTTGATTTCCGATGAGGCAAAAGGTGTTACGGGGCAGTCGATAAATCTATGTGCGGGATTGAGTGTCGGGTATTAATATTATGAAAACAAAGCAAGAGTTATTAAATTTATATAATGCGGATTTAGAAGATTTATTGAATGAGTCTAAAAAGTATTTAAAAGAAGAGGTTGAATTTTGTTCAATCATCAATGCCCGTTCCGGCAAATGCTCCCAAAACTGCAAGTATTGCGCGCAGAGTTCGCATTACAATACCAATATAGAAACTTATCCCCTAATGGATGTTGAAACTGTAGTAAAAGCAGGTCTGGACAGTATAAATAACGGAGCGGATAGAGTTGCAATAGTTACATCAGGGAAAACTCCGGATGAGAGCGATTTCGATACAATGCTTGAAATGATAAGGGCTTTAAACAGCAAAGGTATTAAAAGCTGTGCAAGCATAGGGATTCTAAATGAAGAACAGGCAAAAAAACTTGCGGAAGCAGGGCTTGTAAGATTTCATCATAATATTAATACCTGCAGGTCTTATCATCCTCAAATCTGCACAACACATACTTATGACGACCGCATAAATACAGTAAGGCTTGTTAAAAAATACGGTATGGAACTCTGTTGCGGAGTGATTATAGGTATGGGAGAAACTGTAGAACAGAGAGTTGAAATGGCGGTGGAGCTTGCAGAAATTAATCCGGACAGTATTCCTGTGAACATTCTAACTCCGATAAAGAATACGCCTTTTGAAGGTTACGGGAACAAAATAGATGAAGAGAATGTTTTAAGAACTCTTGCAGTCTTTAAAATAGCATGTCCGAATGCTTCAATAAGGCTTGCCGGCGGTAAAAAAGCAAGATTGTCAGAAAAAACAATTATGAAAGCTTTTAAATACTGTGCGGATTCGGCAATAGTGGGCAATTACTTGACAACTACGGGTTTTACTCCGCAGGAAGATGCAAGATTAGTAAGAGAAGCAGGGAGAAAATTAAGTGGAGCAGAATAAAATACCGCTTTATAAACTTTTCTTAATTTTTGCCAAAATAGGCGCTATTCTGCTTGGAGGCGGGTATGTAATTCTGCCCATTATGACAAGCGAATTTGTTGATAAAAGAAACCTTGTATCACATGACGATGTCGTTGATTATTTTGCACTGGCTCAGTCTTTACCTGGAATTATTGCAGCCAATATGTCAATGTTTATAGGGTATAAACTCAGAGGGAAATGGGGTGCCGTTATTGCAATGCTAGGAGTAACATTTATTCCTTTCTGGAGTATCGTGCTTCTTGCCTCCGTAATAGACTCTTTAACGGAAAACAGTTATGTGCAGGGAGCATTGTGGGGTGTAGGAGCTGCAGTTATTGCATTGATCGTTCTTACAGTTAGGGAAATGTGGCAGAAATCAAACAGGGATGCGTTTTTTTATACTATTTTTATGCTGACTCTGCTCACACTATTGATATTTAAACTTTCTCCGATACAGACAATATTATTGTTTTCAGTCGGGGGTGTCGGTTTTAAGCGTATTGTTTCCGGAAAAAAGGAGGGTAATAAATGATTTACCTTCATCTTTTCTGGGAATTTTTTAAGATAGGAATGTTCTCTTTTGGCGGAGGGTACGCTACTATTCCTTTTTTATACCATATATCACAGGTCTATAACTGGTATTCGCTCGATGAATTAACGCAGATGACAGCTGTTGCATCTATTACCCCGGGACCTGTCGGGATAAATGTTGCGACTTATGCAGGATTAAAAAGCGCCGGAATTTTAGGCTCTGCGCTGGCTACACTTTCGGAAATGCTTCCTTCATTGGTTCTGGTAATTATTGTTTCAAAACTCCTAAAGAAATTCAGCGATAATTTTTATGTAAAATCTTTGATTCAGACTCTGAAACCTATATCCTGCGCACTTCTTACTTCTGTCGCAATAGGGCTTTTGAAGCCGGAGATTAATGATATTAAAGCTTTAATATTAATAGCAATGCTTCTTATTTTCAGCTGGAAATCCAAGCGCGACCCATTGTTTTATATTTTAATATCTGCTGTTATCGGCGTAATTATAAGCTGTTTTTAATATATCAGCAAAAGAAAAAGCTATGAACTTTCGTGCATAGCTGTTGATTAGGGATATGTGTATCGTCGTTTTTTAAGGAGTATAGTTATATATTAACAGTATGTTTTTTAAATAAAATCATGAGAATGTATGATTTTGTAAAGAATCTTAACAATTATTTTAGTGAACTTTTTTATAGTTTAGTCCGGCTAGAACCTTTCGGCTGGTTCTCCTAGGTATTTCTATTATTGAAAAAAGATTATTATATACTAGAATTAGTAATGTAGACTAGACGGGAGTGGAGTTTTTATTATGAATATAGACAAAAAAAAGATTGCCGTTCAAATATTAACACTAATCGGCTTTGCTCTGACAATTAAACTTGCATGTATTTATTATGTTGCAAATTACGAAAAATATGCCCTCTCAAGCTTCTGCTCAATAAATGAATTTATTGACTGCGACGGCGCCGCAAAATCCTCTGTATCACAATTTTGGGGTATTCCGCTGGCTTACTGGGGAATGTTTTTCTATATAACAGTATTTTTCTTAACAATTGTCGATAAGCTTAAGAAATTTAAACTGCTTAAGTTCCTTGAAGTGTTTAAAAATCCGATGTCATATATAACTTTTTTAGGAACAATTGCTTTTGCCTGCTCTATGGTGCTTGCGGGCTTGAGTCTGTTTAAAATTCATAAATTGTGTGTTTTGTGCGTTATAACATATGTTATTGATTTAATTATAGCTCTTGTTGCGTCTTCCGGTAAATTTAAAGTTATTGTAAATGATTTTAAAACCGCTTTTATAGACTTTATAGACGGTGCTAAAAAGTATACAAAAACATTTATCGTCTTGCTGATACTTGCTGTTTCATTTCTCTGCTACAGCGGAATGACTTATAATTTTGTTCCGCATATAAAGAGACAGAAAGCTATTTTAAAATACCGCGATATAAAATTTAATCCGTATAGAGTAAAGGGAAATACTTTGGGCGCGGAAAAGGCTGATGTTGTAATTGAGCTGTATTCTGACTATGTATGCCCGCTCTGTTACATTAATAATATAATGCTTCATCAAGCTGCAAAAGAGTTTTCAAATATCAAGGTTGTACACCACAACTTCCCGTTTGATAAGGAATGCAATCCTTATATAAGTGTAAATATGCATCCGAATGCCTGCTTTATGGCAAAGGGCGCAATTTCCGCAAGAAATCAAGGAAATTACTGGGAAATGAGTTCTTTATTGTATGAAAGTCAACCCGTAAAAATGGATGATATGCTAAAGCTTGCTAAACAGCTCGGATTTAATGAAGGAAAATTTATTCAAGATTTCAATTCAGAAAAAACGGCTAAAGAAATCGAAGACGAGCTTTCAAAGGCGTACGCTCTTCAACTGGATAGTACTCCTACAATGTTTATTAACGGTGAAAAAGTTGTCGGCGTAAAACCGTATTACGAACTAAAGGAAATTTTAATCAAACATGGTGCAAAACACAGATAATACAGACAATAAAATTTTAATCCACGCCTGCTGTGGAATTTGTTCCGGATATCCCATAGAGCTTCTGCGCGATATGGGATATACTCCTGTTGTGTATTTCTGCAATCCGAATTTGGATACAAAAGAAGAATATGAAAGGCGTTTAGAAGCTCAAAAAATTGTCTGTATGTATCATTGGGTTGAATTGATTGCTGAAGAGTATAACCATGAAGAATATTTGAATGCGGTAAAGGGCTTAGAAACAGAACCGGAAAGAGGCAGTAGGTGCGATGTCTGTATTAGGCAGAGGCTGATGAAAACTGTTGAAAAAGCGCGGGAACTAGGAATTAAAAGGTTTACAACCTCTCTTGTTATAAGTCCGCATAAAAACTTTGAAAAAATAACAGAAATCGGAAAAAGTCTTGCAGGAGAGCTTGAGTATATTGCAATAGATTTTAAGAAAAAAGACGGATTTTTAAAGACAAATAATCTTTCCAAAGAATTGGGAATATACCGCCAAAATTACTGCGGGTGCGAGTTTGCAAAGAGATAATCGTTCCCTCTCCTTATAGGAGAGGGCTGGGGGGAGGTGTTAATTATGGAATGTAAAAAAGAAGAAAATATTTTAGAATGTACATGTTCTGCGATGACCTGTAAAAACAGAGGAATATGCTGTGAATGCGTAAGACATCACCGCGAGATGGGGCAGATTCCGGGGTGCTTTTTCCCGAAAAGTGCAGAATTAAAACACGACAGGTCGGTAGAATATTTTATAGAAGTTATGCAAAAAGAACTTAATATGTAAAATATCTGTCAAAATCAACGTCTTCAAAGTTGCATAAAAGATGGAATAAATCGTCATCGTCATCAAGGCGCTGAAAGTTGTATTCGTCAAACAGCCAGTATTTGGGGTTAATACCTCTGACTCTTACAACATTTTTTTCTTTCAAAATCTGCAGTTTCTTTTTAACTTCTTCAAGAGGCAGTCCGACAAGCTTAGCCAGCTCAACAGCAGTAATGCCGTCCGCATGACTGTATTTTTCCGGGGTAAGGAACATGAGTTCCAGCCCGACCATCTTCAGATTTTTATCTTCAGCTTCCGAACTCATGACCTCATTATAACTCTAAATTCTTATTTTGGGAAGTTTATTTGATTAATACACCAGGGTTACACTATAATATTCATTATGGAAAAAGGGATACAGAATACAAAAAATGCTGTAGTATGGCTTTGTCTTGCGCATCTCATCTGTGATGTGTACGGCGGATTCCTTAATCCGATTATGCCGTTTATCGCATCAAAGCTTGGTTTTACTATGGCTGTAGCGACGGTTGTAATAAGTATTTCGCATATATGCTCTTCTATGATGCAGCCGGTTTTTGGTTTCTTTGCCGATAATATGCTTAAAAGGTTTTTTATCTTCTGGGGCGTTATAATGGCTTCGGTATTTATTCCGCTGACACCTTCTGCACCTAATATTCCGGTATTATTGATTTTTATGATATTGGGCAGTCTGGGCGGAAGCTTTTTTCATCCGCAGGCAATGGGATTTATAAACTATTTCTCCAAACAGAACTGTTCTGTTAATATGGGCATTTTTATGAGTATGGGTTCATTAGGGTTTGCTTTTGGTCCTCTGCTGGCAGCTCTGATTACACAGGTTCTCGGATTGGAAATGCTCTCTTATACTTCTATAATCGGTATAACGCTTGCCCTTACAATGTTTTTCTGTGTGCCGAAGCTCTCTAAAATCGAAAAAAAGCCAAAGCATAAGGAATTCTTCAAATCATTTAAGGAAATATTAAACTGCAGACAGATGAATTACTTGATGCTGATTGCAATGATGAAATCATTGATTACAAACAGCTCCTGTATTCTGCTTCCGTTTTTATGGAAATCTATGCATTATTCGCCTTTTTATATAGGTTTTGCTCTGTTTCTGTTTGTTTTTGCCGGTGCTGTCGGTTCTTTCTTGAGCCCGAGGGTTGAAAAGATTTTCGGCTCAAAGCCTGTTATATATTTCTCAATGTGGGCGACTTTTCCGATGATGGTATTGTTTGGATTAACATATCAAGAACACCCAATATTATCGCTGATAGTATTTTTTATAATAGGTTTTACAACAATGCTGGCTCAGCCGATTGTCGTTGTTTGGGCGCAGAGAACTCTTCCGGAGTACAAAAGTATTGTTGCAGGATTTATAAACGGATTTTGCTGGGGGCTTGTCGCATTATGCCTTTCTGTTCTTGGTGCCATCGCTCAGAAATACGGAATTATAAACGTTTTGGTTATTCTAAGTACAATACCTGCTATGGCATCTTATTTTGTTAAATATTTGAAGAGTGAAAATTAATTTAAACAATTTTCTGGTATAATAGAATGCGGGTTAATGAAAAAGTTTATTAAAAATATAATACATCAGATTAGAAACATGAAACTGCTTGATAAGTATATTCTAAAGCAGGTTATTGAGATGTTTATAATGGGGGTTCTTGTATTTACGTCTATTATTTTTGCGTCAGATACTTTTATAACCTTGATTAAGCAGATTTCAATGTACGGTATTCCTTTCAAAATAGCATTTTTGATAATCATACTCCACCTGCCGGCAGTTTTTGTAATGACAATTCCAATGGGCGTTTTGCTTGCGACAGTAATGACGCTTAACGGTTTAAGCTTGAGTTCTGAAATTACTGTTATGAGAGCATGCGGTATCGGCTTAAATCGTATTGCAAAGCCCATATTTATATTTTCTATTGTTATGGCATGTGTAAGCTTTGTTCTAAATGAAACGGTTGTCCCTGTTATGACAAAGCAGTCTACGGATTTGGCGCTGTATGCTTTCAGCAAGAAAAATATACCGGAGGGCAAGCATAACTTTACTTTTAAGGAAACCAAAGAAGACGGACTTTTAAAACGTCTTTTCTACGTCGGCGACTGCACGGACAAACAGCTTCATAATATAACGGTTTTAGATGCTTCTAAAGACGGAACAATACAAATTCTGCAGGCAAAAGAAGGCGCTACTACTCCGGAAGGATGGAAATTCCAGAAGGGCGCAATTTACACGATGACAGACAACGGTAAAACTCTTGATACGACATTGTTTGAAGATTCAACGATAAAATTCGGCATGGATTTATCAAAAGAAATGAACCGAAATTTGGCAAACGAGTATAACTTTATGCAGTTGTGTAAATACCTTGCAAATCCGGACATTCCGGACAAACATGTTTTGAAAATAAGCTTGTTTGATAAAATAGCCCTTCCGCTCACAACGATTGTTCTTGTCCTAATCGGAGTTCCGCTTGCTATTACTCCGCCGAGAGTCAGATATAACAGAGGATTTTTATTTAGTATCTTAATTATCTTTGCATATTATTTAATAAGAGCGCTTTCTATTTCCTTTGGGGAGGCAGGTTCTCTTATGCCGGCTCTGGCGGCGTTTATGCCTAACATAATTCTGTCAATTGCCGGTGCAGGGCTGTATTATAGAAAAGTTTATACAATCTGTTAATGACAGACGAAAACGTCAGGGGAGTTTATGGGATATAGAAGGTATACAGCAAGATTAATAGTATCAGTTGTTGCTCTAATTTTCTACTTATTTACTCTGTATCCTGTTCCTGCAATAGTCACTTCCGTTGTCTTAATTGCGGGGTATCTGCTTTTTACGCACTTAACCCGCCAAAGAACTATAGAAACCGGCGAGGCTATAAGGCGGAGAACCGCGCTTGATACTGCAAAGATATATCTTGCTCCTTATACTGATATTTGGAGGAACTTAAAGCTCTCTAACAGATTCTGCCAAATAAGGCTTGGAACAGACGGAACAACTATTACGGCTAAAGAAAAAGGGAAGGATTTAACTTCATACAGAACTTTTAAGATAGTAAGCTCAAAAGTTCACAGTCCGATAGACTTGTGGAATATGTTCTGTATAAATTTCAGTCACAATAAAACGTATGACGGGCTTGTCGAAGACTGTAAACTATACAGAGTTGTAATCAAGGAAAGCGTTGTGGCAACTTCTTATGCGCCATCATATAAATCTAAAAATTTGAAGCCGGCAGAAAGATTTTCCGCTCAAGTAGAAGAGAAAATTGATGTCAATAATGCATCGGAAATCGAATTAACGGAATTGCCCGGGATAAGTATAGTAATGGCAAAAAAGATTATAAAAAAGCGTGAGGAAATAAACGGATTTAAGAATGTGAATGAATTTTTTGTTTTTCTAAAACTAAAACCTCATATGGAAGAACAATTAAGAAATCTTGTAGTTGTCAAAAAAATGCAGGGCTCCGTAAAGATAGAACGGTTTACTGAAAGAAACGTGGATTTATGAACCTCAGAGTTTTTAATATTCTAAAAAGCACCAAAGTAGAGGGACCTGGAAACCGCTATTGCATATGGACTCAAGGGTGTTCAAGACACTGCAGGGGGTGTCAGGCTGTTCATACATGGGCGCATAACGGGGGTAATCTCTTAAGCGTTGAGGATATAGTATCTGATATTCTAAAGCAGAAGAATATTGAAGGTGTAACATTTTTAGGAGGAGAGCCGTTTGAGCAGGCTCAAGCCTGCGGGTATATAGCAGAACAGGTGCAAAGGGCCGGCTTAAGTGTATTATGCTTTACCGGCGGTTATATAGAAGAACTGCAAAAAGATTATAAAAATAAAAAACTTTTGGATAACACCGATCTGCTTATTGACGGACCTTTTGAGATTGATAAACTCGATTATTCACGCCCCTGGTGCGCTTCTTCTAATCAAAGATACCATTTCTTGACTGCCAGATATAACGAGGAAATCTTTACAAAATACAAAAACAAAGTGGAAGTTAATATCTCGCAAAACGGTATTGTGTTTATGAACGGAATGGGAAACTTTGAAGAGATACTGCAAAAGATTGATTTAAACAATATCATAAAATGTTAGAATAAGCCAAAATAAGGATATTTTATGAGTGCTTACAAATTATCTAATCTTATACGTGCAAGATTTCCGTTAATATACGTTCCTACATTTGAAGAAGACAGGATAACAAAGTATATTAAATCTGTTGTAACCGACGTAAAACAGGTTAAATTTGAGAGGGAGGTCTTTACGTGGACCCAGACGGCAGGGCTCCATAACGATACGCAGAATAAGTCCGTAGCTGATACAACATGCCCCTGCAAAATGCTTGAATACATAAGAAGATATGATAAAGACGCGGTCTTTATAATTTATGATTTTCATGTAAATTTCGGCCCCAAAAACAGAACGCCTAATTATGACGCAATAAGAAAAATCAGAGATATTGTACCGGATTTAAAATTGGGTTCTGTAAGAAAAACCATATTTTTTGTTGCGCCAGAATTGATAATTCCGGAAGCTTTGCAGAAAGAAATTACGATTTTTGATTTTCCTCTGCCCACTCTAAAAGAGATAAGGGCTAAATTTGACAGCATGCTTAACCAGAATAAATCTGTGCAGACTAATATGACAGAGGAAGAAAAAGATAAACTCTGCAAGGCCGCGTTAGGTCTGACTCTGCAGGAAGCTGAAAGTGCCTTTGCACTCGCAATGGTAAACGATGGGAAAATAGACATTAAGGATCTTCCGGTTATACTTGAAGAAAAAGTGCAGGTTATCAAGAAAACCGGGATTTTAGAGTTTATAAAGTCCGAATATTCAATTAAAGATATCGGCGGACTTGATAATTTAAAAAGCTGGCTTTTAAAACGTAATAATTCCTGGTCAGAGCAGGCAAAGAAATATTGCATCCCCGCGCCGAAAGGTGTTCTTGTAACCGGCGTCCCCGGGTGCGGAAAGAGCTTGACAGCAAAAGCTATGAGTACAATCTGGCAGTTACCGCTTTTAAAACTGGATTTTGGCAAAGTTTTTTCCGGTCTTGTCGGAAGTTCGGAAGAAAATATGCGCAGAGCGCTTGCAACAGCGGAAGCTGTCGCTCCGTCAATATTATGGATTGATGAGATAGAAAAAGGGCTGAGCGGTCTTGGCTCCAACGGCGACAGCGGTGTTTCATCAAGAATTTTCGGCCAGTTTTTAACCTGGATGCAGGAAAAAGAAGCGCCGGTGTTCGTAATTGCAACCGCAAACAATATCAGCACGCTTCCTCCGGAACTTTTAAGAAAAGGGCGTTTTGACGAAATATTTTTTGTCGACCTGCCAACCCTTGCTGAAAGAAAAGAAATTTTTAAGCTTCATCTTGAAAAACGTCTGAAAAATAAAGAAGTTGCAAGCGAAGTTATAGGAATAAAAAATCTTTGCTCAGAGCTTGCAAAAATGACAGAAGGCTTTATCGGTTCTGAAATAGAGCAGGTTGTTGTTTCAGCGCTTTGCGACGCCTTTTTTGAAAACAGACCGCTTAAGTTTGAAGATTTGACAAAAAATATTGCAACAACAGTTCCGCTTTCAACAACTCAGCGCGAACAAATACTTTCTCTGCGTGCGTGGGCGAATGTAAGGGCTGTTTCTGCAACAAAGACTTCTAATCTTAAACAGTACACAAAAGAAGTCAGCGAAGAGAGTATTACAGCCGGAAGAGGCGGAAGAACTCTCGATTTTTAATCTATAGGAGATTTATAAATGTCATGTACAGTATTTGCACTTCCTTATGCTTTAGCCTGGGTTATAGGTGCGGTTGTAGCGGGAACTGCTAATGTTATTGCAGAAGCAGGCGAAGAAAACGAAGTTATAATGGGAAGCGGGAATTTAAACAATAACGCTGTTCAAGCCCCCTGCGAAGATATTACGGTAATTTCTGATAAACATTTTATTGAAAAAAGTTTTGAAACAGCTTTTATTGATAAAAATATTTTGATAAAAACGCTTGAAGAACACGGAGTCAGAAGTATTTCAGAAGATGAATACGGCAGAATATACGGAGCGGTCGAAAATTATACTCTCACGTTTGAACGAATGGAGGCTGATAAACCGTATTTTCTGAAAATAACATGCACAGACAGGGACAATGCGGAAGAAAAGCTGGGCGATTTGAGTTCAGAATATGCTTTGAATGTGCAGGAGGAAGCTTATTTAAATATTATAGAAAAGCTGAAAGAAAATAATATGCAGTTAGAAAATGAAGAAGTTACGGACGACAATACAATAGTTCTTACCGTAAATTTGGATTGAGGTTTTAAGATGTCAAAGAAATTGAAGATAAGATTGCTGCCCAACGGCGAAATTCAGATGGAAACCCATGGTGTAAAAGGCAAAAAATGCCTTGATTATATAGAGATTTTGAAAAAACTTGTTGATGCAAAGATAACAGATACTAAGCTTACTGAAGAATACTACGAAACAGAAAGCGAAATAACTACAGAAGAAAACGCAGAAATAAGAATAGATCAATAGTTGACGCTAAATTTTATGTATAAATATTTAGTTTTACTACTTGCGCATCTCAAATTTTTGTGCTAGTATCGACTTGGAAAGAGAGAGGTTGCTCTATGAGCGGAGGACATTGGATAGTTAATAAAGTTATAGCAGGTCATTCTTTGGCTTTTAATATGGATACTCTTGTAACTATGTGGGCTGCGATGGCTTTTTTGTTAATAGTATCTTTTATTGCAACCAGGAAACTTACAATAGTTCCGACAAAACTACAGCTGGCTTTTGAAGGTATTTTGAGTGCTTTCTGGGGGCTGGTGGATGGTTTGATGCCGAAAGAAGGACGCAAGCACGTTCCTCTTATAGCATCATTATTTTTATTTATTTTGACAGCAAATTTGATGGGGCAGTTACCGCTGAGAATGATTGAATTAAAAACCGGCGAAATTGCTTCACCTACCAACGATATAAACCTAACAGCCGCTTTGGCAATAATAGTTCTTGTTTATTATGTGGGTGCGGGTTTTGCAAAGAAAAAATTCCGCTACTTTCTGCATGATTTCAAGCCGATGTCAATATTTATGGCATTATTAGAAGTTATGGATATGATAACAAGACCTTTAACCCTGGCTTTACGTTTATTCGGTAATATATTGGCAGGCGAGTGTTTGATGACTGCATTATTAGGAATGTGCGCATATTTTCTGCCTCTTCCGGTAATGTTTTTCGAAGTGCTTGTTGCCTGCGTACAGGCGTTAGTATTTGCACTGCTGACAACAGTTTATATTTCGTCTGCAGTAGGAGATAGTGAACACTAATTATTTTATAAATCTAGATTAGAAGGAGATTAAAAATGGAAGAAGTAAAAACAATTTCTGACTTGGCTCAAATGGGTGCAGGTATTGCAATGGGGTTTGGCGCTATCGGTGCCGGTGTTGGTATTGGTATTGCAACAAAAGGTTTCTTGGAATCTATTGCAAGACAGCCGGAAATCTTCGGTAAAGCTTTAGTATTCTTCATGGTTGGTGCAGCTTTGTCAGAAGCTTGTGCAATCTACGCTTTAGTTATTGCTTTGAAACTTGTAGGTATTTGGTAAGAAGAAGATAAATTATGGAATTTAATGCAACATTTTTAGCGTCAATAATATCTTTTTTAGTATTCGTCTATTTGATGAATAAGATTCTTTATGCTCCGATGGAAAAGATTGTGAGCGAAAGGCAGAGATTTATTGATGAAAATTTTGATAGTGCAGATAAGAACTATGAAAGAGCCGATGAGTTAAATAATGAGAGAGATGAAAAGCTCCTCGGCGCTAAGAATGATGCTCGTGCAAAATACACCGCTTCTATAAACGATTTTAAGAGCCGTCGTGCAGATATTGTACAGCAGGCTCAGAATGAAACAAATTCAGAATTGGAACGCGAGTATGCAAATCTGGATAATGTTTCTAATGAAACAAAAGAAGGTTTAAAATCAAGAATGGAAGATTTGGCAAATGATATTACCGAAAAAATTCTTGGTTACAGAAGCGGTGTGCAGGGATTTGATAATGAGACGGTAAATAAAATTCTGTATCATTAAGAAAAGAAGGGTAAAAGATGGATGGTTTAAGTTCAATAATAGTTTATATAGGTCGGACAAATTTATTTAACTTTGTCATTTTTCTGTCAATCTTTATTCTTATTTTCAAGGCTGTGCATTTGGGCGATATGCTTGAAAATGCTGTTAACAGCGTAAAAGAGCATATAGAAGAATCTAAGAATAAGAAAGCAGAATCTGAATCTCATCTTAAGGATATAGAAGGGCTTCTTTCTCATGTAGAAGAAGAGGTTGACGGTATCATTAAAAAATCTGACGAAAATGCCAGACTTGTGGGAGAAAAAATCCTTAATGATGCTAAGAATACCGTAAACGGCATCAAAGACAATTCTAAAAAAATGGTAGAAAACAGATCTGCATTATTGAAGAATGATATTTTAAAAAGAGCTTCCATAGCATCAATAGAGGTTGCAAAACAGCATATTATTGCAGAACTTAATAATAATTATGATTTGCATCAAAAATTGATAGATGAAAGCCTTAGTGCGATTGACGGTTATAAGGGATAAAGAGGAAGATAGGTAATGGTAACTTCTGCAAAACAAAATTCGGAATTAATTGCTAAACGCTGGGCAAAAGCTCTTATGGAGCTGGCTCAAGAAGACGGCGGTATCTCAAAAGACGATATTCTTGCTGATTTGCATGAAGTTGCGGAGAGTATTGATTCTTCTGAAGAGTTGTCAAACTTCATAAACAATCCGTCTATATCTGTAGAAGAAAAGCAAATTGTAATATGTAAGTTATTCCAAAACAGGGTTATGCCCATTGTTTATAATTTTCTGTATACATTAAATTTAAAGAAAAGAATAAACTTGATTGGAGTTATTGCAGAAGAATTTCAAAGAGAATTAGAGGAAATAAAAAATATAGTAAGGGTGAATGTTACTTCGGCTATAGAATTAAGCGACGATAAGAAAAACGAAATAAGAAACAGACTTGCGGAAAAACTGAATAAAGATGTTCTTGTAAACTGGTCAGTAGACAGCGGAATTATTGCAGGTCTTGTTTTTAATATCAATGAAACGATTATTGATAATAGTATAAAGCATAAGCTCGAAAATTTAAGCAATAATATTAGGAGCAAATGCAATCGATAAAATTTTATAAATAAGAGATATATGAAAGGGTAGGAAATGGCAGTAATTAATCCTGATGAGATCAGCTCAATATTAAAAGAGAATATTCGCAACTACGAAACCCGTGCAGAAATTTCAAATATCGGCAGTGTATTGGAAGTCGGCGACGGTATTGCACGTATATACGGATTGCGTAATGTTATGTCTAACGAGCTTGTGGAATTTGAAGACGGGCGCGGAACACTCGGTATAACACTGAACCTAGAAGAAGACAATGTCGGTGTTGTAATCTTGGGTGAATATACACATATTAAAGAGGGTATGACAGTAAAAACTACTGGCAGAATTGCATCTGTTCCGGTAGGCGATGCTCTTATAGGCAGAATTATTAACCCGACAGGACGTCCAATTGACGGAAAAGGCGAAATAATTACTGATAAAACTCGTCCTATTGAAAGAGTTGCTCCCGGTATTGTTGCAAGAAAATCTGTACATCAGCCTTTGCAGACAGGTTTAACGGCAATTGACGCATTGACTCCTATCGGAAGAGGGCAAAGAGAACTGATTATCGGCGACAGACAAACCGGTAAAACTGCGATTGCTATTGATACTATCTTGAACCAAAAAGGCGGAGATGTAATTTGTATTTATGTTGCAATCGGTCAAAAAGCTTCAACTGTTGCACAATTGGCTAAGACATTAGAAAAGCATGGCGCAATGGATTATTCAATTATTGTTGCGGCTAATGCTAATGAACCGGCTCCTCTGCAATATATTGCACCTTTCGCAGGTGTTGCTATTGCAGAAGAATTCATGGAACAAGGCAAACACGTTTTAATCGTATATGATGATTTGACTAAACACGCACAAGCTTATCGTGCAATGAGTTTGCTTCTTAAAAGACCGCCGGGACGTGAAGCTTATCCGGGCGACGTATTCTACCTTCACTCAAGATTGTTAGAAAGAGCTGTAAAGCTTAATGACGAACTTGGAGGAGGCAGTATTACAGCACTTCCTATTATTGAAACACAAGCAGGCGACGTTTCAGCATATATTCCGACAAACGTAATTTCTATTACAGACGGTCAGATATTCCTTGAAACAGCATTGTTTAACTCAGGTGTAAGACCGGCTATTAATGCAGGTATTTCAGTATCACGTGTAGGCGGTGCTGCTCAGACTAAGGGTATTAAACAGGTTGCCGGTAAACTTCGTTTGGACCTTGCTCAATTCAGAGAATTGGAAGCGTTTGCACAGTTTGCGTCAGACCTTGACCCGGCAACAAAGAAACAGCTTCTTAGAGGACAAAAGCTTACTGAAGTTTTAAAACAGCCTCAATATAAGCCACTGACTGTTGCACAGCAGGTTACTATTCTGTTTGCAGCTAACGAAGGTTATTTGGATGAAGTTGATAACAAAAAAATCGCTGAGTATAAAAATGGCTGGTTTGAATACTTTGAAGCTAATATGCCGGAATTGAATAAGGCATTAAACGAAGGCGCTAAGTTGTCTGATGAGGACATAATTAGTCTGAAAGCTCAATTGGAAGCTTACGGAAAAACATTATAATTTGTGAAAGCCGGGCGTTTTAAGCCCGGCAATCATACAAGGAGAATTTTATGAAATGTTTTAACCATCATGATAGAGATGCATTTGCTGTATGCAAGGCTTGCGGAAAAGCTTTATGCTTGGAGTGTGCAGAAGAATATAAAGGAGAATTTATCTGTAAAGGATCTCCGGAATGCAGACAAAGAGCTGATATTGATTACGGCAGATATTGTGGTGTAAATAGGTACATATTGTTCTTATGCGGATTATTTTTGCTTGCATATATTCTTGTTAAGTCATTTATGTGCTTTATTTTACCTTGTCCGTTCGGACTTTCGTTTGAATCAGTATTAATCATGATTTTTGCAGTTATACTTATTGTAAAAAGTTTTAAAGGATAAAAGAAATGCCAAACTTAAAGGATATAAAAAGCAGAATTTCCAGTGTTCAAAATACTAAAAAGATTACAAAGGCAATGAAAATGGTTGCTGCAGCTAAGGTAAAAAAGGCTGAAAGCACAGTAAAAGCAGCAAGACCTTTTGCAGAAGAGCTGATGGTTCTTTTTAGAAAAATGCTTGCGACGGTTAACGAATTCACAACAACCGGCTTGAAGGTTGAACGAGGGCTGGATAATTATCCGGAACTATTAAAAAAACGTGAAGTCAAAACTGAAGGTCTGCTTGTAATAACATCCAATAAGGGCTTAGCCGGTGCATACAATGCTAATATTATTAAAGCGGCATTAAAGAGGGTCAAAGAAAATGCTGAGCAGGGTATAAATACAGTAATTTATCCTGTAGGTCAAAAGGCTGTTTCCGGATTTAAACATAAGGCCGGAAATTATGAATTGCGTAAAGGTTATATTAGTATAGCTAACGACCCGACAGCAACAGGTGCAAATATCATTGCAGAAGATATTGCAGAAGATTTTGTGTCAGGGAAAATTGACCGTATTGATATTATAACAACACATTTCAATAATATGATGTCTTATAGCGTTCAAGAGTGGGAAATTCTGCCTGTTCAGATAGAAAAGGCTGAAAAACATGAAGTTGATCCTGTAATGGAATTTGAGCCTTCTCCGCACAGCGTGCTTCAGCAGTTAGTGCCTATGTATATTTCAAACTCTATTTATCAAGCACTTCTTGAAGCAAATGCCAGTGAACTTGCTTCCCGTATGACAGCAATGTCAGCAGCTTCTAATAACGCAGAAGAAATGATTACTACGCTGACTGTAGATTACAACAAAGCTCGTCAAGCTGCAATTACACAGGAACTTGTTGAAATCGTTTCCGGCGCTCAAGGCGTAAAGGGCTAGGGGGGGGGAAATAAGAAGGAAATATAGGTAATGGGGCGTAAATTTGGCATTATGTTTTTTGCGGTCCAATTTTAACCGAAATAGTAAATTTCTTGAGCATTTGACGTTTTCATCAGTTTATCCTGCGATTTTTCCATATATTGTGCAACTCCTAAACTGCCCAGTACTGCACCGGCAATACCGCCTGTTGTATTTAGAAGAAATTTTGGCAATGAATCGAGTTTTTTTGTAAATGGTCTTACTGCAAGTACACCGGCTAAGCTTGCTGTTATAAGAGCAATAAAAGAGAGGGTAGAAATATTTTTGCTCTGTTTTTTGTATGTCTTAACAAAGTAATCAGCCTTATTATTAGGGACTTTGTAATATCTTGGTTGTACGTTTTTTCCCGTAATATCAATCTGTACATGATTATTATCAAGCTGTTTGGTTATTTTTACGTCAGCAGACATATACACACACTCCTTTTAAAAATGTAAAAACATATGAAATATCAAAATTGCCTAATTTAAAATTTTGCTTAATAAATATTTACAATTGCAGACACTTGCGAAGTGTTCATGTATACGTTATAATCCTAGTGGTGGTTGGAAGTATGAATTACAGTATAAATAGCCGTTATCCCAGTCTTGAAAGATTAGATTCTTACCCCGAGTATGGAGACAAAAGATTTCATAATTCCCAGAATGTCGTAAGTCCGCTTGTGGCAAGCAGACACCGTGCGTATGAACGTAAAATTACGAATGGTGACAAGATAAAAGCTGCAGTTGGTGCTATAGCAGGAACTGTTATTCCAATGGCGTTTATGATGAAAAAACAAAAAATCAAGAATCCTATGAAATTGGAATACGGTTTGAAAGAAATTATTTTACTTTCCGGAGCATCTGTTGCTGGCGGTGTTTGTACCGGTATGATTGGTGAGAATAAAAAAACAAATGAGAATAAAATTAAAGAGGGACTTTTTCAGTTTCTTAATGCTTCTATTCCTACCTGGCTTGTAGCTGGTGTTTTAAAGCTTTGCGAAGGCAGTAAAAATTTTAATAATATTCCGGGTAAAATTTTATCTATAGCAGGCGCTTTAATCGTAGGTATGTACGGTGCAGCTTCTGTTTCTAATTTGATATGCGATCCGCATGATAAACAGCCGGATAGAAAGCTTACACTTAAAGATTGTCTTATTAATATAGATGATGCTTTAGGGGTGCTGGTGCTTGCCAAGTTCCCATGTGCAGACAAACTTCATTTTGAAAGATTACTGCCGTTTATATTTGCATACTGTGGATATAGAGCAGGAAAAAGTAACTAGATTAATCAATTAATGAAAGAAACAGGGCGAAAATTTTTAAAATTTTCGCCCTGTTTCTTTATAGTTTAGTTAGTTATATATTAGCAAGCTGTTTATAATAATCATGAGCTTGTTCAAATTTGTATGCAACATTGAACAATTTAGCTTCTGTTAACTGAGGAGTCATTATTTGAAGCCCGATTGGCATACCATCAGAATCAAATCCTGCCGGAACTGATATCGCCGGAAGTCCAGCAAGGTTAGCAGAGATTGTTGCAATGTCTGTCAAATACATAGCAAGCGGATCTTCTGTTCTTGCACCTAAATCGAATGCTGTATTTGGGCAGGTCGGAGAAATCAGAGCATCAACTTTTGCAAACGCTTTGATAAAGTCTTCTGTTACAACTCTTCTCATCTGCAGAGCTTTTTTATAATAAGCATCATAATATCCGGAAGATAGTGCATAAGTTCCTAACATTATTCTTCTCTTAACTTCCGGTCCGAAACCTTCTGCTCTTGATTTGCAGTACATTTCAAGAAGATTTTTAGCATCAGCGGTTCTGTGACCGTATCTAACACCGTCAAATCTTGCTAAGTTTGAACTGCATTCTGCTGTTGCTAAAATGTAGTATATTCCGATAGAATGTTTTAAGTTCGGAAGCGAAATTTCAACAACTTCTGCACCTAGAGATTTATATGTTTCAATTGCAGATTTAATTGCTTTTTCAACATCCGGAGAAAGCCCTTCTGAAACAAGTTCTTTTATAACCCCGATTTTCATACCCTTGATATCGTTGTTTAAACTGTTTCTGTAATTTTCGACCGGTAATTTTAAGGAAGTAGAATCGTGTTTGTCGTATCCGGAAATTACTTCCAATAATGCAGCTGCATCTTCAACAGTTCTTGCAAAAGGTCCTATTTGGTCAAGAGAAGACGCAAATGCTATTAAACCGTATCTTGAAACTTTTCCGTAGGTTGGTTTCATACCAACAATACCGCAGAAACTTGCAGGAAGTCTTATACTTCCGCCTGTGTCAGAGCCGAGAGCAAGTGCTGATTCGCAGGAAGATACTGAAGCTGCAGAACCGCCAGAAGAACCACCCGGAACCTTGTTTAAATTCCACGGATTGTGAACTTTCTTAAATGCAGAGTTTTCGTTAGAAGAACCCATTGCAAACTCATCAAGGTTAGCTTTTCCGACAATCGGAATTAAGTTATCCAAAAGCTTTTGAGTTGCCGTTGCATTGTAAGGCGAAACAAAGTTTTCAAGAATTTTACTTGAAGCTGTTGTTTTTGAACCGATAAGGTTCATATTATCTTTTAAAGCAAGAGGAACTCCCGCAAGGAGCGGAAGTTCTTCACCTTTTGCTATTTTTTCATCAACTTTTTTTGCTGTATCAAGTGCAATATCCTCTGTTAAAGAGTTAAAAGCACCTAATTTTTCGTCAATTTCTTTTATTCTGTCCAGTGAAGCTTTAGTAAGCTCTACTGCAGAAATTTCTTTATTCTTAAGAGCTTTGCTCTGCTCCATTGCACTCTTTTTCAATATTTCTAGCATAATTTTTATCTCCCGTTTTGATTTTATTATACCAGAAACAGAATAGAAGATGAAAATATTTTATTATGATTTAATAAGAAGGCTTGCACCGATAACGCCTGCGGTATTTCCGAGCTGAGCGGGTACAACTTCTACTTCGCGCTGAATTACCATTGCGCGTTTTGCAATCGTTTCTCTTATAGGATCTAAAAGAATATCTCCAGCATCTGCAACACCGCCTCCGATAATAATTTTTTCCGGATTAAGAAGGTTTACAACGCTGGTTAAGCCCATTCCTATATATTCACCCATAATTCTGAAAATTTGTCTTGCAACAGGGTCGCCTTCTTTTGCTGCAACCGCTACTATGTAAGGCGTAATATCCGGATTAGCAAGTTCTCTGTATTTTGTAGATTTCCCGCCTCTTATGTATTCTTCTGCCATTGCAACAATGCTCGGACCAGAAGCGTATGCTTCCAAACATCCTCTGTCACCGCATCCGCAGAGAGGACCGCCCTGCATGTTAAGCTTGATATGTCCGATTTCACCAGCGGCATTTGATGCCCCGCGCACCAGTTTGCCGTTTATAACCAAACCTGCGCCGATACCTGTACCTACAGTTATACATACAAGGTTTTCACAGCCGACGCCTGCGCCATAGTTCAATTCGCCAAGAGCAGCGGTTCTAACGTCATTATCAACACGTGTCGGAATTCCAAACTCGTCTTCCATAACTTTAGCAATCGGAACATCTACCCAGCCGGGGATATTCGGGGCAAGTCTTACAACGCCCTTTTTGCAGTCAATCTGTCCTGGAAAACCAAAGCCTATTGCTTCTATATCAGAAGATTTAAGCTTTGTTTCTTTTAACAAATCTCTGATAGCATCTTTCATGCTGTTAATTGTATATTCATAACCCATTTCTGCACGGGTCGGAATAGAGTTTGAATAAATAATTTTTCCCTTATCGCTTACTAATGCGATTTTAACGTTGGTTCCGCCAACATCAACACCTATTCTTTGTGCCATTTATAAATCTCCTTCTTTTGTGCGTTTAAATTTTACCACAAAGAGAGTAATAAAACCAGAAAGTTTATAACTATTCATTTTGTGCTTGACACTTTGTGATAAAATTATTTTATGAAATATAAGTGGCTTAATAAGAAAGATAATCAAAAAGTTATAGTATTCTTTAACGGTTGGGGAATGGACGAGAGTGTTGTTAATCATCTTATGCCGGAAGATTTTGATGTCATTATGTTTTATGATTATAACACTCTTGATGCAGATTTCAGTACTGTTGAAAAATATTCGGAAAAATATTTGATTGCGTGGTCAATGGGAGTTATGACAGCTTCTTTATTTGATTTGGGGTATAAATCAAAAACAGCTGTAAACGGGACATTAAAGCCTATTGATAATCAGTACGGCATTCCTGTCAAAATTTATGATTTGACTTTAAAAAACCTAACCCAGGAGGGTTCAAAAAAGTTTATTCAGAATATGTTTACAGGAAATGAACCTAGACCGGAGATAAAGCGGGATTTTGAAAATATTAAAAATGAACTGGCTGTTCTAAAAACATACAGCGCAAATCTTGATTTTGAGTATAACCGTGTAATAATAAGCACTAATGATAAAATAATTCCTACGAAAAATCAGTGTGCTTTTTGGAATACTGCACCGAATATTGAAAGCGGTCACTGCCCGTTTTTTAAATTTAAATACTGGAGCGGGCTTTTATGAATACAGCTGTTATGCAAAAACGTTTTCTAAAAAGTTTAGATACATATAATGACAATGCAAAAATTCAGAAGAAAATGGCTGAAAAACTTCTGTCTTACCTCGACACGGCACGTTATGACGATATTTTAGAGATAGGATGCGGAACCGGACTTTTAACAAAACTTGCAGTAAACAGGCTTGAATATAATTCTTATACGGCAAATGATATTCTGGCTGAGTGTGAAGGTTTAATAAAAAATATTGAGCCGGGTATAAATTTTTATTTTTCCAATATAGAAGAATCTATAAACTCTTTGGATAAAACGTATGATTTGATAATATCTAACGCCTCTTTCCAGTGGTTTAAAAATATTGAAGAATTTCTGCCTAAGCTTATTTCCAAATTAAAACCCAACGGCACTCTTTTGTTTTCAACTTTTGGTCCGGAAAATTTCCGCGAGTTGAATTATATTCTTGGAATAAGCCTGCCGTACCTGTCAAAAAGGGAATACGAAACCCTGCTGAAGGAATATTCTCCCGTAATTGATGAAGAAATCCACGTCTTAGCATTCAAAACTCCGGCAGATGTTTTAAGACATTTGAAACTTACGGGTGTTAATTCTCTTGAAAATAAGTCATGGACAAAGCATGACATGTTCAAATTTGAAGATGATTATAATAATTACTGCCCTACAGCGCCAATACTGACTTACAACCCAATGTATATTAAGCTTGTACGGGCAATAAAATAGGACAGGCGGTTAATATCAAGGATTTATAAAATATTATACAATACAACCATTGTAATAAAACAATGAGGTATTAATGGAATCACTCCAAACCAATACTCTTTTGAATTCAAAAGAACGTTTTTTTATCAACCACAGCCAGCTAGAAGCTTTACTCAAAAATATTCCCAAACTTATCTATATGAAAGATACTAAAGGAAATTATGTTATCGGAACTGAACACGCGCAAGAATTTGTCAAAAGCGGTTCTGATGTCCTTCATAATGTAAGGCTTGATACCCGCAAGATGAGAAATACCAACGACGCGGAAGATAAATATGTAATAGGGAATAATAAAACTATTTCTAATGAGCGTGAAATTTATGATGTAAACGGAATTCCCCACTGGTACAATATTTATAAGGCGCCGATAAGCAACCCTAACGGCAAAGTAATCGGTATTGTTGTTATGGTTGATAATATTGACGAGCCGAAAATTTTGGAGGCGCAAAGAGAAACTTTTGTCGCATCATTGGGGCATGATTTGAAAAATCCTACACTTGCACAGATAAGAGCATTGGAATTTGTTTTAAAGGGCGGTTTCGGCAAGATTGATATCAAATTGCGCGAAATATTAGAAATGGTTCTGGATTCTTGCAGATATATGGGCGCAATGCTGAGTTCAATTCTTGTAACCTACAGAAATGACAGAGGCGTTGTAAGATTAAACTATGAAGAAATTTCGCTGGTTAATCTTGTAATGGAAAGCGTAGGCGAGATGATATATCTTGCAAAAGATAAAGAGGTAGGCGTTTCTATTGATAAGGACTGCGAGATTCCGACAATTTGGGGCGATAAAGTTCAGATAAAGCGTGTTATTATGAATCTGCTCTCAAACGGTATTAAATACGCTTACAAAAATACGACCCTTCATATTGCGGTTTATAATGAGGGAGATTATACCTGCTTTAAGTTTGAAAATAAAAGCCCCTTTATTCCCCTTGATAAGAGAGAATCTATTTTTGCCCAGTATGTTTCTTATGCTGAAGCCTATAAAGAACTCGGTATCGGACTCGGGTTATATACTTCCCAAAAGATTGTAGAAGCACATGATGGCCAAATCTTTGTTGAGAGTTTTGAAGATGATAGAAATATTTTCGGGTTTAAAATACCGAACGGCGCAAGTAACAAAGATAAATTAAGAACCGTTGCTTTCTAAAGTAAGATTTTTAATAATTTCCAGAAGTTTATTTACCATCAAATCTTCAAGCTCTTGGGCTTTTTCCTTATTTTCTGCTTCAAATCTCAGAGTGAATACAGGTTCTGTATTGCTCTGGCGGATTAGGGCAAAGCCTTTTTCAAAGACAATTCTCATACCGTCAAGCGTTATAATGTCTTTAATTTTTATTCCAAAAAAGTCCGGCTGTTCTGCGATAACTCTTTCGAATTCTTCCAGTACGGATTTTTTCAGTGAATTCGGGCATGGAAGTCTTACTTCCTGCGAGCAGAACATTGCTTTAAATGGGGAGAGCATATCCGAAATTTTGAAGTTCGGATTTTCTTTCTTCTTTTCAGCAAGGATTTTAATAATCCTGCATCCTGCGTAGATTGCATCATCAAAGCCGTAGTAATGGTCTTTAAAGAATGTGTGCCCGCTCATTTCGCCGGCTAGAACAGCGCCTGTTTCTTTCATTTTTGATTTAATATAGCCGTGTCCTGTTTTGCACATTACAGCAACACCGCCGTTTTCATTAATTGTATCGTAGAGAACCTGCGAACATTTTACTTCTGATACAATTACAGGTTTAATTCCTTTTGCATTATATTCTTTAATTACTTCGTCCGCGTAGATTAAAAGCAGTTTATCACCGGTTAAGGAATTGCCCTCCGAATCAATTACGCCTATTCTGTCGCTGTCGCCGTCAAAAGCAATGCCGAGGTCGGCTTTATTTGCTACAACAACTTTTTTAATTTCATTTAAAGTCTTTTCATCGCTCGGATTCGGGTGATGGTGCGGAAATCTTCCGTCCGGCATAGAGTATAACTCAATAACTTCGCACCCTAATGCTCTATAAAGCCTTGGCGCGACAACTCCGCCTGTTGCATTAGCGCTGTCTACTACAACTTTTATTCCTTCGCCAACGCGTCCGAAGCGTTTTTTCATATCTTCTATATAATCCGGTATTAAATCATACTCATTCAAAATACCAAAAGGTACAGGAGGTATTCCAAGCTTGTATTCTTCCAGAGTAAGTTCCTTGACCTCTTTTATCTGTTCTTCGTTCAAAGACTGCTTAGCAAAAGTCATTTTCATTCCGTTATACTGGCTCGGATTATGGCTGGCAGTTATAATCATTGCACCTGTTACCGGCATGTATTTTGTTATAAACGGAGGAAGCCCAACGACTTCAGAATAATAACCCAGAGGTGTTGGTGCTAAACCCATATCTACGACATTTGCTCCGCATGAACGGATACCTTCAATCAGAGATTTTGATAAAGAAGGCGAATGAAGCCTTGCATCCCGGCATACGCTTATCCAGATTTCAGAAGGAATTTTCTGGGCGTGTTTTACCAGAAACTGTACAAAACCGCGTCCTGTATAATAAAACAATTCTTCCGTAATATCGTCGCCGTAAATCCCTCTTATATCATTTTTGCCAAATGCCGATTCTTTTAACATAATACCTCCTGCTTATAGTAAAATGATAACATGGAAAAAGGTAAAAATGGATTAATTTTTGTACTTCCTGCTTTAGTAGGGACTTTTATATTTATAATAATTCCTATTTTTTGCTCTTTTGCCTTAAGCTTTACGGAATGGGATCTGCTGAATGAAATAAAGTTTGCGGGGTTAGCTAATTATAAGGCGGTTCTTGGTGAAAAAGAATTTGTTGAAATTCTTGTAAATACATTTGTATATGCGATTTCTACCACTTTTTTTGCAGTAATTATACCGCTTTTAATCGCATCGGTGTTGAATTCTAAAATAAGAGGCGCCGAAATTTATAAGACAATATACTTTTTGCCGTTTATTACGCCTGCGGTTGTTATAGCTATTGTCTGGTCGTGGATTTTTGATCCTAATATAGGACTGGTAAACCAGCTTTTTAGGACAAATTTGAACTGGCTTTTTGATACACATCTTGCAATGCCGGTTTTGATTTTTGTATCTGTATGGAAACTTATAGGCTACAATGTTGTTCTGTTTTTAACAGGCTTTTCAACAATAGATTCCGGAATATATGAAGCTGCGAGGATTGACGGCGCCGGCTCTAAAGATATATTCTTCAAAATAACACTGCCGTTATTAAAGCCTACTATCTATTTTGTAATCTTAGTTACGGCAATTTCATCTTTTCAAGTATTTGATTTGATTTATGTAATGACCTCCGGCGGGCCGGATAACTCTACAAATGTTATTGTGTATTCTATTTACAAATATGCATTTGAATATTTTGATATCGGAAAATCCTGCGCGCTTGCGTACATACTGTTTGCCGTAATATTAATACTTGCTCTTTTACAGCGCAGGCTCGCTAAATAACGGTGCTGTCCTGCTGTTATAACTGCTGATTTATGGTATAATAGTCAAGAAGGTAGTTTTTCTATGTACATAAACAGACTGCAAGAAATTGACGAGATGAAATCTAAAATCGATAGTTTTAGACCGCTTAGCTCTGATATTTTAAAGCAAATTCAAGAATATTATAAAATTGGTCTTACTTATTCATCAAACGCTTTGGAGGGAAATACGCTGGATCTTGCGGAAACCAAGGTGGTTATTGAAGACGGACTTACTATTAACGGCAAGCCTATGCGCGACCATCTGGAAACACTGGGACACGCAAGTGCTTACAATAAGCTGTTTGAAATTGCTAAGAATGAGTTTATAACGGAAGATGATATAAAATGTCTGCATAAACTTTTTTACGAAAAAATCGATTCTGAAAATGCGGGCAAATATAGAAACAAACCTGTAATAGTAACCGGTGCTGGCATAGATTTTCCTCTGCCAAAAGAGCTTGATAAAAGAATGCAGGAATTTACGGCATCACTGCCGGCAATGAAACAAGAGTTTCATGCGGTTAAATATTCAGCAATGGTTCATGCTTTATTTGTTAATATACATCCGTTTATAGACGGAAACGGCAGGGTTGCAAGACTGCTGATGAACTTAGCTTTACTGCAGTCCGGATATAATATTACAATTATTCCGCCGGCTGTCCGTGCAGATTATATAAGAGCATTACAAGCTTCAAATCATAATGATTTTGAACCCTTTATTAATTTTATTTCAGAAATGGTGCTTGAAGCCCAAAAAGAATACTTAAGGATAATTGAAAGATTACAATAATTATTTTTTGAGCTTGCTGAATAATTCTTCAAATTCCGGAAAAGATATTTTTGTCCATTCAAATCCGTTGATTGCAATTTCTCTTTTGCAGATTAGTCCTGCTGTATAAAAGCTCATTGCAAGCCTGTGATCGTGGTAGCTTTCTGTTTCGCATCCGCCGTTAAGCTCGGATTTCCCTCTTATAACAAATCCGTCCTCGCGTTCTTCTATGTTAACCCCGATTTTTGACAGCTCTTTAACAAGACATTTTATTCTGTCAGATTCTTTGTTTCTTAAATCGCCCGCATCTTTAACAATGGTTTCTCCTTCTGCCTGCGAAGCAAGTACCGCAATAACGGGAAGCTCATCTATTAATCTTGGTATATCATCGCCTTCAATCGTGCAGGCTTTTAGATTTTCGGTGTACCGAACCCTAATATCTCCGGCTTCTTCTCCGGATATGGTTTGAGGGTTAAGAATTTCAATATTTCCGCCCATTCTTTTCACAACATCAATAATGCCGGTTCTAGTCGGGTTTAAGCCGGTATTTTTTATGGTAAAATCAGAACCTTTAACAATCAAACCCGCGGTAATAAAGAAAGATGCTGATGAAATATCTCCGGCAATATCAATATCTTTTGCCGTTAATTTAGATGGTTTTATTGTAACCTTATTATTTTCAGCCTTTATGTCAGCTCCCAGATACTCAAGCATCAGCTCGGTGTGGTTTCTTGAAAGACTTGGTTCAATAACAGTTGTTTCTCCTTCCGCGTTTAGCCCTGCAAGCAGAATACATGATTTTACCTGTGCGCTTGCAAGCTTGGAGTGGTAATTTATACCTTTTAGTTTTCGTCCTTTTATTGTAAGCGGCGCGTGTCCGTCAACGGAAGAAATTACTGCGCCCATTAAGGTTAGAGGCTCAATTATGCGTTTCATCGGGCGCTTAGAAAGGCTTTCATCGCCGGTAAGAATAGAGTCAAAATTTTGTCCTGCTAAGATTCCGGATACAAGACGCATTGTCGTACCAGAGTTACCGCAGGAGTAAGTGCTGTTCAGAGCCGGTTTGAGGATTCCGTTAGATTTTATTTTGAGTGTTTTGTCATTAATAAATTGAATATTAACTCCAAGAGATTTAAACAGATTTAATGTTGAATGGCAGTCTGCACCGCTTGAAAAATTTTTTATGATGCATTCGCCTTCTGCAATAGAAGAAAACATAACCGCCCTATGCGAGATTGATTTATCGGATGGAATTGTTATTTCGCCTTTTAACGGTGTATTGAGCTTATGAACAGTTTTTATCAAAATATCAGCCTCCTTTTTATAATTATATAAATTCAAGGAGTAATGGCAATAATGCTTTGTGAAGGGTGAGGGGTGAAGAGTGAGGAGGAATAAATATTGCGGAGATTCATCGGCTCTAACGAGCCTCTGAATGACGCCAAGCTGGGAGGTGAACTTCCCTATAATTTACCACTGAATAATGTAAAACCGGATGGCATTACGTAAAAATGCAATTCTGTTTCTCCTCCTGCTTAGTAAAAAAAATCATGCTTAAATATAACAGAGAGGTTAAAACTTATCCCCTCTCGAAATCTTTGATTTCGGGGAGGGATTCTATACTGATATTTGGGTTGTATTTTTAACGCGCAGGTATAACTATAATATAAATTTATGAAAATTACAAAATTCCATAACCGTTTTAAACTGTTTACTTTCTTTGCGTTTGATTGCTTCATATTCCTCTATGCAAGCCATCATTCTTGTTGCTAGTGTGCGAGAAATTAAATTCTTATTGCTTGTTAATGTCATAGTAATTACTCCTTTTTTATTCTAAGTAAAATGTAACTAATTACTTGACATGTACAATTGCGAGAGCGATTAGCTTGAAGCAATCCAGCTGCTGATTAACTATCTCATTTTCAAAAATAATTTCCCCATCAATAACTTAGAAGTGAGTTATTTTCTCACGATATCAAAAATTTCTTTGCATTTGGCAAAAACTTTTTCAGCATCATCAAGCTTAAGCATATTAGGTCCGTCGCTTAGAGCTTCATCCGGATTTGGGTGAACTTCGAAAAACAGAACATCTGCTCCGGCTGCCATTGCACATTTTGCGAGTGTTGGAACAAATCTTCTATCACCTCCGGTGGTTTCTCCATTTGCACCCGGCATTTGAACGCTGTGTGTTGCATCAAATACAACCGGATAGCCAAATTCTTTCATTATAGGAATGGCGCGAAAATCTGAAACAAGATTGTTATAGCCAAAGGTAACGCCTCTATCAGTCAGCATAATATTTGTGTTACCGGTAGTTTCTACCTTTTTTGCTAAAGGAAGCATCTGCTGGGGAGCCAAAAACTGCCCCTTTTTGATATTAACTATCTTGCCGGTTTTTCCGGCTGATAGCAATAAGTCTGTCTGTCTGCACAGAAATGCTGGTATCTGCAGGATATCAACAACTTCTGATGCAATATCTGCCTGTTCCGGAAGATGTATATCCGTTACAAGCGGTACTTCAAATTCTTTTTTTATCTGCCCTAAAATATCCAGTCCTTTTTCAATCCCGGGACCTCTGTAAGAGTTGATAGAAGAACGGTTTGCTTTGTCAAATGAAGATTTGAATACAAAATTTATGTCTAAATCTGAGCAGACCTTTTTGAGTTTATCTGCAGTTTTTTTCATCACGTCCATCGATTCTATAACGCATGGACCAGCAAGTATTGTAAGTTTATTGGCGCCTATTTCAAAGTTTTTGAGCTTGATTGTCATAATTTATTTCACCCCTCCCCCTAGCCCCCTCCCACACAGAGGTCAATCTGGCGGGGCGGGGGAATGCTTCCCGCTTGTAGTTTTACTTGAGAGGCAGACTCGTAGTTTTAATTTTACTTCTGTCTGCCGACAGTATGTTCTTTTCTTTTTGGTTAGTTTCGTTATAGAAAATAACAGTTTTATAAAGTGCGATACCTTTAGGTTGTAGTACCCCTCCCCCTAGCCCCCTCCCTCAAGGGGCGGGGGGATTTTTCCCTCTTGTAGTTTCACTTGAGAGGCAGACTTGTAGTTTTAATTCCAACTTGTAATTTTACCTCTGTCTGCCGACAGTATGTTCTTTTCTTTTTGGTTACTTTTTCTTTTTAGCAAAGAAAAAGTAACTAGTTGATGTCCCATCTTCCGCAGGTACCGCCCCAGCGGGCAATAATATTGCCTTTTATATCGCCGATTTTTTCGACGTGTCCTACGGGTTCTTCGCCTTCCAGAATTGTGATGACTTCACAGTTATTTGAGCATCCTGTACACTGGCAGGTTACTGATTGGAAGTTCATGTTCCCGACTTCCCAGCCTTTGAATTTAGTCGGCGTTTCGGTGTACTGGTGGTTTTCCATTGCAAGCAGAGCTGCGCCTATTGCACCCATTGTCTGGTGGTTTTCCGGAACAACTATTTTTGTATTCAGAGCTTCTTCAAAAGCTTTAACCATACCGGTATTTGTAGCTACTCCGCCCTGGAAAGACACTACAGGAAGCAGTTCTTTTCCGAGTGCAAGGTTAGAAAGATAGTTTCTAACCAGTGCCTGGCATAGACCGTAGAGCAAATCTTCTACAGGATAGCCTAGCTGTTGTTTGTGAATCAAGTCACTTTCAGCAAATACACCGCATCTTCCAGCAATACGCGCAGGATTTTCTGATTTAAGCGCTGTTTCACCGAATTTTTCTATAGGAACATTTAATCTTTGCGCCTGGTGGTCGAGGAAGCTTCCTGTACCTGCTGCGCAGACTGTATTCATCGCAAAATCTGTTACAATACCATCTCTAAGGATAATAATTTTGCTGTCCTGTCCTCCGATTTCAAGAATTGTCTGGACCCCGGGGATGTTTGTACTTGCGGCAACTGCGTGAGCTGTAATTTCGTTTTTTATAACATCAGCTCCGACCAGGGCTCCTGCAAGGTTTCTTCCGGAACCTGTTGTGCCGACGCCTTGAACCTTATAATCGCATAGCGCTTGGGATATAATATGCTTTAAACCTGTTTGAACGGCGTCAACCGGTTTACCTGCGGTTTTAAGCATATAAGAATCTATATATTTCCCTTTTTCATCAACCAGTGCAAGTTTTGTAGTTACAGAACCTACATCTATACCTAAATAAACATCTAAACTCATCTTTTACCTTCTTCCCTGTATAAGTATATTTAATTATAACACAAAGAAAAAGCGGGGGTAAATAGTGAAAGAAGTTTTCTTATTAAGCCGGCTTAAAAGACGGTATAAAAGAAGCATTAAGCAGAAGAACGAGCGGGTTATGCAATATACTAATCACTGAAAGTTTTGAATGTTTTTTCAACGTTGTCGTCAATAACTTTCTTGACAGCATCCATTTCGGTTGCCAGAGCGTTTTGTTCTGTATCAAGCTGTTTCAGTCTTAACTCAAGAGTTCTGTCTTCTTGCTGAATAATAGAGGTTTGTGCGTTTATATCGGCGATGGTTTTTTCATACTGTTCTTTTTTGTACATGTATTCATTCATAGCATCTTGATATGCTTCGTCATCAGTAACAGTTTCTACATTTAGTGAATATACAACGCTGTCATCATCAAATTTTACAGATGTAAATCTGCCTTCTCCATCTGTTTCCAGTAGGGCATGATTTGTTTCTTCAATTTTTGTTTTAACATAGGATGCATTATAATATGCTAATTTTTCTTGAATATCAATAGGTTTTTCGTATTCATAATTAGTCTGCATGCTGTTATATAAATCTTTATCAGTAGTGTAATAAGTCTGTCCCTGCATATCAAAAGTATAAATACCCTCACCATTATATACAAGGTTTCCGTCTGCATCAAAGCTTAAATATTCACTCATAGCAGTGTCTTCACAATCTCTGAGTATTTGTGCAAGTTCAGCAGCTTGATCTTCAGTTAATTCTGTAAGTTCTGTTAATTTAGAATTTCCGACATAAGACGGGGAGTAAGAAGTTGAATAATCTTTCGGTTCTGCAATTTCATCTTCCAGAAAGAAATGCCAGGTTCCATTTGAGTCTTGATATCCAAATACGCCGTCGGTAGTTAAAACGCCGTCCTCTTGTGCCATTCCGACAGCTGTTTCAAAATCTCTCAGGGAATTCTCCAGTTTTGTATCCTGTTCAAGCGAACCTATTGCGGAATAAGTTCTGCTTTGACCATCTGATGTTGTAATAGTGTAAGTATTATCATTGGCATTGTAGGTAACAACGGGATCTTGATTAAGAAATTCTTCTATGGTCAGTTCACCTTTAGTTTGAACTTGAGGATTTTCCAGCAGTTTTTGTGAACCAGTGTAAATATCAGCATAATAATAATGATTTACAATATAATTATAATTAGGATCTGCAGAGGATAGTTGCTGCCAGCTGTCAAGCACAGATTCATTTGTACCATCAGAATAAGAATATTGAATTTCTGTATAATCTGTAGTTTTGGGAGCATTAGGAACTTCCAGATCTAGCAGTCTGTTAAATAAATTAGCACTTTGATTCGCCAGTGCGGTTCTTGCCTGGTTAATCTGCTGTCCTTCCCATTCGCAGTTTGTTTTTCTTGCTGTCAGTGCTAAATATCTTGCCTGTGATGCTGCCATTCCCATAATGGACTCTCCTATGTTTTTATCGCCTGTTTAGTTTTAATTTTTTTTTTTATAAAGTCAACATGATAAACGGCTTATTCATTCAGACTCTTTAAGTCCGGAATGATAAATCATCTATTTGATGTATTATTGTGTGAAAGCTCATTTTGATGTATTATATCTGTATGAGAAAGCAAGTAATAGCATATCTTCATACACACTGGGACAGAGAGTGGTATAGAGAATTTGAAGTTTTTAGAATGCGTCTTTTGAGAGTCTTTGATAATGTATTAGAGATGCTTTCCAAGAATAAAATTCCCTGCTTTTATTTTGACGGTCAGGTAAGCGCTTTAGAGGATTATCTGGAGATGCGTCCGGAGAATGAAGATTTAATCTATTCTTTAATTAGACATAAGAAGCTGTTTATAGGACCTTTTTACTGTCTGGTTGATGAATTTTTAACCGATAAAACTTGTTTTGAAAAGAATTTGGAAATCGGAATAAGAACATCTCAAAGATACGGCTGTAACGATTTTATCGGCTATCTTCCAGATACATTCGGACACAGCAAAAATGTAGTAGATATTCTCAGAGATTTCGGCATTGATAAATGCATTGTTTGGCGCGGATGCGGAGATTTCCCTGCAGAATTTTCATGGTGCGGAATGGATACTGTTAATTTAGTCAGAGGATATTTCCACGATACTTTTTCTTTAAAAGAGAGTATAGAAAAGAAAGCTGAAATTCTGAAAAAGAATCTTGATTTAATTGCTGAAAAATCAAAGGATTGTATATTGCTCCCTATAGGGGCGGATCATCTGGGAGTAGAGGAGGATATTAACGAGCAGATTGAGGCTGTTAATGAAATTTTAAAGCAGGATTATTTTATAAGGCTTGGCTCTCCGTTTGATTACTTTAAGAGGGTAGAGAATAATTTTAAGGATTTTGAATGGAATGACGAATTGAGAGATAACAGCAAAACATTTACGCTTCAAGGGTGTTATTCTTCAAGATTGGATTTGAAGCGCGAAAATGTTGAGAGCATATATCTTCTTGATTTAGCTTCAAGGTTTGCAAAGCAGCAGAAAGAATTAAAGTATAACCGTCCTCTTGAGTATGCATATAAACTTCTTTTGCAGAATCAAGCGCATGACAGTATATGCGGATGTTCAACGGATGATGTTCATCACGAGAATTTTATAAAATATAAAAAAATCAAACAAATAGCGAATACAATTATTGATGAACTGAAATTGAAAAATAATTTTGAAGAAAAGAAAATTTTAAACCTTTCGGATAAGAATTTTTCCGGTATTGTGGAGTTTGAAACATCAAAGCCTATAGCCGGCTATGACAAGATATCAGCACAAAAAGGGTTTGATAAATTTTTGCTTGCAGATACGCAGAGAATTCCTGTAACAGAGGATTATACAAATATTTATACATACTTGGCTGAAGTTAAGAATCTACAGCCAAATGAGATTGAATATTTGATGCCTGAAGTTGGACATTCTGATTTAAGAATTACTGAGAATTCTATAGAGAATTCTCATATAAGTTTAAAAATCGTTGACAGACAGATGTATGTCAATGGAATACGCATATCATTGAGGGATTTTGCTGATTTAGGCGACAGCTATAATAACGGTCCGAAGGCGGATGATAAAGGGGTTGAATTTAGGCTTCTCAGATCAAAAGTTGTGTTAAAGACTCCAACAAGAGTTTCGTTAAGAATAGATTTTGAAGGACACTGGGATGTCATACCATTAACTGTTACACTTGATAAACAATCTGTATACTTAAAATTCTATTTCGAGTGGTCAAATACACAAAAAAATCATTTGCTTAATGCAGTATTTCATCTGAAAAATCCTATACACGAGGTTTTTTCAGAGGATATGAACCAGCTTATAAAACGTAATTTTAATCCGGAATATGATATACGCAAAAATCTTCCGGATAAACGCGGAATAGAAGCAAAAACAAATACCGCGCCTATGCAGAGGGGCTTGTTAATCGATGAAGAGGGCAATAATTTGGGTGTTGTAACCAAAGGGCTTACGCAGTATGAAATCTATCAAAACAATCTTTTGATACCGATACTGCGTGCAACCGGTGTGATTTCTAATCCGCTTAATCCAGCGCGTTCTACTCCGGCGGGACCTCCTATAGAAGTAAACAGCTTGCAGCAGATAGGTTCGAATATTGCGGAGTTTTATGTGTTTTTCGGCAATCATAATGCATTTAATGATGTTATAAATCAAGTTTATAACTACATTGTTGTGTGATCAGCTTTATAATATTTATCAAAAAAGCCTAAATATGAATTTACTTGAGAAAGCCAACCCGAGGCTGCCCATTTCGCGCAATATCTGCCGGAGTATGCAATCTTTTTTGGAGTTGTATAGCCTTCACTGCATCTTGTATCAAGTGTTTTTGCAATAGAATCTATACTGGCTTCAACATTTTCAAAGTGGTGGTATTTCCCGTTAATTTTAAGTCCGCCGATATTATTAAGTTTTGTGGCTTTTGCAGAAGTACCCCGTGTAGATTCACACATAGATATTGCAACCAGTATTCTTGGATCGATTCCGTACTTTTTACCGGAATCAATAAACGCCTTTGCTTTACCTTGTAAAACACTATTTTTAAATTTTCCTTTATACCTTGGAGCATTTAACATTTGATCAAGAACTTTACTAAACTCTTTTTCAGACCAATCATACTCAGTTCTTACGTCAGATGTCTGTGAAAGCTTTGCCGGTAAGTTGAGTGAAACTATATTTTTGTTTGCAATTTTTTCACGTTCTTTCATCATTGCGACTTCAGGAGAGTCCGCAACATATGTTGCATCTCTTACAGCAGTATTTTCCATTTTAGATTGCATGAATGACGGAAGTGTATTTTTTAAAACTTTGTCGTTTAAAAATGCAGTACATTTTGAATACCAGCTTTCTTTTTCGACGTCAATACCATCTTTTCTGCATTCTTCTAAAAATATACTGATTTCCGCCTCTGATAATTTGTTATCCTTAGCATTATTTTTATCAATGTTTTGTGCTATATTTAGAGCACGTCCGCTAAAAATGTTAATATCTATTCCGTCAGGCATATAAACCTCCATAACATCTATAAATTTCACATTATATATCGGCAAAAAATTATAAAACTTTAGGAATTTAAAAAAAAATTTACAAAACTTTACAGATGAAGACTCCCATATAAAATAGGAGTCTTCGTTTTATATTTTTACTTTAAAATTTAGAATGGTTTTGTCTGGTTTAATTTAGCACGGAGTTCTCTAAATCTTGCAATATCCTCCTGCGTTTTCGGGCTTTCTCTAAACAAAGCCTGTGATGTCGGGTGTACCATTCTTATTGAATCCATATGAATCTCTAAAAATTCATAACGCTTTGGAGGCTGGTTAGAATTTTTAGCATAAATCTCTACATTTGTTACTGCCAAAAATCTTCTGTTTGAGTCATTTAAAAGCTCCGTCAGCTGTCTGTTTGCAGCCACATTGTTGGATACATATACAGTTCCTTTAATATCATCATTGTCTGTTAAAATAATTACCTCTATTGGTATCATATCACTATTTGGCATTAATTTTCCTCTCTTATTATTAAAATTTTATAATACTTTCTATATTATGTCTAGTGTTTCCGTTTTTTAACTCTGACACCTTCTACTTCGTATACATCTTCTGTTACCCAGAAAGCTCTCGGATCGATTGAGTGAACCAATTCTTTTAATTTTGCCGTTTCAAATTTGCTTACAACACAGTAAGTTTGAACTTTCTCCTGTTTAGAATACCCTCCCAGACCCTTCATATAAGTAACGCTGACATTAAGTTCTTTCATTATAGCTTCGCCGATTTCTTTGTAATATTCAGAGAAGATTCTGACAGATTTAGCTTTATCTAGACCTTCAAGTACAGAATCGATAACCTTGGAGGCTATATAGTATGTCAGAATGGAATACAATGCTCTGTCCCAACCAAAGAGAAATGCAGCCCCCATATATATAAACAGATTGATGAACATAAGAAGTTCACCTACGGATATAATTTTTAACTTTTTAGATAAATTGATAGATACCATTTCTGTACCATCTAAAGAGGCGTTATTTCTTAGTATAATTCCGACTCCGAATCCTAAGATTATTCCTCCGAATACAGTTGCAAGCAGCAAGTCTTCAGTAGCCTGCCTACCGTGTAGAATATTAGTTGCAACAGCAAGCATTGCTGTTGCAAAGAAGGTTTGAATAACAAAATTTTTACCGAGAGTTTTTAATGCCATTAGTACAAAAGGTATGTTGATACAAAAAATTAGTATACCTAAATTCCATTTTGTTAAGTATGATATCATCATAGAAATGCCGACAATTCCGCCGTCAATAATTTTATTAGGCAGTAAAAACATCTCAAGACCAACAGCAAAAATAAAAGCTCCGATTGTTATAAAAATGGCTTTTGCTAAATAAAATCTAAAAAGCTCCATTTTTGTTTTCTTTTGAGGCTCCGGCTTCTTCTTTTTGAAAAACATAGTCTATTTTGTTTCCCCCTTGCCTTTTAGAATTTCTAAAATCGTTTTGTGTTTACTATCAGAACTCTCTTTTGGTTTTATCCCCAGAATAGCTTCTAAATCAGTTTTTAATGTCATTAAGTCTTCATATTTTTTTAGAATACCATCCATACAGATTGAAACATCGCCGGTTTCTTCTGAAACAACAAGACACGCAGCATCAGAAACTTCTGACATACCTATGGCAGCTCTGTGACGGGTGCCGTATCTCCAGCTCAATTTTGGGTCTTCTGTAAGAGGCAGAAGCACCCCTGCGGAGTGTATTTTATTTTCTTCAATAACCATTGCTCCATCGTGCAGTGGGGTATTCGGATGAAAAATTGTTAAAATTAATTCTGTTGATATTATCGCATCGATTCTTGTTCCGACATCTGAATATATTCCGGCATCCATCTCTTTTTGAAAAACTATTAATGCGCCGGTTTTTGTTTTAGTCAAGTATTTTACGGCTTCAATGATTTCTTTTATGATATCAACATCGTTTTCAACTGACCTTTTATAAGGAACTGAGGAAAACAGCATTCTTCTGATGAATCCAGGCTGTCCCAAATATCCTAAAAGTCTTCGAAGTTCGGGCTGAAAAATAACAATCAAGCTTAATGCTATTAAGGTGACCAGAGATTTTAAAAATACTCCCAGAATCCTCAAATCGATTAATATCAAAATCTCGCTGAATATCCAGGTAAAAACAAGGAAAAACAATCCTTTGACCAGTTTTTCGGATTGAGTATTCTTAATAAATCGCTGATAAAATACAAATAATGTTATTACGATAAAAGCAATTTCTAATACATTAATCCAGTTTAAAGACCACTGAAGCGGGCTCAAAAAATCTTGTATTAAAGAAATTAACGCATCTATCATTATTTTTTCAACCTATCCGGAATAACATCGTACATAATGAGATTATCTAACGTCTCTCTATATACTATAATATCAGATTGAGAATTATTTACAAGTACCATTGCCGGTTTTTCTACCCTGTTATAGTTAGATGCCATTGAATAATTATATGCTCCGGTATTGTATATGCAAATAATATCTCCGGCTTCAATTTTAGGGAGGTTTATATCATTGATTAAAATATCCCCGCTTTCGCAATACCTTCCGGCAAGTGTTACTGTCTCAAAATCTTTTGATTTAAGTCTATTGACGACTTGTGCTGTATATTGGGCTTGGTACATACTCGGACGCGGGTTGTCTGCCATTCCGCCGTCCAATGCAACATACTTTCTGCCGTTAGGCACGCGCTTTGAACTTCCTGCTGTATATAATGTTACTCCTGCAGGAGAAATTATACTTCTGCCAGGCTCCAGATATATTGTAGGAATTTCTATTGCATACTTATGCATCGCTTCAGTAACAGCCTTTGCAAGTTCTTCTACCGACGGAGGGGTGTCGGATTCTGTATACTTGACGCCCAAGCCTCCGCCTATGTTCATTTCTTCCAGCTGTATGCCATATTTTTTACGTATACTTTCAATCTGACAGGCAAGTATGCCTACTTCATCATAATAACTTTTCTGCTCAAATATTTGTGAGCCTATATGAGCGTGTAAACCTTTTAAATTAAGGTTTTTATATTTACTTCTAATGAGGGAAATGATTTCATCCAGCTGTGATAAATCGAAGCCAAACTTGGAATCAGTTTGTCCGGTCTGGATATAGTCGTGCGTATGGCATTCAATTCCAGGGGTAATACGCAGCAGTATATCGGCAGTTATGCCCTTTTCTCCGGCAAGCCTGTGTAGCATTTCCGCTTCATAAAAGTTGTCAACAGAAAATCTTCCGACCTTATATTCAAGGGCAAGCTCTATTTCGCGTGCGGATTTATTACTTCCGTTGAATAAAACTTTTGACATATCAACACCTGACTTGAAAACCGTATAAATTTCTCCGGCAGAAACCGTATCAAATCCAAAACCTTCTTCGTCCAATATTTTTATAACGGCAGATGTACACAATGCCTTACAAGCATACATCATTTTGATGTTCTTGTACTCTTTAAAAGCCTGTCTGTATTCTTTGCATATACCTCTTAAAGTAGCTTCATCTATTACATACAAAGGTGTTCCGTAGCGCTTTGCAAGCTCGGTTAAATCACACCCGCCTATCGTCAAATTCTCTCTTTCCTCTGTTGTAACCGGCTTTATATGTTGATTTATGCTCATAATTTCCCCTTCCTGTTAATTCTAGCAGAACAGGAAGAGGTTTACAAGTATTACTATTACGCCGCCTCAATTGCTTGATACTTTGCAGACCTTGCAACTACACCGTAACAAACCATTGTGAGCCTTTGATTTAACTCAAGCATTGTCTTAAAATTATTAGCAGATGCATTCATTGCGCTCATCATATCATTCGCCGAAACTCTGGAAACCAGCGCTCCCTCATCATGATTATCAACTTTTTCCTGTGCGTACTTTTCAACTAATAATTTGTCAATAAAATCTCTAGCACCAACTGCCATAATTCTCTCTCCTATATTTTTTTCTTATACTCTATGTATATATAAAGTATATGCATGATGAAAAATTGCCTTTTACTTGTCTAAAATATTTAAGCTTGTTGCTGAAATTAAGTAATATTAAGAGATTTTTTACTTTACAATTCTTAATATTAAAAATAGACGGTGAATTTATTAGGTATATGCCTAGTATTATTAACTGTATCAAGTTTATATGATAATTATATGGGCAGAACTCTAAAGGAACGACCGGTTAAAAATAAAATTCGCAGAAAACGTAGTTTAACTCCAAGAGAAATTGAATACCTGTCTCTTGTTGCAATGGGGTTTAAAAACTATGAAATCGCAAATATTTTATCCGTTACAATTAGTACTGTAAAGAAAACTCTCGAAACAATCTTTGATAAACTTAATGCAGTCGATAGAGCTAATGCGGTATCCATAGCTTTTGTTCACAAACTGCTTGATGATGTTGTATTGAGTCAAATAAGCAATAAATACAACACTCAAGACTATAAGACGCTCTAAATATCTCATTGCAATCTTGCATTTAAAGGTGTACCATATTAAAATATTCTATGTGCCGATGTGGCTCAGGTGGTAGAGCAACTGATTCGTAATCAGTAGGTCGGGAGTTCGAGTCTCCCCATCGGCAGTTACTTTTTCTTTGCTAAAAAGAAAAAGTAACCAAAAAGAAAAGAACACACTGTCGGCAGACAGAAGTAAAATTACAAGTCGGGATAAAAACTACAGGTCTGCCTCTCAAGTGAAACTACAAGAGGGAAGTATTCCCCCGCCCCGCCAGATTGACCTCTGTGTGGGAGGGGGCTAGGGTAAGGGGTTAATTCTATAGAAAGAAATTGCGCATTATAAATGATTTTACTTAAAAGAAAGTAATCAAAAATTAGGAGGGTTATATGAAAGTACTATTAGTAAACGGAAGTTCACATAAAAACGGATGTACTTTTACAGCACTTAGTGAAACTGCCAAAACTCTTAATGAAGAAGGTATTGATACAGAGATTTTCCAGCTCGGCAATCCGGAAATTAGAGATTGTTGCGGATGTAATGCTTGTAAAGAAAAAGGCAAATGTATCTTTAACGATATTGTAAATGAATTTATAGAAAAGGCTAAAGAAGCCGATGGCTTTGTATTTGGAACTCCTGTTTATTTTGCACACCCCTCCGGCAGGATATTGTCATTCCTGGACAGGGCTTTTTATGCAGGCGGTTATGCTTTTGCTTACAAGCCTGGAGCCGCAATAGCTTCCGCACGGCGTTCCGGCACGACTGCGAGTTTTGATGTATTAAATAAATACTTTACTATCGCAAACATGCCGGTTATATCATCTAATTACTGGAATAATATTCACGGACATGTTGCAGAAGATGCTAAACAGGATTTGGAAGGGCTTCAGACAATGAGAAATTTAGGCAGAAATATGGCGTGGATTTTAAAATGTATTGAACTTGGCAAATCGCAGGGCATTGGTATTCCAAAGCAGGAAGAACGTATTTACACACATTTTATAAGGTAGATTTTTATGAGAGATGAACTTTTGTCATTGATTGAAAAAAACAGCAGAATGGGCTTGGATGAACTTTCTGTGCTTTTAGGCGTCAAAGAAATTGAGGTAGCTCAAGAACTTGCTAAGCTTGAAGAAGAAGGAATAATTTGCGGTTATCATACACTTATTAATTGGGATAAGACTTCTATAGAGAAAGTGACCGCGCTTATTGAAGTTAAGGTTACACCTCAGCGGGGGCAGGGCTTTGACAGGATTGCAGAGCGGGTTTATAATTATCCGGAAGTAAAGTCTGTTTATTTGATTTCCGGCGGATATGACCTGCTTGTTACTCTTGAGGAAAAGACTCTTAAAGAAATTGCAAGTTTTGTTTCTGATAAATTGTCGACGCTTGATAGTGTATTAAGTACAGCGACGCATTTTATTCTCAAAAAATACAAGGATCACGGCACGATTTTTGATAAAAAGAGAGAAGATGAAAGAGAGGTAATAAGTCCATGACAAAACCTCTTTCCAAAACTGTAGAGGGTTTAAAGCCTTCCGGTATAAGAAAATTTTTTGATTTGGTAAGTGAAATGAAGGATGCCATTTCTCTTGGTGTAGGTGAGCCGGATTTTGATACTCCGTGGCATATCAGAGATGAGGGTATTTTTGCGCTGGAGAAGGGTAAGACTTTTTATACATCAAATGCCGGTTTGAAGGAATTGCGCGAAGAAATCTGCAATTATTTAAAAAGACGTCAGAATGTAAGCTATAATCCGAATGAAGAAGTTCTTGTAACGGTAGGCGGTTCAGAAGCTATTGACATAGGTTTAAGAGCATTGGTTAACCCTGGTGATGAGGTTATAATTCCTCAGCCTTCGTATGTTTCTTATGAACCTTGTGCTGTTTTAGCCGGTGCAAAGCCTGTGATTATAGATTTGAAGGCTGAGAACGAATTTAGGCTGACTGCTGAAGAGTTAAGAGGCGCAATAACTGATAAGACAAAAGTTTTAATACTTCCTTTCCCTAATAATCCTACGGGAGCGGTAATGACGCGCAGGGATTTGGAAGAGATAGCAAAAATTGTTATTGAGAATGATATTTATGTAATGTCTGATGAAATATATGCAGAACTAACATATAACGGAGAGCATGTTTCTATTGCGTCGCTTGAGGGGATGAAAGAGCGGACAATTCTTATAAACGGTTTTTCCAAAGCATATGCAATGACAGGATGGAGATTGGGTTATGCCTGTGCGCCTAAGGCTATAATATCTCAGATGACAAAAATTCATCAGTTTGCAATAATGTGTGCTCCAACAACAAGTCAGTATGCTGCAGTAGAAGCTCTTAAAAATGGGGATAATGATGTTAAAGAAATGAGACAGGCATATAATCAGCGCAGAAGATTTTTGATAAATGCATTCAAACAAATGGGCTTAGACTGCTTTGAACCTTTCGGGGCTTTTTATGTTTTTCCGTGCATAAAAGAATTCGGTATGACAAGTGAAGAATTTGCAACCAGATTTCTTGAAGAAGAAAAAGTTGCGGTAGTCCCCGGCAACGCTTTCGGTGAAAGCGGAGAAGGTTTTGTTAGGATTTCTTATGCGTATTCGCTTGAAAACTTAAAAGTCGCAGTAGACAGATTGGGACATTTTATTGAGAAGCTTCGCGCCGGCTAATTTTTAGCCAGTACTGCAAGCCGGTCAATAATTGCGTCTGTAAATTCACTGCACTTAGCATTTCCGCCTAAATCGGCTGTCTTTATCCCTGCATTCAGCGTTTCAAAGAGTGCAAGCTTTATTCTTTTTGCGCTGTCTTGTTCGCCGATATAATTAAGCATTTCTATTGCAGACATCAGCATTGCTGTCGGATTTGCTTTGTCCAGCCCTGCAATATCCGGAGCAGAACCATGAACAGGTTCAAATACAGCGTAATCAGAACCGATGTTTGCACCTTGGGCAATTCCCAGCCCTCCGATAAGACCGGCGCAAAGATCAGAAACGATATCGCCGTACAAGTTTGGTAAAAGCAGAATATCAAACTGATTAGGATTTTGAACTAACTGCATACAGCAATTATCCACTAAGATTTCTCTAAATTTGATTTGAGGATAATTGGATGCAATATTTCTTGCGCTTTCTAAGAATAGACCGTCAGAGAGCTTGCAGATATTAGCTTTTGTTACGACGCAAACTTCTTTTCTGTTATTATTAAGTGCGTAGTCAAAAGCAAATTTTGCAATCCTTTCAGACGCTCCTCGCGTAATCCTTTTGATGCTTTCGGCTGTATTATTATCGATTTGTCTTTCTATTCCCGCATATAAATCTTCAGTGTTTTCTCTGACTACAACGATATCAACTTTGTCATATCTTGTTTTAACATTCGGCAGGTTATAGCAGGGGCGCAGGTTTGCATACAAATCCAGCTCTTTTCTCAGCTGGACATTAACAGAGCGGAATCCTTTGCCGATTGGTGTTGTAACCGGTGATTTTAATGCAATTTTATTTTTTTTGACTGATTCTATAACACGGTTAGGAAGCGGAGAGCCTTCTGTTTCAATTACGTCAGCTCCGGCGGTTTGAATATCCCAGTCTATAGCTGTTCCCGATGCGTTAATAATTTTTATTACAGCATCTGTTATTTCCGGACCTATTCCGTCGCCTTTTATTAGTGTTATTGTTTTCATTGTGTTTTATCCTCTTCCTATTTCCCTCTTAAAAGGGCAGTATATAAAAATAGTGTATGTGCAATTGAACCCCTCCCCCTAACCCCTCCCGCACAGAGGTCAATCTGGCGGGGCGGGGGAATTTTCAATGCTGTTTAATGTTCAAAAAGAAAACGCAGGCTGGGTGAAATCCTGTAGTAACAGCTTAATGAGCCAGCCCCCGCCCGAATTTCTAAGCTCACTAACGTTCGCTAAGAAATTCTGCCCTCCCCCGTGGAGAGGGTGGATTTAACCTACAGCAGTGGCTTTCTTTGCTTCCAGATATGCTTCAATACCTTTAGTAAGCTGATCCGGACAGCTTGTCGGACGGCTTCCGCAAGGCAGTCCGCTAAGTTTCGGGATAATGTCATTAATATTCATCCCTTTGATTAGAATACCAATACCTTTAAGGTTGCCGTTACAGCCTCCGAAAAATTCTACTTCTTCTATTACGTCGTTTCTTATTTTCATCTGCATTAATTTACAGCATACGCCTGACGGTTTATATTGAACTATATCAGCGCCGTCAACTTCTTTTATTTGTATATTATCGCTCATATCATACTCCTCACTAATAAATGTACTATTTATATTAATTATATCATTTTGTTTCAGCATAATCAAATTCTCCTTTTTTATTGTAAGATTAGAATATGGTTAGTATAGCAAAAATCGGGTTTTGGGGTTATCCAGACCCGGATATAGTCGAAAAAGTTAAGAAAGATTATCCGAACGCAGAATGGATTGATTTGGATATTGATTTTTATTATCCAAAGACCAATATTCTGCCGGAATCTTATTGCAAAATTATAAGAAATATTATTGATAATTCTGTTTATTTAAAGCCGGATTTAATTGTAGCACCCATTGGAAAAGATAAATGCGACAGCGGTTGGTTCGCATCAAGAATTTTAGCCGATATGGGGTTCAATGTTATTCAAACTATTTTTGAAAGATTAGAGCCCAAAAGAGAAATTGTTATATGTGACAGTAATATGCCGTTGTATGATAAAATTACAACAATCACCGCAGGTATAATTAATCCCGAAATTATAGAAACCGTAAAAAAAAGAATTTTGTTGGATTCAGTATCTCTGAATACGCAAGATGCGGATTCTTCTATATTTACCCCCGGTTTTTGGGGTGTTCCGCCCAATGATTTGGAAATTTTAAAGCTGTTTCCTAATACAACGCATGTTTACGGCTGGACAAGATGTGTTGAGGCAGGGACTCCTGCGGATTTAGATTTAGAGATGTATGTGGAAGAGGGTGTGCCTACTGTATTTTACGCGCAGGCATTCTGCGCAAAAGCACAGCTTGCCAAGTATCTGGCAGACAAATACAACGGGCTTTATATTGATATTGATGATTATGCCTCTAATTCCATAAAGGCAAAGATTGAAGCTTTTCTAAGACTTAGCTGAGGTCTGCTTAACAACTGCATCAATCAAGCCTTTAAAAAGCGGGTGCGGTCTGTCCGGGCGTGATTTGAATTCCGGATGGAATTGGCTTGCTACAAACCAGTCTAATTCCGGAAGCTCTACAATTTCAGACAGCATTCCGTCCGGAGACATGCCGGAGAATACAAGACCTGCCTTTTTCAGCTGTTCAATATAGTCAGTATTAACTTCATATCTATGTCTGTGACGTTCGGAAATCTTATTTGCACCATAGGCTTCGTGTGCTTTTGTTCCTTTTTTCAAGTGGCAGTCGTAGGCGCCGAGCCTCATTGTTCCGCCGTAGCCTTTGATATTTTTTTGTTCTGTCATTAAATCTATTACAGGATGCAGAGCGTTTTCGTCAAATTCTGTAGAATTTGCACCCTTTAATCCGGCAACGTTTCTTGCATATTCTATTACTGCGCATTGCATGCCAAGGCATATACCTAAAAACGGAACATTGTTCTCGCGTGCGTATTTAATAACATTCAGCTTGCCTTCGATTCCTCTGATTCCGAAACCGCCCGGTACAACAACGCCGTCAACGTCTTTCATCAGTTCTTTGCATTGTTTTTCATCCAAGCATTCTTCTGAATTAATCCATTTTATTTCGGTTTTCACATTATCCGCATAACCGGCATGCTTAATTGATTCAACAACAGAGATGTATGCATCAGAAAGTTTTGTATACTTGCCCGCGATAGCAATTTTTATTGTACCTTTCGGGTGGTTAATTCTTTCAACCAATTCTCTCCAGCCCGTTAAATCTGCTTTTCTGTCCGGAACCTGCAGAAGCTTGAGTACTACATCCGCAAATTTCTGGTCTTCAAGTGCAAGCGGAACTTCATAGATGCTTTTCATATCTCTGCATTCAATAACAGCTTCTTTTGATACAGAGCAGAAGAGAGCCAGTTTTTCTTTTTCTGTTTTTGGAATAGGTTTGGAGGTTCTGCATACAAGGATTTCCGGCTGGAGTCCGTAGCTTCTTAAAACTTGTACGCTGTGCTGTGAAGGCTTTGTTTTTAATTCACCGGATGTAGGCAGATACGGCAGAAGCGTACAGTGGATATTTATAGCGTTTCCGATTCCGGCTTCTGTTTTAAATTGGCGGATTGATTCAATAAAAGGCAGACCTTCTATGTCGCCGATTGTCCCTCCGATTTCTATAATCTGAAAGTCAGGTTTGAAGAATTTTTGAGCCTTAACTAATCTTGATTTGATTTCATTTGTAATATGCGGGATTACTTGAACTGTTGCGCCTAAATAATCCCCTCTTCTTTCTTTTTGTATAACAGTCTGGTATACGCTTCCGGAAGTTACGTTGCTGATTTGAGAAAAATTGGTATCAATAAACCTTTCATAGTGTCCCAGATCTAAATCTGTTTCCGCGCCGTCATCCGTTACAAAAACTTCACCGTGCTGGAAAGGACTCATTGTTCCCGGGTCAACATTTATATACGGGTCAAACTTTTGTATTGCAACAGAAAACCCTCTTGACCTTAAAAGTTTGCCTAAAGATGCGCCGATTATTCCCTTGCCGAGGGAACTAACAACACCGCCTGTTATAAAAATAAATTTTGTCATATAGCTGGACTCCTTTAAAAAACTCTCCCCCTCTCCTTGAGGAGAGGGCTGGGGTGAGGTGTGAACCTAATCCCCATTATAATAAAAGGGGCTAAAAAGCCCCTTTTAAAACTAGTTGATTTTTGGAACTCTGAAAAATCCGTTTTCTTCATCCGGTGCGTTTTTCATTAATTCCTCTTTTGTTTGTTCATAATAGACTTCGTCTTCTCTCATTACGTTTACAAAATCAATTGCGTGCGCCATCGGTTCAACATTAGAAGTGTCTACTTCGTTCATTGCATCAACGTGTTTTAAAACATCGCCCAACTGTTTTGTAAACTTCTCTTTTTCTTCTTCCGTTAATTCCAAACGAGCCAATTTTGCTACGTGTTCTACGTCTTTTATTGTAATCATAATTTTCGTACTCCAATAATTATTTTTATACTATCATAAACTAATTTATGAGTAAATCTTTTGTTAAAGTAACTTTTCTTAAGGTATTAAATTCACCTTCATCAAGCCTTACCGTAAGATAATTTCTGGTTAATCCTTTGTATTTGGCGTTTTTGTCAAGGCGTTTTTCGATTAAGACTTCTGCCTCTTCTCCGATATTTGACTCTAAAAAGTTTTGATATTTCTCTGCGGAAATCTTTTTTATAATATCTGCGCGCTCTTCTTTTATTTTATCCGGCAGATGTCCGGCCATCTTTTCTGCTTCGGTTCCTTTTCTAATGGAATACGGAAATGTATGTATCTGGCTCAGCTTAGATTTTTTCAAGTTCTCAACGGTTGTTTCAAAATCTTCTTCCGTTTCTCCTGCAAAGCCCGCAATTATATCGCTTCCAAGGAACGGTTTATTGAACCTTGATACGATATCCTCAATCTGGTCAAGATAAAATTCTACGCTGTAGTGCCGGTTCATTCTTTTTAATGTTCTATTGCAGGCCGATTGTAAGGATAAATGAAAATGCGGGCAGAATTTTCCGCTCTCTTCTAAAAAGTTTAGGAGTTCCGGCGTGATTTCAAACGGATTGAGCGAGCCCAGACGATAGCGCGGAATTTTTGTTTTGAGTTCAATATCTTTTAACAAATCCAGAAGATTCATCCCGAAATCTCTGCCCCAGAGTCCAATATGGATACCGGTCAGAACAACTTCCTTGTAACCTAAATCGGCATATCTATTAATCTCTTTGATAATATATTCAGAATCCGCGCTTCTAGATTTGCCTCTGCCGAACGGGATAATACAGTATGAGCATCTGTTGTCACACCCGTCTTGAATCTTAAGGCTTATACGTGTTTTTGCTGTGTCCTCAAGGCTGACTTTGCAAAATTCGCGTGCTGTCATTAAGTCTTTTATAACGCAGTTTCTTCCGTCTTTAAGATATTCTGCTATATTAAATTTATCTTCATTGCCGTATACGTAATCAATAAAAGGTTCTTTTAAAAGATTTTCTTTTTCTATTTGCGCAATACAGCCGGTCAGTATGGTTTTTAAGCCCAGATTATGGGCATGTCTAAGAAGATACATTGCTTCGTTATCGCTTTTGTGTGTAACAGAGCAGGAATTTAAAATATAAAAATCTGCGTCTTCAAGCTTTTTGGTTTCTTCAAAACCTTTGCAAACCATATTTTGGGCAACAATCTGCCCTTCAAACTGGTTGGATTTGCACCCCATAGATTTCAAGTGAAATTTTGTCATAGCAATATGATTTTAGCACGAAAAATGTTAAAATAAGCGGTATTTTGTAATCGGTATAAATAAAAATATTTTTTATTTTTTGTTTTGAATATTTTTAATATAGTTTTTGTTTTGCAGGTTATTGTCTTTTTCTTTTTCTGATTCGTTGATAATTTCATCAAGGTCATGTCCTTTTTCGTAGCCGTATAGTGCGCAAGAAAGTCCTGTTAGAGCCGTTATAAAAATGTTTTGCAAAGGACTGCACGTAGATAAAGCAGCAGCCAGGCCGTATGTAACAGTAGTGCCGATTCCTCCCAGTAGTATTGTAAGTGTTTTTGCGCAGGTATGTTTGCCTTGAAATGATATGGTATCACCCTTTGATGTTTTTGAGTTTTTTAAAACTCTTTGTGTTTTATTTTTTTGTCCATTGTTAAAAGTTTGTACAACTTGATAATTTGTACCAATGCTATTTACTTTCATACCAGTTTCCTCTATTCTTCTAAGCCTTTATATTTTTATTTTGCTATCTTTAATTTTTTATAAGCTCGGCATTGAATCTTTCCCTATCTTTCAAATTTATAAAATTACTTTTTGCAATACGATTTTAACACGAAAAATAATGTAATGCATTATGCTTGTTGTAATATAGAACAAGTGTAATTTCTCTTATAGACTAAAATAAGTAACATAAAATGTAACACACTACCTATTGTGTTACATAGTTATATAATACCACATTTTACAAGGGTTTTGCAACCTTAACTTTTAAATTTAACATAAAATATGGCGAAAACTCCCTTCCTTGAGGGGGAGGGCTGGGGCGGGGCGATATTATCAAGAGCCTGCGCAAATAGCCTGTGATAGAATATTCATCGTATTTTTACGAATTTCATTCTTTTTCAGTTATTCAAAAAAAATTTTATAACTTTATAAAACCCCTCCCCCCAGCCCCCTCCCTCAAGGGAAGAGGCGGAAAGCCTGTCTAATGTAACACAATAGGTATTATGTTACATTACCAAAGAAAGGATGGCTTAATGTGAAAAAACTAGGATTTACTCTTGCAGAAGTGCTTATTACGCTGGGGATTATAGGGGTTGTGGCAGCTCTTACGGCGCCTGCATTAGTACAGAATACGGGTAATGCCAAAGTTGGACCTACGCTTGCAAAAGTCGTAGCTGCTCTGGAAAATGCAAACGGTTTGATGATGATGGAGCAAGGTATTGATGATTTGAGTAAATTAAGAAGAACGACTTATGAAGCAGAATTATTAAAAAGAATTTCCGGCAGTTCTACAGCTAGTTATGAGTTAGACTCGTCAACTTATAACCCAACGCCTACTTGTTATAATGCCAATGATTGTCAGGGGCATTTAACAGATTCAGAGCCATTCTATTTCTCTAAAGATATTTTACTGGTATTTATTGATGATGAATATACTAATAATTATAAATATGATGAGAGAGGCTCTTATAAAGGATTTTTTAGGAGTATGTATATTGATATAAACGGCGGAACAACCGGACCTAATGTTGTTGGAAAAGATATTTTTCATTTCTTAATAGACAAAGGGGGAAGTGTAATTCCAGACGGCGGTGTAACCTATGCATATGTAAAAGGTGAGGATGATGATTTGCCGGAGTGGCATACTACATGTAATGAAGATACTGTTACGAACGGTGATTCTTGTGCAGGTTCTATATTTGATAATAATTTAAGAGTTATTTATCAATAACGTTTGGCAATTCATAAACGACAGTCATAAACAAAAAGAGTTCAATAAAAATATTGAACTCTTTTTATAGTTTGATTAAAGTTTATTTATACTCTTCCGTACATATCTTCATATCTTATAATATCTTCTTCTACAAGCAGGTCGCCTTTTTGTACCTCGATAACTTTTACAACTTCGTCATAAGGATTTTGGAGTGAATGAATTTCTTTCACATCAATATCAATACTGTGACCAGGGCTTAAGATATGTTCTTTTCCCTCCAGTAAAACTTTAGCGGTTCCTTCCAGCACAACCCAGTGTTCGCTTCTGTAATTATGCGACTGGACAGACAACTTTTGCCCCGGATTAACTTGAATCATTTTTGTTAAAAATCCTTTACCCTGCGCAAGTACAGTATAAAATCCCCATGGTCTATAGACTGTTTTATGCACAAGGTGAGTATTATCATTTTGTTTTTTTAATGTGTCAAAGATTTTTTTTACTTCCTGTGTTTTATCAGCCCTGCAGGCTAAAATTGCGTCTTCTGTTTCTACAATAACCGTATTTTCCAGCCCGATTGTTGCAACGAGTTTAGACGAAGAATACATAAGCGAATTTTTAGAGCCTTCATCAAGAATATGACCAATTTTTACATTTCCGTCTTTATCTTTTTCGCTCACATCGTAAACGGATTTCCAGCTTCCTAAATCTTTCCAGTCGCATTCGAGTTTTATCAGCGCTATTTTATCCGATTTTTCCATTACAGCATAATCAATTGAAATCGCAGGCATTCTGTCATACTGTGTAAAAGGTATTTCACTTGACTTTGTAAAATCAAAATTTGAAAGCTCTGAATAAATTTCCTGCGAATATTTAGCAAGCTCTTCCAGCATAACGGAAGCTTTGAACATAAAAATACCGCTGTTCCAGAAGTAATTTCCGTCTTTTATATATTTTTCAGCAAGTTCTTTATCCGGCTTTTCAATAAATTTATTTACTTTAAACCCTTTTTCTACAGGCATATTTGTAATATTAATATACCCGTAGCCTGTTTCTGCATAAGAAGGTTTAACGCCAAAGGTTACAATATAACCGGCTTCAGCAATCTTTTCACCATCTTTAACGCTCTGGATAAAGTTTCTGACATTGTTAATAAGATGATCGGACGGCACAGTTAAGATTACCGGATCAATATTATATTTTTCCATTATATACTTAGACGCAAGAGCAATCGCAGGCGCCGTATTTTTTGAAATCGGCTCTGATAATATTATCGGATTCTCACATAGTTTTGCCAGCTGGTATCTTACGTTAGAAAAATGTTTTACGCCTGTCATGCTGATTATATTTGATGCAGGCATGCATTTCTCTATTCTTTCAAAAGTCGCTTGAAGAAGACTTTCTGTATTTTGTATATTTATCAGCTGTTTCGGATAAAGTTCTCTTGAAAGAGGCCATAGCCTGCTTCCGGAACCGCCTGCCAGAATTAATCCAAACATTATTATTTTCCTCCTGCTGTTTTTTCGCCTGCAAACTGCATTTCGTACAGGTATCTGTATCTGCCGTCCTGTTTGCTCATAAGCTCTTCATGCGTTCCTAGTTCTGCAAGCTCGCCTTCATTAAGGACAGCTATTCTGTGTGCGCTGTGTATTGTAGAAAGCCTGTGCGCAATAACAAATACGGTCTTATTTTTCATTAAATTATCAAGTGCTTTTTGAACAATAGCCTCTGATTCATTATCAAGAGCGGAAGTCGCTTCATCAAGAATAACTATTGGTGCATTTTTGATTAAAGCCCTTGCAATAGCGACTCTCTGTCTTTGACCGCCGGAGAGGGATGCCCCGCGTTCTCCGACAACCGTATCTATACCATCCGGAAGTGTTCCTAAGAACTCATCAAGGTGGGATAACTTAACAGCTTCTGCAATTTCAGACTCTGTTGCGTCGGGCTTGCCCATCAAGATATTTTCTTTAATAGTTCCAGTGAAAAGATAGTTATCCTGGAAAACAAATGATATGTTATTTCGCAGACTTACAATATCCAGCTCTCTAATATCTATATCATTTATTTTTACAGAGCCTTTTGTAACATCATAAAATCTAGGTATAAGATTTACGACCGTTGATTTTCCTCCTCCGGAGTTTCCGACAAGCGCAATTGTTTCGTTTTTATTAACCTGCAGGTTAAAGTCTTTCAAAACAGGCTGGCCTTCTTCATATTCAAACCATACATTTTCAAATTTTATACCGGACGAAATTTCTTTTAATTCTTTTGCATTTGGAGAATTTTTTATTTCCGGCATTAAATCAAATAATTCAAATACACGTGCAATTGAAACAAATGTTGTCTGAAGATTTGTTAATGTAAGCCCGAGTGATTTTGTAGGTTTGTAAAGCAAAAGAAGCGATGTTACAAATGACGCAAAGCTTCCTGCAGACATTTCTCCGGATAAGATTAAGCTGTTGCCGTAGTTCATAACTATTGCAATACCTATTGAACATACAAAATACATAATCGGCGACATCCAGCCTACGCGTTTTGTCAGCGACATTGTTAAGTCAAACTGTCTGTGTATTTGGTCTTCAAATTTATGGTTTTGATTTCCCTGCAAATTATATGCTGTTATAATTTTATTTCCGGCAAATGTTTCATTAAAGTTTGTTGTCATATCACCGCCGACAACCATTGTTGCATTGGAAACAGATTTTATTTTCTTTTTAATAAAAATAACAGGAGTGATTGCAATACCCATAACTCCGATACCGATTAATGCAAGTTTCCATGAGTTGAAAAGTAGTACAAAAACCAGAGCAACAAATTCAAACATAGCAAGAATGAAACTTTTTAATGTATTAATAAGATTCTTTGATGCAGTATCGGGGTCTGTCAAAAACCTATTCAGCACTATACCGGAGGAATTAACATCATAAAATTTTGTATCCATAGAAGTTAATTTTTTAAATAAATCAACTTTCAACGCATTGGACATTTTGTTTCCGGTCCAATCGGAAAGATAGTTGCACACATACTTCAAAACACCTTGTATAAGTGCAAACAGAACTATTGCAATAGGGATTAATTTAATAAAAAATGCTTGAAGCTTAAAAGTGTGGCCCCATAATTCAAAAGTCTGCAGTTCATTTCCGTTAACAACAAAATCCATATAAGGTCTTAATGAAAATGCAACGACGCCGTCCAGCAGACCTAAAGGCACTGCAAGCAAAAATAACAAAACAGAACGCCACAGAACTTTTTTTATGTACGGATACATTTTATTCAGTAAATAACCATAGCGAAAAGCATTTTTACTTTGTGTGTCTTTCAGTTTTAGCATTAAATACTCCAGAGCCTCCTCTTATCTCCCTATAGTCAAGTTTAGCATAAATAAAAAAATATTTGTAAATTAATTAGAATGTGTGGTAAAATACTACACAAGGTGAGAATATATTACAAGGCTACATATACATATAAAATATTCAGAATGTTTCTGGGAGAGTTAGAGAGCTTTCTTACGACTCTCGGCAACATTGCGCTTTTCGGCTTAGATTTATTAAAAGGGCTGAAAAGTTTTCCGACGACTTTTAAAGAAATAATGGCGCAGTCATCCCGTTTCGGGGTATCATCTCTGCCTATTACATTGTCAATTGTCGGCATGACTTCTGTTATTATTGCAATGCAGGTAGCGGGAGAAATGGTTAAGCAGGGAGCCGGTAATTATGTAGGTATGCTTGTAGCTATATTAATGGTAAGAGAAGAGGGGGTTATTATGGCAGGTTTTGCTATAATTTCTATGATAGGCTCCTCGCTTGCCTCTGAAATTGCAACAATGAAGGTTACTGAACAGATAGATGCAATAAGGGTTTTGAAGGTTAATCCGGTGCATTACTTATTTACACCGAGAGTTATTGCAGGGACCTTAATGATGCCTCTTGTTGTTATTGTTGCTTCAGTGTTCGGAATTATCGGCGGAGCTGTTGCGTCTAACCTTGCATCCGGACTAACTTATAAGGCTTATTTTGATTCTGTATGGTTCGGCTTGAATATGCATGACTTGAAGGTGTGTATATTTAAATCTTTTGCGTTTGGTTTTGTAATAAGCTTAATCAGCTGTTCCTGCGGAATGGAAGCTAAAGACGGCGCAAAGGGCGTAGGTATTGCAACAACTAAAGCTGTTGTGTGGTCATTCGTTGCAATAGTTATTCTGGATTTGATTTTCGCGGCAATGTTTTTCTATTAATATTTAAAAGGGAAATAAATGGGCATAGAAGTTAAAAATTTAGTTAAATCTTTTGATAAAAAAGTAATATTGGATAATATTTCTTTTAAGGTTGATGACGGGAAAATATTATCTATAGTCGGCTTCAGCGGCTCCGGAAAGAGTACTGTTCTGAAACTAATAAGCGGGCTTATTGAAAAGGATTCCGGAGAGATAAATACTTCCGACGGTGATATTGCAATGGTGTTCCAATATTCTGCCCTGTTTGATTCGCTGAATGTTTTTGATAATATTTCTTTTGCGCTTCAAGAAAGAAAAGACTTGAGGGGTAAATATAAAAGAAAAGATTTGGAGCGGATAGTTGCGGAAAAACTTGATATGGTAGGTTTATCCGGTATAGAAGATAAATATCCGTCAGAGCTGTCAGGCGGTATGCAAAAGCGTGTAAGCTTTGCAAGAGCAATTGTCACGGAACCTAAGATTATATTATATGATGAGCCGACAGCGGGTCTGGATCCGATTTCTTCAACATTGATTGAAGATTATATCGTAAGACTGAAAAACGAAACAAATGCTGCGTCAATTGTTGTTACTCACCAGATGTCAACAATAAAAAGAACAGCCGATTCCGTATTGATGCTGTATAATGGACATGCAGTTTTTGAAGGTTCTCCTCAAGAACTATTGGAGGAGAAAACTCCTTATACAAAACAATTTGTAAATGCATCGCTAGACGGTCCTATGAAGATGAAGTAGCGGAAATATTAAAAGTATTTAAATCAGAAGAGGAAATAAAAAATGAAGATGTCACCAGCGTTTAAAGTAGGTATATTAACATTAACAGCATTAATCATATTGCTGTTTACAGTTTTATGGATAAAAGGGCGTTCTTTTTCTTCGGCGGAACGTATAGAGGTGCATTTTAAAGATGTTAACGGAATGCGCCCTGGTTCAGGTGTTCAAATGATGGGGCTTAGAGTCGGTCAAGTTGAAGAAATTATACCTGTTGTAGACGGAGAGTCCAGCTATGTAAAAATGAAATTCGTTATAACAGAACCAGGAATAACAATTCCGAAGGCTTCTATGCTTTCAATACAACAGTCCGGACTTATCGGCGAACAGTTTTTGGAAATTACTCCGCCAAGATTAAGATCAGTATATATACCTGTTGTTAATCAAGATATTTTGTCTAATGATGCAGATGTAGAAATAAAATTGGATGATAAATACTATAACGCCGGAAAGGTTAAAAAATCACAAATTATGACCGCAAAACTGGTGCCGGACGAATTAAAAGATTTGATAAAAACTAATTATGCTTACAAGGTTGATTATTATGTAAACCTGCCCGGGCTTATTCTGCCTCACTTTATGACAGGTAAAATCGTTACTGAAAACGGAGTAAAAAAATTGAGAATTGCACCTCTTGATAATACTCCGCTTCCATATCCTCAGCAAACATCACCATACACTATTATTGAACCGATGAGAATTGCTGATTTTATGGATTTGCAGTACAAGGCAGCAGAATCACTTACGGAAACCAACAGAATTGTTAATGAACTTCTGAATGATTCTATGATAGCTGAGATACGCGCATCCGTAACAAACTTCAAAGAACTTACGGCTCAAGCAACAACAACGCTTGCTAAGACTGAAAAACTCATCGAAACTTCTAAGAATGATATCGATGCTGTTTTATGGATGATGAGTGATGTTTCTACAAACTTCAACAAACTGGCAACAAATATTAACGGCATTATCGGAGATGAAAAGTTCAAACCGATGATGTATGATACAGCAGAAGCTATAACAAATCTTTCAAAACAGCTGACGCCGATTATAGGAGCTGTTGACGCAGAAGAATTCGGAGAAGATTTGAATGCTGTTATGAATAACTTGAATGAAATCTCAACATCTGTTAACAAGATGACGAAAGATGAAAACTTAAAAACCAAGATTGAAACATCTATTGATAATTTGAATGTTACTATGTGCGAAGTTTCTACCGCTCTTGAAACTATCAATGGCGAGGACGGAGATAAAGAGGGCTTGAAACAGATTGTGGAAGACACTTCTGCCACTGTTTCCAACTTGAAGAAATTTTCCGAAAAATTAAATAAGAGATTCTTATTATTCAGATTAATGTTCTGATATTGAGTTTTGTAAAAAATCCCTGCATCTGTAGTGTGCAGGGATTTTTTTTGTTGTAAAATACAAAACGGGAGATTTATTATGATGTTAGAAAAGACCGTAGAGTATATTAAGGAGCAGACAGGAGATTTTAAACCGGAAATCGGAATTATTCTTGGATCCGGACTCGGTGAACTCGCAGACGAGTTTTGCAGTAAAGCAATTCCGTATTCTGAAATTCCGGGCTTTGAAGCCTCAACAGTTTCCGGTCATAAAGGCAGACTTGTTTTTGCGGAAATTAGCGGAAAAAAAGTCGTAATGATGCAGGGAAGATTTCATTTTTATGAAGGACACAGCATCCAGAAAGTTGTATATCCTGTTAAAGTTATGAAAAAGCTTGGCGTGGAAACTTTGATTGTTACAAATGCTGCCGGCGGAGTTAATCCGGATTTTAAACCGGCTGATTTGATGATAATAACTGACCACATAAATTATATGGGTGCTAATCCTCTTATAGGAGCAAATGACGACAGTATGGGCGAAAGATTTCCAGATATGAGCGAAGTGTATACGCCTAAATATGTTGAATTAATAAAAAATATTGCAGGCAGGCTCGGCGTTGATGTTAAAGAAGGTGTATATATGGCACTCAGCGGTCCTTCTTATGAAACTCCGGCAGAAGTCAGAATGGCGCGTATAATAGGTGCAGACGCTGTTGGAATGTCTACAGTGCCGGAAGCTGTTACTGCTTCCTGGGCAGGGATGAAGGTTATAGGCTTGAGCTGCATTTGCAATTCTGCGGCAGGTGTCAGCACTGTAGGTTTATCGCATGCAGATGTTATACAGGCTGCAAACCAAGCTAAGGATAAATTTAAAAAACTGGTTAAAGAAATTATTAAAGAATTATGAGATTAGATAAGTTTTTAAAAGTTTCAAGGTTAATAAAACGCAGGACAGTTGCAAATACTGTTTCTGAAATGGGCAGAGTGCTGGTCAACGGTCAGAGTGCCAAGCCTGCTAAACAGCTAAAGGTTGGCGATATAGTTGAAATAGAATACGCTAATCGTGTTGAAAAAATAGAAGTTCTTGTTATTCCTACGGGAAATGTGAGTGTGCAGGAAGCTTCATCATTATATCGAATTATAGGAACTGGTAACTAAGGAGAAAGCCATGCCGGTAATCAATGAGAATTTTTTAATTAATACACAGGGAAATAATGATATTATTGATATAACAAAACATGTGCAGAATTGTGTATACCAGCACGAATTAAAGAATGCACTTGTCTGCGTTTCCGTACAGGGCAGTACTTCTGCTATAACAACCATAGAATATGAAAGCGGGCTTGTCAAGGATTTAAGAGAGGCACTGGAGAGGATTGCGCCTACGGGAATGGAATATCATCATGATGAAATCTGGCATGACGGCAACGGGTATGCGCATGTAAGAGCTGCGCTTGTAGGCAGTTCCGTAAATATCGCATTAAAAGACGGGCTTCTTAATCTCGGGACATGGCAGCAGGTTGTTCTGCTGGATTTTGATAACAAACAGCGTTCAAGAAATATAACAGTACAGATTATATACTAACGGAATTTAATAATGTTAAATCTTTATATTACATCTTCAAACCGCAAAGAAGGAAAAACGTTTTTAACAGCAGGGATATCGGCAACCATGCAGAGCCTCGGGTATTCAACCTGTGTGTATAAACCGATTCAGACTGCTGGGATTGAGCATAACGGGTTTATGCAGTCGCCGGATTTAACTTTTGTTAAAACGATTGATCCGTATATAGATACACATTTTTCTTATCTGTTTAAGTCGGATATGGAACCTCTGATTGCTTCTGAATTAGAGAACGAATTTATAGATATAGATCTTATTAATAATGAATATTCCCGCATTTCAAGCGTAGCTGACTGTGTAATTCTTGACGGCGACGGCGGTCTTTTGAGCCCTCTTGCGCCAGGGATTCAAACAACAGATATGGTAAAAAAACTGCAGGTTCCTGTATTATTTGTCGTAACTCCAAGAGAAGATTCCATTAATGATACACTGCTTTCAATTTATACTGCGCAGGAAAAGGGAGTGGAAATAAGGGGAGTAGTTATAAACAATATAAAAGAGGACTGTCCTAAAACACTTTTGAATGCTATTCCGCGGGTTATAGAAGAGTATACTAATATTAAAGTTCTCGGGCTTATACCGGCACTTAATGAAAAGTTTTCGCCGGAAGATTTGATTACAACAATACTTAACGGTATTGATATTGAAAGCGTTTTTAATGTGAAAATAGAAAAGCTGGATTTTGATTAATGATTATAACGGCAGGGATTTATAAGGGAAGAAAAGTTTCAGCGCCGGATGCAAGTATTGCAAGACCGACATTATCGCAGGTTCGTATGGGTATATTTAATACTCTTTTTTCTATAATGGGAGATTTTGAGGGCAAAAGCTTTCTGGATATGTTCGGAGGCTCCGGAGTTATGGGACTGGAAGCTTTATCAAGAGGGTTTAGCAAAGTTAAGGTTTTTGAAAAAAATATAAAAGCGTCGCAGGTTATAAAAAAGAATTACGAGACTCTGGGGTTAAAAGCCGATTTGACCTTGGGCGACAGCATAAAGCTCATAAGAAAAACGGATGAAATTTTTGACGTTGTTTATATTGATCCTCCTTATATGAGCGGAATCTATGAAGAAGTGCTTAAATATATACAGGGCGGAATTATTATCGTTGAGCATTCTCAAAAACTGGATTTTCAAGGTTTTGAGATACTAAAGCAAAAAAATTACGGCGGGAAATTAATTACTTATTTAAACCGGCTTTAATCTATTGCACTTGATATTTGATTTATATTATAATAATCTCAAGAACTGGAGAGGTTATGGGAACATATCATTTTATAGCAATCGGCGGTATTGGGATGAGCGGACTTGCCAAATATTTATTAGAAGACGGACATACTGTTTCCGGCTCTGACATTGCAGACAGCAAATATTTGGAACCGCTGAGAAAACTTGGTGCAAAAATTTATATAGGTCATAGTGCGGAAAATGTTCCGGATGAAGCAATTGTTATTAAAAGCAGTGCCATAAAGGATAACAATCCGGAAGTTATACGCGCAAAAGAGCTTGGACTTAAGATTTATCACCGTTCCGACCTCTTAGAAGAGATTGCTAAATCCTCGCAGGATGCAGGAAAATGCTTTATCGGTTTTTCCGGAACACACGGTAAAACTACTACAAGCGGGCTGGCATCTTTTGTGCTTGAAAAAGCGGGCTTGAACCCTTCTTTTGTTGACGGCGGAATTATTCCGGAAATTCATACAAATGCCCAGCATAAAGACGGCGCATATTTTATAGCAGAGCTTGACGAAAGCGACGGCACAATTGTTAAATACTATCCGGATATTCTTGTAATCAATAATCTGGAAGAAGATCATCTGGATTTTTATAAAAACGGTATGAGCGATTTGGTTAAGACTTTTAATCAAGCTATATCACAATCCAAGAAAATAATTGTAAACAATGATAATGAAGGAACAGAACTTTTAAGCGGAGATTTTATAACCTTCGGCTTAAAGAATGCGGATTATACAGCCTGCAATATTAATTATTCAAAAGACGGAACAACTTTTGAGATAAGGCATAATAACAAAAAACTTGCTGATATGAAAATTCAGCTTGCAGGCGTGCATAATGTTTATAACACTCTTGCGGTTGTTTCAGCCTTGAATGAAGCCGGATTGAATATAGAAGAATTGTCGCAGTATTTTTATGATTTTACCGGCATGGGAAGACGCTTCCAGAAGGTGTGCGACATCGGCGGAATTACCGTATATGACGATTATGCGCACCATCCTACAGAAATTAAAGCGACGCTGGATTCTGCATCTTTAAAATTCGGCAGAGAACATATTGTTGCAGTCTTTCAGCCTCACAGATACAGCAGGCTGAAGTCGCTCTGGAATGAATTCAAACAGGCATTTGATAATGCAGGAAAAGTTTATGTTACAGATGTTTATTCTGCATCTGAGGCGCAAATTGAAGGTATAACCGGAGAAAAATTTGCAGAAGATATGCAGGGTGCTGAATATCTCGGCGGAAATATGGAAGATGTTGCGGAAAAACTACTGCCGAAGCTTAAAGACGGCGATGTCGTAATAGGGCTTGGCGCAGGAAGTATTACTTTATTAGGCAAAAATTTAGAGAAAGCAGGTTGTGTTGCAGGTAAAAGATAATTTTGAAATTAAAAATTTAACAACATTCAAAATAGGCGGTAAAGTAAGCAGACTCTATCTGCCGGAAACTCTTGAAGAATTTACGGGACTTCTAAGAGAGCTGGATAATTACATAGTTCTCGGAAGCTGTTCTGACGTTTTATTTTCATCAGCCGGTTACAGCGGAAATGTAATTATAACAACAGAAATGAAAAATTTTGATATAAAAGGAACAAAAGTTTATGCCGACTGCGGTGTAAAAGATCCTCTTATTTCTCAAAAAGTCTGCGAAGTTTCATTGAGCGGACTGGAATTTTTGATAGGACTCCCTGGAACAATCGGGGGCGCTGTTTATATGAACGCAGGCGCTCACGGCCAATGCATTGCAGATGTTCTTGTTTCCTGCTGTTTGTTTGATAAGCAGACAAAAGAAGTTGTATTTAAACAAAATAATGAAATGGATTTTTCATACAGACACTCGATTCTCCATGAAGGAAGATACATACTTCTGTCTGCGGAGTTTGAATTAAAAAAACAGGAACAGGAAAAAATAAAAGAGCTGATGGACAGAAATCTGACATTCAGAAGAACAATACAGCCATCGCTTGCTTTCCCGAATGCGGGGAGCGTATTCAAAAATCCGGAGAACGATTCTGCAGGGCGCCTTCTGGATAAAGCAGGAGTAAAGAGTTTTGATATGCCGAATGTTAAAATCTGGGATAAACACGCTAATTTTATCATTAATAAAGGCGGAGCCTCCTCGCTGGATGTGCTTGAATTGATGGTAAAAATGTATAATGCTGTAAAAGATATGTACACAATAGAATTAAAGCCGGAAGTAATCTATATCGGCGATAAATCAGAAAAAGAGGAAGAATTATGCAATATACTATACAAAACAAAGATGCAAAAATAGCCGTTTTATGCGGAGGAATGTCATCAGAGCGCGAAATTTCGCTCCGTTCCGGTAAAAACTGCCTTGGCGCACTACACCGCTTAGGATATAAAAATGCGCAGATAGTTGATGTTACGCCTAATGTAATGGAAGATTTAAAGGGTTTTGACTACGCTTATAATACTTTGCACGGCAAATACGGCGAGGACGGATGTATTCAAGGCGTCCTTGAAATTATGAAAATCCCTTATACTGGATGCGGTGTTATGTCTAGCGCTATTTGTATGAACAAAGAATATACAAAACGTGTATTAAAAAATTCAAGCGTGCCTTTGATTAAATCAGTATATGTTCATAAGTACGAGGATCCTGTAAAAAAAGTAATGGATCTTGAATATCCGTTGATGGTAAAACCTGTATGCGAAGGCTCAAGCTACGGCATGACAAAGGTTATCTGCGACGGTGAATTGTATGAAGCTGTTACAAAAGCTCGTAAATATAATGATGATGTTCTTATAGAAGAATTTATCGACGGCTTTTTTGTAACTGTAGGAGTTCTTGAAAAAGACGGCAAGGCTTTTGCTACAGAAATTTTAGAGATAAGAACAAAAACCGAATGGTATGATTTTGATGCAAAATATACTAAAGGGCTGTCAGAATTTATAGTTCCTGCAACAGGACTTTCTAAAGAAGCTTATGAATTAACACAAAAATATGCTGTAGAAGCTCATGAAACAGCGGGCTGTTCCGGAGTTTCAAGAGTAGACTTTATGGTAAAAGATGATAAGCCGTATTTCCTTGAAATTAATACAAACCCGGGTATGACTGATACCAGCGATCTGCCTGCACAAGCAAAAGCCGGCGGAATTGATTATGACAACCTTGTTTTAATGATACTAAACAGCGCAGGATTGAATAAATAATGTCAAATGAAGAGCATCCCAGATATCACCAGAACAGACGCCTTCAGCAGGCAAAAATGCAGAGGCAGATTAGGCGCTCGCAAAGGCGTCTTAACCAGCTTCGTGTTCTGTGGAAGCTCTCTATAATATTATTCTTGCTGGCTCTGGGATTCTTTATCCTTAAAATGCCTCAGTGGCGCCTCCATTCCAATGCTTTTGATAATCTCGGAAGCCCGGCTTTAGAAATAGTTAATAACAGAATAGTTCCGTCGCAGAAAATTCTTTCGGCGCTTAGGAGAAATCAAGTTCCCCTCCAGCCGATATTTATGGTGAAGACTGATAATCTCAAAAAGAGCATTATGCAGTTGGAACCTGTAAGAGATGTATATATAAGAAGATTTTGGTTCCCTGCAAGATTAGAAATAATAATTATTGAAAGAACACCCGCCGTTACAATAGCTCCGGATATTGATGTACCTCCGATTGCATTTTTCTCAACGGACGGAAAACTCATCGGGCGGGAATATATGCCGTTGAGCGAAGACTTTAAGACCGTAAGGGTTATTACATACGGAAGCGGTGATGATTACAGAAACTGGGATAAAGCAAAGGTGCAGAATTTCAAAAAACTTGCAGCCACAGTAGAAATCGATTCCGGAGAAACTGTCGAGTATATTGATTATAGAAATCCGAAAGATGTTTATGTAAAAATTCCGACCGCTAATATAAGGCTCGGAAGCTTTAATGCCGGAACTTTTGAAAAAATACACAGAATTCCGTCCCTGCTTCCGCAGGTTAAGATGCTTAATAAAAAAGTTAAGTATATAGACCTTAGATGGGATACAAACTATATCAAGCTGGATGAGTAATGCCGAAAAGTGTTTATATACATATACCGTTCTGCAAATCAAAATGCGCGTACTGTTCATTTGTATCTTTCAACAAATTAGAATTAATTGAGAGTTATGCAGATGCTCTTTTGAGTGAAATTTCTGCAAAATATCAAGGAGAAGCTTTAAATACATTGTATTTTGGCGGAGGTACGCCGTCTTTAATTCCGTCAGCTATCTTGAAAAAAATAATAAGCAGGTTTAATCTTCTGGATAATTGCGAAGTAACATTGGAATTAAATCCGGATGACGCAGAGGATTTAAAAGATTTGTATTCGGCAGGTATAAACCGCTTAAGCATCGGCTCCCAATCTTTTGATGATAAAATTCTAAAACAAATCGGCAGGCGCCATAATTCTCAAGATATTATACGAGCGGTAAAACTTGCTAAAGATGCCGGATTTAAAAATATAAGCATTGATTTGATTTACGGGCTTCCCAATCAAGATATTAAGATTTTAAGAAATGATTTGCAAAAAGTTTTAGAGCTTGATATTCAGCACGTTTCAACATATGGATTAAAAATAGAAGAAGATTCCTTTTGGGGCAGAAATCCTAAATATCTTCCCAAAAATATTCCGGATAATGACGCGCAGGCTGATATGTACGAGGAAATAAATTCTTTTTTGGAAAGAAACGGCTTTTTAAGATATGAAATCAGCAATTTTGCTAAATCCGGCTTTGAATCCCGTCATAATCTCAATTATTGGGATAATGGCGAGTATTACGGCTTCGGAGTTTCAGCGCATGGTTATGAAAAGGGAATAAGGTACTCAAATTTTTGCACACTGGAAGAATATATAAACAACCCTCTGAGTCATAGAGAAGAACACGTTTTGAGTCCTCAAGAGCGTTTAGAAGAAGAAATATTTTTAGGGTTCAGAAAAAGAGCGGGGATAAGCGTTTCCAGAATAAAAGAACGTTTCAGCGTAGATTTTGAGCAAGAATACGCAGATATCCTTGAAAAATATAAAGATTTTATAGAAAAAACTCCGGAAGGTTATACACTTAATTTAAAAGGAGTTTTAATCAGCAACATAATTCTTGCCGACTTTATTTCCGGCAATGATTAATGGGATAAATGTATTTTAGTAACCGCGCTTTTAGATTTATAGGGGTAAATGTTTTTGACAGGTTAGTAACCTTGCTTCCGAACTTGGCGTTAGGAGGAAATTCGGGAGGACGTTTCCAGATTTGGCGTCATTCAGAGGCGCGTAAGCGCCGAAGAATCTCTAACTCACCCCTCACCCTTCACCCTTCACGCACCACATATCAGACTAATCAAACCAAAAATTATAAATCCCATATCCCACCTCTTGCATAAAAATTTATTCTATGTAATAATATATTTAAGGTTGGGAGCCTTATAGATGGTCTAATATGACCGGCTATTTTAGTATTTAAAAGCCCTAAAAGGATGAGTACCTCACATTCATGAGTGAATTTAAGTTTAATTATGATTTTTTGAAAAAAAATGCAACGTCCGGTAGCTGGAGACGCGGATATGAGTATTACCAGAAAGACATGATTCTGGAAGCTTATCCGGAAAAGAACTTTTACAAAGGAAAAGTAAAAGGAAACTACCAGGACTTTTATGTTACGGATTTAATATTCAAAAAAAATAAAATTGAAGCGCGCTGTAACTGCCCGTTAAAAGAAGAATGGTGCAAACACGCTGTTGCAATAGCTTTAAAAGCAATAGAGGACGGCGCATACGAGAACTGGATGTATGAAAAATACGGCGTTGAATTCGATAAATCAGATGTTGATACGGCGTTAAAAGAGGCTCCTAAAGGAAGCTATATTTTTCACTTTAACCCTAAAAGACGCCAGAATTTCTTCTCTATCCTTGTTAGGGATAGAGCTACGAATAAAATTGTACGTTCTCTTGAAAATATTTTGCGAGCCTTAATAGATGTTCAGAGGACGGATCCAAATTTTGAACTGAATGACGCACAAAAAGCTGAACTTGCCCTGTTTCAGACTTTATTAAAAATATCAAAACAGGACAAAAAAGCCGGCTGGTATGATATTCCGATAACTAAATTTGCGCCGGTATTCCCTTTGATGGCAGAGCTGGAAGAGGTTTTGGATGAAAAGACTAAGGAGAGAATTCAGTTTACAAACAATGTTTGGGATTTAAATCTGGATGTATCAACAACCACTATTAACGGCGGAACAAACATCGTTCTGGAACTTTTCTGGACCCGTCCTGATAAAGAGGGTATTATTCCTTTTGAGGAAGTTAAATATTTTTCAAGACAAATAAAATGGGGAAGATACAAAAATATAATTTTCCCGATTAATATTGCAATGAATGAACTTCCGCAGAGTATCATTAAATCTACTTTCACAGACTTAAAAGAAGCAGACGGCGGAAAATTTGTTTACGAAGAATTACCGCACTTAAAAGAGATTATGAACGTAACAATTGCGGATAATATTTCAAAACTGCTTCTTGATCATAAACCACCGCTTAATGTTGTAACATTGGGCATTGATTATGACCAGTCATTGAAAGCTTCTCTGGAATTTGATTACTCCGGAGTGAGGGTTCCGTATTCCAAGAGTAAAGACAAATCGCCTTATATATCAGTAAAGAGCAAAGAAGAAGACGGGCTTGTCTATTGGATAAAACGGGATTATGAACATGAACAGCTTGCGTATAATATGCTTCTTGCCTGCAAGTTTGTACCTATGCAGACAAATAACCTGGCTCTGGAAAAAGAGAATGCAATAGATTTTTATAATTACTACATCCAGCAGGCGGGCGAAGGATGGAAGTTTGAAGAACGCGACGATATGAATTTCTTCAAGCTTCTGCAAGAACCTTTCAAGATGTGTGCAAAGATAGACTTCTCTGAAGAATCAATCGACAGTATGGAAATACAGCTATACGGACAGGTCGGTGAAGAAGTAATCAATTTTGATGATATATATGAAACAATCCAAAGCGGTGAAAAGTATGCACGTGTAAGAAGTTTAGGGTTTGTAGAATATCCGGCGCAGAATATTTATCAGATTATGCGTTCATTTAACTCTTTTGATGCATACAGAAATAATGAAAACAAATTTTTGGTTAAAACATACCGTGTAGGTTTGATTACTGAATTGCAGAACCAGGGTTTTGAACTCGTAATGAGTGAAAAGTTCCAAAAATTCTGGGAACAGATTTCTACGTTCTCTACAACTTCTGACGGCGTAGAAATCCCTAAAGGCGTGAATGCGGAATTCAGAGAATATCAGATTAAAGGTTTCCACTGGTTGTGGTTCTTGTATCAGTATGGCTTAAACGGTATTCTTGCGGATGATATGGGGCTTGGTAAAACCCTGCAGGCTTTGAGCCTTCTGCAGAAAGCAAAAGAGGTCGACGGTCCGCAGACAACTCTTGTTATTGCTCCGACTACGGTTGTATTTAACTGGGAAGCTGAAATTCAAAAATTTACACCGGATTTAACCTGTTTAAAGCTTACAGGGGCGGACAGAAAAGATTTGTTTAAACATATTCCGGAATACGATATTGTTATTACAAGCTACGCTCTGGTAAGACGCGATATTGCAAAACTTAAGAAATATAATTTTAGGTACATTATTTTAGATGAGTCTCAAAATATCAAAAACGCAATATCACAGACTGCACAGACAGTAAAAGAGCTTCAATCAGACCATAAGCTTGCTCTTTCCGGTACGCCGATAGAAAATAAGCTTGAAGAATTGTGGTCTGTATTCGATTTTCTTATGCCTGGATTTTTGTTTAACGTTGCGGAATTTAATTACAGATACGTTACGCCGATTATGGAAAGACAGGATAAGACGGTTGAAAAACGTTTGAAACTCCAGATTTTCCCGTTCATATTAAGACGTATGAAGAGGGATGTTGCGAAAGACTTGCCGGATAAAGTCGAAAATATGGCATATTGCGAACTTACAGACGAACAGAGAGATTTCTATCTTGAAGTACTTGACAGTACAAAAGAAGAATTGTTCAAGAGCATTGAACTTAACGGTCTTGAAAAGAGCAGAATGTCAATTTTCTCAGCACTTCTCAGGCTCCGTCAGATATGCTGTCACCCGAAACTATACGACAAAGAGCATGTTAAAGGCGTCATGAAGTCCGGTAAGTTTGAATACTTAAAGGGTATGCTTGAACAGATTATTCAAGAAAAACACAGAGTGCTTTTATTCAGCCAATTTGTCGATATGCTTGATATTATCAAGGCTTGGCTGGAAAGAGAAGGCATTCCGTATGAGTACTTAACCGGTAAGACAAAAGACCGTCAAGCAGCTGTTGAGAACTTCAATAATAACCCGAACATTCCGATATTCTTGATAAGCTTAAAAGCCGGCGGTACAGGTTTGAACTTGACCGGCGCGGATTATGTAATCCACTACGACCCGTGGTGGAACCCTGCGGTTGAAGACCAGGCTACTGACAGAGCATACCGTATCGGACAGACTAAGAAAGTATTTGTTTACAGACTTATTACTAAAAACACTGTTGAAGAAAAAATTCAAAAGATTAAGGGACGCAAGCGCGACCTTGTTGACAGCGTAGTATCTATAGACAGAAATATTACAAAATCTCTGACTATGGAAGATTTGAAAGATATTTTCTCAGTTGATTAAAATGCTGACGGCTTCATATTTTTGCTAAAGATGCGGTAAGGTACTGCGTTCTGGCGAGGATGTTTGGTTAGATATGGGACTGATGACACCTCACCCCAGCTCTCTCCTGTTAGGAGAGGGAGTGCGCTAAACTTGGCGTTTAGACTACAAAACGTCATTCAGAGGACGAAAACAACAGCTTAGTGAGTCCGAAGAATCTCATATACTTTGGTGAAGGGTGAAGCGAAAAATTAGAGATGAGAAATTAGAGTTTTTTCGGCTCTTATGAGCCACTGAAAGACGCTGAGCTTAGCGTTTTACGCCAAGTTTTTAAGAGGGCGCTTGGCTCAAAGCAATCCCGCCGGTTATTGGCTTTTTATTTTTAATATTAAAGGGTTAAAATTAATATAGCAAGAAGCATTATTGCTGAAATTATCGCAGAGATACCCGTAAAAATCCAAAAAACAGGTTTCTTCTTTTTGGAAGATGTTTTCATTGTGTATGACTGCTTTGGTTTATTTGCTGTTTTCTTTTGCGTTTGTATCTTCTTTTGCCCTTTTTCCTGTCTTTTTTCTTGATATTTTTCTCTTAAAGAAGGTTTGCCTGTCATCAGAAGATTTACATCATACTGCTTTTTTAAAATTGTCCTGCTTCCTTTTTTATATAAAACCGCATAATTTATTGAGGCTTCAAAAGCCCTCTGCAGACACTCGAAAGCAAGAATTCCGTCACGTTTGACTGTAGAAGAGTGAACAGAGATATTTCCCTGCTTTTTTAGGAAATACAAATCGTCAATAAACTCTTTTTCCGGTATGGAATGCGCCTTATCCTTCATTGTGGCAAGCATATTGTCAAAGCTTTCGTCAAATCGGTAATTATCAGCCATAATATTTTTGCACATCTGCTCGCCAAATCTTCTCGTCTGCGTTATACATTGTTCAAAGAACTCTGAAGTGTATAGTTTTTCGGCTTCAGTAATAATTTCATACAAGTTATTATCTATTTTTTTTAAGAAATCAAAATTTGTCATTATATAATATTCCTTGAATGGCAGATTGCAATTGCAATTGCATCCACTGTATCATCCAGTTTAGGCAGTTTGTCTGTCTTGAGAGCAATTCTAACCATCTGTTCAACTTCTTTCTTTTCAGCCCTGCCGTAGCCGGTTAAAACCTGCTTGACTTCCATCGGAGTATAGCTGTATGCCGGAATATTAAATTTTTCCAGAACCGTTAAAATAACCCCTCTTGCTTCTGCTACCGGAATCACTGTTTTTTGGTTCTTAAAGAAGAATAGTTCCTCGACAGAAGCGCAATCCGGCTTGTATTTGTTTACAACTGTAGTCAAATCGTTATAAATCTCAAGAAGCCTCTTTGAATCAGATAATTTTTTATCGGTCTGGATTGAACCGGATGTAATAAGCTCAATCCCGTCATCTTCTGCTTCTATAATCCCGTAGCCGACAATAGCCATTCCGGGGTCTATGCCTAAAATCTTCATACCGCAATTATATCATACACAGTATGACTTGCAAAAATACCGGTAGAAAAATCAGCTTTATTTTAACAGCCCGTTCATGAGCCTTAATTTTAAAATTCTGGCATCAAAAATTGTGTTAAATTCTTCCGGAAGTCCCAGCTGTTTTTTATGCATCGGGGTTATATTCTTCAGCAGATTTTTCATCGCGCCGATATATTTGTTAGTAAAGTTTGTTTCTTCTTTCATATACATATGCGATAAAATAGGCGGGGTTTTGGGTTCATTAGGATTTATCAAGTAATTGAGAACAACTGCCAAATCTGTTCTATGCAGCCCAAGCAGACAAGCCATATAGTATTTCCCTTTATCCATAATATTAAAAAATTCCGGCAGTCTTTGAATAAAATGTTCTATTTCAGCTTGTCTTTCACCTATTGATAATTTAGAAGAAAGCGGGATATTAAAAATCGGCATATTTATTTTTAACTTAAAATTAACATAATTTAATCCGTTATTTCTGCAGGCTTCAGCGTATTTTGAGTTTTCTCCGCCTTCAGAGCGTAAATCGACAATTGTATTGATACCGCATTCTTTCAGTTCCGTAAGTATTGAAGTTCTTTGATTTGCAAGAGTTACTCCCCTTATGGAATTGGAATCTATAAGGCGGAAATGCTTTATCCCAATAAGCTTGAGCCTTGCTATATCAAGCGAACCCGTACTTTTTACAAACTCATCTTCTGTCGGGATGGTCTTTTTTATGCCGGCTTCTGATTTAAAGCAGGGCTGGTTTGTTTTTGATAATGTAATTGGCAATATCCTCATACTGATATAAAACCCGTAAAAATATTTTTTGCCAGTCCGCTGAAAATATCTTTTGTATTACAATCACTCTTAACATTTCAACACACTTCCGTGACAAATAGTTTATTTCGCTGTATCATAGAATAGAATGTACAAAGAAGGAAAAGGTTTTCATGGAAAATACAAAAGAATTAGTTATCGGTATTCCAAGGGGTATGTCATTTTATAATAACTATCCGTTCTGGTATGGATTTTTTACAAGTTTAGGAATAAAAATTATATTGTCTGATCCTACGACAAAACAGACTATGTCTGACGGATCAGCACTTGTTGTGACAGAAACATGTCTTCCTATAAAAATTTATTTGGGGCATATTCTTAACCTATTGAAAAAAGGTGTAAAGAATATTTTCGTTCCGTCGCTTCAATCTATTGCACCAAAAATTTATAACTGCTCTAAAATCAGAGGCTTACCGGATTTGGTCAGAAATGTTATAAAAGGCGATATTAATATAATAGAACCAACTCTTGATAAATCACAAAAACATCAAGGCTTGTATGCGTTTCTTGAAGAAGCTGTTAAACCTTTTGGTATAACAAACATTGACGATATAAAAAAGGCTTCAAAGCAGGGCTGGAAAGTTTATAACAATTTTCTTGTTATGATGCGTTCCGGTATGAGCTACAAAAAAGCTTTAAATTATGCACTTCAAGGCAAAGTATTTATAGAAAATCCTTCAAATTCTGCTCCGATAAATGTTGCTCTCGTATCACACGCGTACAATATTTATGATGACAGAGCCTGCATGAAAATCTTTGAGAAACTGGAAAAAATGGATGTAAAAGTATTTACGTCACTTCAGCTTACAGACGAACAGATGGCTGAAGGTATTGCTTCTCTCGGACAAAAACGCTACTGGGCAAATGAATACGAAATGACAGGTACCGCAGGACACTATTTGAAAGATAATAAAATTGACGGTATAATCACACTTAATGCTTTCGGGTGCGGTCCGGATTCTCTGATGGTTGAAAGAATTGCCAGAAAAGCAAAAGAATTAGGCAAGCCGATACTTTCACTGACAATTGATGAACACACCGGAGAAGCGGGATTTATTACAAGACTAGAAGCATTTATTGATATGCTTTTCCGTAAAAAACGCTCAAAAATTATTAATAAAATTTCAATGCCTGAGTATGATTATGTTCCTCAGACAAATATTTGCGAAACATTGTTTATAGAGAAGTAATGTTAGATTTTAAATCGACTTTAAAAATGGCAATAAATTCTCTGCGGGTGAATATGCTCCGCTCGGCGCTTACAAGCCTTGGGGTTATTATAGGTGTAAGCGCGGTAATTATTATGCTTGCTGTCGGAACAGGCGCCAGCAAAAAAGTTACTGAAAATATGGAAGCAATGGGGACAAATATTTTGACAGTGCGTTCTGCTTCTGCAAAATCCGGTGGTGTTCATATGGGTATGGGAACAAAGCCTACTCTGACATCTAAAGACGCCCTTGCTATTAAAAAGATGGCACGCGGAATTCTTGCAATTTCAACAATGTCTTCTCAGACCCAGCAGTTAACCTACGGAAACCAGAACTGGTCAACTACTGTTTATGGTGTTGAACCGGCGTATTTGTATATCAAAAATTATGAAATGGAAATGGGGCGCGGGTTTATACCAGAAGACCTGCAAAACAGCGCAAAAGTGACAATTATCGGCTCTACAATTGCAGCAGAATTGTTCGGGGATGTTGATCCCATTAATAAAGTTATTAGAGTCGGAAATATTCCATTTAAGGTAATTGGTCTTTTAAAAACTAAAGGACAATCAGGTCCGTTTGATCAGGATGACTTACTTTTTATTCCCATAACAACTGCGCAAAAGAAAGTTTTCGGTACGGATTTCCCCGGGACAGTCAGCCAGATTGTTATAAAAGGGCAGGACCCGGATACTTTGGATGAAACAATTGAAGATATAAATGAGATATTGATAGCACGACACCATATAGGTAAAAATCAAGAGAACGATTTTGAAGTCAGAAATTCTGCAGAATTTCAAGAGAGGATGAAATCTACGGTTCAGACATTTGCGGTTCTTCTTGCGTCTATAGCTTCTGTATCTCTCCTTGTCGGCGGAATCGGCATTATGAATATTATGCTTGTATCAGTTACAGAAAGAACAAAAGAAATCGGAATCAGAATGGCAATCGGCGCGGGAGTAAATGATATAAGGTGGCAGTTCCTTGTAGAATCGTTCCTGTTGTCTATGATTGGCGGATTGATAGGGGTTGTTGCCGGAATTATAGGCTCCTATCTTATAACCGTATTTGCGCCGTCTATGACAATATCAATTTCTTTGTTTTCAATAGTTTTGGCTCTGGGCTTTTCCGGACTTGTAGGCGTGGGATTTGGATATTATCCGGCATACAAGGCTTCGCTTCTTAACCCGATTGATGCTTTAAGGTATGAATAATAATTATAAATCTTCTTGAGGCTCAATGGCTTTTGCGGTCAAAAAAGCATTTATGAACATGCCGTATGTGCTTAAAAGTACTGTTAAAAATGTATACAATGCTAATCCGCAAAGACCTGTTAATAAATCATGTAATATTAGACCAATGCAGCCGATTACAATTGTTACAGCAATGAAGATGCCAAAAGCTTTAGCGTATAAGGATACATTTTGTTTAATAAGTTTTGTTGCCTTTTTAAATTGAAAAAATGACAATAATGAATGTGTATTTGCAAATATCCAATTAAAAGCCACTGCATATACACAAAACAGCAAAAATGGCACAATTATCAATAAGGCTAATATCGCGCATCCCAGTACTATTGATATATATGAACAAAGAGGCGGTAATTTGGCAACACTAAAAATGCTGACAGCGTAAAATAGCAGTGTTCCGAACAAGCATAAGGCGCCATACAAAATCATTATTAAAAAGAGAGCTATAGAATATTTAACTCCGGCGGTAAATGCTGTTTTAAGGCTAAAAGCAGGCAGTACAAAATTTGTTTTTTGTTCAGCCAGACCTTTTACGCATAGGGCAAAATAACCATACGGTATGCACATTAGAACAATACCGGCAAGGAAAATCCATATATATGCCAAATCAGCGTTTGGTCCTGCCAGAATTTTGGCAGAGTCTGTACAGAATACGCCAAGATATAAAAACGTAAAGTACATTAAAGCCTTTTGCCATAATTTGCTGTCTTTAAACATGTAGATTAAAGCTTCCACTCTTCTCTCCTTTTTATTGTCGTAAAACTTGAAAAACTTAATTTTCTCTCCAGCTGGAACCATAATTGATATCAACTTCAAGAGGCACTTTTAGGGGCTGATTTAGTTCCATACATTTTAAAACAAGTTCTTTTACCGTTTCAAGCTCATCCTTTGGAACTTCAAAGACCAGTTCATCATGAACCTGCATTATCATTTTTGTTTTGAGTTTTTTTGCTTCAAGCTCTTTTTCAACATCTATCATAGCCATTTTAATCAAATCCGCGGCAGTACCCTGAAGCGGTTGATTGATTGCGGCGCGCTGGGCGAATTCTCTTATCTGGAAATTTGAGCTGTGAAGCTCGGATGCCAGATATCTTTTACGCCCGAATATTGTTTCTACATATCCGTGTTTATTAACAAAATCAATTTCATAATTCATATATTCTTTTACCCTAGGATATGTTTCAAAGTATTTGTCAATAAATTCCTGAGCCTCATTGTTTGAAATCCCGAGATTTTTGGCTAAACCATACTTAGACTGACCGTATACAATGCCGAAATTAACGGCTTTAGCACGTCTTCGCATCTCTTTGGTAACCTCATTCAGCCCGACGCCGAAAACTTTCGATGCGGTCATTGTGTGTATATCTTCGCCGGAGGTGAAGGAGTGAATTAAATGCTCGTCCTCTGATACGTGAGCAAGAAGTCTTAGTTCAATCTGGGAATAATCCGCAGAAAGTATAAGCGAATTTTCCTTATCCATCGCGCAGAATGCTGAGCGGATTTTATTTCCTTCCTCTGTTCTTATCGGAATGTTCTGCAGGTTCGGATTGGAAGATGAAAGACGTCCTGTTACGGTAAGCGCTTGATTGTATGTTGTATGAATTCTGCCGTCGCGTTTGCTTATAAGAGCCGGCAAAACATCTGTATAGGTTGATTTTAGCTTGGAAAATTTTCTGTGCTGTAAGATATAATCGCAGATTTCGTATTCCTGCGCAAGCTCTTCCAGAACTTCCGCGCTTGTAGAGCGGGTTTTCTTCTTTTTATTTGTTTTTAATTCCAGTTTGTCAAATAGAACTTCTGCAACCTGCTTTGGAGAATTAATATTAAAAGGTCCGCCAGCAAGCTGATAAATTAAATCTTCAAGTTCCGCAAGTTTTTCTGTCATATAAGAAGAAAGTTCTTTTAAATAACCGCAGTCTATAGCAACGCCGGTATGCTCCATTTTTGCAAGCACTATTGTAAGCGGAATTTCAATATCCCGAACAAGCTTCTGCTCTTTTTCATCAAGATTTTTTATCCAGTATTCATAAAGCTTAAATATTGTATAAGCTTCATCGCAGAAAAACTTTTCGCTTCCGTCCGGTGTTGTCATAATATGATTAATAAAATCAAGCGCCTGTGCTTCAAGCGTATGTTTGCGGTTAGGGTCTTTTACATAACTTGCCAGAAGCACATCATACTCTAAGCCCTTAGGAGAAAAGCCGTTATTTAAAAGAAGATGATAGTCAGACTTTGCATCATAGCCTATCTTCTTAATATTAGGATTTTCTATAACAGGTTTCAATTCAACGGTGAATTTGTCTGAAAAATAAAAGTTCTCAACTCCGTCAGAAACAGAACAGCCTGTTATAGCCTCATCTTTAGAGTACCATTTTATTGCAATCCTTTCGCTATTTGATATTTTATTTATAATTTCTTGGCTGTTATTCTCATCAACAATTGTGTATTCCAAATTTTTGTCTTCTACTGTATTTTTGATGGCTTGGGAGAATAAATTCTGCTGGATACCGTCTGCCGTTTGAGGCTGTGTAAATAAGCTTAGGTTTTGAACTTGTTCATTACCTTTACCGTTGAATGAAGCAAGTATTTTATCAATATTTTTGATAAAAGTATAGAACTGCATTTTCCTTAAGAAAGCCGAAACATTTTCTATTTTGGGAAGTGTGACTGATGCAGTATCAATATTAAAATCCAATTCTACATCCCTAATAATCGTTGCAAGATCTTTAGAGAGCACAGCAATGTCTTTTTGTTCGCAAATTTTTTGTTTAACCGCTTTTTCCGGAATATTTTCGCAATCTGCAAGTACATCCTCTAGATGCTTGTATCTGTTAAGGAGTTTTTGCGCGGTTTTCTCTCCTATGCCTTTAATCCCCGGAATATTGTCGGAAGTGTCTCCTCGTAATCCCTTATAATCAGTGACCTGATCCGGATAAACTCCAAGCTTTTCATAAACTTTATTCCAGTCATATTCAATTAGTTCGCCTTTAGAGGGGATAAGGACTTTTACATTTCCGTCTTTGTCAATAAGCTGAAAGCTGTCCTGGTCGCCTGTAAGAATTAAAGTATGATGTCCGTTTTCCGATGCGGTTTTAGAAATTGTTCCGATAATGTCATCAGCTTCAAAGCCTTCTTTTGTAATCATAGGTATATCAAAAGCATCAAGCCCTTCGCATATAATGCCTAGCTGGCTTCTCATAGTATCGGGCATAGCTTCTCTGTTAGCTTTATATTCTTCAAATTTTTCGGTTCGGAAAGTTCTTCTTCCGACATCAAAAGCAACGGCAATATAGTCGGGATGAATTTTAGAGAGCAAGTCAAAAATAGCTTTAAAGAACCCGTATACAGCCCAGGTCGGCTGATTTTCGCTGTTTTTCATTCCGGTTCTTTCAAGCGCAAAGAACTGGCGGTATGCTAATGCGTGTCCATCTATTAAAATTAATGTTTTTGACATATAATACTCCCATATCAGTTAAGTAATATTATATCATAATTAAGGGTGGTGTGTATGCAAATAAACCGTAATCATGAAATTTTGATGGAAATGATAGAACATTATAAAACTTTGAAAGAAGTCGAGTCAATCGGGCTTGGGGGATCTTCTACAGCTAATACTGCCGATAATAAATCAGACTATGATATCTATATTTATGGAAAATCAGAGCCTCCGGTTGATGAAAGGCGTAAGATTGCCGAAAAATACGCAGATAAGCCGGAAATCGATAATCATTATTTTGAAACAGGGGATACATTTGTATTAAGGGAAACAGGAAAGCCCATTGATATAATGTATCGCAACCCTGCTTTTATAGAGGGCAATATAAAATGGGTCTGGGAAGAGTGCAATGCATCTTTAGGCTATACAACCTGCTTTGTTGATAATATAAAAAAAACAGAGGTGCTGTATGACAAAAACGGCTGGTTAGAAGGGGTAAAAAAGAGGGTGGATACTCCTTATCCGGAAAAACTTGCCCAAAATATAATAAAGAAAAATTTTGCTTACTTAAAGGATGCATTATTTTCCTATAGAGATCAAATAGCATCAGCAGTAGAGCGCAATGATTTTGTAAGCATTAACCATAGGTGTGCTGCTTTTCTTGCAAGTTATTTTGATATAATTTTTGCTAAAAACAGGGTTCTTAATCCGGGCGAAAAGAAACTAGTTCCTTTTGCGCTGAAAAATTGTAAAATTCTTCCGGAAGGATTTGAAGCGGATGTTAAGACTCTTTCTGTCGGAGAGGTGTTAAAGCGCCTGCCAACGGCAGATAAAATGGTAGAAAATTTAAGAAAAATATTATAGTGTTACTAATTGTAAAATTTTCGATTAGCCTTGGCAATAAAATCTTTTCTTTTGTTTTAAATTGTGTATAATAGAACAAAGGAAATGATTTATATGATGCAGAATATAACAACATCACAAAAAAATATAACAAAACCAACAACGTTATGTGATGAAATAGAGCGTTATTTGCAGAGAGTTTTTGAGAATGAAATGAGAGCAGAGGGTTCTATTCTGGTCAGTTATTCACCTTTTGTTATCAAAAAGATTGCTGCATATTTATCCGGCAGAATAAAGATGCCTGCTTCTATCGGGATTGCCGGCGAGACTGCAAGCGGAAAATCTACTATTACAATGGATTTGATTGATACTATTGAATCTTTTGCATCAGAATTTAATATAACTGACGTGATTACACGCGTAAATACTGATGATTATTATTATGACCGCTCAGAGATGGTTAAAGCTGCAGGCAGTTTTTCGGAATTTGCAAAAAATTATGATTTGGATGTTCCACAGGCTCTGGAATTGGAATTGATGCATAAGCATATAAAAGAACTGCTTTCCGGCAAAGAAACATACCTTCCTAAATATGATATGAGCGGAACGGCAAAACGTTTTGATAATTATACATTGGCTAAACCTTCTAAAATTATTATTTCAGAAGGTTTATTCACGCTTACGGACAAAGTAAAAGATGCGTTTGATTTCAAAATTTATGTTGATATAGATGAAAAAATAAAAAAAGAACGTTTCTATGTCAGAGCAAAAGAGCGCGATTTAGGCGATTCAGCAGATATTATTTATAAGAATGCAAGTGAAAAGGCAGAAATTTATATACGTCCGTGCAAAACACAGGCTGATATTGTTTTATCCGGCTCTGCAGACAGAATTAAGTATAAAAATTTCTTGAATAAAATTATTGAGGTTATTCACGAGCTTTATTATAGTGAAGCTTATTAAATTAATTTTATTCTTGATGCTGTCCTGCATATTTATTAACGGTTTCTTTTATGTAATAAAAGAGCGCGGAAAGAAGTTCAAATATTTCATCAAAGCTCATATTCTGATTGTTTATCAGCAGTATAGATTTGCCGTCTTGACAGCTTTTAGGCGCAACCGTAAACTTAATTTTTCTTAGTATATTTTTATCCATTCCCTGCTTTATGATGTTCCATTCATAAGGCGTGAACGGCGTATAAATTCTAATATCAGAGCCTGCTTCTCTTATTATGGAAAGTCCGCATTCTGTCGCAAGAAGCCTTATTTTTATTAATTTTATAAGGTTTTCTACTTCATCAGGTATTCTTGAGAATCTGTCTTTCCACTCTGAAACGATATAGTTAAGCTCAACTTCGTTTTTAACATCAGAAAGGCGCTTGTACTCAATCATTTTTTGTTCTTCAGAGCCGACCCACTCATCCGGAATATAAGCTGTTACATTTATATCAACAATTGCAGGCTTAGAGGATTTAACAGCTTCTCCTTTTAACTCGTTAACAGTTTCTTCCAGAAGCTGGCAGTACGTATCAAATCCGACATTAACCATATGACCGTGCTGTTTGGTGCCTAAAATATTCCCTACGCCTCTGATTTCAACATCACGCATTGCAATTCTGTACCCGCTTCCAAGAGTGGTGAATTCTTTTATTGCCTTAAGCCTTTCTGTTGCTTCTTGAGAGAGTTCTTTGTTCTTTTTATATAAACAGTAGCAGTAAGCCTGTTTTTCGCTTCTTCCGACTCTGCCTCTCAGCTGGTAAAGCTGTGCAAGCCCTAGTTTATCAGCTTCGTGGATAATGATTGTATTAGCATTAGGTATATCCAGCCCGTTTTCTATAATTGTTGTGCATAATAAAATATCGCTTTCGTGGTTATCAAACCCTATTATTACATCTTCCAGCTGTTTTTCGCTTAACTGTCCGTGCCCGACTGCAATTCTGGCATTTGGTACAAGCTTTTGCAGTTCAAGCTTGAATTCCTCTATTGTTTCGACCCTGTTGTATAAATAGAATACCTGCCCGTCCCTGTCCAGCTCATTTATTATCGCATTTTTGACTATCTGCTCATTGTATTCCCCGACATATGTTTTAATAGGAAGTCTGTTCTGCGGAGGTGTGTTGATTACAGAAATATCTTTGATTCCGGAAAGCGACATATAAAGGGTTCTCGGAATAGGAGTTGCCGACATTGATATTATATCAATATTTTCGCGGAATTCTTTCAATTTCTCCTTGTGCCTTACTCCGAAACGATGTTCTTCATCAATTACTAAAAGTCCGAGATCTTTAAATAAAACATTATCCTGTAAAAGGCTGTGGGTTGCGATTACGACATCGCACTTGCCTGTTGCAAGATTTTTTAAAGTTTCTTTTCTTTCTTTTGCGCTTCTGAAACGGCAGAGAAGTTCTACATTAATCCCGAACGGCTTAAACCTCTCTGAAATGGTCTGATAGTGCTGAAGAGCAAGCACTGTTGTCGGAACAATTACGGCTACCTGTTTTAAAGACGTTACAGCCTTAAACATTGCGCGCATTGCAACTTCTGTTTTGCCGAAACCGACATCTCCGCATACAAGCCTGTCCATAGGATTGGCGCTTTCCATATCTGCTTTAATCTGGTTAATGGCTTTTAATTGATCCGGAGTTTCTATGTACTCAAAAGTATCTTCCATTTCAAGCTGTAAAGGAGAATCCGGCGCGAATTGTATGCCTTCTTTCATTTTTCTTCGGGCGTAAAGTCTGAGTAAATCATAGGCAATGGTTTCAACTTCTTTTTTTACTCTTGTTTTAGTATTTTCCCAGTCGCTTCCGCCCATTCTGGAAAGCTTTGGTTTAATCTGTCCGGATCCGCGGTAACGGCAGAGCATATTTATTTGTTCGGCAGGAATGTGCAGTTTATCTTTATTTGCGTACTCAATGGTCAAATAATCTTTTAACTGTCCGTCAAACTCTTGTTTTGTTAATCCCTGATATATTCCGACCCCGTGTATAGAATGAACGACATATTCGCCGGCTTTTATGTCATTAATATTTTCGATATATTCGGCTTTTTCTTTGTAATGTCTTTTTCTGTTCGCCGGAATCTCTTTCTGTCTTTTGTTAAAGAGTTCTCTATCCGTTAATAAAAGTATTTTTCCGTCCGGAATTTCTGTTCCCTGGCAGGTTACATTTCTTATATATTTAATTTCAAAAAGCCCGTATTCCGTTAAAACTTCTTTTACCCGTTCTTGAAAATCCGTAGCTATAGTTATCTGCCAGCCTTTATGCTCATCTAAAAAGAGTGCTGTTTTATCCATATCAGCATCAAAAATCTGAACATTTCTGGAGTCAATATCAATAACTTCGTTGTTTTCATCAGAAAGAAAATTGTTTAAGCTTATTTTTTGCATACCCGCCGTTTTTTGAATTATTTCAGCATGCGTAAAGTGGTTGATTTCTTTTAGCGGATATATGTGACCGGTCTTGAGTGCTTCGTTATATGAATTTATAAAATTATCATCTATCTGCTGAAATTTGGAAGAAACTTCCGCGTACTCGTCAATAACAATAATATATTCGCAAAAATAATCAAGAATACTTGCAAAATCACTTTCAAAATAAGATTGGTAAACATTTATACCCTCAAAATATCCTTCATTCTGAACCTGCTCTTTTAGTTCGGGCGGGAATTCAGAAGGCGGGTTATCCCCAAGCACAAATTTATACAGAGGTTTTATGTTTATTTCTTTAATTTTATCTATAGACTTTTGGGTTTCATTATCAAAAAATCTTATATCTACGATTTCATCACCCCAAAATTCTATTCTGACAGGGTTTTCATCCAGAGAATATATATCTGAAATATCGCCTCTTATGCTGAATTCTCCAATATCAGAAACCATTGTAGAACGTTTGTAGCCAAGTTTTATCAAACGTTTAAGCAATTCTTGCTGAGAAATTTCATCTCCGATTTTTAAGCAGAAGGATTCTTCGCGTAAAAATTTTTCATGCGGGAATTTCTCCAGAAGAGTTTTTACCGGAGTTATGACAATATCCGGCTTGGCAAGCAGAATATCAATCTGCTTTTGGTAGTCATATAAATTTCCTGCGACGGTTTCGTATGGCGAAATATTCTGATATGGCAGAATTTCTGCATTTATATCAAATATCCTTTCCAAATCCGATGCATATTTTAAAGAAGCTTGTTCTGTCGAGGTGATAAAAAGAACTTTTCTGCCGGAAAGTTTATAAATATAATCCAACAGCAAAAGACGGCTGAATGTTGTTAAGCCGGTCAGTGTAAAGCTCTTCTGCTTTTTTATATTTCTGACTAACTGGTCGTAAAATGATGCGTGCTCTAGTTTCATAATGGTGTGTTTACGTTCTCTTTTGATATTAACCTAAATTTTAGACTATTTCAAGCTTAGTAAAACAGTTCGGGCAGTTGCAGGCAAAACAAAAATTATTATATAAAAAAATAGAGAAAATTCTCTAAACTACCGCGTCTCGCGCCCCGCGAGCGTGTTATTCGTTAGCATAACGATAGTGAGTGAAAACGTGCAGGCTTGCCTGCAAAATCCATTTAGTCTCACACCCGCAAGGGTGTAGAAAACGATTGTGTTTTTCTCTTTCTTTGCTAACGTTTCTTTCTCTTTTTATCGCAAAAAAGAGAAAGAAATGTTAAAAAACCTAATTAAAACTAAAAAATCTAAACTTAACTTCATATTGCAATGCAAAAAAGAAACCCAAAAATAAAACAAGAGCCAATCCCGGCTTGCCGGGTAAAAAACTGCACAGCTCTAGCTGTGATTAGGGCTTTCGTATTCTATACCCATTTCTTTGAGTGCAGAAATAAAGCGTTCTGCACATGCACTCTGCACTTCCGGCGGAACTACTCTTAGTATTTCAACGGTTTTAGATATAATGGGATCCTTATCATACCACCTGCTTCCGTTGACAGGCTTTACAAGGTCATAAAATCTATCCAGGGCTTCTTTAGAAACCTTCTGTTCTAATTTATCAAGAAAAACAACAGCATGCTCTCTCAGCTCGTCTTGATAATTCTTTAATAATTCAATAACTTCCAAAAGTTTAGGGTCATGGTCATACCATCTTTTATATGCGGGACTCATTAATTACCCCCTTTTCTGGAGCTTTAATCTGGTTAAACTCTGCTCCTTCGTTATCATCATATCTATATATCTTAGCCCCCAGCTTCTGCAGTTTATATTCAAACTCTTCATAGCCTCGGTCAATGTGGTGCAGTTTTTCTACTATAGTTTCTCCGTTAGCCATCAGCCCTGCTATAACAAGGGCGGCTCCCGCTCTTAGGTCGCTTGCCGCAACTGTAGCGCCCGTAAGATTTTTTACACCTTTAATAATTGCATGGTTCCTGTCTTGATGAATATCTGCACCCATTCTTCTTAAGTCCGGAACCTGCATAAACCTGTTTTCATAAAGACTTTCTGTAATAATACCCACGCCGTTTGCAGTTGTTAGAAGTGTCATTGCAATTGCCTGCAAATCTGTTGGAAATCCTGGATATGGCTGGGTTACAAAGTTAATGGATGTCAGCCTGTTTCTGCAGCTTACTTCTATGGTTGTAGGTTCTACAAGCTTTATATTGGCGCCCATTTTGATTAATTTATCGTTAAAAAATGTTAAATGTGCAGGATATACATTTTTAAGTATTGCTTTACCTTTTGTGGCAACAACAGCTGCCATAAAAGTTCCGGCTTCAATTCTGTCAGGAATTGTTGTATATTCAGCAGAATGCAGGTCAGAAGGCTTAACTCCGTTGATTAATATCTCTGAGGTGCCTGCGCCGGTAACATCTGCGCCAATAGTATTTAAGAAGTTTGCTAAATCAACAATTTCCGGCTCTTGTGCGGCATTCTGTATTCTGGTAGCACCATCTGCCAAAATTGCTGCCAGCATTAAATTTTCTGTAGCTCCTACTGACGGTATATCCAAATATATATCAGTACCCGTTAATTTAGAAGCTTTTGCATGGACATATCCGTTTTCTATTTTAATTTTTGCCCCGAGAGCCTCAAGCCCTTTGATATGAAAGTCAACCCGTCTTTCTCCGATTGCGCATCCTCCAGGAAGTGCAACAATTGCCTCTTTACAGCGGGACATCAAAGCGCCGAGAATTATAAATGAGGCGCGCATTTTACTTACAAGCTCATACTTAGCGGTAATAGATGTAATATTAGAAGCGTCTACTTCTACAGACTTCTCTTCTTTATCATAAATATAAGAAGCACCTAAGTCAGAAAGCACATTCAGCATTATATCAACATCTGTTAGGCGCGGGACATTATAGATTTTTGTTTTGCCTTTAACAAGAATAGTGGCAGCAAGAAGTTTAAGTACGGCATTTTTGGCTCCGCCTATAGAAACTTCGCCCTTAAGAGTCTCTCCGCCTTGTATTTTGAATTTCTCTGCCAAAATTCCTCCAATCTATAATAATCATACAATTATTATAACAAAATGTAAAGACACCTCTTAAATAAATCCCCCGCCGAGAAGATGCCCGTCGTTAATGTCGTATAAAACGCATGCTTGCCCTTTGGAAATGGCTGATACAGGGGCTTTGAAATTTATTGTGCATTCTGTGCCGTTAATTTCTATCTCCGCCGGAGCTGAGTGCATGTTGTATCTTATTTTTACCAGAGCTTCAAAAGCCTTTTTGTCCTGCGGATAGTTCCAATTTATATCTTTTAATATTAAATTATCCGAATAAAGCTCTTGGTTAAAACCTACATATACAATGTTATTTAGAGCATCAATACCCGTAACGTACAATGCCTCCGGCGATGCAATTCCTATACCTTTTCTCTGTCCGATTGTATATTGCCAGAAACCGTCATGTTCTCCGAGTTTTTTTCCTGTTGTTTTGTCTATAAAATCACCGCGTCTTGGCGGGAGAATGTTGTTTAAGTATTTTTTTGCCGTCATGGGCGCTTTTATAAAACATATATCCTGGCTTTCTTTTGATGACTTGCTCGGAAGGTCATTATCAAAGGCTATTTTTCTGACTTCATCCTTTTTAAGGGAAGCCAGCGGGAACAACGTTCTGCTTAATTGATTTTGGCTGAGCGAGAAAAGAAAATATAACTGGTCTTTATGCTCGTCTGATGCAGGATAAAGTTTGTAGAAATTCCCATCTTTTTTCAGATTGGCATAATGTCCGGTTGCCATATATTCGGCGCCGAGTTTTTCCAGTGCAAAATTAAACAGTTCTCCCCATTTTACATATTTGTTGCACATAATACAGGGATTCGGAGTTTCTCCGCTTTTGTACGAATTTTCAAAATAGTTTATAACTTTTTCTTTAAAAATATTAGTCAAATCCGCCGGATAAAACGGAATTTCCAGCTTTTTAGCAACGGCTTCGGCATTTCTTATAACCAGTTCCGACTCTTCTGTATCCGTCATTTTGGCGGTTACACCGATAACATTATACCCCTGCCGTTTAAGAAGCAGGGCTGTAACACTGCTGTCGATTCCGCCTGACAATGCAACTGCAACGGTTTTATTCATCCAAAAGCACTTTCTCGCCGTATGCTGTTAATCTGTATTCAGAAGCCCCGACTAAACCTGTTAAATCAGGCAGACACTCAATATAATCACGATTGATAGCTTCCTGTAAAACACTATGGTCAATGATTACAGCTATATTCTGCATTAATTTTGCATTAAGCTGTTTGAGCGTAAAACGCGGTTTCTGCTCGTATTGAGTAAAGTAGTATGCAGTCAGTAAAAGATAATCAATTTTTCTTTCAACTTTTCTTGCGCTTATATAATTCAAAAATGCACTGTCTTTTTTTATAGAAGGACTCGGTTTGAAAGATAGTTCTGTCTGCGGGGATTTCATAGAATTTTCTAAAATGTTATCAAAAACGCCGGATGTAGAATTTTCCGGAACAGCATTCTCTTTTGGCGGAGCATAGAAAATATCTAAATTTTTATTGGTGCTGTCATCCTCTTCAAGTTTAGCCGGCTGTATTTCCGCCTCTTGAGGAATTTCTGTTTTAGGCTTTCTTTTTAACTGCTCATCAATTTTTTGCTGTGTTATTTCTTTTTCAGTGTTGATTTGGGTATTAACCATTTCTTTGCACTGCTGTACTTTTCTTTTCTGAATATATTCGGAGGCTTTTCTTACCCACAGTGCAAACTGATCGTTTATCAGCTCCTTGTCAGTTGTTGATAACGATAACTCATACTTCCCTTTTTTTATTTTAAATGAATAAGTAGACATTGTTCCCCTTTGTTTTATTTATCCTGCAGGAGTTCTTCGCGCCACTTGTTTAACTGTTCTTCTACAAACTCCAAATCATCAGATTTCAATTCGATTTCAATATCGCCTTTTTTCATTTTGAATACATATTCGTGCATATACCCTCCTTAATGTATAAAGTGTACCTTAAAATTTTTTAACTTTCAAGTATGATAATAATTGTAAAATAAGTTTATATATTGTATAATATAAAAAAAGGGGTATGTAATTATGTCATCAATTGATACTGTTCAATCTGCCGTAACTACCGGCTTACTTAATACAAGTATTTCTGACAGACTTGCTGAGATTAATCAGCAATTAGGCAGCCTTCCTCAAGTGCTGGATAAAAATACTTTGCAAGACCTTATTGACGGCGAGTACGATATAACTCTTCAAGAATATACTGATATGAATACATATAGAACAAATATGAATCTTCTATATGGTAGCTATTCCGGTAATAGACTTCATTCAACTCTGAATACTCTATTGGGAAACCGAAATAATGAAGCAGTAACAGCACGTGATTTTATGAATGCAATGCAGAATCGAGGCTTGTCAGAGGAGTCTGCATTTCAGCTTTATACTGCAATGAAGTCATACTCTGTGACATCTACGCTTATTGGTGGAAATAGTTTTGTAAATGCAAGAGTTTAGTAGTTTCTGATTTTTTAAGTTATAATAATGAAGTAAAGATAAAAGAGGTTTAAATTATTATGAAAAAGATGGTAATTAGTGCATTTATTGTTGCAGCTGGAACATTTGCTGTGTGCGGTTTTAATAATATTCCGGCATCGGTTCATCCGGATTTGGCATTTAAAAATTCTTACGCAATAGTTCTTGGCTACGATAAATCTATGAGTGAAAAAACAATTAAAGCTGCTGTTATTGACAGCTATTTTAGGGAAGTGGCTGCAAACGGTAAAATAATAAGATGGAACAAGGCATCTTTCCCGTTGAAAGTTTACATTCAAGATTCTGCAGACGTCCCTGCTTACTATAGAGAAATTGTCATGAGTGCATACCAATCATGGCAGCGTGCAAGTGAAGGGCTTGTGAGATTTATGTTTGTAGAAACTCCGGAAGAAGCGGATATGAAATGTTTCTTCAAAAACGTAGAAGGACAGACGACTATCGGTGCGCATGCCTTTTCTATAAACGGAAGCACTATTACCGGTTCTACAACTATATATAAAATTACAGACGAAAAAAATCATAATTTAGATTCAAAACAACTGTTTTCATCAGCTCTTCAAGAAATCGGACATTCTCTGGGACTGAACGGAAAAAGTCCGAGTATTTATGATGTTATGTATCCAATAGGTACAAAGTTTAATACAGAAATTACAGCAAGGGATTTAAAAACGCTTGCGCTTTTATATTCTGTAGTTCCGGATATAACCAATAAACCCATGACAAAAGAAGAAGCTTCACAGTTATTCACTGTTCAAGAAATTCTTGCAACTTTGAATGTACCGGTCGATGATTCTACAAATCCGGATGAAGTTACTGCAACAGATATAGAAACTCGTCTTGCTTTGGCTGAGGAATACAGGAAAAAGGCTGAATATGATAAGGCTGCACAGGAATATCAAGCAGTAGCGCAAATGAAAACTGATATGAGAAGCAAATCCGAAGTATATTACGAGGTAGCTGTTATGTATCTTGATGCTGAAGAATTTGACAAGGCTAAAAGCTGCGCAGAAATTGCCTGTGCTACTGATATGAATGATTTAACAGAAACACTGCCGGCTTTAATCGATTATTATACAAAGCGTTCCAATTCTGCAGTAGAACAGCTGGAAACTATATTGCAGCAAGATCCTTATAATAAGCATGCTTATAAACTTTTATGCCAGATATACAGAGAAAAACACCATGAGAACATGCTTAATGCAACAATAAAAAAATATGGTAAAACCGCTGGTACAATAGAAGAATAGTCAATGTAACTACACCAAAAAGACCATGCTTATATTTGAGGCATGGTCTTTTGGTTAATGTAATTTCTGTAAAAATAAAGTATAGTATAGATGTAAATTCAAGTAAAACGGTAAGAAAATTTTCGCCACCAAGACCCACTTGCATAGCATGCTTGTTTATAGGAGAAAAGTCTCCGAGAGGTCGTAAGTGGTAAAGGGCAGCTCTGAGTCTGCCCTTTTATAAAAAAAAACAAAATGAATGATTGTTTTTAACTATATGTATAATATAATTCATATAAACGAAACATGATGTATAGAAAAATTATGAATAATACACGAAAATATAGAATATGGAAGATAAGAATAGATTAAAAAATTTAGGAATTAATGTTAAGAGCGAGCGCTTAAGACGTAACATATCTCAAGAAAAGTTAGCAGAGCTTACAAACATTTCAAGAAACTCAATAAGCTTGATTGAAACAGGCAAAATCAACCCTACTATTTTAAAAATGATTGATATTGCAGATGTTTTGGGCGTAGAATTAAGTACATTAATTAAAGGTATTTAATTAATTATTTAATTTTCTTAAAAAGTTTTATGAAGGTTTTTTACACCTTCATATCTTTTTCGAACCCAAACAAAGAGCTTACAGATTCATCATCATGTATTCTTGAAATAGCTTGTCCTAAAAGCGGTGCTATTGAGAGCTGTTTTACATTATCCGGCAAATCCTCTTTTGCCCATGGAATTGTGTTGGTTATAATACATTCTTCTATTGGTGCATTTTTAAGACGTTCAATTGCCGGACCGGAAAATACTGCATGTGTTGCGCCTACATATACAGCTTTAGCTCCTTTACTTTTTAAGAGCTTGGAAGCTTCGCATATTGTGCCGGCAGTGTCTATTATGTCGTCAAACATTAGGCAGACTTTGTTTTCTACATCGCCGATGATGTGCGCTGCGATAGCTTCATTATGTTTGTCGCGTCTTTTATCTATTATAGCCATCGGGCAGTCCAGTTTTTTAGCAAAGTGTCTGGTTCTGTTTGCACCGCCCATATCCGGACTAACTGCAACCATTTCATCCGGATTAAGTCCTAGGCTCTTTACATAATCAACAAGTATAGGTGTTGCAAAAATGTGATCAACCAGTATATTAAAGAAGCCTTGAATTTGACCTGTGTGCAAATCCATCGCGAGAACGCGGTTTGCGCCGGCAGTAGTAAGAAGATCAGCTACGAGTTTTGCAGTAATAGCTTCTCTGCCGGAAGTTTTTCTGTCCTGTCTTGCGTATCCGTAATAAGGTATTACTGCTGTAATTGTTTTGGCGCTTGCTCGTTTAAATGCATCGATTATAATAAGAAGCTCCATGAGGTTTTCGTTAACAGGATTGCACAACGGCTGGACAATAAATACATCATCGCCTCTGATGCTTTCTTTGACTTGAACATAAATTTCTCCGTCAGCAAAATTCTTTACAACCATCGGACCAATTGTTGTTCCTAGGTAATCCGCAATTTCTTGTGCTAATTGAGGGTTGGAACGTCCGGAAAATAATTTTATATCGTGAGTGGGGTTAACTGCTCGTTCCAGCTGCGGATAAGTCATTTCAAGCACCATTTGAAAAATCCTTTCTTTATTTGTAATAGATGAATAATCTTATTTTATACTTAAAATGGATTTTACAAAAGTATTTTTTACGAAATATTAAGCGTGTTTGTTTTTTGTGTGAAGAGAACAGCTATCCTGCACGGCGCATCAAATCAGAGAGCTTAACATCCTTGTTTTTTATTGAAGGCTCTGATTTTTTTATGGTAATTGCAGGTTCTTTTAGTTGTGATAAGCCTATTTTCTGCGGTTCCTTTTCAAAAATCAAAACTTTTTTTATAATTGTTTCTATTATATTCATGATAGTCTCCTTAAGGTATATTATACAGAATTTTTAAATCTGCTTATCATACATTAAAACTATTTTTCTTTTTATATTCATTATACCTTATGTTAAGATAATATCATAAAATAAAGGAAATGAAGATTTGAATGCAGGTTTTTATGAAGATTTAGATACAAATTTTGAACAGGCTTATATGCTTGCAAACAAAACTTTTTCGCACGATGAGCTTGTAAATATGCTGAAAACAGGAAATATCCCGCAAAAACAGATTGCCTCGCTGAAGTTTGACTATGTTAAATCAAAAGAGGATGCAGAGTGTCTGCTTAATAATCTCACTGGATGCGACGGCAAAATAAGGGAGGCTTCTGCATTAAAGATTAATTACATATTAAAAACGCAGGAGGAGTCAGCTGTTTTTTTCTCTGATTATCCGGAGGTTTTTGCGGACGCTGTAATTGATATTAACGCTAATATATGCCGTTTGGCTGCAGAATGTGCTTGTATTTTGAAACCTAATAAAAATTTTGCACATAAATATACAGAAAGAATTCTTTGTTTTATTAATGACGCATTCAAAGAATTAGACGGGTTTATTTTTAGGGATAAAAAATACGTGATTAATAAACAGCTTTTCAAGCTTTACTGGTGCTTTGAAACTCTCAAAGATTATTATGATATGCTTCCTGATGATATTTTGTCAGAAATATTAACCAGAGGTTCTGAAGTCAAAGAATATACAATCCGCGAAAAAACAGCACAGATTGTTCTTTTGTCGGGTAAATTTCCGTCTCTGAAAGAAAAACTTCAGAGTGACGAGAATTATTACGTAAGGGCTGTTTTTCTAAATCATTAAAGCTTCTTCAAGCAGGTCAGTATGTCCGTCTAGTAAGAACTCTGCAAATACTTTTGTGTCGATTTGCGCACCTACAATTGACATCAAATCTTCCGGAAGCTCTGTAATCATTGTGACCAGCGAATCTTTTTCAAGAGCTATCATCGGTTTAACCATATCCGGTTTCATTAATGTTGAAAGCATATTAATATATGTATCAGATTCAAATAACTGCAAATATTCCGGTTTCTGTTTTGTAAGCTGGAATGTTAACTGGCGCTGAACGTCCGGATCTATTGCGGACATAAAATCTCTGTACTTATCAATAGGGAGATTTTCTATAGATTTTATCAAATCAAGAGGATTTGTTTCTTCAGACGGCCTGCCGGTTACGCCTTCGACAAATTTAATCATTACCTCCGGCGGCATAGCTTTCATCTGCTCTATTACATCATTTTTATCCAGTTCTCTATGCTGGAAGAAGTTTGCAAGATCATCTTCCGTAAACATCATAATAATTTGATCCAGAGGAAATGCTCCGAGTACAACATTTACAAGCTCTTCTATGTCAACTTCTGCCAGCATAGATAATAATTTTTCCTGCGTAAAGAAATACAGCCCCATAACAAGGTCGTCTTTTTCAAGCAGCGGCAGTATCATTTGTCTTGTTGTGTCATCCATGTTATGCAGAAGTACGAATTTGTTTTCTACATCAGTGAGCTTGAATATTTTAATAAGCTTTTCCGGAGAATTATACATTTCGCGGGCATATTTGACTGCCTGTGTATTCCCTCTCTCTGCTTCCGCTTCAATAATTTCATCTACAGTTTTCAAGCCATAGTCTTGAATCATGCGTGATGAAGTTATATTCATCCGCTCTGCAAATAATTTCATATTTGTATCTAAAACTATTGACATAAAAACTCCTTATATATATAAAGTATATCCAATGTAAATAATTGCCTATTTGTTAAGTTTTGTTACGAAATTTTTAAAGTATGTTATAATTAGAATGTATGAAGAGAGTTTTTACTATTTTAACATTTTTTTTGTTATTAATAAATACGGCTGCTTACGGAGCCGGTATTGTTAAAAAGGAGCTTTCTGTGCCGTCTGTTGACGGGTTTAATATTAAGGCGTCTTTTATGTACCCGAAGGTAAAGGGGCAGAAAGAGTTCCCGACTGTTGTATTACTTCATTCGCTGGGGTATTCTGCTCAGTGGTGGGAAACTCTGCCAAAAGAGCTCTTAGCAGAGGGTTATGCGGTTGTTATGATTGATTTAAGGGGACACGGCAAGAGTGTTTATAATTCGGCTTTGACGCGTGTATCCTGGAAGAGTCTTACTAACAGTGCATATGCAAAATATCCGGATGATGTTGTAAAAGTTTTAGATTTTATAAAAACTGAAAACAGTAAAAAAGTATTTTTTAACAATTGGGCTATGGTTGGGGCAGATATAGGCGGAAGTACTGCGATTTTAGCTGCAGATAAAATTTCATATAAGCCAAAAACTGTAGTTTTACTCTCTCCGGTTGTCAGTACAAAGGGGCTGTATATTCCGGTGGTGCTTGCCAATTTGAATATGGACATCTTTTCGATTTCCGGAACCGGTGATGCTGCAGGACATGAGGCACAGGATTATTTGAAAAAGTTTGCGCAGGCAGGTTTTGTTACTTACACCTCAGAAGCCCGCTCTACCGGCATGATTATGCTGAAGAACGATAACAGTCTGGCTAAGATTATAACGGGATGGATTCAAGAATATCTTAACTAGTTTAGAGTCTGGCTCCGCTGTCTTTTAACTTCTCAAGCGCCTGTTTTGCTCCGTCATAGTTACGGCAAAGCTTTATTACAAACTCTATTGATGCTTTATCCTGCTTTATGGCATCTTTGAGTTTATAAATATCTTCCAGCTGGAGCGTTTTTGTATCGGCATCTGTGAAGAGATATTTTTTGAGAAGTTCCTGCGAACTGCTGTCCATGCCGGCTATGTTATGTTTGAATGCATACCAGTTATACAGGTGGTAGATAAAGTAGTATTTATTAATTCCGCCTTTGGATAAAACAAACATTTCATCTGTTTTTAAGGCAAATTTTTTGTTGATGCTCAGAGAAAGATAGAGAGCTTTAGAGCCTTTTGCCGGATATATAAAGCCTTCGTTTTCTCCTATCGGATTTAATATTTTTGATGCTTTTTGCAGAAGGTATACTGATGTTCCTTGTTTTTTTATGTATTCCAGAATTTTTTCCGGGTCATATTCATTTTTTTGCAAAATAAGAGTTAATTCTTCTTCAAGTTTTTGTTTTTCTGTATCTGCAAGCGAACTTAAATCCAGGAGGCATCCGTTAGAATAATGGCGTTTTCTTTTGGAAGAATTCTTTGCGCCGATTGTCTTTGACAGGCGGTGTCTTAGGATTTTTTCCTGGACTGACAGAATTTTATACAATATATTATTGAACAGTTTCATATTTTTCCTTTATATTTTCTACCTGTTTTCTTGCAGAGTAGCACAAATCGTTTTTCGTTTCAGTAAGTTTTGCAAAATTTTCTCTGCTTACAATTGAACATATAAAAACAAATGCGCTGTTTGAGCATTCTGATGTTATTTCTCTAAGAGTCTGATAGTCATAAGATTTTATCATTGATGCAAGCTGGGGACGCAGGTGCTTCAAGCTGGAATCGTTGAGAACCGCGCTTATTACTTCTTTGGGCGAATATTTTTTAACGGCTTTTTCAATGCCTTCATTTTTAATTGTTTTAGTAACAACTGCTGGATTTGTATTATTTTTTATAACCGGTGTAACGGTTTTATTTTGTACTGTTTGTTTTTCTGATTTTTGAGTCGTTATATTTTCTGTTTTTATAGTGTTTGTTATTGGTGCGGGGGCGGTTTCTGCTTTTGTTGGAGCAGGTTCATTAAAGGTTTGTTTTTCTTCCGCGCTGTTTTTATTTTTTTCATATTCAGATAAAAGTTTTTCGTTTGCTCTAATTTCTTTTTTTACATTTTCTGTGACTTCTTTATAGTCATCATATTGTTTTGCATCATTTTCCCACTTAACTAAGAATTCTGCTTTTTCTTCTGTCGTCATATTAACGTTATTTACGGCGCCTTCTCCGATACCTTGAGCTGTAGAGGTGAAGAATTCATCGTCCAAATATGGAGGGGTGTCTTCTCCGTTTTCATATCTGTTTCTGGCTTCCGCATAGTCTTTCTGGTATTGGAATACTGCCTCGGAAGATTTTGCGCTTACCATTACGGATGTGTATTCTTTTAAGGCTTCCGGCGGAAGTTCTTCGCCAAAATTATAGTAGCTTTCTGCTAAACTTTCCGTGAAATCAAAATCTGCCATATCTGCAACTCTGGTGCGTTCCTGCTTGTCGCATCTTGTATCCAGAATAGTCTGTGCTCCATATTTAATATCGCGTGCTTCCAGCATTGGTATAGCATTTAATGCGGTTTCTGAATCATTAGTGTGTACTACATCAATAAATCTGCCTCTTGTGATATATGAATATCTTTTGCGCAATTTTGCTTCTGCATCAGCACGCTGAGATTCCGGAAGTTTTTCGAGCTTTTCTTTTAATCTGCTTTCAAATTCTGCTTTTTTACGCATTCTGTATGCTTCCATACGGCTTCTGCGTTCTTTAAGCGGTAACTTCTTAAAATCATCGCCCAGTTCAGCATTAACATCGCCGACTTCTTTGTCAACTTCCTGTGCGTCAGCGAATTCTCCGGATTTTACAGCTTCATAACGGTTTTTTGCATCACAGGCGATCAAGCGTGCAGAATTTGTCTGCTCTGATGCGCCGTATTTTTTCTTAAGCTGAATAGCTTTGTCAACTGCACTGTCAACATAACCTAAAATTTCTTCCTTTTTCTCTTCCGGAAGAGCTTCATACTGTTCTTTTGTCATGCCGGCAATTTCATTAACATTTTTAATAATCTCATTATAATTTATTCCGTTTGCACGGCATTTGAGTTCAATGCTCTGTTTTAACTGTCCTAAATTCTTTTTGACCGGTTCATTTCCGTTTTTTTGTTTAATTTCTACTGTATCAACATTCTTGCCGGTGTTTTCGCATTGAATAACCGGAGTTTTTTTGACCGCGCTCTCTTTATCTGCTGAAGCAGAAGAAACTTCGGTATTTTTTTCAATACCTAAAGCTTCATATGCAAAATTTTTAATTGCAGATAAAATACTCATAGTTAGTCCTCGTTATATATATAAAGTATTTATCCAAGGTAAAATTGACTTTTTTGTAAATAAATGTGAAGCCCTGCAGAGAATATAATCGCTGCAGGACCCATTAAGTTATATAAAGAAATAATCTTAAGCTTTTTCAGCCTGTATTTTATCTATTTGTTTCTGAGTGGTGACAGAAACGCCGATTAAGTTGAATTGTGAAAGGTCAACTTCTTTTGCGGCTGCAATCATACCGGAAACAGAGCCTGTTATTTTGTTAAGAAACAGGTTCTGAACTGTGCTTGATGCGTTGGAGAAGTAGTTCATAGCCCAGTCTTGAGTTGTAGAACCCATATCGCCGAACTTTTTAAAGACTTCTGTTGCGAAGCTGAATTTGCTCTCGCCGGTTTCTTTTAAGTATGTAGTAATGCCGGAAGCGCTTCTGAATGCTTTGTTTTTGAGTGTATATACTTCAGAAGTTGTTAATTTTTCAGTTGATGCCTGTTGTTTTTCAACAGTAAATACAGGTTTTGTTTCTTCAGAAGCTGATACGATTTCCTGCTTGATTGTCTGCAGTCTTGTTGTATCAACCGGCTGTTCTTTTTGAACAAAACCGTAATCTGCTGTTTCAACAGGTTCTGCTGTTTCTGTGCTTTGAGGCGCATTAAGCTGTGCTGACGGATTCTCTTTTATGATGGAATAATTTCCGTTAGTTGCTTCATCCAAAAGTTTAACCAGTTCTTCTTTCGGCATTGTCAAAGCTTCCGGATTGTTTTCTACAAATTCCGTAACCTGTTCGACTACTTCTTTGTAGTTCGGAAGTTCGTATGCGTCTTTATTTATAGTTTCGAGCATTTCTTTTTTGAATGCTTCGCTTATAATTTCGTTCATTGCCGTACCGGCAAATTCACCTGCGCTTGACGGGGTGTAATATTGTTCAATTTGATGTTTTACAGCCTTTTCTTCATCTGTTAATTCTTCACCATTTGCCTCTTTTTCAGCAATTCTGGCTAAAATTTCTTTATTCTGTTCAAAGAAGGCTTTTGCATCTTTTTGAAACTCTTCATGAGATTTTAGACGTCCTTCTTCACTCTGGTTCTTAGCCAGTCCTGCATTGAATGCTGTAACATCTTCTTCTGAGGGAAGGTTGCCTTCGGCATCAGCTTTTAATGCCAAATCTTTTTTTCCTTCAACTGTCCAGCTGTCAGACCATTTTGTACGCGCTTCCTCTGTATCAAAACTCATAAGAACTGCTTTAAAGCCCTTTATTCTGTTTGAGGCTACTAATGAATTTATTGCCTGTATAAATATAGCCTTTTCTTCATCCGGCGTGTTGATTAATAATCTACCGAATGTCTGCAGTTGTGCTTTATAAATTTGTTCTTTTTCTTTTGGGTTTTTTGCTTTCTTAAGATTACCAAGTAATGTCTTGTTGAAGAAATCAAATAATGCTTCTTCTAATACTTCTTTCGGTACATCTTCTATTTTTTCGTAATTTTTTAATAAGCCTTTTGTATCAATATCTTTATCTTTTAATCTTTCAAATAAAGTTGATTTTTTGACAGTATTATTATGCTTTTTAAAACCCTCAATAGACCATCCGGTTTTTATAGCAATATAATAATTGTTAGCAGTTTTTCCAACCTGTTCCAGATCGATTTTGCCGTCTGAGCTGACGGGTGTGTCTTTGATTGCCGTTTTTAAGCACTCAAGAATTTGTTTTAATTCCTGTTCGGAAACTTGTTCAATCTGCTGTTCATTCATTCCCGTAATACGGTAAAGAATTCCGCTGTTTTTTAATTCTTCCGGTTTTAAGCCGTATTTACTTAATTCTGCACACAACTTTTCTAACAATTCATCAAGTTTAGAGGTATTTTTATTTTCTTCAGTAGAGGTATTTTCAGTATTCTTTGCAGCTTCTGTCATAACAGAATTAGTATAAGCTGTCTTAGCAGCCTGGACTCCCTGTCCGGACTGTGCAGTGTATAAATATTCATTTGTTTTTACACCATCTAATGACATCTTAAATACCTCATATATATAAAGTATGTAAAATTTGCCTAATTTCACTCTTTAAAGGTTTTGTTACAAAACTTAATATAGTAACAAATTGTAAAGATTTGTCTTTTATCCCTAAAGTTTTTCAAAGAAATGCCGTTATACAAAATGTAAGGTTGAAGTAATTAATAAGGAGTATAACTTATGTATTCAATGTGGCCAGGATGTTACAGCTTTAAAGATGAAATCGGTGTTCTTGCCCTGTGGTGCAAGGAGCAGATTGAAGCTTTTGTTTTAAAAATTTATGAATTGGACAGGTTATTAAACGGATAGATAATCTTTGTTATTTTCTCTCTTTCTCTCAAAATATTTAAGCTTGCAGGTTCAAATGCAAGCTTTATTTTTTATTTATTATCTGGTAAAATTTAATTAAGGACTCGGGGGAGAGCCTTGTAATTTATGAAGAAATTATTTTTTCTGATAATAACTTTTATTATGTTTTTTATCCAGACTCTTGCTTCATACGCAGAGCCTTCTAAAGTTATGTCGCTGAATTTTGATGACTCTTCCTCTATTGTTTATCTTTATGTTCAAGAATCTGCAGATACAAAAATAGAAAATTTAAAAATATCTAAGCTGGAAAATCCGAACAGAATATATTTTGATATAGAAAACGCTGTTTTAATAGGGGAAAAACAGCATTTGACCGTTGAAAAAAGCGACATTAAAGAAATTCGTCTTTCCCAGTTTTCAACAGAACCTAATGTAGTGAGAGCTGTTATAACCTTTGAAGAAACTTTTGATACATCAAAAGTTAAAATCGTTAGAGCAGGCGGAAATATTATTGTAAAAACAGCCTGGCTTCCGATAAAAAATGATTACTTTAATACTGTATATTCAGAGGAGACGGAAAACCTTGCTTATTCCAATATTGTTGTAAATTCACAGGCCGTTCAAAAGGTTGCAATCCCGCAGAATATCACGGGCGACAGCTCTGTTGTTGCGGATATACAAAAGGCTTTTGAAAATTCAACTCTAAACAATTCTGACGGCAAAACTTATGAGTCAGCGGTTTCTATAGATCTGTCTTCTGATTTAAAACTCCGTACAAAGTATTATATTAACGGGTATTTTTTGAAAAATAACGGACTTCTTGTCAGCGGGCTTGGGCAGGTAAGCTCTGCAAGAATGTTTTATTTGACCGACCCGAAGAGAGTTGTTATGGATCTGCCAAACACTTTTGTGGATAAAAAGATTAGGAATAAAGAACTTGCGTTATGTCCGGACAACAGCTGTAAGGACAGCGCAAAAATCGGGCAGTTTGAGTATAACAAAGCCCGAATTGTAATAACGACAGAAAATCCGGATAAATATATTCCGATTTATTCTGCAGATGCACAATCATTGCTGTTTGTGAATGCAGATAAACTAAACCATACGGATTTGGTAAGCAGTGTTTCAAATATTAACAAGGCTTTTGTCAGAAAAATAGACAGCAAAACTAATGAATTAATTTTATCGTTTACGGCTCCTGTCGTACATTCAATTTTGAGAAACGACAATTCTTTAAACCTGTATATGTTTAATGTTAGAAGCTATAATGAGCCGGATTTGATAAAAACCTTTAACAATACATACTATAAAGGGCTTGTAATGTCGCTTCTGCCGAAAATAGGCGTTAGGGCTTCTATTGAATTAAATAAGACAGATATTGTTAAAGTCGAGCAAAGCGTTGATGGCAAGGCTTTAAAGCTTACAATAACGCAGGGAATAAAAGATAAACCGGATGAAAAAGCTGTTGTAAAGAAAACTGCAACAAAAGGAAAAGTTGTTCTGGACGCAGGACACGGGGGCAGTGATTACGGCGCAATCAGAGAAGGCATTAATGAAAAAGACATAACACTGGATGTTACTCAAAGGGTTGCTTCCATACTCAAGTCTAAAGGTTACAAAGTCGCTCTTACGCGTTCTGACGATACATTTGTATCTCTGCAGGACAGAGTTGAGTTTTCAGAAAATGAAGCTCCGGAAATATTTGTAAGTATTCACGTAAATTCTGCCGTAGCAACCGAGCCTAAGGGTATTGAAACTCATTATTACCACGATTACAGCAACGAACTTGCCAAAACTGTCCATTCTCATTTGATGAAAGAAATTGATACAAAGGACAGAGGCTTGGTTAAATCGAAATTTTATGTTATAAATCATACAACGGTTCCGGCAATATTAGTTGAGATGGGATTTATCTCAAATGAAGAGGAACGCGCGGAACTGATTTCTGATAAAAGAAAGCAAAAGACTGCAAAAGCAATAGCCGAGGGTATAATTGAGTACTGTAAATCACAATCTAAATAATAGACCGATTGGTTTTTTTGATTCCGGAGTGGGCGGGCTTTCCGTATATTCGTGCTTCAAAAAAGTTTTGCCTTATGAAGATACGCTTTATTACGGCGATTTGGCGCATCTGCCTTACGGAAATAAGACAAAATCAGAGTTGGTCAGCTATGCAAGAAATATTTTAGATTTTTATAAAGAAAAGCAGGTAAAGGCAGTTGTAATAGCCTGCAATACATCTTCTGCGCAGGCATATGACACTGTCAAAGACGAGTATGATTTTAGAATTTATCCGATAATACAATCCTGCGCCAGAGTCATTGCATCTCAAAACAATAAAAGGCTTGGAATATTCGCGACATTGGCAACTGTAGCATCAGGGGCGTATACAAAAGAGTTAAAAAAGTATAATCCGGCGCTTGAGGTAAAAGAGGTTGCCTGCCCGAATTGGGTTAATATTGTCGAATCCGGCAGGTACAAAGATGAATCGGCAATAGAAGATGTGCGGGTTCATGTTAAAGAAATTCTGGAATTTAGTCCGGAAAAAATTATTCTTGGCTGCACCCATTATCCCTATTTACTGCCGATATTGCATAAAGTTGCACCTAATATCGTATTTCTTGATCCGGCTGAAATCTTTGTTGATTACATAAAACAAGATTTACAGCAGGCAGGTTTGTTAAATACCGTGCATAAATCAGAGGAGCATATATATGTGAGCGCAGAGCCCAGAAGCTTTATGGAGCATTCTGCAATATTTTATAAAGTTGAGGAGCTTCCGGAGCTTGTTAATTTTGCTCTGCTTTAGTATTTCTATCCCCTTGAAAATACTTCTACATCAATATTATCAAATGTATTGTTAAAGAAAAATGCGGATGATGCGACCATAGAGGCATTATCAGTACAGTATTTCATTGCCGGAGCATAAACATCATATCCTGCATCTTTAAGACTGAATATTTTTTTTCTGATTTCGGAATTAGCCGCAACTCCTCCGGCTAGAACAACCTGTTTGTATCCGCTTTGTTCTAATGCGTGCTTAACTTTTTTGAACAGTGTAGAAGATACACATTCCTGGAAGCTTGCACATATATCTTTTACCGGCATTTCCTTGCCGTCAAAACTTTTTACCAGCCTAAGCACAGCTGTTTTAAGCCCGCTGAAGCTGAAGTCATATTCGGCAACTTTAGCTTCCGGCAGTTTGAAAGCGTGCGGATTTCCTTCCTGCGCCAGTTTATCAAGTTTTGGTCCTCCGGGGTAGGGCAGTCCGATTAGGCGTGCAACTTTATCATAAGCTTCACCTACAGCATCGTCTATTGTTTCACCTATGATTTCCATATCAGAATAAGAACTTACTTTAATAATCTGTGTATGCCCACCGCTTACCAATAGTGCAATAAAAGGCGGTTTTAGTTCTGTATCAATGAAATTAGCGGCAAGGTGTGCATTAAGGTGATTAACTCCGATAAAAGGCTTATCATATGCAAGTGCAAGAGTCTTGGCTGCGTTTAATCCTACCAGCAGACATCCGACAAGCCCCGGACCAACAGTCCCTGCAAAAGCAGAAATATCTCTGCCCGTTACTCCCGCCTGCTTGAATGTTTCTTCTATTACGACATTTACAGCCTCAAGGTGTTCCCGCGCAGCAATTTCCGGAATTACGCCTCCGTATGCTTCGTGGATTTTTATTTGTGAAGCAACAACATTTGCAAGCACCTCTCTGCCTCCTTTTACAATTGCGCAGGCAGTTTCGTCACAGCTTGATTCTATTGCCATAATAAGAGAATTATTATCTAGTGTAACAGCATTATTGCTGAATAATGTTTTTTTAATCTTGTTCATACTATCAAGTATAATACAAATAGAAAACGTGCAAAATAATCCATTAATTGCCTAAAACCGCGGTTAATAAAAGATTTTGTATGGAATTCGTGTTAAAATATAGAGGGTAATACATTAAGTTTTGTAACAATTTGTCCAAAATTAGGCATTTTTTGTAATAAATCTTAACAAAACTATTGAGTTTTATATACTAATGATATATCATAAGTATATAAGGATTATTTGTTATGTGTCCAATCCTTAACAGATCTGTTTTCAAAAAGTTATACATTTACCAACCTTAGGAGTTTAATCGTATGAAAGAACAATTTATCAGTATGAAAACAACAACAAATCCTGCAAAATTTTTCACAAATACACCGGATGAATTAAAAGTTTATATTAGAAAGATTAACAGTTTTAAATCATTAACAGCAGATGAAGAAAAAGAAATTGCAAAACGTGCAAAAAGCGGTGACAGAGAAGCAAAACGCATCTTGGTGCAGGCAAATTTAAAACTGGTTTTGACAATCGCAAGAAAAGCCATTCACGTATCCAAGCTTCCGCTTGTAGATTTAATACAGGAAGGAAATTTGGGGTTAATGGTTGCGGTGGAAAAATTTAATCCGGATTTGGGCTACAGATTTTCAACATATGCTGCATGGTGGATTAAACAGGCAATGTTTAAGGCAATATCAGAACAATCATATTGCATGAAGATTCCGGTTTATATACAAGAAACTTTGTCTAAGTTTTCAAAAGTAAAAGCAGAGATGGAAAAAAGCTACAATTGCAGTATCAATAATAAAGATGTCGCTGAAAAAATGAATCTGGAACCGGAAAAAATTGATACTTATCTTTCTGCATATACAACGGCTGTATCTATTGAGGGCAGTTTTGAAGGCAATAACGGAAGTGAACTCAATGTTGCAGATGTTTTGGAAGACAAAAAAACGAACGTAGAGCAGGACATTGAATATGAAGAATTGAAGAAGGATTTGTCAAGCGTTGTTTCTACATTAAAGGACAGAGAACAGACTGTTATAAAAATGAGGTTTGGTCTTGAAAATTTTGCAAGAACAACTCTGGAAGATATCGGCAAGCTTTATGGTGTTACTAAAGAGTGTATCAGACAGACTGAAATGCGCGCATTAACAAAATTGAGAAACAGCTTAACGTTAGCATGCTATGCAGATTAACAACAGATAAAAATGTCCCGTATATGAACTAATATGCGGGATATTTTTTATGTTACATTTTTTTTACAAACTAGCAAAATCTTGAATTTAAGGGATTTTATATTGTATAATATAAATAAGAGTGTGAAGGTGTGTATGATTAGCAGTGTAAATATCGGCAGTTCTGTAAGCTGTAAACAAAATCCTTATGGTAATATTCAGAGAATTGGTCAGACTCCTAACGGACGGACAGTTTATCGCGTGATTGATTCAGAGGGACAGGAAAACGGGAGGCTTTCTGTAAATACGGCTGATACGGCAAAATTTGAACAGGCATATAAGGATGTAATGTCTTCAGCTCCGCAGATTCAAAAATATGTTTTAGAGAATTCTTCTGAAGAGGATATAAAGAGAAGACGCACTATGTCAAGAACTGCGGTCACAGCCTGCGGTGTTATCGGTGCTGTTATTCCGATTGCATTAACAAGAAAATCTTCTACAATAAAACAAATTTTAGCAACAGTTACCGGAATTGTAGTTGGACTTTCAGCAGGTTTTGCAGCATCTCTTGCATTGACTACGCCTCCGGGAACATTTAAATTTGCAAAAGCAACCAGAACGATTTCAAAATTAGATATACAACCGGTAGAAAATAAGTAAGAAATAGCAAATCTTTTGAGTTTTTTGCGAAATTGGCATGTTTATAATATAATTGAAATCAAAAGATTTTAGTATAGTTTATGGAAGAATCCGGCTTTCGAGCAGCCGGAGAAAGAAGGAAAAATGGTACCGGAAACAAAAAGTTTTCAATTAGAAATCGGCGGTAAAACTGTAACTGTTGAAACAGGCAAATATGCGAAATCAACAAACGGCAGTGTTACTGTCCGCTGCGGTGATACAATGTTATTTGTCCACTGTGTAGTAAGCAAAGAACCAAGAGTCGGGATAGACTTTTTCCCGCTGCTTATTGATTATGAAGAAAGAATGTCTTCTATCGGACGTATCCCGGGCGGTTATAACCGTTCAGAAGGCAAGGCAAGCGATAAAGCTATCCTTGTTTCACGTTTGATAGACAGACCTATAAGACCCCTTTTCCCCAAAGGATATAGAAACGATATTCAAATCGTAGCTCAGTTATTCAGCTATGACCAGCAAAATCAGCCGGATACTCTGGCAATGCTGGGCGCTTCATGCGCGTTAATGCTTTCAGGCGCTCCGTTTGAAGGTCCAATCGGTGCAGTAAGAGTTTCAAAACTTGACGGACAGCTTATTGCAAATCCGACTCACCAGCAGGCTGACAAATCAGATCTTGATATTGTAGTTGCTGGAACTCATGACAGCGTAATCATGGTTGAAGCAGGATGCAGATTTGTAACAGAAGACGATATTATGGAAGCTGTTGAATTCGCTCAAGGCGAAATCAGAAAACAGTGCGATGCGCAAATTGAATTTGCAAAAGCCTGCGGTGTTGTAAAAGAAGAATTTGTTAATCCTTATGACACAACGGAATTGAAAAATATCATTGATGAAGTCGCACACGATATGATTTTTGATGCATATCATAACTTTGACAGAGAATACAGACAAAATAAACTGGAAGAAGCTAAGAAACTTGTAAAAGAAAGAGTAGAGGCTCTTCCTGAGGACCACTACATCCGCCAGATTATCGAAGAAACAGGCATCGACTTTGTAGCAGAAGAATTCAAAAATGCAGAAAAGAAAATTATGCGTGCAATGATTCTTGATGAAGGCGTAAGAGCTGACGGCAGAAAACCGAACGAAGTACGTCCTATCTGGTGCGAAGTAGGTGTAATCCCGAGAGCGCACGGTTCAGCAGTGTTTACAAGAGGGCAGACCCAGATTCTTTCTGTGGCAACTCTTGCAGGACCTGGTATGAAACAGGAACTTGACGGTGTAGATCCGGAAACTGAAAAAACTTATATGCATAAGTATATTTTCCCGGGTTTCTCCGTAGGCGAAGTTAAACCGTTAAGAGGTCCTGGAAGACGCGAAGTAGGACACGGCAACCTTGCTGAAAGAGCAAATGTTCCGGCTCTTCCTTCTCAAGAAGAATTCGGATACACTATCCGTGTAACATCAGATGTACTTGAATCAAACGGTTCAACTTCAATGGGCTCAACTTGCGGTTCATCTATGGCATTAATGAATGCCGGTGTTCCTGTTAAGTGCATGATTGGCGGTGTTGCAATGGGTATGATTACTGAACCCGGAAGAGAACCTGTTGTTTTAACAGATATCCAAGGTATTGAAGACTTCCTGGGCGATATGGACTTTAAAGTTACAGGTAATGATGACGGTATTACAGCACTTCAAATGGATATGAAGGCTAAAGGTATTGCTAATGATACTTTAAGAAGAGCTTTGGCACAAGCAAAAGAAGGCAGACTTCATATCTTAGGCGAAATGAGAAAAGTTATCACAAAACCGGCTGATCACCTTTCTCCGTATGCTCCAAGCATTACAACAATGACAATCCCTGTTGAAGATATCGGAACTGTTATCGGACCCGGCGGAAAACAAATCCGTGCAATTATCGAAGCATCCGGCGCCGAAATTGATATTCAAGACAGCGGTGTTGTAACTATTACTTCTAATGACCAGGAAGGCGCTCAAATCGCTAAGAAGATGATTCAAGATCTTACTTTTAAACCGGAAGTAGGAATGGTTATAAAAGGTAAAGTCGTAAGAATTATACCTATCGGAGCATTCGTAGAACTCGGAGGCGGTAAAGACGGCATGGTTCATATTTCACAAATCTGCCAGGAAAGAATTGAAACTATTGAACCGCATGTTAATATCGGCGATGAAGTTGTTGTTAAGGTTATCAAGATTGATGATAAAGGAAGAATTAACTTGACAATCAAAGGGGTAACCGAAGAAGATAAAGCAAAAATTGTAAATGCTTAAATAATATAGAAAGGAGCTTTCAAAAAGCTCCTTTTTTATTATTTAGTAGGTTTCTATACCATAATATTCTGCGGCACCCAGCTTGAAACTCATTATAGCAGCCTGCACCCTGTTTGAAACACCTATTTTCTTATAGATGGATGCAACGTGAGCTTTTATTGTATGATTTGAAATAACCAATTTTTTCGCAATTTCCTTGTTTGTTAATCCCATAATCAACCAGTATAACACCTCTAATTCCCTCTCTGTAAAAATTTCCATACTTGCCCCTATATTCTTTAATATCCCAAAACTAATTAACTTTTTTGTACAATAATTCACACGTCGTGTCTATAAGCTCTGTGGCTAGGTTATTTGTTAAGATTTGTAAAAATTTTTAAAACGTCTGAAAATAGCTACTTTTTAAATACTTTATATATATAAGATGGTATTATAAGGAAAGCTGAACGTAAGATGGCACCAAGTTTCGATTTATCACAAATACAATCAACACTGAATCAAGCAATAGGACAGCTTGGTTCTATTTCAACCGCTTCTACTGGCAGTGCTTCCGGCAATAGCAGTTTTGTAAACAGCATATGGGGTTTAGCTCAAGAAGGACAAAACGCTGTACAGGGCAACGATCAGCAAAAAGCTCAAGCTATTACAAATATTGTAACAAACTTGATGAGTATGTTAACAAGTTTAGGTACAAATGAAAACAGCAAGGCAACTAAAGAAGTTAAACGCAACGAGAAAAATGCTGATAATTTAGACAAAAAAGCAGATGAATCTGCCAGACAGACAGAAGAAAAAGTTAATGAAATTATAAATAAGGTTGCAGAAAATACAACAAGCATAACTCAAGCTTTAGAAAAAATAGAAGAAATGGGCGGTGACAAAGGTCAGGTAGCAGAAGCTCAGGAGCAATTGGAAGAACAGCTTGAAATTATCGAAGAAAACAAACAGATTTTAAATGACGGCGTATCTTCACCGGAAGCAAAACAAGAAGCTTTGCAGAATTTAATCAATGCTTCAGAAGTTATTAACGGCTTAGTTGAGTCAATCGGCGAAGTACAAAAAGAAATAGAAGCTCAAAATAGCGTTGTTGAAAACTCAACAAACAACGTAACAGATTTTATAGAAGAATCCGTAAGCGTTATTTCTAATGGTGCAGTAGAACTTCAATCCTATATTCAAGAGGGTACAGTTCAAACTGTTACAAACACAACAACTTCAGTTACAGGAAGTGCAAATGAAATTGTTGGAGCAAAAGCTACTGCAACGGGTTCAGCTAGCAGTGCAGTTCCTATATTAGGTTCATCAGCGGGTGCAAGATTATTACAAATCGGAAATGATCAAACAATGGCTGGCGGAACAAGAATAAAGGGTTCTGCATCAACGCTTTCAGCTTTAACTAAAGCTATCGGCGAAATGGGAAGCAACCTGTCAAATCTTTCTAATTTTACAAATGCAATAGGAGAAGCCGGCAATAGCTTTACAGCTCTTGTTGGTCAATATGGTTCAGCATTAGAACCTGTTATTACAGCAACCGGTTCTTGGGTTTCTGTAGCAGATGCAAATGCACAGTTTGAAGAAGCAATTGCAGAGTATCAATCACAAAATGGTATGATAGAAGTAAATCAGTGGGAACAAATGAGCAATACTTCCTCTGAAAGCAAAGAAAACAGTGCAGATTCAAATGAATCCGGAAATAATCAAGCATTTAACTTTGATACAAATTTATTCAGAGAAGCTTTTGAAAAGCAAAGCGCATAAGTAATAAGCAAAAAAGTTTAAAATAAATTTGCCTCCTATTCCCTCTCCGCGGGGGAGGGCGTAGCTGTGCGAAACGTACGTGAGCTACAGATACGGGTGGGGGCTGGTTTATAAATTATTACAGTTTTTATCCGCCATATTCCCTCTATAGACACAATTCTTGATTCACGATTCACGAAAAATGTAAAGAATTTATAAAACTTTTCTAGCGAGTGTAAATTTTACACTCGCTAAATTGTTTTCAGCAAGTGCATTTTAGCTTTTTGTATATATTTTTTATCCCTCAAATCCCCGCTATGCTTTTATTGACAATAATTTTCATTTGTGTTGCAATATTGGTATAGCCGTACTTAAAAAAGGAGATTTTAATATGACAACGAAAACAAAAAAGGACGTTGACGCTTTAGAAAAATCTCTAAATGCATCAAATGTAGTTGAAACACTTGATCAGTTAGAAGGTTTAATCTCAAGAGTTAACAAAGCTCAAAAGATTTTTGCTACTTTTTCACAAGAAAAAGTTGATGCAATCTTTAAAGCCGCTGCAGCAGCTGCAGACAAAGCGCGTATTCCGCTTGCAAGAATGGCTGTAGAAGAAACAGGAATGGGTATCTTAGAAGATAAGATTATCAAAAACCACTTTGCTTCTGAATACATTTATAACAAACATAAAAACGCAAAAACTTGCGGAATTATTAAAGAAGATAAAGTTAACGGAATTAAAATTGTTGCAGAACCTTTAGGCGTTTTAGCAGGTATTGTTCCTACAACAAATCCGACTTCTACTGCAATATTCAAATCATTAATTGCTCTTAAGACAAGAAACGGTATTATTTTCTCACCGCACCCGAGAGCAAAAAAATGTACAATAGAAGCTGCTAAAATCGTTTTAGAAGCAGCAGTTAAAGCCGGCGCTCCGGAAGACATCATCGGCTGGATTGATGTTCCATCTATTGAACTTTCAAACGCTTTAATGCAGCACCCGTCAATTGCTTGCATCGTTGCAACAGGTGGTCCCGGCATGGTTAAGGCAGCTTACTCTTCTGGCAACCCTGCTTTAGGTGTAGGTCCTGGTAACGTTCCTGCTGTTATTGATGAAACTGCTGATATTAAAATGGCTGTATCTTCAATTCTTATGTCAAAATCTTTCGATAACGGTATGATTTGTGCTTCAGAGCAGTCAGTTATCGTTGTTGACAGCGTTTATGAAGAAGTTAAAAATGAATTTTTATACAGAGGTGCTTACCTAGTAAACGATGGTCAAAAACAAAAATTAATCGACCTTCCGCTTATCGATCCGAAAAGAGGAACCGCTCATCCGGATGTTGTAGGTCAAAAACCTCACAGAATTGCTGAACTTGCTGGTTTTGGCAATGAAGTTCCGGAAGATGCAAAAATTCTTCTTGTAGAAAGACCAGAAGTTGATTGGGAAGATCCATTCTCAAGAGAAAAATTATCACCTGTTCTTACAATGTATAGAGCTTCTGATTTTGAAGATGCTGCTGAAAAGGCTCATCACCTTGTAATCAGAGGCGGTGCAGGTCACACTTCTGTACTTTATACTGATGAACGCAAAAAGGACAGAATTGACAGATATTCAGAAATGATGCCTACTTGCAGAGTTTTGATTAACTCACCATCATCACAAGGCGGTATCGGTGACTTATATAACTTTAGACTTGAACCGTCACTTTCACTCGGCTGCGGTTCTTGGGGTAAAAACGCTGTTTCTGGTAACATCGGCGTTGAAAACTTATTGAACTACAAGACTGTTGCTGAAAGGAGAGAAAATATGTTATGGTTTAAGGTTCCTTCAAAAGTTTACTTCAAGAGAGGTGCTACTGATTTAGCATTAAGAGAACTTGCTGGTAAAAAACGTGCATTTATCGTAACAGATAGATTCTTATTCAATTCTGGCGCAGTAAATACAATTACTAATGTTCTTGATGAAATCGGTATCGAACACGAAGTATTCTTTGATGTTAAACCGGATCCGACATTATCTACAATTGACCAGGCAATGGCTATCTTAAGACCGTTTGAACCGGATGTAATCATCTCTGTCGGCGGAGGTTCTCCGATGGACGCTGCTAAGATTATGTGGTTATTGTATGAACAGCCGGATACAAACTTCGAAGATATCGCTATGAGATTTATGGATATCAGAAAGAGAATCTGCTCTATTCCAGAATTAGGAAAGAAAGCTACAATGGTTGCTATTCCGACTACATCTGGTACAGGTTCAGAAGTAACTCCGTTTGCTATTATTACAGATGATGAAACTCACGTAAAATATGCAATCGCTGATTACGCTCTGACTCCGAATATGGCAATCGTTGACCCGAACTTTGTAGACGGTATGCCAAAAGGCTTGACTTCAGCATCAGGTATCGATGCTTTAGTTCACGCATTTGAAGCATATGTTTCTAACATGGCTACAAACTTCACTAACTCAAACGCTTTAGAAGCAACTAAGTTAATCTTCAGATACTTAGAAAGATCATACAGAGAAGGTGCTAATGATCCTCTTGCAAGAGAAAAAATGCACTATGCGGCAACAATTGCAGGTATGGCATTTGCTAACTCTTTCTTAGGATTGTGCCACTCAATGGCTCACAAACTCGGTGCAATGTATCACGTACCGCACGGTGTTGCTAATGCGCTGTTATTCAGACAAATTATCAAATACAATTCATCTGATGCTCCGCACAAACAAGCAATCTTCCCGCAGTACAAGTTCCCGAATGCTAAGGCTAAATACGGTCAGATTGCTGATGAATTAGGCTTAGGCGGAAACAACGACGACGAAAAAGTTGCATTGCTTCTTAAAGCCGTTGATGAATTGATGGATAAGATTGAATTACCGAAATCTATTAAGGACTTTGGTGTTGATGAACAAACATTTATGGATAACTTGGATGAACTTGTTGAATTGGCATTTGACGACCAATGTACAGGTGCTAACCCTGCATATCCGTTGATGTCAGACATCAAGAAAATCTACATTGATGCTTACTACGGTAATGTATAGAGCGTTGATAGAAATAAAAAATGTAAGGCAGGCTTAAAGCCTGCCTTATCTTTTTGTATAATACCGAAACCGGCTACAAGCCTAATTTAAACACCCCGCAACCGCAAGTGCTACGCACGTAGACAAGCGGACCGCTTTAATAAAAACTACAAGTCTGATTTAAACACTCCGTAACCGCTACGAGGTAAAATATCCAGCTTAATGTAACACAAGTGCTACGCACGTAGACAAACGGATCGCTCCGATAAAAACTACAAGTCTGATTTAAATACTCCACAACCGCTACGAGGTAAAATATCCAGCTTAATGTAACACAAGTGCTACGCACGTAGACAAACGGATCGCTCCGATAAAAACTACAAGTCTGATTTAAATACTCCACAACCGCTACGAGGTAAAATATCCAGCTTAATGTAACACAAGTGCTACGCACGTAGACAAACGGATCGCTCCGATAAAAACTACAAGTCTGATTTAAATACTCCACAACCGCTACGAGGTAAAATATCCAGCTTAATGTAACACAAGTGCTACGCACGTAGACAAACGGATCGCTCCGATAAAAACTACAAGTCTGATTTAAATACTCCACAACCGCTACGAAGTAAAATTTCCAGCTTAATGTAACACAATGTGTATTGTGTTACATTGATATAAAGTATTTTTGCCATATAAAATTGCTATTTCTATATATTTTTGTAACGAAATTGTTACAGAATACTCCTCTCATGTAACATGGTAAATCGCGCATCCCCTCGCCCCTTGCGGGAGAGGGGAGAATTTCAAGTTGAGCATAAGCGAAACTTAGAAATTCGGGTGAGGGGTCATAAGATAAAATACGAATTTTTAATCATGATTTAATTCCAAATTTTTGTAGTATCCAACCCCTCACCCTAACCCTCTCCCGCAAGGGGCGAGGGAACGCGTGGAAATTGGCGTGTTACACACAAAATACAGTTCTCTAATTTCACCAAAGAGAAAAACTTTTAGTTACATCATAAGTAACACAATACACATTCTGTTACATTAGGGTAATAAATAATAAAAACGCAACAGAGTTGCAGAAAAGGAGTAAGATTATGATTAACAGGCTTTTTACGGGGATGATTAGAGGTTTTAAAAACGGGAACTATGCGCAGGTTACACATATCCCACATCACAATTCCACGCTGACAGAGATTTTTGATAAAAATGGAAACCTCCTAAAAGCAAGAGAAAAAACTATTACTAAAGGTTTTGCTTTTAAATCCGAACAATTGTTTCCATCTATTAACAAACAGTCAGTTTACATGAAGTTAGGCTCTGACGGTGCATATCACGATACTTCTAAAGTAGTACAAAAACGTCTTTATGATCCTAAAACTAAAGAATGCATAGAATCTAAATCATCCATGACTTTGTATATGTAATATCTGAGGAGTTGTTTGTATTCAAGATTCTTTTAATTCAGTGCAGTCCATACTGTACTGAATTATTTATGCAAAATTAAAAATTGTTTTTTCGTAACAAAATGTTTACGTTTGGCTTTATTTTTGATACTCTAAAAGTGATAAGGGGATTTAAGATATGACAGAAATAAGACAAGAGTTTATTGAACAGGCAAAACATTTGACAAGAAATGCAGAAGTACTGCCGAACGGATTTGAAGAATTAGCTGCAAAGCTTCAGCATGCACATGATACAAATACACCGTTAAGAATTAAATTGGGTATGGATCCGACAAGACCGGATTTGCATCTTGGGCATACGGTTGTCATGAGAAAGCTTAAAGAATTTCAAAAACTCGGTCATAAAATTGTTCTGCTAGTAGGCGGTGCAACCGCTATGATAGGCGATCCTTCCGGAAAATCAGAAACAAGGCCGGCTTTGACAAAGGAGCAGGTAGAAGCAAACGCAAAGACTTATTTTGATCAGATGTCAAAAGTTTTGGATATATCTGATGCAGAAGTTGTAAACAACGCGGATTGGCTTCATAAAATGTCTTTTACAGAGCTTTTGCAGCTTGCGGGAAAAGTCACTGTTGCCCAGATGATGACAAGAGATGATTTTGCAAAAAGATATGCTGAAGGAAAGCCGATTGCTATTCACGAATTCTTTTATCCGTTAATGCAGGCTTATGATTCTGTTGCAATCGATTCTGATATTGAGCTGGGCGGTACTGACCAGAGATTTAATACGCTTCTTGGCAGAGATATTCAATCTGCATACGGCAAAAAATATCCCCAGCTTGTTATGATGCTTCCTCTGCTTGAGGGAACCGACGGAGTTGTTAAAATGTCAAAGACATATCCGGAGCACTGCATATCTCTGACAGACAGTGCAAAAGATATGTTTGGAAAGCTAATGAGCATTCCAGATACATTGATTACGAGATATTATTCATTACTGACAGATGTTGAGCAGGAAGATTTGATGCGCATGGATGAAATGATTGCTTCTAATTCTATAAACCCGCGCGACGTCAAGATGGAGCTGGCTTATATGATAACAGCCGAATATCACGGAAAAGAAGGGGCTGACAAGGCGCAGGAAGATTTTATAAATGTTGTATCCAACAAGGGAATACCGGATGACATAGAGAGTGTTAAAATTGAATCCGAAGAGGTAAATATATTGGATTTGCTCGTAAGACTAGGTTTTGTTCAAAGTAAAGGCGAGGCAAAACGTCTGATACAAGGGGGCGGTGTAAAATTAGACGGCGAAAAGCTTTCGGATATGTCGTTTATGGTTAAACCGAATATGGATATGGTATTACAGGCAGGCAAAAGAAAGTTTGCTAAGTTAGTATGATATATAATAATGTTTTGGAGACTATCGGTAATACTCCGATGGTAATCTACAAAGACAATATCTGGTTAAAATTAGAATATTTTAACCCTTCCGGCTCAATAAAGGACAGGGCTTCGTATTCAATGATAAAATGCGCATTGGATAGAGGTGATATCACTAAGGATACTGTTATTATAGAGCCGACAAGCGGAAATACAGGGATAGGGCTTGCTATGGTATGTGCTGTTATGGGTCTGAAACTCATTATCTGCATGCCGGAAAACATGTCAGATGAGCGTAAAAAAAGTATTTCGGCATATGGTGCTGAACTTGTTTTAACTCCGGCAGAAGAGGGTATGCAGGGTGCTGTAGATAAAGCAGAAGAGCTTAAAAACATTTACCCCGACAGCTGGATTCCGATGCAGTTTTCCAATCTAGATAATGCAGAAGCGCATAAACAGACAGCAAAAGAAATTCTTGATGATACCGGAAATACTGTTGATATTGTTGTCGCAGGTATAGGAACCGGCGGGACTGCTTTTGGTTTGAAAAAATATCTTAAAAATTCTATGGTTTTTGGAGTGGAACCTGCAGAAAGCCCGTTATTTACTGAAGGCAGAGCAGGAGCGCATAAAATACAGGGAATAGGCGCGAATTTTATTCCGGAAATTGCACACATGTGCGAGCTTGACGGTATTTTAACAGTAAAGAGCGATGACGCGATAGAAGAGGCAAAGAATCTTGCCCGAACGCATGGAATTTTCTGCGGAATTTCCGGCGGAGCAAATCTCTGCGGTGCAAAGATGCTTGCGGAAAAATATCCGGATAAACTTATTGTTGCAATAATTCCGGATGACGGCGGAAGATATCTGTCTGTTTGGTAAATAATTAGGCTCTGCAAGAAAAGACTTAGGAGGGGCTTATGCTCATACGTGCAATAAAAAAAATAAAAGAAGATATAAAAGTGATTTACGAAAAAGACCCCGCAGCGAATAATCTTGCGGAAGTTCTTTTTTGTTATCCAGGTTTGCAGGCGCTTATTTCGCACAGGATTGCGCATAAGCTTGCGTATTGGGGAATTCCTTTTATTCCGCGGTTTATTTCGTATTTAACAAGAATAATAACCGGAATTGAAATTCATCCTAAAGCAAGGATTGGACGCAGATTCTTTATTGACCACGGCGAAGGTGTTGTTATCGGCGAAACAACTATAATCGGCGATGATGTTCTTATCTACCAGCAGGTTACTTTGGGCGGAACAGGCAACGAGCATGGCAAAAGACACCCGACTATCGGCAATAACGTAATTATAGGAGCTGGGGCAAAGGTTTTGGGCAATATAACAATCGGCGACAATACGAGAGTCGGCGCCGGTTCTGTCGTTATTGACAATGTTCCGGAGCATTGTACAGTTGTGGGTGTTCCGGGGAGAGTTGTTCAGCAGAAGTTTATGAATTCTGACGGAGTTCTTATGCACAACAGAATTCCGGATCCTGTTAAATGCGAGCTTAACCGCTTAAAATACGAAGTGCAGGAAATAAAGGAGCAGATAAACAAGAAAGAATAGAGCAAAAAAATTTTTTTACGTGTTTTTATACAGACAAATGAATACAATTACTGCTCAAAAAATGAATATAAGTACTGCTAAAACACCGTCTTTTAAAGGAAAATGGGATAGTACAAAGGACGGAAATAAATATTTTAAGACAAATGCCGGTACTGTAATGGGCGTGCTGGGTGCGTTGGGAAGTCTTACGGATGTAGCGGGCGAAAAGGGAAATAAATCTGCGCTGTTGCTTTCTGTCCTATTCGGTGCGGGCTTAAATTTGGCAACTGGTATTTATGTTGATAAAAGAAGAAATCAAAAAGTTGCTGATGCGGAAGATTATATTAATAGAGCCGGTGTCGAAAAGGCATTGCAAGATATTGAGAAATTAGACGTTACGGATGAGGGCAAGGTATATTATAAATCAACAGAAGGTGCGCGTTTTTATACACAGGTAGGAGCATGGCTGGGGCTGTCAACGGTAATGCCGTTTCTGCTTTCAAGCAAGGTTGGTATGAAACAGAAAGTTTTATTTGCTATAGCCGGCTTGGGGGTTGGAACGTTGGCTTATTGGCTGGATGGTAAAATTGTCGATTATTTTTCAAATAAAACCGCAAAAAAATATTCTAAGCATCATATAAATTTTGAAATGTAACAATTTTTTACAATAGGGCAAGAAACATGCTTCAGAAAACTTTATATAATAGTAAATGTGAAAGGTTTGTGTGATGAAAGCAGGCAGTGTACAAAATTCTGTAAATTATAATTCAAGGACTTTTTGCGGGAAACCGGCTAAAACAGAAACAGGCGCGCCTTATTATAAGACTAATGCAGGGACAATTGCAGGCGCCTGTATGGCTGTGCCGGCGGTTGGGTTTTGGCGCGGGATAGCTTCAAAACTTCCATTGTCAAAAGAAGAATTAAATGAAACAGATAAACATCTAAAAGCTATAGGTAGTGTTTTTAAAGACAAAAATTCAAAGAATACTTTTAAAAATAATGTTGAGAATATGGATCCTAAACTCTTTGAGCATAATAAATTTATCAAAAAGTATTCAATACCTATTGCTCTTACGGCAGGGTTATGCACGCTCGGATGCGGAGTGCTGGCTGACAGGCTGAGAAATAAAAAAGCCGGAGAAACTGCGGATTTGATAAAAGAAACCGGTGTTAAAAATGCATTATTAAATAATGATAGAATTGCAATCTCCAGAAACAGGCATCCTTACTATGACTCAAATGTCGGGCAAAAATACGGCGCATTGCTGGGCGCAGGATGCGGCATTCTTCACTCTTTTATGAGCAACGGCAAACTTAACGGTGTTAAAAATATTATTTCTAGTGCTGTAACATTTGCTCTCGGCGGGCTTCTTATGGGCTGTATTGCTGATAAATGCTCTAATAATGATGCTAAGAAGCATGCTTAAAGCTTATACCTTTTAAGCCCCCCTTGCAAAATATTATGAGTTATATTATAATGCATATGTAGAGTTGATTTTTCAACTCCAAGTTTTTTGATTAAATCTCATATTATTTTAATTGATAGGATTTTTATTGGTAGTGATATTTTTTATTTAATTTGGTTAAGAGGCTTTTATTATGTATGTAAACAAGTGCATTAAGTGTGGTGCGGAATTTGAAACAAAGAACCCCAAAAGAGTTATATGTCCTAATTGCTTATACGCTGATAAGGGCAGTGAATCAACAGATGAGAAACCTATGCAGAGCTATAGCTCTTATAGTTCCTATTCCACTGAGTCCAGACCAAGAAGTTATGACAGACCGCAGCAGGGCGGCTACAGGACTAATAATTACCAAAGACGCGATAACAGAGGCGGTCAGCAGGGCGGTTATCAAAGAAGAGATAACAACAACAGACCACAGCGCAGATTTGATAACAATAGAGGCGGGTTTAAAAATAACTATGCAAGTGTAAGACCTCAGCCTAAAAAACAAGGACCTAAAAAGCAAAAAGCAGCAAGACCTTTATTAATAAGCAAGGAACAGCTGGAACAAATTGAAGTATTGTATAAAGCAATGCTTCCGCTTCCGAATCCGGATTGTCATGAAGTAATCGGAACAAAATTGGGTATTGAACCGCAAAAAGTATTTTTCGGCATCAATCTGGTAAGGCAGAAAATGATGCTTCCGAAGCTTCCGTTCCCGAAACGCAAACTTGCGATTTCTCCGGATCAGATGATGGCAATAAAAGCATTGTATGAACCTTTATTACCGCTTCCTCCAATCGGTTGCCACAAAATAATTGCTGCGCAATTGAAGATGGATGAATGGAGAGTCCACGTAGGCATTAAGCTCATCCGCGCTCAGATGGGATTGGACAGATGGAACGAAGACAGAGCCGATAAACCGGCAGATTATATGGTTGCTAAGCATACAAGACCGTCTTCTGAAGAAAAAGTTCCTGTTGCAGTAGAGGCAAAGACTGCTCCAAAGCAAGAAGCTGCTGAAGAAAAAACTGCAGAAGCGGCTCCGGCTGAAACAGCGGAAGAAAAGCCTAAACGCGGAAGAAAGCCTAAGAAGAAAGAAGATGAAGAATAATAATAACTTTGTTTCTGTAGGCAAAATCCTTAATTTCCACGGCGTTCAAGGTGAGGCAAAATTAGGCTATTCTAAAAACAGGGAGGAATTTTTGTCCCGGCTGAAAGATGTTTATGTTCAAGAAGGCGGAGAGTATAAACTTCTTGAAATCTCACGTCTAAGGTTTACTCCAAAATGCGGGATTATTAAGTTTAAAGGCATTGATACTTTAAACGATATTTTAGAGTATAAAAATAAGCTTTTATTTGTCACAGAGGATATGGCAAGAGAGTTTCTGGAAGAAGATGAGTTTTTAATAGATGAACTTGTCGGGCTGGATGTTTATGACGGTGATAAAAAGGTCGGCGCTGTTGTCGGAGTTTCAAATAACGGCGCAAGCGATTTGTTATCCGTAAAGACATTGAGCAAGAAAATATCGCTTGTTCCTTTTGTTAAGGCAATTGTTTTATCCGTAGATATAAAAAATCGAAAAATCCAAATAAACAATTTAGAGGGGCTTCTTGAATGAGGTTCGATGTTCTGACTTTGTTTCCGGAATTAATAAGCACGCATATGGATTTTAGTATCATGAAGCGGGCAAGTGAAGAAGGAATAATTAAGGTCGTTACCCACAACCCCAGAGATTATACCCTTGATAAGCACAAAAAAGTTGATGATACTCCCTATGGCGGCGGTGCCGGCATGGTTTTAATGCCACAGCCTTATGTCGACTGTTATGAAGCGGTTGGGGTAAATAAAGGGGGAAATAATAGTGAAAAATGCATTACAATAATGATGACCCCCCAGGGTGAACCTTTTACTGACCAAATATCTAATGAGCTTGCTGAATACGATAGGATTATAATCCTATGCGGGCACTATGAAGGGTTTGACGAAAGAATTAGAGAAATTATTAAACCCAGAGAAATTTCCATAGGCGATTTTGTGCTAACAGGAGGCGAACTTCCAGCACTTTGTATTATAGATAGTGTCTCCAGAAAAATTGAGGGTACTTTGGGAAAAATTGAATCAGCCCATGATGACAGCTTCTCTGATGGATTGTTAGAATATCCACAGTATACTAAACCTAGAGAATACAGAGGATTAAAGGTTCCGGATGTACTCCTTAACGGTAATCATAAGCTTATTGAAGAATTTAGGCTTGAACAAAAATTGATAAGAACAAAAGCAAAGCGTCCGGATTTGTATGAAAAATATATGAAGGATAATAAATGATACAAAATCATTAAGAAGAGTAAAGATATATTTAACATTTGTTTCAATTTGGTTTATTATAGTAAAGTAACTTGGTTAGATAAGAGGAGTATATTTGATGAAGAAATTATTAACGTGTTTGGCATTATCAACAGTGCTGTTTTCCGGATGCACTTTTATGCACAAAGCAGACGGAATTATTAAAGTTAACGATACCGTAATTACGCAGGCTGATTTTGACAGCGCATTTGATAAGAGCGTTGATAAATCATTCTTAAAGGCTTTTGGCGGTTCCAAGAATTTTGTAAAATCTGATGAAAATCCGATGTATTCAATATTCAAAGAAAAAATTACTAATGAATTGATTGTTAAAGCTCTGTTAGATGCAGAAATTGCAAAACGCGGAATTACTGCAACAGAAGAAGATGTACAAAATGAATTAAAAACAGTTATAGATAAAGTGGGTTCAAAAGAGGAGCTTAACAGTCTTCTTAAACAGAGAGGTATTTCAAATGCTCAGTTTACAGAAGATTTGAAGACACAGATTAAGATAAGAAAGCTTGTAAACTCTCTTGAGAAAATCAATATTACTGATGCAGATGCAAAAAAATATTATGATACTCACAAAAATGAATTTACTCACGGTGAACAGGTTAGAGCTTCACATATTTTGATATCTGCAAATACAATAGAATTAATTCAAAAAATAAAAGCTAAAAAGCCGGATATGTCAACTGAAGAATTAAATAAACAGGTTGAAGAACAATTAGCTTCTCAAAAGGCTAAAGCAGAAGCTATACTGGCAGAAGTAAAACAAAATCCGGATGATTTTGCAAAAATTGCTCAGAAAAAATCTGATGATAAAGCAAGTGCAGAAAGAGGCGGTGAGTTAGGATTTTTCCCGAAAGAAGCAATGGTGCCAGAATTTGCAAACGCAGCTTTTTCTATGAAACCTAATACAATTAGCGAAACTGTTGTAAAATCACCATACGGTTATCATATAATAAAAGTAACAGATCGTATGGAAGCAGGTTCAACTCCGTACGACAAGGTAAAAGACGAAATTAAATTCTATCTTGAAACTCAAAAGCAGATTGAAGTTCTTAAAAATTTCACTGCAGGAGCAATGAAGAATGCTAAAATAGAGTACATAGATTCAAGCTTTGATCCAAAGAATGCAAAACCTATAACACCAACACCGGTGAAAAAGGAAGAAGCTAAAAAATAAGTTAATAAAAAGGGAGGTTTTTAAATTAATTACCTCCCTTTTTAATTACAGAACTTTTTTTGTATGATAATAAATTTTTCCGTTTTTCGCTGATTTTATAATATCTAAAATGATATCTTCCATAATATCAAGTTCTTCTAATTTTGCTTTAGGAAGTGACTTTTTCCAGGCAAACAGAGCTTTTCTAAAGTCATCTCCGTCTACCATGCAGTCATCTGTTCCGATTAATTTGGAGTATTTATCAGTGAACCATTCATTAAATTTTTTGTAGTTTTCTGTTATCAAGTCTGATACAATTTCCGCGTTTTTCAAAATTACCTGCATATCGCTGAATACGGATTCATTGTATTTTCCGGATTTAATCTCAGTAGCGTTAGATATTTTTCCGGTATTATAGCCGAAGCCGAAATATTCGATGCCCCTTCTTGCTGTAGAGGAGGCTTGTGCTAAGTCCTGCGAAATTCCTGCAGAACCGTCCATTCCGAAGAACATTTTTTCGCAGGAATATCCGCCGTAAGAGCATACTAAATCAGTAAACATTGCTTCAAACGGATAGTCGGAATTTTCGGTATTGCCTTCAAAAACTGCACCGAGGAAGTTCCCGCGCGGGTCAAGCGTTATGAAATTAACATCCCTTGACTGGTGCCATGGGCGCCCTTTCCGTTTGAACAGGTCGCTCATAACCTCAAGATTTGTTGCGTGACCGCACTCGTGGGATGTTGTTGCACGCTTGTTATACTCAGGCATCTGGGGCTGGGATGTTCTTCCTGTGCAAAGCTGTAAATATGCTTCAATAAAATCGCCGATAGAGGCTTTTGTTTTATTTCTTTCAAGCATTATCTGCTCTGTTTTTTCTATCATTGATTTAATCTGTACAAAAGACATGTATTGAGTGAGCTTTACAAGCTTGTTTATTAAATAATCCCTTTCTGCAGATGTTTTGCAGGCAAGCGGAAGATTAATCTCATTAATTCTGTTAATTAGGATTTCTTTTCTTGAGCGGTTATTAAAAGCCGGAGAATCAACTGCAATATCCTGATTAAACCCTCTTACCACAAGCGGAATATAATCGGCATAAGCTTCATCAGTTGAACCTATAACAAGAATATTTACACTTTCGCCTACTGCGTTTGCCATTTCTTTCTGAACCTGCGACATTGCCTGTTTGTATCCTGGAAGATACGGGTTAGAGAATGCAAGCTCTTCAAAATTATTAATGAAAACAATTGCTGTTTTATATTGGTTTTGTTCTGCAGCTTTTTTTATTTTTTCAAAAGTTTTATGTACATCTGTCTTTGGACTGTCTTTTGTATTATAGCCGTCAGCAGATGTAAGCGCATAATCAGATGTATTTATTTCGATAAAAGGAACTTTGGCTTCGCCTGCAATTGCCTGAGCAAGGTAACGGCGTCCGGAGCCGGCTTCTTCGTCTTTAGAGTATATAATTATTCCCTTTGTACCAGCTCTGCCGGTTTTGATTTGTCTTACTAGTGCTTCTGCATCTTTTTTTGCGGTATCTTTTCCGTAAAGAGAAGCAAGGGTTTTTCCTGTGTCATAAATAATGCCGGTATTTTCTTCGCTCTTATTAAATAAATTATGTGCAATTATTGCAAATTCATCAACATCTTTTTCTGTAATTTTTTTCTTTTCAGTGCCGTAATAGTCTGCAATACGTTTCATAAAGTCAACCGCTTTATCCGGATATACGCCTTTTATTTTATCTGCATAAATTACAGCCTTATCCTTAGCTTCTTTGGTGAAAGGAGTCTGTATATCTTTTAGGAAGCTTCTGTTTTTGCTCAGAAGATCCTGTGCCTCATAGCTGTGTATCGGCGGAATGGAATGCAAAAGGCAGTTGGAGAATAACTGGTTAGTTACTCTATCCTGCATTAATTGATAATATATGTTTTCATTCTGGAGAAAGATAAATTTTGTTTTAGGATCTTCCAAATTTGCGATACTTACAACCGGAGAGTTTAAAAATCCATTGTTTTGAAAATCCGGAATGTTGCTTATTAAGTTATCCATATTTACAATATACACTTTTTGCTTATCCTGCTCGGAAACGCAGTGCTTTAAGACTTCACTCCATAATTCAAGAGGAGTTGTATTTTCATCCATTACATTAACAATTGTATTTTTACTGCTAAAACTACCGTGTTTTGGGGCATTTATGGTTTTAACAATACTTGAAGCAAGCCTGGCAGCTTCTTTTCTATCAGAGTATGTGATATATAAGTTTGACCCGAGCGCCAGCTTATTCCAGACATCTACAGCTCTGGCATCATAATACTTTAGATAATCAGACTTTATTGCTGTTTGGTCTTTGTAAAGAGCTATGCTTGAAAAAGTCTGCAAAAATTTTGTCGGGAAATCTACGCCCTTTTCTGTCAGTGTGTTAAAAGCTGAACCCAAGAGCATGAAAGCGTCTGCCATGGGTGTTTTGTCTTTTATTGTATTAAGAGTTTTCTGCAATGAGGGGGAGAGTTTTATGTCTTCCAGTTCTTTTTTATTATTTTCCGGTGTTAAATTCTGTAGTCTTGCCATATTATCTTCGGCGAGTTCTTCGACTGCTTTGACGAATTTATTTATGTCTTTACTGTTTAAAAACAAATTTTTTCTTGCAGTAATGTTTGCAAGCTTGCATAAAGGCGGGAATTCATCTGGCTCCATACCTGCTAATACTTCTTCGTCTGCCTGTCCAAACAGCGCTTCTACAGATTGAATAGAAGCCTCAATAATGTGTTCCGGTTTGACCTCGTCATGCCCCATTTGGGATGCAATTAACCTGGACATTTTAAGCAAGTTTTCGGCACTTTCTGAGAGGGGTATATCTGTCTCTTTTTCTTCGGCTTTAAAGGTTATATAGCTTCTTGGAACGCCGAGGAGTTCTTTTGGTGCTGAATTGTTTGAAATACTTATGTTGCCTCTATTCTGGTCTGCGGATTTGGAATATTGTAAGATTGGTTTATCTGCAGAATTTACTTTTTGTATTAGCATGAGTTCTCCTTAATATTATTTAGATTAAACCCCGTAAAATATTTTTTTGCCAGCGGTAAAATAAAAATTTACAAATATTAAAGAATTATATGCTATAATTTAGACTAGAAATATATAAGGAGATATAAATGAATACTGCAACTATCATTGGAAGAGCCGGACAGGATGCGGAAATCAAATATTTTGAATCCGGAAAAGTAAAAACAACATTTTCACTTGCAGTCGGACGCTGGGATTCTAAAACAAAAGAAGAGGTTACAGACTGGTATAATATTGAGGTCTGGGATAAACAGGCTGAATTTGCCGGAGAGTATATAAAAAAGGGACGCCAGGTTGTTGTAGACGGCAGAATCTCTATCAGCAAATGGACTGATCAAACAGGCGAAGAAAGAGAAAGATTTCTAATTGTAGCAAATAACGTAAGATTATTAGGTTCAAAAAGAGACGCAGAGCAATGATTTTTTCTGATATAGCCGGTATAATTGCAGATGATTTGACGGGGGCTAATGATACGGCGCTCCAGTTTCACGTGAGAGGGGCTAATACTAAAATCCTTCTTGACAGTGCCTGTGTCCCAGCCGATAAGTCTGATACAGAAGTCTGGGCGCTTTCTACTGAATCAAGAAATTGTGAGGACTGGGAAGCTGTTGAAAAAGTTGATAAAGCGGTAAAATCCTTTATCGAAAATTTTTCTTTTGATTATTATTACAAAAAAATTGACTCTACATTAAGAGGGCATATTGCATTAGAAACTCTTACAATGCTTGATATTCTTGACTATGATGCGTCAATTATAATACCGGCGTTCCCGCAGGAAGGACGGATTACTGTCGGAGGGTACCACCTGTTGAAGGGTGTTCCGATAGGAAGGACAGAAATCGCAATGGATCCGCACTCTCCTATATTAGAATCGCATGTCCCGACTCTTTTAAGATCTCAATTAGATGATAAACAAAAAGATCTGGTTGGTACAATTGATCTCAAAACTGTTATGAACGGTGCAGGTCCGATTTTAATTAAAATTAATGAACTGATTAAAGACGGAAAAAAACTTATTGTTGCGGATTCAACATCTATTACAGATATTGAGCAGATAGCTCTGGCAATAAAAAAATGTGAGAAAAAGCTCTTGCCGGCAGGAACTGCTGCTGGTGCACAAGTTTTGGGTAAATTTTGGCTTTCCGGATTAGATAGAGAAAAAACTCCGGTAAAGCTTGAAAAACTCCCTAAATTTATAGTTTCCGGAACTGCAACAAATATTACATCAGAACAAATTACTAAATTAGAGCAGTCTGATGATTATGATAATGTCAATTTTATTCCTTTAGAAATAAAAGATATTGTTAATGGTGTTTCTGATGAACTGGTGGACAGAATTATTACTAATTTAAAAAGCGGAATAACTGTAACAGTGCATACATCGCATTTGATAACAAATTTTGACGGTTTTTCCGAGGACTCTTTTAATGCGGAGCTGACCAAAGAAAAACTTGCAGGAATGATTACAGACTACCTTGCAGTTTTGACCCAAAGAATATTAGGACAAATTAAGGTTATATTAATAACTCTGGGCGGTGAAACTTCATATAAATGCTGCAAAGCAATAGGGGCTAATGAACTGAAGCTCATAGATGAAGTTGCTCCGGCTATTTCGCTCTGTTCTGATGTACATAAGCGCTGGATTGTTACAAAATCCGGAAATTTAGGAACAACAAAGACTTTAATAGATATTTTAAATTATTTTAAACACCATGAATACCAGGAATAAATATTCAGACAAAATTGCAATAACGACGGGCGACCCTAACGGAATCGGCGCAGAGATAACGATTAAGGCGCTTAATTTGCTGAACCTTCCTGCAAGAAATATTGTAATAGTGTCAAATTCTAAAGTATTAAATACATATGGCAGAATAAATAATAATTATGAAATTATAGAAGTAGATTATGATACAAAAGTCTGCCCGGGAGAAGTTTCTGCAGAAGGCGGTGATTTTTCATACAGACTTCTTGAAAAAGCATGCGAGCTTAAACCCAAATTCATTGTGACAGCTCCGACATCAAAAGAAGCAATGAATCTTGCGGGACACCATTACAGCGGACAGACGGAAGTTTTGGAGAATTTTCTCGCCCATAACGGGCAAAAAGCAGAAATGCTCTTTGTTTCAAAAGATTTTAGAGTTCTTCTTTTAACAAGACACTGTGCTTTAAAAGAGGTTTCAGAAAAAATTACAAAAGAGAAGATTATAGAAAAAGTTGAAAGACTGAGGAGTTATTTTCAGAATAAACTTCTTATAAAGAAGCCGTCTTTTGCACTATGTGCCTTAAACCCTCATGCCGGCGAAAACGGCTTGATAGGGCATGAGGAAGAGGAAGTGATGATTCCGGCAATTGAAGCTGTCAGAAACAGAGGGATTAATATAACAAACCCGCTTCCGGCAGATACTTTATTTATTGACGCCGTGCAAAAATATTTGAACGGCGAAAAACTCCCTTATGACTGTTATATTGCCTGTTATCATGACCAGGGGCTTATTCCTATTAAATCCTCTGCAGGGGCAAAAACCGTTAATATGACAATAGGTTTGGATATTATAAGAACCTCCCCGGGGCACGGAACTGCTTTTGATATTGCAGGAAAAAATATTGCTAATCCGGAATCTATGATGGAAGCTGTAAAGTATTGCCTGTATTAATCAAGAGATTCCAGCTTATGTTTATCTGTTGTCCATTGTCTGAATGGATATTCTTTTCTTCCGGATACAAAATCCAGAAGTCCCTGTTTTTGCTCTATTTGTAACTTCGATACAGCCTTCGGGAAAAGACAAATCTCCGTAGAAGGAAGCTCAATTCCGTCATATTCAGGGAATTTTGCTTCAAATTCTTTTTGATTCTGCGATATGGTTTTTGATTCTGTTAATGAAACTTGTTTAAGTTTTAATTTCCCGTCAGCTTTGACTGTATATACTGTAGGCGCAGGATTTTCTATAGGACCGCCGGAACCTATATGAAGCGGGGCGTCCTTGCTTTTTATATTGGCAAAATACGGAGCAAATTTGGGTGTTCTAAAAAGATATATGCCCTGCCCTCTTTTTCTGCATCCTTCGCCGGTGCCGATTTTAGATACATCAAATTTATCAAAATTATACGGCGAGCCGTGGTAAAAGATATTTGGCTTTATATCAGCTTTTGGATTTGCATAAAATAATTTTTCGGCGCCTACATTCTTTTTCAGCCCGACTGCTAATAGTTTTAATCCCTTTATCATATAATTCCCCCATATATTTATATAAAGTCTTACTGGAGGATAAAATTGCTTACTTATTAAGAATTGTAACAGGTTTTTATGTTTTATTCAAAAATCTCTCTTATGGATTTAACATAGTCCGGTCTTAAAATACCTTTTTCAGTAATAATTCCTGTAATAAGTTCATGCGGTGTTACATCAAATCCCGGGTTAATAACGTTAACACCTTTCAGAGGGCAGACCGGTTTTCCGTTTATATGTGTTACCTCTTCGTGTGAACGTTCTTCTATCGGGATTTCATCGCCGGATTTAATAGAGATATCAATTGTAGAAAGCGGTGCTGCAATATAAAATGGAATATTGTGATATTTAGCAGCAATTGCTACAGTGTACGTTCCGATTTTGTTTGCGGTATCGCCGTTTGCAGCAATCCTGTCTGCGCCGACAACAACCATATCAATCATCCCTTTTTTCATAAAGTAAGAACACATACCATCTGTAATAAGCGTTACAGGTATACCGTCCATTGCAAGTTCAAATGTTGTAATTCTTGCTCCTTGCTGGCGGGGTCTGGTTTCGTCCGCAAAAACTTGAATGGTGTTATCTTTGGCATAAGCGGAACGAACTACTCCGAGAGCTGTTCCATAGCCGACAGTAGCCAGAGCGCCTGCGTTGCAGTGTGTGAGAATAGTCGCACCCTTGGGAACAACTTCTGCACCATAGTCACCTATTTTTTTGTTTATTTCAATATCTTCGTTTTCAAGTCTGACAGCATTTGTTTTAAGTTCTTCAATAATGCCTTTAATATCAGATTTTGAATTTTTAATGACATCAATTTGTTTGTCTACAGCCCACATAAGATTAACTGCTGTAGGGCGCGATGTTTTCATATATTCAGCCTTTTCAAGAAGCCATTTAACAAATTCATTTCTGTCTGAGATTTTTTCAGCCCCTTCCTGTGCAAAAAGAATAATTCCGTGGGCGCCAGCAATCCCTATTGCCGGTGCGCCCCGCACAATCATATTTCTGATTGCATCAAACATTTCCTGCCCGCCTGTTATGTTAACAAATTTATATTCATATGGTATAACTGTCTGGTCAACCATTTTAGAATAAGTATCTATCCACTCTATTGTTTTAATTTTTGATTTAAAATCTGTCATACTGTTCCCTTTTTATTTAATTTCAAAGTCTACACTTGAGTTTTGGTTGTTTTCTTTTTTTATCCCTGTTATAAGTTCATAAGCATAAGCGGTGACAAGTCCGCCGAAGCCGTTGAATAAAGCACTTATACCGCCCATAAAGATTATTAAAAAGAGCATTACAACAAATGTTCCTATACCGCCCATAAAGAATCTTAAAAAACCGAGAGTATAAGCGGGTATCAGCCATCCTAAAATCATGCTTATAGGGGCAAAGACAACTGAAAAGCCAATAAAAGAAACAAAACCGATAATTGCTCCGAAAATACATCCTTCACGGATATTTATAATGCCGATAAGCTCATTTTGTTTGAGATAAACAATGATTACAACAGCAGTACAAAGCATTAAAAGAAGAATGCATATTACAAAAGTAAAATATGAAACAGAGGCGACAAGCCCGATTATGGCTCCTGCTATCGCGCTGAGTATTGATATCTGTTTTAGTAATAATAAATTCATATTCTGTCCTTTCAGTTTATTCAGCGGATATATAGCCCCTTAAAGCTGTATAACCTGCTACGTATGGCGATGCCAAATATATAAACCCTTTAGTATTTCCCATTCTTCCCTGGAAGTTTCTATTTTGTGTTGCAAGGCAGACTTCGCCGTCCCCGAGTATTCCGGCATGAACTCCTACGCAGGGACCGCATCCTGGAGCCAGTATTGCGGCATTAGCATCTACAAATATGTCAATCAAACCCTCTTTTAAAGCCTGTTGAAAGACTTTTTTAGATGCCGGAGAAATAAGCATTCTTACATCCGGATTAACTGTTTTGCCTTTCAGAATATCTGCCACGACTCTTAAGTCCTTGATACGTCCGTTTGTGCATGTTCCGACAAAAACCTGGTTAACTTTAACATCTTTCAATTCGCTTGCAGGGCGGGTATTATCAACTGTGTGCGGGCAGGAAACCATATGCGGGATTACGCCGGCATTAATTTCAATTACTCTTTCATAAACAGCATCGCTGTCCGGAAGGATTTGTCTGTATTTATCTTCTCTGCCTTGGGCTTTCAAAAACTCTTTTGTTTTTTCATCAGCAACAAAAAGCCCGCATTTTGCACCGGCTTCTACTGCCATATTTGCAAGCGTAAACCTTTCTGACATGGACATATTTTCAATAGTTTCACCGCAGAATTCCAGAGCCTTATAGGTTGCGCCGTCGGCGCCGATAGTGCCGATAAGATAAAGCATCAAATCTTTAGAACATATCCCTGGTTTAAACTTGCCGTTAACAACAACTTTGTATGTTGCAGGAACTTTAAGCCAGGTCTTTCCGAGTGCCATTGCAACTGCGACGTCTGTAGAACCCATACCGGTTGCAAATGCGCCCAATGCTCCCGACGTACAGGTGTGAGAATCCGCTCCTACAAGTATCTCTCCAGGGTTTACAAATGATTCAATAAGCCTCTGGTGGCATACGCCGGCTCCAACGTCAGAAAGGACTGCACCGTATTCTTTATGAAACTCTCTTAAAACCATATGTGAATTGGACAATTCTTTTCTCGGACTTGGGGAGGCATGGTCAATAAATAATATTGTCCTTGCAGGGTCTTTAAGTTCTTTTTTGCCGAGCTTCTTGAATTCTTGAACCGTAAGCGGTCCTGTACCGTCCTGCACTGCAGTAACATCAACCTTTGCAATAACAAGCTCTCCTGCGTGAACTGTTTTGCCTGCGTGTTCTGAAATAATTTTTTCTGCTAAAGTTAATCCCATATATTCCTCTCCCTTAACCACTTATTAATTTTATCACAATAAAAGTTTTTTTGTTATAAAATGAATTTATATAAAGGAGAGGGATGAACAAAAGAACTATATACATATATATATTGCTTGCTATTTTGTGTCTTTTTTTAGCCTGTCTTTCTACAAATTATGATTTTGATTTGTTTGCACGCCTAATAGTCGGCGAAAGGTTTATTGAAAACGGCATTCTGCCATTTAAAGATTTTCTTTCCTATACTCCGACTCATCCGTGGTATGACCATGAGTGGGGCTCCGGTGTTGTATTTTATTTGTTTCTAAAGTATTTAGGCGCATTAGGCTTAATCTTACTGCAGGCAGTTCTGATGTTTTTTACGGCGTATTTCGTTATGAAAACTCAAAATCTGCAAAAACACGCTTATCCTGTATCTCTTTTATTTATGTCGTTTTTTCTGGCTTTATTTATGCGGTTAAATCCAAGCCTTATACGCTGTCAGCTTTTTAGCTTTATGTTCTTTGCAATGTTTCTTTATATGCTTGAAAAAAACAGGCGTAAAGGCTCTAATCTTGTATGGTTTATTCCTCTGATAACGATTGTTTGGAATAATCTGCACGGCGGTATAGTATCCGGTTTGGGGCTGGTATTTTTATACTTTATAGGTGCGCTGATGGAGCGGAAGCCATGGAAAAAATATATAGGGGTTCTTGCTGTTTCAATGCCTCTTTTAGCGGTTAATCCTTATGGCTTGAAGTATTTAAATTTTCTTTTTTCAGCAGTGACAATGGACAGAAAATATGTTACTGAGTGGTGGCCTTTTTATCATAAAAGACACTTTACATATTATCTGCCGATGTGTTTATACGGGATTTTTGCTTTTGTTTTAAACTTTATAAACAAAAAGAAGATAGACTGGACAAAAACCATCGTTCTTGCTGTAACACTTTATCAAGGGCTTGCGCATGTAAAATTGCTCTCGCTTACTGTTATTGCAGCTGCAGCATTTTGTTACAATGATTTTTGCAGATTCTTTTCTTTTATGAAAAAGCTTCTGAAAAAAATAGAAAAGAGTCTGTATGTTGTAATCCTTCTTTTTGCTCTTCTTATTCCCTTGTATTCGCCTCTTGTTCCTAGAGCCGATTTATACAAGCTCCCTTTGTACGAAATTGAATTTTTGAAGATAAATAATATTAAAGGAAATATTGTTGTTCCCTTTGGTTTCGGCAGTTACGCTTCTTATAAACTATATCCGGATAATCTAATCTATATGGATGGAAGGTATGAGGAAGTTTATGACAATAAAGTATATTTAACTTTAAGAGATTTTAGCCTGGCGGAAGAAAACTGGGATGATATAATAAAAAATTATGACACAGATATTTTGATGCCGGAAAAGACCGCTGAGATATATGAAGTTTTAAAAAATGATAAAAACTGGGATCTCATATTTGAGGGCAGGCTCTGCGGGATTTTTGTAAAAAAGGGCAGGCGAGCTTTTTCATATTATGACCCTGAATACAAAATTGATTATTATAGAAAAACAATGTTCAAACATGGAGATTTTTTAAATGAGCAATCCTCTTAAATATACCTGCCTTTTCGGAGGCGGAGCTATTCGCGGAATGGCATATATAGGAACAATCAGAGCGCTTGAAGAGCTTGGTATTGAATATGATATAATCGGAGGTTCTTCTGTCGGTTCTATAATGGCGTCATTGATTGCCTGCGGGTATAAGTCATATGAGCTGGAAAACTTATTTATGAAGGTTAATTTTGACCTTTTTAAAGATATTCACCTAGGAATAGGAAAACAGTTTGCTATAAGCAAGGGCGAGATATTTTTGGACTGGCTGAATGAACTTTTATCCAAAAAAGTTGAAACAGTAAGAGGTAAAAACATAACATTTAAGGATTTGGAAAAGAAACTTGTAATTATAACAACGGATTTGACTAAATTCTGCTGTCAGGAATTTTCGGACTCTGTAACGCCGGATTTTGAAATCGCGCAGGCAATTAAGATTTCTTCAAGTATGCCGGGGTTGATGGCGCCATTTAAATATAATGATTCATTCCTAGTAGATGGTGATTTGCAAAAAGCGTCGCCGATGTGGAGATTATCTGAAACTCTTAAGGATTCTGAAAGCAGAATTCTGGAATTTAGGCTGGAGGGCGATTACAGTAAGGATGAAAAAAATCCGATTTCTTATATTAACACCATCTACAGCTGTGTGACTGATATAGCAACGGATTTTGTTACAGAATTGTATAATCAGAATGACAGGTTTGATTGTATCCGCATAAATACCGGCGATATATTCTTTGCGGATTTTAATTTGAATAAGGATGCAAGGCGAAACCTTATTAATATCGGATATAACCAGACAATGGATTATTTCAAAAAAGTTCTGCCGGCAAAGAAACAGAAGCTTTCGCAGGTGTATTCCCAAATATTAACCTATATGAAAAAAGCGCAAAAAGGATTAAAATCCAATAATGTAGAAGAAGTGCAGTGGTGGTTCGGTGATATTTTTACGGTGCTTTGTGAAAATAAAGAGATTGTGGATCCTGTTATTTATAATAAAATATTAGGGCTAAAAAATGATTTGGTTAAAGGAACAGCTACCGTTCTGTTTTTCCATACCTGCTTTAAGGGGGCAAAAAGGCTGGAGGCTGAAATGAAGGATGTTATATTTGCGCTCAGCTCCAGAATTGCGGATTTAAAATTATATTTGCAGAAAATCGAACTGGAAACCAAAAAAGAAGCTGTGTAATAAGATTGGTCTTTATCAGATATAAACCCGCCCGTTTTGACGAAGATTTACAAATTGTTACAAATAATCGGGCATATTATATTAATTCAGTTTAATTCATTGTAATATAATATGTATCAATATTTGAAAGGTAAATCGCAATTAATTATGAAATTTTTAGATAAAGCAAAAATAAGGGTAGTATCCGGACACGGCGGAAACGGTATGGTTGCCTGGCGCAGAGAAAAATATGTAGATAAAGGCGGACCGGCGGGAGGCGACGGCGGACGCGGAGGCGATATCTATTTTGTAGCTGACGAGAATATGTCAACGCTTCTTGATTTTAAAATAAAATCTGTATACAAAGCTCAATCCGGCGAAAACGGCGGGATAAAAAATATGCACGGCGCGTGCGCAAAAGATTTGTATATCAAGGTTCCGCTCGGTACTGTAGTAAGAGATACTAAAACGGGAAATATTATTGCGGATTTTACTGAAAATGAACAGAAAATTCTTATCGCAAAAGGCGGACGCGGCGGGCGCGGAAATGCAAGGTTTGCAACTGCGCAAAAAAGGGCGCCTCAATTCTGCGAGCCGGGCGAGCCAGGTATTGAGAGAACTCTTGAACTGGAACTAAAATTGATTGCGGATGTAGGTCTGCTTGGTATGCCTAATGCCGGCAAATCAACCTTTATCAGCAAGGTAAGCTCTGCAAAACCTAAAATAGCGGATTATCCGTTTACGACTCTGGTACCGCACCTTGGAGTGGTAAAGAATGCAGACGGCGGCTCTTATGTTATTGCTGATATCCCCGGGCTTATAGAAGGCGCCTCAGACGGCGTGGGACTCGGACATGAGTTCTTAAGGCACGTCGAAAGATGTCGTTTTCTAATTCATATTGTAGATATTACGGCAGAAAATCCTTTGAATAACTACAATATTATAAATAATGAATTGAAAAAACACTCTGAAAGACTTGCGGATTTATACCAAATTCTTGTGCTGAATAAAATTGATGCTTTGTCAAAAGAAGAAATTGATAGATATATTGAAGAATTTAAGCAGTATTCTCCGGAGATTTTTGCTATTTCAGCGGTTACGGGTGAAAATATCAGCAGTTTAATGCACTTTGTTGATAAGAAGGTCGAGGAAATTCCTAAGCCTGTATTTGAAATAGATGTGGAAGATGACTTAGGCGCGTATGATAATGACGACAGCGATTTTGAAGTTACAAAGCTTGCAAAAGATGCTTATATTATCTCCGGCGGAAAAATAAACAGGCTTGCAAAGGTTACTGATGCAAGGAATACAGAGCAGGTAATAAGGCTCCAGAATATACTGAAAAGTATGGGTGTGTTTGATAAACTTCACGATTACGGGCTTAAAAACGGGGATACCGTGATATTAGGGCATCTGGAGCTTGCGTATTATGATGACGAAATTTGGGGAGGATAAAGGGCTATAAGAAAAATAGCGGCTCAAGCCGTCTGATTTTTCTTGGTTAAAATATGCAAAATGCAATAAATGAGGCTTTAAAATGTGAAAAAGATGTTCCTGTCGGCTGTGTTATAAAAAAAGACGGAATTATAATTGCATCGGCTCATAATAAAAGAGAAGCTGATAACGATGTTACTGCACACGCGGAAATGCTTGCAATAAAAGAAGCACAGAAAATTTTGAATACATCAAGATTGAAAGGGTGCGAAATGTATGTAACTCTGGAACCCTGTCCTATGTGTGCCTGGGCAATAATACAAGCCAGAATAAGCACTCTCTATTTTGCCTCTTATAATCCGCAATACGGTGCATTTCTTTCTAATAACATTTTTAAGGACTTGACCGGCGCCTCATTAAAAGTGTATGGTGGTATAGAAGAAGATAAGTGTAACAAAATATTGGAAGAGTTTTTTAGAAGTATAAGATGATTACGAAACCGGAATTAGACAATTTAGTATTAAAATACGAAACAAAAGATTTCATAAAAGATGATCCTATTCAATTTCCGCACAGGGGAAAAACAAAAGAAGAAATTGAATTGTATGGATTTGTAGCATCTCTGTTTGCATACGGGAACAGAAAGATGTTTATTGCAAAGCTCAATGATTTGTTTGCAAGAGCTGATAATGATATTGCAAACTATATAAAAAACGGGGATTTTTCTAACCTTAAGGGGGTTGAATACCGTTTTGCAAAAGAAGGCGATATAATTCCAATATTTGAAATTCTTTATTCTTTATACACTGAATCAAAAGGGCTGGAGGAACTTTTTGAATACGGTTTCAAATCAGCTTCTGCCTCTTCTAAAGTGCTTTCAATGCTCAAGACGGCAGTGGATTATTTCTATTCACGCGCGCCAAAATCCGCAGGACAGGGATTTTATCATATGATTCCAAATCCGGATAACGGCGGAGCAATGAAAAGAATGAATATGTTTTTAAGGTGGATGGTCAGAAAACCTCCCGTTGATTTTGGCATATGGAATTTTATTAAGCCTTCAGAGCTGTTAATTCCTTTGGATGTCCATGTAGCAAGAGTTTCCCGCTCAATGGGACTGTTAACCAGAAAAAGCAATGATTTTAAGGCTGTTATGGAATTGATGGCGAACTTGAAAAATATTTGTCCGGAAGACCCTGTAAAATATGATTTTGCGATGTTTGCTTTTGGTGTAGAATTAAATAGTAAAAAGTTAGGAGGGGCTTTATGAACAATAATTATGCTGATTTTAATTCAAAAAGGTTTTTGATAATACTTTTTTTAATATGCCTAGTCTTTTTTGTTGTAATTGCGAAGGCTTTTCAGTATTTGCCGGAAAACAATCCTAACGATGATATTGTACAAAGAACAGAATCTGTAAGCACGGTGGAAGAAAACGTTTCTAATACTGAACAAGAAAATGCTGTTCAAGATGAACGAGCAGAAGAAAATAATACAGAAGAAACCGAAGCCGTTGCAAAGAAACAGAAAACTTTAAATATATCTCTCCCAAAGCCGGACGATGTATCAGAGCTGGAAGATATTAATGAAGGTTTACCGCAGGAAGCTGTTACGGCAAATTCTGAACCTTCTGTACAAACAGCAGCAGAAGAAGTTTCACCGGAAGAAAAAGCCGTAAGAATATTTTTTGCATCAAGCAAGTATAAATCAGAAAAACAATATGTAAAAGCTCTTGAAGAACTTCAAAAAATTCCTTCCATAACCAAGGATGTAAATTTGATAGCAAAGAGCTATGAAGAAACTGCTTCAATTTATGCTATAGTAAAACGATACGGGACGGCGCTTTCATATGCGCAAAGAGCTTATAATATGTCGCCCTCTTCTTCAAGAGAAATGCTTCTTGCACGGCTTTACTACAAAACAGGCGATATAGACAAAGCTACAAAACGTATAAATAATGTTTTGCAAAGAGATTTTTCAGATGACAGATAAAAGTAAGGGGAAATGAATATGTCACAAGAATTGTTAGATACAACGAGAATCCGAAAACTGTTATTTTTAGGACCTAAGGGATCATACAGCGATTTTGCAAAGAATAAATTTATAGAAGCATTTGGTTTAAACTGCGTAAGCACAAACTTAAAATCAATTTCAAGCGTCATTAAAGCATTGAAGGATGAGAATTCAGAAGATATAGCAGGTGTAATTCCGATAGAAAATTCTATAGAAGGTATTGTCCGCGAAACTCTGGATAATTTGTCCTCTTTAAAAAAGGAAGAATATAAGATAGTTGCGGAAACCACGATGAATGTAGAACACGCACTTATCGGCTATGCGGATAAAAAGTCTGATATAAAAGTTGTTCGTTCGCATCCGCAGGCGCTGGCTCAGTGTAAAAAATACCTGCAGGATAATTTTTCGGATACATTGATTGAAGAAGCGACCCTTTCAACATCTGCAGCTATTCGTTCTTTAAAACCAGAAGAAAAAAACGTTGCTGCAATAGGTAGTCTTGATTGTGCAAAAATGTATAACATTCCTGTCATCGAAACCAATATTAATGATGAGGAAAAAAATCAGACAAGGTTTATACTGCTTGCCAAATTCTTGGCGCCTCAAACCGGACATGATAAAACAAGCATTACGTTTTCTACGGAAAATAAAGCAGGAGCGTTAAACAAGATATTGACCATTCTGGAAAACCACGATATCAATATGTCATACATAGATTCCAGACCGTCCAAGAAAGAGCTGGGTGAGTATGTGTTCTATATTGATTTTGAAGGGCATATTCTTGATGAGAAAATCCAAAATGCTTTTGAGGAGATTAAACCGCTTGTTAAGATGTTTTATGTAATAGGCTCTTATCATAGCGTAGATTAATCTGGTTAATATCCGGCAAGGTTTTATAGGATTTATTGTAAAAGAGCTGTTTTAACAGCTCTTTTACAATATTATCCCTGTTAATTCGTCATTCAGAGGCTCGTAAGAGCCGAAGAGTCTCATTAACTTTATAAAAATAATAATGTTTTGCCTCCAATAATAGCTCATTAATTCAAAACGCTTGATTTTCTGGATTCTTTATTGTATATTTACCCCTGTAGGGTGCTTACGCCAATATGACACTCATACGTGCCCGGTGAGGGCAGGGGGTAAATAAGACCTTAAGGATTTATTTAATCTCCCGTTGTCTTACTAAGGAGCAAATAGAAAAGGAAGAAATTATGAACTTAAAAAACAAACAAGAAATTATCAAAAAATTTGGTGCTAACGCTAAGGACACAGGTTCTGCAGAAGTACAAATCGCAATGCTTACAAAAAAGATTTCTGAACTTACTGAACACATGAAATCAAACAAAAAAGATTTTGCAACAAAACGCGGTCTTTTGATGATGGTTGGTAAGAGAAAAAGACTTCTTTCATTCTTGAAAGAAAAGAATCTTGAAGGCTACAGAAGCTTGATTAAAGAACTTAATATCAGAGGTTAGTAATAAAAAGAAGCCGGTTTTATAAAACCGGCTTCTTTTTTATATACAAACTTTTTGTAATATTTCTTTTGAACCAATTATTTGAAGGACAGCCAGAGAAAAATATGCTGGATTATTTTTCATAAAACAAAAAAAAGCCTGCATAAGCAGGCTGAAAATTAGTGTAAGATGTAAGATGGGGTTATAAGTTAATTATTTTATATGCCAAAACTTTTTTGATTTAAGCCTAATCCTTGAGGATTATTTTTATGCATTTCACTCCAGGAAAGTGCTTCAATCTTGCTTTCCAGCATTTTATATGCATTCTGTATTGTTTTATCATTCGGATTTGCTTCCGCAATTTTCTTTAATTCAGCGCCATATTCTATTCTTTCTTCTGTTGAAGCTTTTGTGTCCGTGAAAAGTTTTCTGTATTTTGTAAAGTCTGCAAGAGCTTCTGTTTTTTCTTCAACTTTAACTTCTTCATCACCAACGTGATTTAATTTGGCAAGCTGTTCTACAAGGTCAATCGCTTCTTGTGCTTTTTTATATGTTGTTTCAACTTTTGCATCCTCAGTTTTAGTTACTTCTTCTAAGTCTGCAACAGCTTTTTCGTAAGCTTCTTGCCTTTTAGCTTCTAATTTTTCTATCTCTTTATTAATTTTATCATTTTGAGCTTTTTCTTCGGCTGTAAGTTCAACGCCGTTTTGAGAAGTGACCAGCTTTCCTTTTAATTCTGTAATTTGGCTTGAGTACTTATCTGTGCCGTCAATAAACGTATTAACTGCAGTTTGAGCTTCGCCGACCTTTTTATCTCTTTCATCCTGTACCTTTGAAACGGCTTCGTTAATCTGATTTTCATTATCTGCGCCGATTTCTTTCAAGGCTTCATCTAATTTTTTTTGAAGTTCTTCTCTCTTAGTCTGTTCAGAAGAGTTACCCGTGTTAGTTTCGTTTTCGGTTTTATCACTGCCGGATAATATTTTGCCGATAGTAAACTGCAGTAACTGCGGTGCAAGCTGTGTAGCAACAACACCTGCTACAGTATGTCCGCTGACACCGTTCAATCTGTTATACAGAGCAGTGTCCTTGGCAGCATATTCACTTTTACTAATGTCTGTGTAGTAACCCATCTTTACATCTTTCTTTTTTGATATCTTACATATATATAAAGTAAATAAAAAAGACTCAATTTCACAATTGAGTCTTTTTGTTACAAAAGTTAACATTTAAATTTTATTCTTCGGTCTTGTGGTTTTGTATGTAGTTATAAGCGATTTCTACAGCTTTTTTCATTGTGCTGTTTTTGTCAGATTCCGGAACGCAGTTGTACATATCGTATACATTCTGTGCTTTTTGAAGTTTTTCCGGCGTTCCGTCGATTGCGTTTATAAAATGATTTATTGCGGTTCTTATATCTTTTTCGCTGTAGTCTTTGCTTTTGTCTACTTTGCCGTCAACGAGTTTTGCTTCATAATTCTTGTCAGAAGTTCTCGTTAATTTGCTTCCGTCTGCATTGTCTAGGTCAATATTTTCAACAGCTTTTTCAAGCTGAGCCTTTCTATCTTCAAGCTCTTTTATCTGCTCGTCTATTTTAGTCTGCTGAGCATCTATAGCCTTTTGTTTTTCAGCTTTATAATATTCAACACTGCCGACTTTATTTTTATCGCCGTTGAGTTTATCATATTCCTTTTGTTTTTCTTCTATGATTTCTTTCTGTTTATCAATTTTTTGTTGTATTTCAGTTTTTTCGCCTTCAGTTATACCTTCTTTCTCAAGGTCTTTGTTATATGAAGCCAAGAGTTCATTGGCGTCGTCAAGAGCTGTTTTTGCACTGGCAAGATTTGTTTCTGCAGTTGTAATATTTTTATCATAAGAAGCGTCGATTTCATCCGCAGGGTCTAATGATTTTAATTTCTCAAGCTTAGCATCAATAGTTGCGATTTCATTTTGGTAATTTTCATATGAGGCTTTTTTACTCTGTTTTTCTGCTTTGGAAGATGAAATTGCTTGACCTGCAACGCTAAAAATTGCGTTTGCAACTCCAAGCCCTGCCATAGCGTCATAATTAACTTCGCCGAAACAATTCGTAAACAGGCTGGTTCCCATTCCGAATCCTCCGAATGAGCCGAAACTGCCAGTCAGCATGCTTCCGTAGCTGTTGCCAAATAGCATATTTAAACTGTTGCCAAAATTAACTGTCGTCATATTTATATTTCCATCTTCGTCTTACATATATATAAAGTATGTAAAAAATAGCTAATTTCACTTTTCTGTATTTCTGTAACAAAACTTAACAATTAAATCGAATAAAGGATTTGACAATAGAATATACTCTTGGTATTATCATTATTGTCACATCTGGGCATGTGGTGGAATGGTAGACACGCTAGTCTTAGGAACTAGTGCGAAAGCGTGGGAGTTCGAGTCTCTTCATGCCCAGTTACTTTTTCTTTACTGAAAAGAAAAAGTAACCAAAAAGAAAAGAACATATTGTCGGCAGACATTGGTTATTACTCCTTAAAATATTTGGAACTACAAGTCTGCCTCTCAAGTGAAACTACTAGCGGAAAGTTTTTTATGATGCAGGTATTGTTGTTCAAGTAAAATACAAATCTCTGCAATAAATAAGATTTTAATACAGAAGGTTATTATTTTGATTCTCAAGCAGAATGTTATCAGGACGAGATTTCCAGCTTTCGCGTCATTCAGAGGCTCGTAAGAGCCGAAGAATCTATAATATTTCCCATTCCTTAAAAGTATACGAGATTCATCGGACTCTCTAAATGGTTATTTCCGTCCTCTGAATGACGACTAATCCGATAGCAGACGTGTATTGCTAGAGCTGTAATTTTTTACTCGCAAGTGCCGAAGAATCTATAATTTTTTCACCTCATGCTTCACGCCTCACTCTTCACGAATGTTGTATGCCCCCGCTGAATTGCATACAAGATTTAAGGGAGGATTTATAATTTACTTCTTGTATTATTATTTTTAGTTATATATAATACTCTTGTAGTGTTTATGGAAATAAGACTTAAAAGGAGAGACTTATGTTGAAAAAGTTATTGGGGTTAAAGTCATTGTTTTCACTACTTTTCGCAATGATTTTAACAGCTCCGGCTTTCGCTGGAGAAGCATCTCTTGTAGTCCCGAACATTAAGGCAGAAAACCCGTTTAGCTACAATCTTCTTGTGATTGGCTTAGGCGTTTCTGTTGTAGGTGTTATTTTCGGACTTATAGAGTTCTTAAGAGTTAAGAAAGTGGAAGTCCACGAAGCTATGGCAAATGTAGGTAATACTATATTTGAAACCTGCAAGACTTATCTGGTGCAACAGGGTAAATTCCTGCTTGCATTAGAAGTATTGATTGGTTTGTGTATTGCATTCTACTTCTGGTACCTGCAAGGCATGGCTTTAAAATCAGTTTTAATTATTTTAGGATGGTCTGTTCTTGGTATCCTTGGTTCTTACCTTGTTGCTTGGTTCGGTATCAGAATGAACACATTAGCAAACTCAAGAACAGCATTTACCGCATTAAAGGGTAATCCTTTAAATATTTTAAACATTCCGCTTCAAGCAGGTATGAGCATTGGTGTATTACTTGTATCAATCGAACTTATTATGATGCTTGTAATTCTTTTATTTGTTCCGGGACACCTGGCTGGTGCATGCTTTATCGGTTTTGCAATCGGTGAATCATTAGGCGCTTCTGCTCTTCGTGTAGCCGGCGGTATCTTTACTAAGATTGCTGATATCGGTTCTGACTTGATGAAAATTCAATTCGGTATCAAAGAAGATGATCCGCGTAACCCTGGTGTTATTGCTGACTGTACAGGTGATAACGCAGGCGATTCAATCGGACCTACTGCTGATGGTTTTGAAACTTACGGTGTAACTGGTGTTGCTCTTGTAAGCTTTATTCTTTTAGGCGTATTTAAAGACTTCCAGGTTCAATTATTAGCTTGGATTTTCACAATGAGATTCTTGATGATTATTACATCTGTTGTTGCATACTGGATTAATGGTGTAGTAACAAGAGTTTTTGCTGCAAATGCAAAGAAATTTGACTTTGAAGCTCCGCTTACAAGTCTTGTTTGGATTACATCAGTATTATCTATTTTGATGACATTTGGTGTAAGCAACTACTTATTAAAAGATATGGGCGGTAACCTATGGTTAGTTCTTTCTATAATCATTTCTTGCGGCACATTAGGCGCTGCATTGATTCCGGAAGCTACCAAGGTATTTACAAGTCCTAAGGCAAAACATACTCACGAAGTTGTTACGGCTTCTAAAGAAGGCGGCGCTTCACTTACAATCCTTTCCGGTATTGTTGCAGGTAACTTCTCTGCATTCTGGATTGGTTCAATTGTAGTATTATTAATGGGATTAGCTTACTTTGCAAGCTTACACATTCCTGCAGATGTTATGATTTATCCGTCAGTATTTGCTTTCGGTTTAGTAGCATTCGGCTTCTTGGGAATGGGACCTGTAACAATCGCTGTAGACAGCTACGGACCTGTTACTGATAATGCTCAATCTGTTTACGAATTATCTTTGATTGAAGAAATTCCGAATGTAGGCGAAGAAATCGAAAAAGAATACGGTTTCAAACCGGATTTTGAAAACGCTAAAACATACTTAGAAGAAAACGATGGCGCAGGCAACACCTTCAAAGCAACTTCTAAACCGGTTCTTATCGGTACAGCGGTTGTTGGTGCTACTACAATGATTTTCTCATTGATTCTTGTAATCAAAGAAACATTGGGCATTCAGCCTGAAATGATTTTGAACATCTTGAACCCGTACACATTGCTCGGCTTTATCGCAGGCGGTGCAGTAATTTACTGGTTCTCAGGCGCTTCAATGCAGGCTGTTACAACAGGTGCTTATTCTGCAACTGAATACATTAAAGACAATATTAAATTGGGTGAAGCTGATGATAAGCGTGCAAACCTTTCAAATTCAAAAGAAGTTGTTAAGATTTGTACACAATACGCTCAAAAAGGTATGTATAATATCTTTATCGCATTGTTTGCATTTGCTTTGGCACTTGCCTGCTTATCAGCACCGGTTGGCGAAAATTCAGCTCCGGTATCATTCTTCGTAAGCTATCTGATTGCAATTGCTGTATTTGGTCTGTTCCAGGCTGTATTTATGGCAAACGCAGGCGGATGCTGGGATAACGCTAAGAAAATTGTTGAAGTTGATATGGCAGAAAAGGGTACTCCTTTACACGAAGCTACTGTAGTAGGCGATACTGTAGGCGACCCGTTCAAGGATACTTCTTCAGTTGCTATGAACCCGATTATCAAATTTACAACACTGTTTGGTTTATTGGCAATGGAAATTGCTATTAACCCTGCGTTCAAAGAACACGCAAAAATTGCAGGCGTTGTATTGTTAATCGTAGCTCTAATCTTTGTAATCCGCTCATTCTATGCAATGAGAATACCTTCAAAGAAGGTTGAAGAATAGAGTAAAACTTTTAAGGGGGCTGCGGTTATATTAACCGCAGCCCCCTTTTTATTGGCTTAATGACTTTTTTCAATCATTTTCTTTACAAGCTCAAACGTTTCGGGATAAACCTTAGTTTTTAGGGTGTGTATATTGGCTTTCACCTTTTTTATTTACCCCTTTATTTACCCCTTTATTTACCCCTGTCCTTTTCTTTCTCTTTTGTGCATCAAAAGAGAAAGAAAAGGACGAAAAGAAAGAGAAAATAGCGGTTGTTTTCTATGCCCTTGCGGGCATTGGGGCTGATTTGGCGTTTACCTCCAAGGCTGGACCGGCAAGCCGGTTCTCTTACTCTCGCTATGGGTGCTTACGCACTACGCCCGCGGTGTGCACCTTGTCTTATCTTGCTTGCGCCTTGTTTTTATCTTGCAAGTTCCGCGCATTCCCTCTCCACGGGGGAGGGTTAGGGTGGGGGCTGGTTTTTCTTTGCCTGTTTGAGAGCCAAATTGCACTCCTTTCCTTACTTTTACCCCCAATGTAACAGAATATGTATTATATTACATTGGTATAATGCGGTAAATGTAATTTTGAATCTTACTTATTGTGTATAACGGCATTTTTTTTATAAAACTTTAGATATTTAAAATAAATCGTTACATTCTGTAACAATATTGTGCAAATTTAATGAAAAATTAATATTTCAGCTTCTGTTTTTGCTTGATTAAGATTTTTGTTTGATTTAGGATAAACATGTTAAGAGAAATAATTTTACTAATAAGAAGGAGTGAAAATTATGGTAAAAGTAGCAATTAACGGATTCGGAAGAATCGGACGTAACACATTAAGAGCAGCAATCAGAGAAGGTATCTTCAATGAAATCGACTATGTTGCTATTAATGACCCTGGTTTAAAACCAGCTGAAGCTGCACTTCTTTTCAAACACGACTCTGTAATGGGTAAATTTGACGGAACTGTTGAAGCTTATGAAGAAGGTATTATTGTAAATGGCAAGAAGATTAAATTCTTCGCAGAAAAAGATCCTGCTCAATTACCTTGGAAAGATTTAGGTGTAGAAGTTGTTGTTGAATCAACAGGTTTCTTCACAGATGCTGAAAAAGCTAAAGCTCATATTACAGCTGGCGCTAAGAAAGTTATTATCTCAGCTCCTGCTACAAACGAAGATATTACAATTGTTTTAGGCGTAAACGATAAAGAATACGATCCTGCTAAACACAATGTAATTTCTATGGCATCTTGCACAACTAACTGCTTAGCTCCTGTAGCTAAAGTTATTGATGAAAAATTCGGTATCGTTAAAGGTTTGATGACAACTGTTCACTCATACACTGGCGACCAAAGAATCTTAGACGCTGGTCACAAAGATCCTCGTCGTGCTAGAGCAGGCGCTTTAAACATCGTTCCTACAAAAACTGGTGCTGCTAAGGCTGTAGCTCTTGTATTACCTCAATTAAAAGGTAAATTGGACGGTTTCGCTATGAGAGTTCCTACTCCGGACGTTTCTTTAGTAGACGTTGTATTTGAACTTTCTAAAAATGTAACTGTTGAAGAAGTTAACGCTGCATTAAAAGAAGGTGCTGACGGCCACGTTCTTTGCTACACTGAAGAACCGCTTGTATCTTCTGACTACATCGGAACTTCTCAATCTTCAACTGTTGACGCTTTATTAACTCGTGTAATGGGCGGAAACCAAGTTAAGATTATTTCTTGGTATGATAACGAAATGGGTTACTCTACAAGATTAGCTGAAACAACTAAGATGGTTGCTTCTAAATTATAATTTTAAATTATAATTGCTAAATTTGATGAGCGGGTTTTATAAAACCCGCTCATTTCTTATTGCAGAATTTTTTTTATTATTTATAATCAGTTTATAATGAGTATTGTCCAAAAATCACAAAAGTCACTAGAATATGATAAAATATTAGCCGAATTAGCAAAGTTTGCAAAAACAGAGCAGTCTAAGAAGCTTTGTCTTGAGCTTACGCCTTTTGTCAAAACTGCTGATATCCAGCGCCAGATTGATTTGACAGGCGAGGCTAAAGATGTTCTTGATCTGGCTAGAGATATTCCGATTGAGCGGATACAAAATTTTGCAAAACTCAGAGAGAGAAACGAGTATTTTGTAGAAGAAGAACTTATTGATGTTGCAAAAACAATGCGTACATCAAGGGTTGTTCGTAATTTTTTAAAAGAAAATCTGCCTTTTGATGCAAAAATGCAGGAGCTTACGAATGATTTGTATTCCAATAAGGAACTTGAGGACAAAATTCTTGAAACTTTTGATGATAATGGTACGGTCAAACAGACAGCTAATGCAGAATTAAAGGGGTTATATGCTTCTTTGAGAGATACAGAAGCTAATTTGAAGCAAAGAGTGCAGGAATTAATGAATTCAGCCGAATTTCAGAAGCATTTGCAGGAAAATATCTATACACTTAGGGATGACAGAATAGTTTTTCAAGTAAAAGCTTCTTCTAAAAGCAAAGTAAGCGGAATTGTCCACGATGTTTCCGCAACAAATAAGACTTTTTATATTGAGCCGGCTCAGCTTGTGCCTGTAAATAACAAAATCAGAGAATTAAAATCAAAGATATACGCAGAGATTATCAGAATTTTAACAGCTTTGAGCAACGAAGTCCGTCTGGAGATGGATAAACTTATAAATACGGAAAAACTGCTCTCAGAGATAGACTTTCATTTTGCAAAAGCTCGCTATGCAGTAAAAATACACGCTGTAGAACCTGTTTTGTCGTCTGATAAAATAGTAAAAATTGACTTAATGCGCCATCCTCTGTTGATAGGGCGGGTCGAAAAGCTTGTAGAAAACGATTTTGAACTTGGCAAAGATTATAAATCTATAATAATAACAGGTTCCAATACAGGCGGTAAGACTGTTACGCTGAAAACTGCAGGACTTTTTGTGTTAATGGTTAAGTCAGGTTTGTTTCTGCCGTGTGCGGAGGCGCATATTTATCCTTTTGAAAAGGTTTTGGCTGATATCGGCGATGAACAGAGTATACTGCAGAACCTTTCAACGTTTTCTTCACATATGAAAAATGTTATTGATATACTGGAGCTCGCTGATTCAGAAACTTTTATTCTTATTGATGAATTATGTGCAGGAACAGATCCGCAAGAGGGTGCAACTTTAGCGGAAATTATTCTGAAAGAGTTCGCTAAAAGACAGGCTTTGTCTGTCATAACAACACATTACGGGGAATTAAAAACTCTTGAATATACAGACCCGTATTTTAAGAATGCTTGTGTAGAATTTGATACAGAATCGCTTTCTCCTACATATAAACTGATTATAGGGATTCCGGGCTTAAGTAATGCGATTTCAATCGCTTCAAATTTAGGGCTTCCGGAGAACCTTGTCTGGGAAGCAAAAGAACTGTTAATTACCCAGCGCGATACTTCAAGTCTTGTTGTAGAAAGACTGCAGGATACGCAACAGAGGCTGGATTCTAACTTAAAAGAGGCTGAAATTTTGAACGCTGAAGCTGAAGAGCTGAAAAAACAATATGAAAAAGAACTTTCAGAGCATAAAAAAGAAAAGAAGAAGTCTTTAAAAGTTATAAAAGATAAGTTTGAATTCCAGCTTGAAGAAGCAAAGGGCGAGATAAAAGAGATTTTGGCAGAGTTAAGACGCGAAAAATCCGAAAAGATTGCAAGGCGTTCTTATGAAAGACTGGCTCAGCTTGAGCAGGGCTTCCGTGCGGATTTGCATACTCTTCAAGAAAAGGAGCAGTATTCAGAGCTTGACTGGTCTAAGGTGCAGGTAAATGACAAGGTAATGATAAAAGACTTGAATCAGCAGGTAACAGTGCTTTCACTGCCGGATAAAAGCGGGGTTTTATATATACAAATGGGTATGATAAAAACAAAGGTGAAGAAGGAAAAGCTTGCGGTTTATAATCCTCAGCTTGCTAAGAAAGTTAATCTTCCGCTGGGCGCTGTAAAAAAAGAGTCTTTTTCTTTGAAGAGATACGATATTTCAAATACTCTTGATTTGCGGGGCGAGCGTGTAGAAGAAGCGCTGGATGATTTGGAGGCTTATCTGGATAAGGCAAGTCTGGCAAATCTTTCGCCTGTATATATAATTCACGGCCACGGAACAGGAGCATTAAAATCAGCTGTCAGGGATTTTATTTCCACATCTCCTTATGTTGCAAAATTTAGAGCAGGTGAAGAAGCCGAAGGCGGTGACGGCGTAAGCGTAATTGATATAAGGTAATTCTAGCGTCTTTGCAGGATAGCAATTTTTTCTTCAATGGCTTTTGTCATAGGGGAATTGATTTTGGCACCGTAAAGCTCGTAGAAAAAAGGATTTACAGCTTTTAAATCTGATTCGGCAAATATTTTTGCCATTTTAAAATCATTTCCGTATCTGTAAGTGTATGCAATTTCTTCTGCCTTACCGGAATCATACCAGTATCCGTTTGAAATTTTCATCAGCCAGTGGTGATTTCTGACGAAATTCACAATTCGTTTTTTATCAATATCCGTAAGTCCGTCCATCCGCTTAACGATTGCAGTTGCTGTTTTTGCAGAGGCTTCCGGATGCTCTGGATCAACGTGTCCTTCTGTTTTATTGATGTCGTGAAGAAGCGTTGCGATGGATAAAACCTTTTTGTCTGAATCATTAAGAGTTTTGTATAAAGGATTTTTCATATTTTCCTGCAGAGCTTTCAGCATATGCTCAGCAAGGGTGTTTTTGTGCGCGTGATGCTGTTTTGCTCCGATTGTAAATATAAATTCCGGAAAAGTTCTGCATATACTTTCTAAAGAGCCTTGGAATGATTCAAAACCATTAGGCAGGATTATTTGGTTTTGGCTGTAAAATTTTTCTATTTCGTTATTCACAGAAGCTTCGAGTGGTGTTAAGTTCTGCTTGGTTTCTAAGCGTATCGGAAGCCCTGCCAATGTATCGGCTTCTTTTCTCTCCAAGCCGAATTTTGCAAGCACCGCAGTTTGTTCTGTAGTTGAAAGGCGGTTTATTTTAGAGAAAATATTTGTTTTAAAATCTTGTCTGGAGTATTTCAATTGAATTCCGCCTTTATTTACAAGACTATCAATGGACAGCTTCGGATTGTTAAAAACATCAAATATTTGCTTCCAGTTATTTAGAAAATTTGTGACAACATATTGGGGAACTATATTAATATTTTGTTTTCCATTGTTTAATATTTCGCTTTCATTCAAGCGCGAATGATAACTTGACCTGCTTGCTTCAAGAGGCCGGTTTATCTTTTGCAAAATATTTATATTATGAATCTTTATCACCATAGTTCCAATATATAATATACAAAAAAAGATTGGAGTCTACAAATGAGATTTAATATAAAAATTGCAGCCTTGCTTTTTTATGCGCCTATCTTATATAATTATTCAAGGAGGGAGGAATTATGTATAAACTTGGAATTATAGGTTATCCGTTAGGGCATTCTATTTCTGCAGTAATACAGAAAGCCGGTCTGGAGAGTCTTGGGGTTGAAGGCTCCTATGATGTTATGGAAACACCGCCGGAAGAGTTGATTAATAGAATTAAGTATATAAAAACAAATGGATATAACGGGTTTAACGTTACGATTCCTCTAAAAGTTCCAATGTCTTTGTTTTTGGATGATATTGATGATTATGCAAATATTGCGGGGTGCGTAAATACCGTAAAAGTTATGGAGGATAGATCTTTTTACGGATATAATACAGATATTTACGGCTTTAAAAAAGCTATACCGGAAGAAGTTAATCTGAACGGGAAAAATGCAAGTATTTTAGGCACAGGAGGCGCTGCCCGCGCAGCTGTTGTCGGTTTAGCGGAAAGAGGAATCGCTGAAATTGACTTTTATACAAGAAATATAATTAATTCTAAGCAGACATTGGACTATGTGCGTGCTAAATTCCCTAATATAACGTTTAATGTCTATCAAATCCAGAATATTAGGAGCTTGGAAGGTACTTCAATTGTTGTCAATGCAACTCCTATTGGGATGAAAGGTTTTATGGCTGATCAGATGCCTTTAGAGCCTGCCGATTTAGATAAATTGAAGCCGGATACTATAGTCTATGATATAGTTTATAATCCCGTGAAAACCGTACTTATTAATGAAGCGCAGAAACGCGGGCTTAAAACCATAGGCGGGCTTGATATGCTTATATATCAAGCAGAAAGAGCGCAGCAAATTTGGACAGGACAGAGTCCGGATGTGAAATCAATGAAAATAGCTGCTTTAGAAGCGTTGCAATAAAAAAAATACATCACTTTAAGTGATGTATTTTTTTTTATATTTTTGTCGGCTTATTTATTGCATACACTGAATTCATCAATCATTAATGCGTATACAGCCTCGCCTTTCTTAGCTTTGTAGTGGCATCCAGGTGTAATTAAACCAACCAGAAAACCAACGCCGCAACCGATAGGTATACCTATTGCAAGACCTGTTCCGATTTCAGCAGGATTTGGTATGAAGGCAAAGCCGACACCGGCACCGGCACCAACTATACCTAGTGTAAGAGTTGATAGTGTTAATTTGCCCGCTGTTGTCCAAGGGCCTTCTTTAAGCTTGCAGTCTTTTGTAAATGGTCGAGCCTTAATATCAATACAGGTGTTGTCCGGAAGAACAATCTTTCTGAATACTAGGCTTACCCTTGCGTTTTTATTAAACCATTTCGGTTTTTCTACATTGATAACTTCTGCAACAATCTTTGTTCCGCAGGGAAGTATCAAAGTCCCTTCGCAGGTGTAAAGTGCTTGCGGTACTACGAAGTGTACAAGCTGACCTGCCTGAGAACATTTTGAAAAGAATTTTTCGTCAAATACAAATTGAAGAACGTTTCCTTTTTCTACGGTTTTTCTCATGTTAGTGATTGTTACAACATTACACGGAGCCTTTTTGTGAACGTCCAAATGCTCAACTGCAATGGTTTTTTCTCCTGTAGCAGCAAGTACGGGAATAGTATTTAATCCGATAATTGATAAAATTGAAAAAAATGATAAAAATTTTTTTAGCATACAAATTACCTCTAATTAAATTTCATCCTCAGTATAAACGAAATTAAAACTTTTCTCAAGTATTATTATGGTTATAATTTTAGTTAAAATGATGATTGATTTTTGAGAATTTTTAGTATAATTTATTTTTCATAATGAGAAGAAGAGTAACAGGTATTTTATTAGGCGCAGCAGCAGCTGCAAGCTATGGGACAAATCCATTATTCGCCCTGCCATTGTATGCGGCGGGTATTGATGTAAACTCAGTATTGTTTTACCGCTATCTGATTGCGGTTGTTTTATACGGCGGGTGGCTGAAACTGCATAAAAAAATGTCTTTTAAAATTACTAAAAAAGAGTTTTTCCCATTATTTTTTATGGGGCTGTTTTTCTCGCTCTCCTCATTAACACTGTTTGCTGCATTTAAATATATAGAGGCAGGAATCGCCTGTACAATTCTTTTTATTTATCCTGTTCTTGTCGCGCTTATTATGGCAATATTTTATAAAGAAAAAATAACAAAAACTTTTATTTTTTCAATTTGTTTAATAATGTCCGGCATAACGCTTCTTTATCATGGAAAAACGGGTACAACTTTGAATACCCAAGGTGTTTTGCTGGTTTTGGCTTCTGCGCTTTTATATGCTTTATATATTGTAGGTGTGAAGAATATAAAAACAATAAGACATATGAATAGCGCTAAGATGAGCTTTTATGTTATGCTTTTCGGGCTGGTGGTGTATATTTATAATTTGAAATTCTGTACACAGCTTCAGATGCTCGATAAACCGATATTATGGGTATATGCTTTTGCACTGGCTCTTTTGCCGACTATAATTTCAATTGAAACAATTACTATATCAATAAAGCTTATAGGCTCAACAACTGCAGCTGTCTTGGGCTCGCTGGAACCGCTAACCGCTATATTTTTTGGTGTAGTTGTTTTTCATGAACAGCTTACTTTGAGGATTGTAGCCGGAATAATAGCGGTTTTGACCGGGGTTATTTTAATCATTAGAAGAAAACGCGAACTCAGAAGCTGAGCGCAAAAATATTTTTTACGGGTTTTGTAAAAAATAAGATGGATAATATATGCTTTACCTCAAAGATTAAACCGGTCGCGATGTCTGATTTTGCAAAGACTGTCAAAAATATAAACCCGCAAAATTCAGCGGATTTCCCATGGACAATAAAAGACAGTGTGATGGCTGAGAATGTTTTTACTAAAAATATTGCGGACTGCACAGCCTGTCTGATTTCAAACGGTAAAGAAGCTGTTCTTATGCATTTAAATCCCAGAACTGAGAATAACCACGCATTTTCTTTAGTATTGGACTTCTTGAGGAGTAAATTAGACTTGAAATCTCAAGATTTACACGCCCTGTTAATCGGGTCTAAAAATACTAAGAAAAGCCTTGATATATACGAAAAATTTGAAAACCTTATGAAACAGCTTTGCATTAAGTATTCGGAATTGAAAAACGGGAAAATGCCTGTATCTGTTGCATATAATGCTTCCAATGATGAAGTCTTTATAACAAGTTTAACCATAGACAGAAATCTTAAAAAAGGGAAAAATCCAAAAGAAACTTTGGATGGAAGTTTTCAGAAAGTTTTTATAAATGATTTAGATGAAATTTAAAGTTTTATATGAGCTTCTGCATATAGAACATTACGTCCTTCATCCATTTTTTTGCAGCTTTTTTATCGCAGTATTTCCCTGAATATGCAAGTTCTTCCAGCGTATCAATATTTCTTTTGTAGTGATGGTTGGCAATTGTTTCAGCCATAACATCAATACAATCTTCTACTTTGTTAAACCTTCTCAGACGGTTATTTTTCATTATACCGCCGACATTATTCTTATTAATTGAAGCTTCAGAACTGCCTCTAGCTGATTCTGTCATTGATATTGACATTAATAATGCCGGATTTATATTATACTTCTCTGCTTTTTGAATAAATACACCGGCTTTATTTTTAAGCGGATTCTTTTTGTTTTTCTTTGTTATTAAAAGCTGGTTAAATTTTGTATTTATATCTTGGGGCAGTGTGCGGTCTTTTTCACCTGCTAAAGTTACATCTTTCGCGTATTTAATAACCGGCTTTTTGCGCTCGGTTTTTATAGCAGAAATCAGCCTTGAACCAATATAAGCACTTTCTTTAAGAGGTATGGGTTTAGTTTTAACAAAAATATCTCTGTCGATTTTTAATCCATTGCCTGTAATTTTGTTACTTATAAGCTGGGAGCTTAGCACGCTTGAAAGCATAACGGCTCCTGCCATTGCACATTTCCCTTTATGACCGGCTTGTTCTACGTATTTTTTAGTGCCTCTGATAATCTGCCGGCTTGATTTTACAGTTAAACTTACAGCACTGCTTATGTTAGAGCTGTTAACGCGCGGTATTTTCATATTTATATTTCCTTCTAGTACCCATATTTTACCGCAGAAAAATTAAATAACAACTGTTTTTCTGCTAAAAAGGTAGATTTTGTTAACAATTCAAATCTAAAATTTCATGCTTTTCAATTTTTGGTAAAGCATTTTTATTTCGGTTAACTCTTTTTCTATAATCTGGTATAAAGAACTTTCCGCCTGCTTTTTGAAAATCATATTAAAACTTTCTACATTCGGGGTGAGTGATTTAAAATTTGCGGTTCTTGAAACAAGAAGCATATCTTGAGCTTTTTGAGCATTCAGTTCAATTGTATCAGCGTCAGTACCGATATTTTCTCCAAGTTTTGCTAGCTTTTTTACTTCTTTTTCGGAAAGAAGTTTGTCGTTGCTGGTAATATTGATTTTTGCTTGAAATGATACAGAATGTGTTTTCATATGTAACCCAAAAATTTGAATTCTGAAATAAAAATAAGACCCTTCAAGGGTCTTATTATATGGCTGGGGCGGAAGGATTCGAACCTCCGGGATGGCTGGACCAAAACCAGCTGCCTTACCACTTGGCGACGCCCCAATATGGATTTGTCACGTTTATTATCATAAAATATCAAGATGAAATGTCAAGGTCTTATATTCAAAAAGTCCGGTTTGTAATCAAACCGGACTATATATTTTATGAAATAGGAGGAATAGAGGAGCTAATCACGTGACATTTGCCATAATATATCAGTAGCTACGGCTGCTGCACTTACAATTTTTGAAAGTCTGTTAGTACCCTTCAGTCCGAGCTTATTGCATAAACCTAACGGGTTCCAAACTTTGGCGACGCCTCCGAGAGCATAACCTAAACCGCGACCTGCAAGACCCGCAGCAAGGACTTCTGTACCTTTTTCAGTCCATTTACCTATATTTTGCATACGTTCTTTACCGGCTTGATTATCTATAGGTGTGCCGTAAATATAGCTTAAGGCTTCTTCTGTGTATTTGTCGTGATAATCTTTTCCGTGGAAGCTTTTCCAGAATCCGTGTTCAAATGCTGTCTGACCGTATTTTTTGATATCAGTTATCAAATCTACCGGTTCTGCACCGGGTTGAGAATATTTTTTAGAATAAATATTCTTAATAAAGTTGTTAACATTTGATACGGAATTCATAGTTCCGCTGTTTTCTTTGAAGTAGTCATTATATTTTTTATAGATTATGAGTTTAAGTTTATCATATTCTTGGCAGATTCCATCTGCATCGCCTTCAAGAACTTTATCTCTTAAGCATCTCAAGTTATTCTGTACATCACCGTCAACCATAGCTTTTTCAAAGATGGCTTTGTCAGTATCAGAGTATGCTTGTGTTTCATTCTGAAGCATTAATTGATGCATAGCACCCGCATGCTGGAGCTGATTCTTTTCCATGTCTTGGTATGCTTGATTCATCTGACCCATAAAAGCCGGATTATACATACCCATCATTCCCATACCCATCATAGAAGAAGGATTGTAATATGAACTGTAAGAACCATAACCTCCAAGTCCTGTCATTCCGAGCGGACTCATATATGGACTGATTCCTGATATGCCGTAACCAAGCATAAATACCTCCTAAACATTTGTTTTTAACTAACCTTTTTTCTTTACATATAAATAAAGTATTTTTCTCTGCGAAAATTGCTTTTTTTGTTAAAGTTCTTAACAAAAGTTTACAATTAAAATTTTATAGAGCAAAAAGGCGCATTTTAACGCGCCTTTTATTTTAATTTATTTAATTTTTGGGATGTATCATTATTTTGCTTTGAAGGTTTCATTAGTATAACAGGAAGTTCATGTTCTTTTGCGAATTCCAAGAACTCCTGCGGGCAGTCCTCCAGATTTTCTACTTTTGCAAATACGCCTTTAACCTTCGGGTTAATCGGAATAATTTCACTGTGTTCATCGCCTTCAAATAAGCTGTCGCGGGATTTTGCAAGAGCGTCTTTTAGGTCTTCTGCTGAAATTAGTTTATCTCCGGCTTGCACATCATTATTTATTTGCGATAGATATTTTTTACTAAAGAGATACTGGCTTAGGGCGGTATATTCTTTATCGGTCAAATTATTACATTATCACTCAGCCCCGTTTGCTGGTTTTCGCCGAAGATTGTAATTCTCTCATCTTCCGTCAGATTAATTGCACCGCTGTCAATCATAACGGAAATTATTTGCGCATCTGAAAGCTGTGCAATCTCCGGATGAGCGTTCTTGTATAATTCAATTTTCTTTAATATTTCTACTCTGTTTGACATTTTACTAACCTTTCTGTGTTACGTTGAATGTAACATAATACATATTCTGTTACATTGGGGGTAAAAGTAAGGAAAGGTGTGCAATTTGGTCCTAAAGCGGGCAAAAAGAAACCAGCCCCCACCCTAACCCTCCCCCGTGGAGAGGGAAGGCGCGGGACTTGCAAGATGAAAACAAGGCACAAGCAAGATAAGACAAGGCGCACACCGCGAGCGTGGTGTGTAAGCACCCATAGCGAGCGTAAGAGAACCGGCTTGCCGGTCCAGCCTTGGAGGTAAACGCCAAATCAGCCCAAATGCCCGTAAGGGCATAGAAAACAACCGCGTGTTTTCTCTTTCTTTTGCTTACTTTTCTTTCTCTTTTCTATCGCAAAAAAAGAGAAAGAAAAGTAAGGAGAAATAATAGGCTAAAAAGCAATACACACAGATAATAGAACTGAAGAAACAAAAACCCAATGTAACACAATATGTATTGTGTTACATTAGATGTTTTTAATCTTACATCCTGTATAACGGCTTATCCTGCATAAAACTTTAGGGGTTACAGAAAATTTGTTACATAACTTAATGAATTAGTGATTAAAATCTTGATAGTTCTTTTATTTTAAACTGCTTTTGTTGTATCATTAGATAATAAACTAAGGGAGCGGTAATGAGAATAGAAGCTAAAAATCTGGTTAAAATATACGGCGACAGAAGCGTTGTTAATGACGTAACCTTTTATATGGATAAAGGTGAAGTTGTATGTCTTCTCGGGCCGAACGGCGCCGGTAAAACAACTACTTTTTATATGATTGTAGGGCTGGTTAAACCTAATACAGGAAATGTGTATATAGATGATAAAGAAATTACAAACTGGCCTATGAACTTGAGAGCAAAAGCCGGTATCGGATATCTTCCTCAAGAAAACTCTATATTCAGAAAATTAACAGTTGAAGAAAATATTCAGCTTGTTTTGGAAATGAATGACAAGCTTACTGTTAATGAGAAAAAAGCTAAGCTGGAAGAGCTTCTAAACGAGTTTGGTGTTCAAAAACTTAGAAAATCTCCTGCGGTTGCACTCTCCGGCGGAGAAAGACGACGTGTAGAAATCGCAAGGGCGCTCGCTGCCAGTCCGGACTTTATGCTTTTGGATGAACCTTTTGCAGGTATCGACCCTATTGCAATAGGTGAAATTAAAGACAATATCAGAAAAATTTCGGAAGATAAAGGTTTGGGCGTGCTTATTACCGACCACAACCCGAAAGCAACTCTTTCTATTACAGATAGAGCATATGTAATCTTTGACGGTAAAATTAAAATTCAAGGTCGAAGTGTGGATGTTGCGAATGATCCGGTGGCTAAAGAGTTCTATTTAGGAAAGGATTTCAAACTGTAGCATGAAAAAGCTTTTTACTGTCTATGACAGATATATATTTACGCAAGTGCTGATTACTACAATTGTTGCAATTCTGCTGTTTACAATTGTATGGATAGCACCTGAAATGCTTTTGAATACTATTAAAAAAATTCTTGCGCACGAATATACTGTTAAGACGGGTGTTCTTGTTCTTGTATATGAACTGCCGAAAATCTTCGGTAAAGCGTTTCCGGTAGGATTGCTTTTAGGTTCCTTATTTACGTTTGATAAATTGAGCAAGGATTCTGAATTGACAATCTTTAGGGCAGTCGGCATGTCTTTCTGGCGTATTCTTGCACCGCTTCTTGTTTTAAGTTTAATCGTTACTTATTTATGTTTTGTGACATATGATAAGTGGATTCCGTATTCCTGCCTAAAACTGCAGGAAATTAAAGGCGGAGCTGCTGTTACACAGTATATTTATACCAAAAAGGATGAAAATAACTATCCGGAACAGGCTGTAGTTGTTTCACGCTTCTTTAATGATGAAATGAACAATGTTATTGTCATGAACTTTTCTAAGCAAATATTCGATGATTTGCACGGTTTGGAAAATATTTTGGTGGCGGAAACAGGACATAAAGGAGTTGATGCAAAAGGCGTTCCATGCTGGGTTCTGAGTGATGTGACTTCTTATGATATTAATGAAGAGGGTATTTTTAAAAAAATAACAAAAAAAGACAGGGTTGATATCTTAAACGGCGAGGATGCTGAAGAAGCGTATACAATAATGATTAACTCTACAAAAAGAGATAGAGATATCAATAATAAAGATTTAAAGCACTATGTCGATTTGTTGAAAAAGGCTAATCTTGATGAAGATTACAGGCTTATGCTTAATAAATATTATCAAAGATTTTTCCATCCTTTTGTTTGCGTTTTGCTGGCTATTATGGGATGTCTGTTAGGTTTCAGCAAACCAAGAGAACAAAGATTAATCGGTTTTACTATTGCAATTGGGTGCATCTTTGTATATTATATAACTCTGCCGTTCTTTGATTTGCTTGCAGAAAAAGGAGTTTTGCCTCCTCTTATAACAGCGGCGTTTCCTCCGGCAGCTTTTTTATGTGCGATAGCAATGTTTTACAAATCAAGGGATTTATAATATGAAGAAAATTTTATTAACAACAATGAGCTTTTTATTATTAGTTTCTGCTGTTTGGGCAGCGTCACCGATTAAAGTAGATTATGATAATGGTATTTATCATATAGTTTTGTCAGGTGAAAAAATAAAAAAACAAATTCAATTTGTTTCTTCTCCAACATTAATAACAAATAAAGAGGCGCATAATAAAGGCGGTTCTCTATTGACAATAAATGCAGGCTTTTTTGATCCAAAAAATCAAAAATCTATATCTTATATTATTAATGATTATCAAACCGTAGAAGATCCTATTTTTAATGAAGGTATTACGGGGAATCCTATTTTAAGGCAAAATATGCAAAAAATTCTTAACAGAACAGAATTTAGGGTTTTAGATTGCGACAGTAAGCTGAAATATGAGATAGCACAGCATAATTCAAGTATAGATTTTCTGTGTTCTATTAAAACTTCTGCGCAGGGCGGACCACAACTGTTGCCTAATTTACGTTTAGAAGAGGAATTTTTTATTGTAAAAGATAAGGATGGCAATGTGATAAGGGAAACCTCTTCTGTTCTGCATAAAACTCCAAGAACACTTATAGGTCTTAAGACTCTTGAAGGCGGTGAACAGGAAGTACACATATTTGTTGTTACGAATGAACACCCTATGGACATTTATGAAGCAAGGGATTTATGTGCAAGTTACGGGCTTGACAGCGCTATGGCATTCGATGGAGGAAGCTCGACTTCATTGAGTTACAAAGATGTAAATGTCGTTTCGACAGAGGATAACGATACAGGAAGAGCTTTGAAATCTTTTATGGTTGTTAAAAAGAAATAATGACTAGAATGTAAAATCAAAAAGCTCGCGCATTTCAACTCCGAGTGCGTCAGCCAGTATTTTCATTGTCTTAATTGTTACATTCGCTTCTCCGCGCTCTATCTGTCCGATGTAGTTGAAATTCATGTCGACCTTCTCCGCAAGCTTCATCTGGGAAAGCTTTTTAGATTTTCTTATATATGAAAGCTAATAGTTATTGTCAGGCAATGCCTGATCTGCTAATGGCTGTTAATTTTTAATTAGGGAGCTATGCTTTTAACTAAAAAACGACCCCGTTTTTTCAAACAGGGTCGTTTTATCGTAAAATGTCAAACTACTTGATTTCAACAACAGCGCCAGCAGCTTCAAGCTGTTTCTTAATAGCTTCAGCTTCGTCTTTCTTAACGCCTTCTTTAACAGCTTTAGGAGCAGCTTCTACTAAATCTTTAGCTTCTTTTAAGCCAAGACCTGTGATAGCTCTAACTTCTTTAAGAACTGCGATTTTCTTATCAGCAGGAACAGAAGCTAAAACTACGTTTACAGCAGCATCAGCATCTTCAGCCGGAGCAGCAGCGGCAGCCGGAGCAGCAGCAACAGCTACAGGAGCAGCAGCAGATACGCCGAATTTTTCTTCCATAGCTTTTACTAATTCAGCAGCTTCTAATAATGTTAATTTTTCAATTGATTCTAAAATTGATTCGATACTCATTGTTTTTTCTCCTTTATTCTTAATTTTAAGTTGTAATACGTTTTAGCTACGGGTGCAACAGTTTATTTACCCTCTGTTTACCCTTAAGCGGATTTTTGATCTCTAACAGCTGCAACAGCTCTAACAAGAGATGACATAACAGCGTTGACAGAGTTTGCGATACCGGAAGCAGGTGAGTTGATGCATCCAAGCATTTTTGCGTAAATTTCTTCTTTTGACGGAAGAGTTGCAAGAGCTTTTGCTTCATCAGCTGACATCAGTCTGCCGTCCATAGCAGCTGCAATGATTTCACCCTTCTTAGTATCTTTAATAAATTGTGATAAAGCCTTAGCCGGTGCTACTTGATCTTCAAAGCCGAATGCAATAGCAATAGGACCTTGTAAGGTTTCAGCTAACACTTCGTAAGGAGTGCCTTTGATAGCGATTTTTGCAAGGGTATTTTTTGTAACCATGTAATCACCGCCGTCTTTTTGAAGCGCTCTTCTGAGTTTGGTGATTTCTTCTACGCTTAAACCCTTGTATTCGGTAACAATTGCAACTTGCGCTTTATCAATTTTTTCCTTGATAAGTGCTACCTTATCATTTTTGAAAGCTTTTGTTGACATTTTTTGCTCCTTTGTTTATATTATTTCGACCTAATTTTCATACTAAAAAGATTTTGCAATCTTTCTTTTTAACCGCAAAATCTCACACAATCTTAAGCTATTTATATTTTAAGAGTCCGGCAGATTCAGTTTTTTATTTTAGGCGCTTGTCCCAGTTCCCTGGTCTTCGGTTCTTTGAGCCTTTGTCCATTTGTCCCTGTCCCTTGACCCTGTTTACCGCCTCTGTTTCTGCCCTTGTGTAATCTCGGCTAGCCTGTTATACAATTTAAATCCTAACATAAGGATACTAACTGTCTGCGATTATGTATCTAATTTAGCAGAAGTATATTAAGATGTCAACTAATTGTAAATTATTTGTATCTTGTTCCAGTAATGACTGTCCATGAACCAAGCTTATCAACGTGAAAATCCTTGTAATTACTGTTCATTTCTTTTATTAAAGCATTTTTTATATGTGAAAAAGTTAAAAACATTTCCGGAATCATTGGATTATCCCAATTTTTTTCTACAATATCTTCATTAAAGAAGCTTACACTGTCAAGAAATACAACGGATACTGTTTCACCGATTTTTACGTTATTGAGAATTGAAGCAGGTTGTTCCCTGTATTCAAAACGGTTGATTTTGCTTATGTAGGTGCTGTTTTTCAAATCTATATATCTGCTAAACCTGTTTGGCTCATAATAAGTAAAGACTGTTTTGTCCGGTTTTCTTGCTTTTAAAATCTCTGCAGGAATTCTGTGTCCTTCACTACGTATGGTTTGGACTCTGTAATGAGGGGTAAAAAAGAACCCTAAATGTATGATTATGAATGCAAAAAATAGTATAATCCCCGTTTTTTTCAGCCTCTCAAAGCCCAATCCGAGGCAGAGAATTAATACAGGCAGAATTTCTATGGAATATTTTGTTATAAAAACAAGTTTTCCTCCTATTGCCAAAATTGCAAGGGTAATTACAAATAGTGCTGAAACCGTAAGCAGTCCTTTTATTCTTTTTGCACCGGCGATAAGAGCTGTAATTGCAATAATGACAGGAGCTGTCATCCAGAAGACAAGTTCTCTGCTGTAGAAGAAAACGGGTGGTGCATTAACATTATTGCTAAGAACCGGAGAAAAATAGTCGCTGAATAAAAATAATATATTTGTGTATGAAAAATGCCCCCACCACTGAGATGAAGGAAGCATTTTTAATACATTACTTCCGAATGGAATTATAAGCATGCAGACAAAAATACACGCTATTATCACGCTCTTGTGCAGTGTTTTCTTTTTATATACTACATAGACGGAGTTAAAGAATACATATATTACGCCGAGTATATGAGTTAAAAGTATTAGTAAATTAGAGAATATCCAGCCTGCAGTATTTAGTTTACTGCTCCTTTTTAGGACTCTTATTGTAAATAGCAGTGATAATGATGAAAATAAAAATAATAGAGAGTAAAATCTGACTTCTTGTGAATAATAAATAAGAAACTGCAGGACAGAGGTTATGGAGGCAAGGATTAAGCCTGTTTTTTTAGAGAATTCTCTTCCCGCATAATACATTGCAGGAATTGCTAAAACTCCGGGGATTGCAGACGTAAGCCGTAATATAATGTCTGAACAGCCTGTAAAAGGTTTTAAATATAGATAATATAAAGGCATGTGGCATTGCTTCCAAACTTCCTGCCAGAAGCCGTCCGAACAGCCGGCAACATACCAGCTTACGTATTCATCATTCCATAAGCCTTCCGGCTTATTGATAAATATAAGCCTTAATAACAGACCAACTATTGTAATAAATGCTAGCACTCCCTCTTGCCCCGTCTTTTTAATTTATATATAATATTTTACATGACAAAGCTGATTATTCAAATACCTTGTTACAATGAAGAGGCAACTCTGCTTACTGCGTTAAATGCTCTTCCGCGAAATATTAAAGGTATAGATACAATAGAAATTCTTGTTATAAACGACGGATCTACTGATGCATCCGCAAGAATTGCACGTGATTGGGGTGCCTCAGTTATTGATATAAAACATAATAAGGGGCTTGCAAATGCTTTCCGAACAGGGATAAATGAAGCATTGAAAAGGGGCGCTGATATAATAGTAAATACTGATGCGGATAATCAATACTGTGCGGATGATATAGGAAAATTAATAGAGCCGGTTTTGAAACAGGAAGCAGATATTGTTGTCGGCGCAAGAGATATTTTTGCAATCAAAGAATTTTCAGTTATGAAAAAGATTTTCCAGAAAGCCGGTTCAGCAGTTTTGCGCCTGCTTTCTTCTACCCAGGTGCAGGATGCGCCAAGCGGATTCAGAGCTTTTTCAAGACAGGCGGCGATAAAGCTGAATATCTTTGATAACTATACATACACAATGGAAACCCTTCTGCAGGCAAATGCCAAGGGCTTAAAGGTTGTATCAGTTCCAATTAGAGTTAATGAAAAGCTTAGAGAATCCAAGCTTGTAAAAAATATATTTGATTATATTTTTAAATCAATGAAAACAACCATAAGGATGTTTATTGTCTACCGCCCGTTTAGATTTTTCATCTCTTTTGCCTTTATTCTGGCTTTAATAGGCTTTATTCTGGTGCTGAGATTTTTATATTTTTATTTTTTAGGAAACGGAAACGGACATATTCAATCCTTGATTTTTGCAGCTGTCTTTTTAATTTCTGGCGTACAGCTCACTATCATCGCAATAATAGGCGACTTGCTTTCTATAAATAGGAAATTGCTGGAAGATATACAAACAAGAATTAAGAATATAGAATATAAAAAATAAAAAACCGCTCGGAAGCGGCTAAAGAAAAGGGAAAAAAGGAAGGGAAAACAAGGCTGAATAAAGCCCTTTATGTCAAACTTTTTTATTGATTAACTAAATATACCGAATGTTCTTTCGATGTTATCATCTCTTACCTGTGAAATAGAATCAATTTCTGTTGTAATTGCGGTTCGTTCTGTTTCCAGCTTGCTTAAATCATTATCAAATTTCGTATCTTTTGTATTGATTACGTCCAGTTCGTGTTCGTATTCTGCTTCAGCTTTTTTCAAGTCTGTATCATCCTGCATTTCCTGCAGGTTATTTTCATTTGTGCTTGTTGCGACGCTTGTTTCATTCCATTCATTCGTGTCATCATCATACAAATCAATAAGTACACGTCCACAGCTTACCATATTATTAAACCACTCATTGCCAAGATCTCCGGATTTATACTGTGAATCAATTATTTCGTATCCGCCAGAGGCTTGGATGTTTTCAAAGAGATGTACATAATAATTGAATTCTTTTTGGTTGAATTCTTCCGGCATGAGTGTGTTGTAATCATTATTTGCAATAACTTTATCTTTGTCATCCTGCTTGCTGTAGCGCATGTAGTCGTATATTTCGTCTGCATATTTGTCATACAAAACTTCTCTGAATTTATCCAGAGCTTTTTGCTGTTCGGCAGGAGTTGAACCGTCTGTTAATGTATTGTTATACTCAGTGAATGCATCTTTAACTTCAGTTGCATCATCACCTGTTTCAGAGGCATGATTATCATAAACCATTTGTTCTACTTCTGTCATAGGTATAGGTTCATCGCTATTTTGAGTCTTTGCTACTGTTCCGACTACACTTCCATCTCTGTCATCGCCATTCCAGCAGTAATCGGTTGTTTCAAATCCCATCATAGCCCAAGCAAAGCTGTATTTATCGTTATCGTAGGTGTCGTAATTCTCGGCGGTTTGTTCATCAACAATAACTTTTCCGCTTTTAGAATCCCTTAAACTATATTGAGAAACACGTGTATCACAGTAGTCGCATAATGTAGAGAAGTTAGCATCTACATACTTAGTTCCAGCTCCGTCATAGAATTTAACCTGTATTTTTGTTGCATCCAATGCATCACAATAGGCTTGGTATAACTCATCTTTTTGAGTTGCCAAAGCTATTTTCTGGCTCTCGATATTTTGTGCTTTGTACTCAATATCATGGAGCCTGCTCGTAAGCGTTAATAATCTAGCTTGTGACGCTGCCATTCCCATTGTTGTTCGTAGTCCTTTATGTTTTTTCCCTTGTATTATTATTTACGGCACTTTTTATCAAAAACTTTAGGATTTTGTATAAAACTGTTACAAATCTTTACATTACAATATGAATTTAAATTTAAACAATTGTTTTTCTCTTTTTCACATCTCTTTTGTGCAAAAAAAAACTTCTCAAAATGAGAAGCTAGGAAAATTAGTTAGGAAGGGATTTAGGGATTAATTAAATCTTTGTTTACATCTTACATATATATAAAGTATATATAAAACCTAAAATTTCACTAACTCATTTATTTGTTACAAAACTTTACAATTAGGGTATTTTGAATTAAGCCTAAAGTTATATTAAATGCGCTTCATCAGTCTGTTATATTCGTTGATTAAAAGATTTTTGGGCGGGTAGTTTTCTATTATGTCCCAGTGAAGCGGGGCATTCATATCAAAACCTTCAATAGTTTTTGAGATATCAAGATTTAATTCTTTCACTGCAGATTTGTATGCACCGATTTTTCCGCCTTTTCTATATACAGAAACTAAAAACGGAGCCAGCTCTTCTCCACCTCTTGAAAGAACTGTCTGCCAGTAGTCCCATTTTATGCTGGAAAACTTTGCACCGAATCCTATCTTAGCCAATTCTTTTTCTAAAAATTTCTGTTTTTTCTCTAAAATTTTTGTGTCTTCCCTTTTACTCCACTGCAGTGGTGTTTGGGGTTTTGGAACAAAGCTGGAGAATGAAAATTCAATATTAAACTGCGGTATTTCTGCTTTTATACGTTTAGCCAGCCTTATAAATTCCTGTATATCTTCTTCCGTTTCGTTGGGAATGCCTATCATTGAATAAATTTTGAGCCCTTTCAGTCCGTTTTCTTTGGATATTTTTATTGCATTAAGAATCTGCTCTTCTTTAAGGTTTTTGTTTATAAATCTTCGGAGTCTTTCACTTGCGGATTCTATAGCAATTGTAGAATGTTTCTGTCCCCCTTTAACAAGGGTTTGAACAATCTGCGGAGTGACAGAATCTGTGCGGAGCGAAGAAATGCCGAGTTCTATATTGCATCCGCCTTCCATTTTGCTGTATAAATACCCCATTATGTCGTTAAATTGCGGATGTGCGCTTATCTGTGCGCCAAGAAGGGCTATTTTATTTGTATGCTTAAGCCCCAGCTCAATAGCCTCAATGATTTTATCATATTCATTATGTCTGAACGGAAGATTGGTATATGATGCCGTGCAAAAAGCGCATCGGTTCATACATCCGCGTGCAACCTCTATGATAAAAGTATCTTTGAAATAGCTTTTATCGCTCAATATAGGTGTATAAATAACATCGTTTAAGCTGACGGTCGCTTTCTTTACTGGTTTATCCGGAATATAAATTCCTTCAATTCTGGCAAGAAGTTCAAGTGTTGTTTTTTTATCTTTATTCTGTTTCAAAATATCAAGAACCTGTTTGAAGCTTTCTTCGCCGTCTCCTATCATCATAAAGTCAAAAAAAGCTTTATACGGCTCTGGATTTGTTGTTAAGACAGGGCCTCCGGCAAAAATCAGAGGGTAAGAATCATCTCTTTCTATTGAATAAAAAGGGATTTTGAGTTTATCCAGGATTTCAAATACTCCCATAAAGTCAAAGTCAAATGACATTGAAAAGGCAATGGAATCAATTTTCTTTGCATTAAAATTAAGGTTATCGCTTGCAATCCTTATTGCATTAATACCTTCTGTTGTATCTGCTGTTTTGTACAGCCAGAGATATCCGAGAGAAGCCAGAGCAAAAGACTCAATCGCCGGATATGCCATTACAAAATTATATTCTCCGCGGTTTTGTTTGTATAATAAAGTTTCCATCAGTTAACGTTCTTGATATATAGTTCTTCTATTAAAACACAAACGGTAGCGGCTATTGCAGGAGCAAATATCACGCCTACAACTCCGAGGTATTGCGCTGTTACAAACAGGAAAAAGTATATTATAAGCGGGTGCAGGTCTAAAAACTTCCCGAAAATATATGGTCTGACAAGGTTATTTTCAGCCCACTGCGCTATTGAAAATACTACAACTATTAATATAAGTGTTAAAGGTCCCATTTTGTATGCAATAAGCAATGTAATCAGAAGCGCGATTCCCGGACCGACAACAGGCACCAAATCAAGTATAGCATTCAATAATCCAAGAAGCAGGGCATAATCTACTTTAAGTATCATTAAGCCTATAGTCATAATAATACCGACGCATGTAATTGTTATAATTTGTGCAAGTACATATCCGCCGATTTTCCGTGATATTGTTTCAATAATTTCTTCAGCCCTTTCCTTCATCGGTTTTGGAAAAAGGCTTATATATGTTTTGCGTACATCATCTTTATCAGCCATAAAATAGTAGACGATGATACAAGCTGCAAGGAAATACACTATAGCGGATGCAAATCCCATGCTTGCATTTATGGATCCATTTACAAATTTGGTTGTGAAACCGGAGGCGGATGAAAGAACTTCGCCTAAATCAAGTTGGCTCAATATTGTTTTGCTTAATAACGGGCTTTGAAGCAGGAATGTTTTTACTGTGCTTATATGTTCAGGAAGCGACATAAGGAATGAATGAATCTGGTGTCCTGCCATGATAAATATTGGCAATAAGAATAGTGCTGATATTAAAAGTACAAGTCCGAGTATTAATCCTGATGCAAGCGGACGTGACATTTTTTTTGCCAGCTTATCTACGACAGGATTGAGTGAGCAGGCTATTACGTATGACGCAAAAAATAGTATAGCAATATCTTTAATTTTAGTTATGAAAATAATAAACAAAATTGCAATGATAAAAAATATTATATTTTTTGCGGAAATATATTTTCTGAAAATATCAAACATAATAGCTCCTTCCTGTTTTTATTGATTTTATCATAAAATCATCCATTTATATATTCAATTACTATGCAGGAGATGTTAAAATAAACTTATGGATAATTTATTAGAGATAAAAAACCTAGTGGTCGAGTATAAGAACATCAAGAATAATTCGGAGTCTGTATTAAGGGCAGTGGATGATGTTTCTTTAAATATCCGCCAGGGGGAAATATATGCTCTTGCCGGCGAGTCCGGATGCGGTAAGTCGACTCTATCCAAAACCGTGACAAAGCTTGTAAAACCTGTAAGCGGTGATATTCTTTTTGAGGGCAAAAGTATATTTAAGCAGACTAAGCAGGAGAAAAAAGAGTATCCTGCAAATGTTCAGATGGTTTTTCAAAATCCGTATTCAAGCTTAAATCCTAAAATGAAAATAATAGAGACTTTAAAAGAGCCTCTTGATATAAATACAAAGTTTTCTAAGAATCGAAAAATGGCAGTAATAAAGCAGGTTCTAGAGGAAGTAGGGCTTATGGAAGACTGTCTGCAGTTATATCCTCATCAGTTTTCCGGCGGGCAAAGACAGAGAATTGCTATAGCAAGGGCGCTTATACTCAATCCGAAACTATTGATTGCGGATGAACCGGTAAGCGCGCTGGATGCAAGTATACAGGCTCAGATTATTAATTTGCTGAGAGATTTGAGAAAACAAAGAGAGCTGACAATTCTTTTTATTTCGCATGATTTGAATGTAATCCGTTATATAGCGGACAGAGTCGGGATTATGTATTACGGAAAATTGATAGAGGAAAATATTACAAGCTCTATTTTTAATTTCCCCCATCAAGAATATACAAGGACTCTGTTAAACTCCGCGCCGACATTGTAAATTTTTGTAAATATTTATGAATAAAAACTAAAGTTTTTTCAATTTATGCCGATATACATAACAAGAGATAGGATGTGCTATGCGAAAACTTAAAGGTATTACAATTAACGGTGAGTGGATGGGCGATAATGTCGCTATAAATGGTTTGTTTAGAGCGATATGTACAATCTCCCCTTATGTGATGCAGGAATTTATAAGACTTATTAACAGAATAGACACTCTGGATGAAGCTGTCCATATTAATAAATTTAGTTTTCCGGATAATAATACTATTGAAATAGAGTTTTCAAATAATAAATTGCACGGACTTGCAAATTTGATTTTTAGACTTCAGAACGGTACGCCAGTGCTTGTTGACGGCAAGTTAGTATTGCCACAGGAAGAAGATAATGCAGAACTCTCTAATAAAGTGGAGTTAATGCAGGAAGAGCCGTTGGAAGAAGAAGTATCGAATGTAGACTCTGAAGAAATTTGTCTGGATGATACGACTCAAGAGACTTTGCAGCAAGAAGTTGCAGCCACAGGTTGCCCGGAAGCAGAAGAAAATTCTAATGTTGAGGTAGAAGAGCAGAAAAGTGAACAAAATCAGACGGAAGAAATTTGTGAAGAAGATGTTCCCGTAGAATTAGAACCAACTCCAACCTCTGAAAATATTGATAATACGGAAGAAGATTTAGCGGATTTTTATGAGGATAATGATACTGAAATTCCGCAAGAAGAAACTGTAGAAGAAGTTGCAGAGAGCAAACAGCCGGATATTTCTGCTTTCGTTGATGAACTAGTGAACAGAGTTCCGGACCTGTCTGCATTTGCAAAACCTATTCAAATACAGGTTATTCAGCCGAATATTCCTGCTGTAGAACCTCCAGCTCCAAAAGAAGAGAAAAAAATAGAATTTATAGAAAACAATATTAATTTAACTGAAAGTAGAAAGGAAACTCCAAAGGAAGAGAAAGAAATTCAGAAGGAAGAAAAAGCTGTTGTTAATATTCCGGAGGAAAAAAATATAGAATCTCTGCAGAATGAGATAGAAGAATCTGTTGAAGAAACTGCAGATATAAATGAGCCAGCTCTTGAAGAAGCTGTTAGTATTCAGCCGGAAACGACAGATTTAAATGAAGACGTTACGGATGAAGAAGACACTTCTTCCACAGCAGGTATAGAAGAAGATTTATTTGTCTTCTCTCAAGAAGAAAATCAAGAAGAACAGTTTGAGAATGAAGAAGATTCTACAGCAGATACTATTTTAGAAACAAGCTTATTTGAAGATGGAGAAACTGTTAATCAAGAGGTTAGTCAAGAGGAGTTTTCTACTGCTATTACAGAAGATGTACCGAAAGAAATAGAAGCTGAAGATGAAAGCCAGATAGAAAATGATGAAACCTCTGAAAATATTGATGAATGTCTTGCCGATTTTTATACTACTGAAGCAGAAGACAAGCCGCTAGAGGTAGAAGTGAAAGACAGTATTGCAATGCAGGCTATGCTTAATGAGGTAATGGTGCTTAGAGAAGAATTAAGCAAGCTTAAACAGAAAGAGCAGGAGGAAGCAATTGCTGAAGAACAGGCTGCTGCCGTGCCGAAACCTACTGTAGAAGAATTCTTTGGAGATTACAGAGTTCCATATGAAATAAATGATGATGAAGCTGATTTTAAAATAATGGGCAATGGCGCTCGTATTAATGCAAGTATTCTTGACGAGGATATGTTTATTGCTGGCGATAAATTATACCGCTGGGGCGAAACTCTTTATTTAGAAGAATAGAAACTCTTTAGCGGGACTTTCATTGTACCGACAAGTGTCTTATATCTGTCATCTTTGTATACATAGATATCAATGACATACTGTTCTAATTCACGTTTTGTAAATATGTTTTTGCCGAAATTAACCTCAATTTCTTGGGTTTCTCCTCCATTAGAAAATAACGGCACATCTTTATTTGCGGCTGGTTTAGTAATTGTTTCAAGGACTTTATCATTCTGTCTTAAATTAAAATCGGCTGACATCTTAATAATATCTGCATTTGAAACATTTCTAAATCTGTATTTAGCTTTTAACCTGTATTTGAAAAATGGTTTTCTTATTATAAAAGAATCCAGAATTATTTCAACATCGTTGGGATAGATTACTTTTTGGTTGACAAAAATATCTACGGAGTGAATTTTGTATCTATAATATTTTGCTTGTGTGGGTTTCCCTTCTAAATCAGCAATATTAGCAGCTTTCATTAGGGCTTTTCCGTATGTACCGTAATCAATTTTTTGCGGGATTTTTTCTAATAAAGGCTCAAAATATTCTACGGATTTTATCGGATCCAGATCAGAATAAATAATCGCAAGTTTGTATTTAATCAGCAAATTATCGGGTGCGTATTTTTCAGCTTTTTTTAAGAATCTTACGGCATCTGAATTATACCCGCTTTTAACCATAATATCAGCAGTTTCTACATAAGCGTTAACAAGTCTTATATTTATTTCATTATCGACAACGGGATCCTTTTTGGCAAATTTATCGTAATAGAATCTTGCTTTTTCATAGCTTTTAGCGGAACTTAAAAATTTGCCTATAGAATAATATTTATCGCCCATTACAATATATGAACGGGTTTTGAATTTTATAAGCTTTTTGCTCTGTATATCTTTTACAGATTTAAGCACAGTTTCAGCTTCATCAAATTTTTCTTGAGATATAAGCGCACAGGCAAGTTTATAATAAGGAGCGTAAACCCCTGGTTTTGCCTTTTGTATTGCAAGCCTGTATGCAAATTCTGCATTTTTGAAATCATCAATTGTTTCGTATAGGTTTCCGACCTGCAGGCATATAGAATATTTTTTTGTTTTTAAATCTTTTGTTAAATCGGACTGCGTGACAAGCTGTCTTGCTATTTTTTCATCAATTTTTTGTTGTTCTTCCGCATTTAAATAGATATTTTTTATCATTTCGCTTCTGGCATGAAATGACAGCAAAAGTGTAAATACCAGCGAAGCGCCGAAAGAGATTGCAATTGTCCTTGCATATTCCATTAGAATTGCTGTTTTACTCTTTTTTATTTTAGGCTTTTTTTTCTCTTTAATCATTTAATTCCTGTAACGCAATTGAATCCAGCTCTGCAAGCGATGTCAGCTTATTATACATTTCATGCATCATTTTTTTATTGGTTAAGTCAAATGTTGCAGAAAGTTTTGACTTTGAAGGGTTTTCAATAAGTCTTTTTGATGTAAAGTCCATCATATTATCAACTTTGCCGATTAAAAAATCATAGATTTTTTTTACATCTTCTCTTGCGCAGTAAATAACGAGTTTGCATCTTTTTATCTGTTTGCCGCTTGTCGGTAGAAACTGTCTTTCAAATATTCTGATAAGAGTAAGCACCGCAACACTTAGGACTGTGGCAATAACTGCAATGTCAAACATTCCTGCACCGCAAGCCATGCCTATGCTGGCAGCTATCCAGAGTGTAGCTGCAGTTGTTAGACCGAAAACCATTGGACCGTTTCTAAGAACCGTACCAGCACCGATAAAACCGATACCGGTGACAATCTGAGCGGCAACACGGGAGGTGTCTCTAATACCGGTTGCATTGTTAACAATCAAGTTATCCCCGTGAGCGTATGTCGGGAATCCGTATATAGAAAGTATTGTAAAAACACAGGCTCCCAAACAGACCAAAATATGAGTCCTTAATCCCGCGTATTTATTTGTTAATTCTCTTTCTAAGCCCAGTAAAAATCCAAGCGCAAGTGCGGCAAATAATCTGATTATAAAATCCGCATTTATAAATGTATCCATCAGCTTTCTCTCCTTATAAAATATGATACAATATTTGCCCTAAAAACACAATGTTAAGAGTAGTCAAAATCACCAATTTTGTGTATAATTCAAGTATGAAAACAAGGACGATAAAAGAGGAACTTGAACAGCGGGAATTGGAATTATTAAGTCCTTATGCAACAAAATGTCTAAATTCTGCAGGAAGAAAGCGCCCAAGAAATGAACAATTTGCAATAAGGACTGAATTTCAACGCGATAGGGATAAAATACTGCATTCAAAATCTTTTAGAAGACTGAAGCATAAAACGCAGGTATTTTTGTCGCCGTTTAATGATCATTTCCGCACCCGTCTTACGCATACTTTGGAAGTCTCTCAAATTGCAAGGACTATGGCAAGAGCGTTAAGGCTTAATGAAGATTTAGTGGAAGCAATCTCGCTGGGACACGATTTAGGGCATACAGCGTTCGGACACTGTGGAGAAGGAACTCTGGATGAACTACTCCCTAACGGTTTTCATCATAATCTGCAGAGTGTAAGAGTTGTGGAAGTTCTTGAAGATATGAATTTGTGTAAAGAAACTGTTGACGGAATCCTTACGCATACCTGGGGATATAAACCCAAGACTCCGGAAGCTCAAGTTGTTCAATACGCTGATAAAATAGCATATATAAATCATGATATAGAAGATTCTGTCAGAGCAGGAATAATATCAGAAAATGACCTGCCGAAAGACTGTATAGAATATTTTACCTCTAATCAATCTGCGCGTTTAGGTAAAATGATTACTGATGTTATAAATAATTCCAAGGATAAACCGAAAGTTAAAATGTCAGAAGAAGGCTGGTTTTATGTAACAAAGCTGAGAACCTGGATGTTTGACAATGTGTATCTTGATCCGATTGCAAAAGCAGAAGAAAAGAAAGCAAAAAATATCATAAAGTCTTTATATGAGTATTATACGAATATGCTGGAAGCATATTATGATAAAGATGAAATTCCGCAGATTGTAACTGACTATATTTCCGGCATGACAGATCAGTACGCCATAAGACGGTATAAAGATTTATTTATACCGATGCCTCTGGCAGAGCGTACGAATGATGATGCTTTGTTAAAGAAAGCTCGTGAAAGAGAATGAAATACTTAGGGTACAGCGTTAATACCGGCGAAGAAAATATGAATATTGATTCCTGCATGCTGGAGAATGCAATATCGGAAAATATTCAAACTCCGGTGTTTCGCTTATACGGATGGAATCCGAAGTGCGTTTCTTTGGGCAGAAATCAGAGAGATATTGCAATGCCGGCGGATATTTCTGTTGTAAGAAGGCTTACAGGAGGCAGGGCGCTTCTTCATGATAATGAAGTTACGTATTGTTGTGTGACCCCGGTTTCATCTATTCCGAACGGGGAAAATGTTACAGAATCATATAAATATATTTCAAACATATTGATTAATTTTTTTAAAACGCTGGGTGTGGAATTAGAGTATGGGGTAAATAAGAAAATTACCACTAATCACGATTACTGCATGCTTTTATCTACAGGTGCAGATGTTTGCTATAAGGGCAAAAAAATAATCGGTTCTGCACAGTGCAGAAAAAACGGATATATTTTACAGCACGGCTCAATCCTCTTCGGGTATGATAAACAGTTTTTAGAAAGTTTGTTCCATGAAGAGATTGAAGGTATTACGACCGTCGGTGAGATATTGCCTAATTTAACAAAGGAAGAGTTTGTTAAAAACTTTGAAATTTTTATATCAAAGTTTTGAGCGTATTTAACATTTCTTTCTCTTTTTTGCGATAAAAAGAGAAAGAAACGTTAGCAAAGAAAGAGAAATCCGCACTGCTTTCTACACCCTTACGGGTGTGGTTTGAATGGATGCTGCAGGCAAGCCTGCACTCTTACGCTCGCTATGGTTATGCTGATGCATAACACGCTCGCGGTGCAAGGCGCGTTATGATAAATTTCTCAGTTTCCTATATGCAGTATCGCAACATTTTCTATATGATATGTGTGAGGAAACATGTCAAAAGGCTGGATAAATTCCGCCTTGCATCCTTTTTCCATAAGATATTTTAGATCTCTTGCCAGTGTTGCAGGGTTGCATGATACATAGATAATATCGCTTTTAGTAAGTTTAAGAGCATAGTCAAGACTTTCTCTGGAGCATCCTTTTCTCGGCGGGTCGAGAATTGTAATATCATATCTTCTGCCGTTTTGAACTTCCTGCTCGAAAAATTTTCCCGCATCCATATGATTAATTTCCAGATTAGCAAGTCCGTTTTCTTTTGCAATTTCTTTTGCAAGGCTGACAGACTCTTTCACTTCTTCAACACTAACAACTTTTTGCGCTATATCTGCAAGAGAGATGCCAAAAGCAGTAATCCCCGCATAAGCATCCAGTATAACCGGTGATTTGTAATTCTTATGTATGTATTCTTTTATGTATTTGAAAATGTTATCTGCACTTGAAGGGTTTACTTGAAAAAACGTCTTGGCGCCGATTTTGAAGATTTTATCGCACAGCTTCTCTTCAATATAATCATCTCCAAATAGTATTTCTGTTTTTTCTCCGAGAATAAGATTTGTTTTATTATCATTGTAATTTATTCCGACTCCGGCAATATTTTCTAGCTCCGTAAAAATTTTCTCTGCAAGAAGTTTATATTTATCCAGCAGTTTTTTAGAATTCATAACAAGAATTACTAAACTTTTATTATTATATTGAGAGGTTCTTATTACGATGTGTCTTAAATCTCCCGTATGTATTTTTTCAGTATATCCGGAAACTTTGCATTCAGAAGCTTTTCTCCTAATAAATTCTATAATCTCGTCGCAGTAAGCCGGCTGAACCGGACAGTATTTTATGTTAACTATTTCGTGTGAATTTTGTCTATAATACCCTGCAAGAATTCTTTTAGAATCCTTGGTTTCGCTTACGGGGTATTGAATTTTATGCCTGTATTCTTTTGTTTGGGGGCTTGGGATAACGTCGCGTACTTCAATATTGTCATTTCCGCAGATTGAATGCATTGTATCTATTACGATTTCTTTTTTTAGTTCTAATTGATAATCGTAATCAATAAACTGTAACTGACAGGCACCGCAGATTTTCTGCATAGGACAGAAGGGGGTTGTGCGGTGGTCAGAGGGTTTAATAACCTCTAAAACTTTTGCAAAGGCATAATTTTTATTTTTTTTGCCGATTCTAATCCTTGCGGTATCGCCGGGGCAGGCTCCCTCGATAAATATTACATAACCGTCAATTTTTGCAATGCCTAACCCCAGATTAGACAGTTTTTCAATCGTAACGGTGAGTTCTTCTGGAATATCTTTTTTGCTTATTGTCTGCATGGCTTGATTACTTGAATGTTTCTGGTTTCAGAAATTTCTTGTCTTGCATCTTTAATAATTTGTTTATACTCTTCAGACAGACTCAAACCGTTGCAAAGCCTGTCAATAAATCCATTGTTGACTTTTACGGCTTTTTCCAAGGCACCGACACTTTCCAGAACATCTTTAATGTCAGCCAGATCATATCCGAAAGATTGTTTTGACTGATACACCATCATTTCTCCTGTTTCAGCGACAAGTGGTTCTCCGCCTAAGTCAAAGTGCAGTTTGAAAATTGATTTTAAATCCTGCAGTTCTGCCTGCATAGTCGCTATGCTCTGCTGTATTCTCAAGTACCTGTCGAAAAGATAATCTACATTAGCCAGCTGTTTTCTCTGCCAGTCCAGTTTCTGTAAATAAAGCTTTTTTAATTTAGGATAAGCGAGTGCAAGCCCCATTGCATCAGCCATTGCTCTATGATGATTCTTTAAATCCACATTAAATCTGTTAGTCAAAGCTTCCAGCCCGTGTGATTCCAAATCCGGTGCAACTTCCTTGAACATAGTTTGTGTATCGATTCTCGGATTTTCTAATTTTTCTCCGAAAATCCGCATCTTAGCTTCATTCAAAAATGAATAATCAAAAATGGCATTGTGTGCAACTATCGGGTAATCTCCGATAAATTCTAAAATTTTGGGTAAAACTTCTTCTTCTGAAGGCGCATCCTCTACCATTTCCTGCGTAATTCCGTGTATTGCCATGCTGGATTTTCTAATATGCTGATGGGGGTTGATAAGAGTTTGGAATTCATCTTTTACTTTACCATTTTCCAGCCTCACTCCAGCAAATTCTATAATTCTTTCTCTTGTATAATCTAAACCAGTAGTTTCGGTGTCTAAAACGATTTCAATTTCTTTTTTTCTAGGCATTCCCTATTTCTCCCTACAAGTATAATAGCATAAATATTCAATATGTGGTAATATTGGTTATACGATTTGTAAGGAGGGTTTTTATAATGGTACAGGAAATTAATACAGATACTTTTGATATGGAAGTAATAAGCAGTGAGAGAGTTACAGTAGTTGACTTTTTCGCAAACTGGTGCGGTCCATGCCGTAAACTCGGACCAATTTTAGAAGAGGTAGAGCGTGAATTGGAAGGAAAAGTAAAATTTACTAAAATTGATACTGATGAAAACTTAGACGTTGCAAAAAAATATCAAATAAGCGGTCTTCCGACTCTTCTTGTATTTAAAGAAGGCGAAGCCGTTGAGAGAATGGTAGGTTTAATGCCTAAAAATTCTATTATCACGAATATAGAAAAGCATCTGTAATATTTTGAAGTTATATATAATGAAGTTATATTATAAATAAACTATCATAATAATATTTAAAACACAATAAGATAAAATTAATCAAATAACTTTAAGCATTTATCTTGAATATCTAAGGCAATATCTTTGGCAGATTTTTCCTTAAGCCCTATATTTTTTGCAACCGCTATGATATCATCCAAACTCGGATTTTTCCCTTCTCCGTTGATTGTTGTTGCATGTTCTCCATTGAAAGAAGAACTGTGAGTCAGATCATACGCAGGTGACAAGTGCCATTCCTTTTTATTGTCATCATAAAGATAAGAAAAATTCTTTGAATGGTCATCTCGATTATGTGCAAAAACATTGAAGCACATCAGCCTGAATAGTTGTTCAATATCATGATAATTTCTTGTAAGCTCAAGCGTGAGTTTCAGCAATATATTATAATCAAGGTTAGGAAGCCTGTGGCTTGTTTCTAATAGCCCGCTTGCCGATACCATATGGACTTTTTTACAGTTTTTGCGGTCAAACCTTTGGACTCCAAAATACCCCGAACAAATTTTTGATGGAAAAAGCCTTGTTTCCGGCATATCTATTCCGCAATCTTTTGCGCATAATGAATATTGATACTCTTTTTCGCCAATATTTTTAGGGTCAACAGATGACGGAAATTTAATTATCCAATCTTCGTTATCTATAGAAGTTAAAATTTTGGGTCTTGCTCCGCCGGATGAACCGCCCAGTTGAAAAAGTTCATCTAAGTTGTCCGAATCTTGTGATTCCAGTATTTTTGAACACTCTTGAGCAAGAATATCATAATCACAAATTTTGTTTTCCGTTTCAAATCTGTGTTCTGGCTTATAAGTCAAAGCGCCCATCCCGCTTTGCTGAACAACAGCAAGGCGATTAAGATTATCGACTTCGACAGGGTTTATTCTGTTTTTCAAAAACAATCTGTCAACCAGTAATCGTCCCCAGCCGTCAGGCAAACTGTCATTAAAAACGCCAAATAGTCCGCCAAATGGTTCGTATTTGGGTATAAAAACTTTTTTGATGAGCGGCAAACTAAAAGGCGAAATACTAAAGCCATTGTTCAGCCAATCCGAATCATATTCAAAAGCAACAACTCTATCTGGAGTTTTAGCCAGAGTGCCAACTAAAATATCATTATAAAATACTTTTAAAAATTTATAATTTTCCATTTATAACCTCATCAATGGAAGCGTAATTTTTTTGCGTAAACAAATTTTCTAAACCACCTTCTAAATTAAGGGCAATCAGAATTTTTATAAAAGAATTCAAAGAAATTTCATACTTTGATTCAAACCTTTTGATAGAACCAAGGCTGACACCTGATTTTGAAGCAAGCTGAATTTGTGAAATTTTAAGCTTTTTGCGTTGCTGCTTAATTTTTTCAACTAATTCTTTTGCTATTTCATTAGGAGTTTTAGGGTTAAACAAAAAACTGTTCATAGATAATATATTATACTATTATTGCTAAAAAGTCAATAAGTAGATAACATATTATCTAATTTGTACACAAACTCTTTAACCCGAGACACAACAAAATGAAGTTGTGTTGTATTTTTGGGTTAATGTATGAGCGGGAAGGGGTGAAGGATTTTTTGCAGGTGGAAGTTTTGAACATTGCCGAAATTTTGAACACTTTTTGAATGCTGTTTAAATGTCGTTTAAACAGTGTTTAAATTTTGTGTCATTAGACTTTACTTTTTATGAGGAAGAAGCAATCATTGTCTGTGATTAAGCGAGTTTAAAAATGAATGTAGTACAACTTATAAAAAAGCTGGAAGATATTCAAAAGATTAAAAAATATTTGGTAAAAAAGCCAAGAGATGCACTGCTTTTTAGTTTCGGTATAAATACGGGACTCAGAATATCTGATATATTATCGCTTGATATTGGGGATGTAAAAGGCAGAGATTATATTGAAATTAGGGAGAAAAAGACGAATAAGTATAAGAAATTTCCGCTTAATAGATTTTTGAAGGAGGAGATTAATTTATTTGTAGAAGTATTACCGAGTGAGCAACCGCTTTTTTATACTCAAAAACATTGCAGGCTTGATAGAGCACAGGCATATAGAATTTTGAATAAGGCAGCACAAGCTGTTGGGGTAAAGGAAAGAATTGGAACACATACGTTGAGAAAGACATTCGGGTATCATCATTATAAAAAATATAATGATATAGTACTCCTGCAAAAAATCTTTAACCACTCCTCTCCATCAGTAACACTCCGCTACATCGGCATCGAACAAGACACAATTGACGCAAGTTATATGCATTTTTATTTGTAGAAATGTCAAAAGTAATTATTTATAGCTTCCGACTTTTCTACCGTATTTGTCGTATTCGGTAATTCTACCTGATGAGTCTTTTTTGAATATTCCTACTTTTTGCCCGTATTTATCATATTTTGTAGTTACACCGTTAGAATTTGTCTTGTAACTACCAGTTTTCTGTCCATACTTATCGTAGGAATTATATCCTGAAGAGGTCTTTTTATAGCTTCCAGTTTTTTGACCGTACTTGTCATATTTATTATAGCCAGATGATGTTTCCTTATACGAGCCAGTTTTAGAACCATATCTGTCATAAGAATTGTAGCCTGAAGTTGTTTGCCTGTAAGAACCAGTCTTTTGTCCATATCTATCATAAGAATTAACAGCAAACGCTACATTTGCAAAGAATAACATTAACAATAAAACTAAAAACTTTTTCATCATCTTCCTCATATAAAAATAAAACGATTTTAAGATGTAATAGTTCAGTATTAAAACTGCATAAGCCCCTACAATTTTATACATCTAAAGTTTGAAAAGCTTTTAATGCATTTTCTAAATTTTCTTTTATTGCTTGTGCTAGAATATCAGGCTCAGGGAGATTGTCTAAATCCTCAATACTTTCATCTTTTAGCCAAGTAATATCAAGATTAGTTTTATCACGTTTAATTACTTCATCATAGGTGAATTTCTTAAATCTTTCACTTTCAATTCTTTTCGAAATATCATCTGCGCAATAACATTTAATAAAATCTTTTAAATGTTCATCAGTTAAGGCATTTGTAACCAAAGTTAGATTAACATTTGTTCTAAAATCATATACCCAAATATCATTTGTTCTATGTCCATCTTCTAAAGGAGATAATTTATCAAAGAAAAGAACATTCGCCTTAACACCTTGAGCGTAAAAAATTCCCGTAGGTAGTCTTAAAATTGTATGCAGGTTAAAATCTTTCAAAAGTTTTTTGCGGACTTTTTCACCTGCACCACCTTCAAACAATACGTTATCAGGAACAACAACGGCTGCCCTGCCTCCAATTTTTAAAACTGTCATTATATGTTGTAAAAAGTTTATTTGTTTATTAGAAGTTGTTGCAATAAAATCATCTCTTTGATAGTCATCCTTTTCTGATTTAACAGAACCATCATCGGCCATAATTTTTGTAGCGGATTTTTTCCCAAATGGAGGATTCGTTAATACCATATCAAAACGTTTTTCTCCGGCAGACATCAATGAATCACCTTGCTTGACAGGACTTTCTCCATTTCCAATACCATGCAAATACAAGTTCATGGCGCATAGACTAACAACAAGCGGTGTAATATCAACTCCAAAAAGTTTTTCTTCCCTTAATGCTTTTAATTTTTCTTTGTCCTTTGTTTGCTTTTTCATATAATCATAAGCTGCAAGTAAAAAACCTCCGGTACCACAGGCAGGGTCAAGAATTGTATCATCAGGAGTAGGTTTCATAACCTCAACAATAGCTTTTATTAACGGCCGTGGTGTAAAATATTGCCCTGCTCCAGCTTTAGTTTCAGTTGCATTTTTTTGTAAAAGCCCTTCATAAATTGCACCTTTTACATCAACATCTAACCCCATCCAAGTTTCTTCATCAACTAAAGATACAAGCCTTTTTAACTTAGCTGGTTCAGCAATTTTGTTTTGAGCTTTTGAATAAATAGTACCAACAATACCATTAATCTTTGATAATTCGGTCAACGCTTTGTTATAAGTAGTTTCTAATTCGACTCCATCAAGAGTTCTAAGTTTTTTCCATTGAAATTCTTCGGGGATTAAAGATTTTTGTCCAAGTACTGTTACACATTCATCATCCATTTTCAAAAACAACAAATAAGTAAGCTGTGCTACATAATCAGTATATGCAACACCACTATCCTTCAGAATAGTTGCGTAATTCCAAACCTTTGTTATCAAATTATTTTCAGTCATTAGTTTCTCCGTATATTTCATTAGTTTTTGCAATAATCAAATTATACAATGACTTAATTTTATCATATGTATGTTTCATTGACCAAGAAACAGCCCTTAATTCATTAAGTACAGCTTTCTTATTTTCTAATTCATCAAGATATAATTTTAGCAAATTAAAATCTTCAAGTAGTCTTTTAAAATATACATATATTTTTACAATCAAATTTCTCAACTCTTTATTAGATATTGAACCAATTTTATCGCTATTATTTGTAAATACAGTAAAAAAATCTTGGGTAACAATATAATAAGAGTTTAAATAATCGATATCTAGTTCAAGTTGCTTAAAGTAATCGTTCATTTGATCAGAATATATTTCATTTAAAACGTTTAATTCTTCAACAATTGATAAAACAACAGCTTTTTCAGTTTCTTTTTCTTTTAATTTTTCTAGTTCTATATTATTTTCATGAGCCTGTTTCGTTGCTCTATAAGTAACAATGCTAGCTATAATAGCACCAACAAACCCTGAAATAAGAGATAAAACAACTTGGTTGCATAAAATTTCTTCATAAAATAATTTTATTAATTCAATACATTTCATTATTTACTCCTTTCTTGTTTGATTTTTTCGAGGAGTATTGATGCGGGTTCGTCTGTCGGTTCTTGTGGAACTAAATTCCCTTCAAATGCTTTTTTAAGAATTGATTGCTTTAACTGTTTTGCTTTTTCAATGTTATCTTCAACAACCTTTTCAACCTCATCAGCAATTGCAAATCTTTTTTCTATTTCTTCTACTATCTCTTTTTGTTCAAATTTATTCAAGTTTGGAATTAATTGTTCCTTAATTATATCAGTATTTAAATTAGGTTGAGCTGCACCTTGATTTATACATCTCAATTCTTTAGTTTTACTTAACCAATAGTAATAGTGGAAATCTAAAGTTTCATTAGATAAGCCTAAAAAAGCTGCAATACCATCATTAAAAGTTGTTGCAAAAGTACATATTTTAGGTACTCCTAATGTTGCCCCACTATTAGATAATAATAAGGTATTAGCATTAACCAATCGAGTTTTTTTAAGACCTGCCTCTTTAATTGTATATGTATATTCATTTAAATACTTATTGTTATCTTTTGTAATATCTGCAACTTTCAAAAAAGGAATGTGTCCGTTATAATATTTTTCATCTCCTGCTGGTCGAGGAGAACCTCCCCTAACTACCTCACACAGTTCTCCAACTTTTATATAACTAGAACAATTACTAAAAGCAGATTTTAAGACAGATTGGCGATATTGTTTGATTTGTTCTTTTGCGTTTTCAAGATGTTCTAACCCCTCATCAATTTTTGCAAATTCACTTTCAATCTTTTCCACTATCCGCCTTTGCTCATTCTGTGGTGGTAGTAAAAATGGAGCCTGTTCAAATTTACCTTTATTTAATATTTTTACTGTTGTTGCTGATGCATTTGCTTCTAACCATGGAACAATTTTATCAATATAAAAATAAGTATATTTGTTTTCAATATAACCATTGGGAATAATGGCGTTAATTTGCTGATTACAACTCCCAACAACTCCTAAAATAGCTTTTTTACCTAAATTCCCAATACAAGAAACTAATACAGTGTTTTTAGGTAAATTTGGAGCATATTTTAAACCTTCAACAGTTAATGAATCATCTTCTGTTTGTGTTATATAAATTTCTTTGTCTAAGTCCCCAGGCTTTACAAATGGTATGTCTCCATTAAAATACTCAGGGTTCTTCTTTGGAGGAGTTTTTCCTGTAATAATTTCAAATACATCACCTAGCTGACATTCAACCCACCCTTGCGGTAATTTATAATGACCCACTTTTGATTTTCTCCCATATTGTTTGAGTAAGCAACTGAGTGCCAATTTTCAATGCTGTTGGTAAGGCTAAATCAACAAGTTGATTAAAGATATTATCTTTTTTTAGTGCATCTAAGAATTCATAACCCTGTGCTGTAAGCCTATAACAAGAATTTCTTATATCAATACTTTCATCATGATTAATTAACAATCCCATTGGAACATGTTCGTTAGGATTTGTTGATTTTATTAAACCTAAGTCAGTCATAACTAAAATATGTGCTACAAATTTTTTTTCTAAAATTTCATTAGTTATATTCAACTTTTTTATTAACAAAAAATTTTCTATGGCACAATTATTATACTCTTCTACTGTCAGCAATATTTCTTTTATAAATTTGTAATCAAGTTTCATCGTTTCCCTCTGCTAATAATCAAAATCTACTTTTTACTTTTACTTCTTGCTTCATACAATTCTTCTTCACCAGTTAAATTAACTGAATATAATCTTCGATCTAATAATTTTAAAAAGTCCATAGTATTACTAGAATTTAACTGAACTTCATTTCTAGAATTTCCAATATCTATTTGCAAATTTCGACAAGCAATTCTAATATTATTAATATTTAAATTGTCTAAATCAGTTGAATTACAAATAGATGCAATTAATTTGGTAGCCATGATATGCGATTGTATATAAGTTTTAGATTCTTCTGAAAATTTTAAAAATGAAACCTGTGTACTAATTTTATTTATATTCTCTATAGATTTTTCTTTTACAATATTTGTTAATTGAGAAATATATTCAAAAGTTAAGTAATTTTTAATTTTTATTTCATTATTATATACTAAAATATCAAACGTATTATCTAATTTAAATAGTTGATTACTTGCAGGCTTTAAGCTATTATCCCAAAACTCTAGGATATTCCTGGTTGTTAAAGATTTAAAATATGTAGCTTTTTTAATTCCTAACAACATATTTTCTGAATCATCAAAATATTGAACAAAATAATATTCTATTAAATTAATATCTTTAGATATTTCCTCTGTTGCAACTGTTATATTTCTTAAATCATAGATATCTTTAATGTTTTTTGAATATTCATTATCCAGTGAGATTTTTAATCTATCTGTTGCATTGTATTTTTCAGTTGGAGAGTATTCTTCTATATTGGAGTTCTGAAAATCTCTTAATGTTGTATCTAAAACTTCTTTTAGTATATCATTAAGATCTTTTATATTTATTTGATAGCATTTTTCTTCTTCACCTATACACTTTTTTATAAAAAATTGTATATTAGTTATGTTATTAAAATTAAAACTCATTTATTTCATGTTCCTCATTCTTCAATTAATAATGTATCTGTTATTGCATAACAATTCAAATTTTCATTTAGATTAAAATCATATTTGTTTTTTTTAGTTATAATTATACAAGGTTCAAAACTATCATTTTGTGGGATTATTTCTAATATTTTAAATCCATAAATATAAAATAAAACATTTAAGTAATATAAGTTAAACATATAAAAAATAATTATGATAAATATAAGAAGCCCTAAAAATATTAGGAAACTATGTGTATCATATATATCATTTTGATATAATGGCAAAATAATGGATAAAATATAAGCTGAGTACCTTTCTTTACAGTCAATAATATTATTTCTTGCTTCTATTTCCCTTCGTATGGGATTATATTTCTTTACATATTTACATACAAAAAATAAAAGCAAATTAGGCAGAAACATCAACAAATACAGCGCAACCATGTACATATAATGGAAATTTTCTTGAGAAAATGAATCACCCTTGATTGCCATTATAAAAAATAATGGGAATAAGCTACTTAATAATAAAATAAATCTAAACAAGCCCAATCCTTCTGTTTTTATCAAATGTGATGTATTATTCATTTTATTCTACCCCACTAGAGCTAATGACAAATCATCAAGGATTGTGTCAAGATCTTGTCCAAAGACTTGGCGAGCTTTGAATATTCCGCCTTTGTCAGATAGTGCATCTTGCATATCATCTGCATTAACATAGGCATTTGCGACTATGTAATCTTTGATAATTGTCAAAAGTTCCTTTTGTTCCTGCGTAAATTCTATACCACGTTTGATTTGACGACCTTTCCACAATTCAAAACGAGAATTTGCAACTGATGAAAAATCTTCTAAAACCTCATCCGTACCAATTGCAAACCGAACAAGTTGAACCAGATTTGTTAGTAGTTTTGCGGGATCAGTTGTACTTTTTACCTTATCTTGTTCAATGAGTTTGTATGCATGCCAAATTCCTGCAATTTCCAGTGGCGGGATTTCTGTTGCAAGTTTGTTTGAAAGTTCTCTGATTTTGTCATAAGTCAGATGGCGTGTTTTGTATTGCGTATTATAGATAATTGAAAGTGCATCAATTTTATCTTTGTTTTGTTCTATAAATTCTTTGAAGCTGTTTATTGTGTCTTGGGCTTTTTTTAGACTGAATTCAGAAGTTAGGACTTCATCTGTAGAAAAAACATCTATGACTAATTTTGATTTTGTTGAAAGGTCTAGCAAAAGTTGTCTTAGTGCAGGTTGGTTAAATGGTTTTACTGCATCATCTCTCAAGTGTTCAATTTCTTTTTCAGATTTGTTCTCTATAAGATCATAATCAATAGTATCCATTATTTCATTGGCAATTTTAGAGAGTGTTTTACCTTGAGTAAACTCTTGAACTTTTTGAATATCAGGCTTTTCAAGGTTTGCTTCAAGTCTTGAAATTCTGCCTGCAAGAGTTGATAGGGTATCTTCATCTATTGCACCTTGTGCTACATCTTCTAATAAGCGTTTGAAAGAAACTGTTTTCTTCCTTTCTAGAGGTTGAGATATTGTTTTTTTGCTTTCAGTAACGCCGACAGCATCTATTAAGTAAAAATGATTTTTTACTTCTGCATTTGGTGTTACACCTTTTAAGTCTGTTGGAGAAATTGTTCTTACTCCACGTCCTTTCATTTGCTCATAGTAAAGTTGAGATTTTACATCACGCATAAATATCAATACTTCAAGTGGTTTTATGTCTGTTCCTGTTGCAATCATATCAACAGTTACTGCTATTCGAAAATTGGGGTCAACTCTGAAAGCTTTAATTAATTCTTCTGGCTTTTCATGTCCTATATTATATGTAATCTTTTTACAAAAATCGTTTCCTTTTCCAAAAACTTCCCTTGTAATTCTTACAATTTCTTCTGCGTGGTTATCGTCTTTCGCAAAAATCAATGTTTTTGGAATCCAAGTCGGTTCACGTTCTGGAAATAATTGAGTAAATATTGCTTGTTTATAAGTTTCTAAAACTGTTCTTATTTGGTTTGGAGCTAGAACTGACCTATCTAATGCGTTTTTGTCATAAACAATATCATCTGTCAGTTGTTCATACATTGTTTTTCTTGTCTTTTTGTCTCTTACTGGAACAGTAAAGCCTGATTCTACTTTACTCCCGAATTCTCCGATTTTGGTTTTTATTCTAAATATTTCACAATCAACATTTACTTTATCTATAATAGAGCGTTCAAGAGGATATTCTGAAACAACATTTTTATTAAAATACCCTAGAGTATATACAGAAGGAGTTGCAGTCAGACCAATTGTAAAAGCATCAAAATATTCAAGAACTTGTTGCCAGTCCCCATAAATACTTCTGTGGCACTCATCAACAATTACAAAATCAAAGAATTCAGGTGTTATCTGTGAATTATAATTAACTTCTTTAGGTTTGCCAAGTGAACCTATTTCGTATGCTGAAACTTCTTCATTTGTCTCATCATAATCTTCTTCACCACAAAGTATTGAATATAGTCTTTGAATAGTTGTTATAACTACTTTTGCATCTTTATCAATTTTATTATGTTGCAGTTGCTGCGCAATATATACTTCTGTAAATTTTCTATTCTCATCAGGTAAAAGAAAGTTATCAAATTCTTTTTTAGTTTGTTTCCCCAAATTGTTTCTATCTACCAAAAATAATACTCTTTTTGCTTTAGCATATTTCAACAAACGATAGACAAAATTACAAGCTGTAAAGGTTTTCCCTGCTCCTGTTGCCATGTGGATTAAAGAACGCTTTTGATTATTGGCTAAAGATTGTTCTAATCCTTTAATAGCTTCAACTTGACAATCTCTCAAACCGGCTGTATTAAGCTCTGGCATGTGCTTTAGATTGTTTCTTAAGGTAGAGGACTGATTCAACAATTCAAGTAATGTTTCTGGTCTATGAAAATTAAAAATCCTACGAGAACACGCATTAATATCTCTGGCATCAGTAAAGTATATTTCTTCAGAATTTGTTTCGTAAATAAAAGGTAAAGGCATTTGCCAAGAACGAGTTTTTTCAGGAAGATTGCAAGAATAACCTTTTGATTGATTCTCTACACCACTTAATGAAATTCCAACTTTTTTAGCTTCAATTACACCACAAGCTTTTCCATCTATAAAAAGTAAATAATCAGCTTCTGTATTATCCTGCATTAAAAATTCTCTAACAGCAACGCCTAATGAAGCATTTCTATTAAAATCTTTTCTGTCTTGAATTACCCAACCAGATTGTATTAAATTTTCATCTATTCTAATTCTTGCTTTTTCTTCAGGATTCATATTTCTCTCATGTATTTTTTTTATTCTATCATGAATTTGAACTTTTGTAGATTTATACTTGAATTTTGAAACATTTTGAGTGATGAATACGACACCTAAAAAAGGAGGTCGTATGAGTAAAATCAAGAAATACAAGATTAAGCAAAAAGATTTTAGGAAGTTAGAAAAATTAGTTGAGCGGATTTATAACACAGTTACTGTTATTGATTATTTTTGCAGGACTCAACAAGAGATTGAAGAGTTGTATAATCTTACTCCAGTCGTCGAAAATTTAAGGCGAGATTCTGATACAATAAATGCTTATTTTATAAATTATCCTGACAACAAGAATTTTTAAATGGTATTTAACTCCTGTTTAAATATCGTTCAAAAAGTGTTCAAAAATGGATTGTGTCTGAATGATACATTTTGAAAGAGTTTGCTTGATATTTTACTCATTAAGAGTGATAAATGTCATTGCTGATAAGAGGTAACAATGATTGAATTAGGCAAAAAATACAAGCTTAAAAAGATTAAAGGTTTTATGAGCTCTGATAATGAGTATTACAAAGTAATTGATTTCTACAATTTCGGCACTGTAATTTGTGAAAACACTTGCGGAGAAAGGTTTGTATTTATGAAAGAGTTTTTAATAGACCCACAAAAGCCTGATGATATCTATTCAGATTTGATACTTGAAAGGAATAAATAATGACAGAAAAAGATTATCACTTATACGGAACAAAGGTTTTAAACTTAAAAACACAAGAAATCGGATTGCTGATTTGTATTTGGAAAAACAAATTTGCAGATGCAGAGATAGATTATGCGACTTGCGTTGATAAGCAAGGAAAAAGATACAATATAGAGCTTGATAACATACGAGGGTTTGAAGATGATTTTGAAAAATAAGCTGACACGAAAATCTTTAGAAATAACATATCCTGAATTTAGAAAAAGGTTTGCAAAAGAAATCAGGACAGCTTTTGAAAGTTACCGTAAAACACAGCTAAATAAGTATTCTTATAACTTTAAAGATGACAATTCTATGGAATACAATTTTTATTTCCAATTACAGTGGAATTTCAACCACTTTGGGAATTTGAATTGGTATATTGAAAAGATTTAAAAAATATAAATTTAAATTTTTTTAAGACGTCTATTATAATATCGTTGTCTAATTTCTTTTAAAAGTTTTATCTCTTTAGTCGAAATGTCATCAAAAACTAAACTATCTACAAAATTTATTATATTCTCAATGTCAGTTTGATTTCTAAACATATTGTCTAATTGTTTTATATATGACTTTTTTATCTTTTTATATGGTATATATAAAGACTTAAATTCAGAAGGAACTAATTCATTTACCCCTCCTCCGTAAAATCTTCCGTTATATTCGCATAAAGCTAAAGTTAAAGAATTATAAAAACAAAAAACCACAGATAAGGCATCAAAATTTTTATTTAGTCGAATATTGTACGCAATATCAGTAGTATAAACATCTGCATCATTATACAAAAATTTTGGATATATATTGTATCTTTTGAAAAAAAGTAAATTCCCATTACTAATTATCGGTACATCATACCATCTTTTCCTTATTCTACATTTGTATCTTTTTTTTATATTATTGTCTGATGATAAATATTCTTTTAAAGATTTAGAAAAATTGCGTTCTTTAAGTTTATTTAAATTTAATAATCTAGTTGGAAGTTTTTCTTTTTCAAGAATATACAAATCATTTTTTGTAAATATTAAAGAATTTTGAATCATTGAAGCTTTTGATAATATAGGTAAAGTGTACGATAAAGGTAAAAAATTTGATATTTTGGATTTATCAAGTATAAAAAATTTATTGGCACCTGTAACTATTCCTGGAGAAATATATCCAATATCAGAAATTTTAGTATATCTATTGGAAATCTTTTTTAAAAAATCAGTTTCATTATCATTTAAAATAGAATTTGACCATTTTTTTAAAGGTTTATTTCTACTGATTTTACTTTTAGATAATAAGTTCAATGAGTCTATATTATCAAAGGTTTCATATATTATAGTGGGTTTGGTTTTCTTTTTATTTGTTAAATATACTAAACATATATCTTGTTCAATATTTTCAAAAACTTTATCTCTAAAAGTTGTTATTTTTATATAATTGAATTTTGTTTCTAAATAATTTCTTAGATTTTCGGCATACTGTACTTGTAAGAATTCAAAAGGTAATACATAAAATATAGTTCCAGAATCCTTTAATAATTTTATACTACCTAGGACAAAAGATACCCATAAATTTTGAAAAACATTTTCTGTAATATCAAAAAATTTAATCAACTCAAGATTTAATACTCGCTGTGACATTTCAATTTGTTTTTTTGATATATATGGTGGATTTCCAATAATTAAATCGTATTTTGCATCATTATGTATTGCAAATTCTATAAAATCAGTTTTTATCAATTTTATATTATTTTTTTTTACATTATATTGTTTAATTTTTTCTTCAAAAATTTCAATTCCATCAATTTTTTTGAAGTTATATTTTTGTAATTCATCAAGAAATCTTCCATCCCCAAACGAAGGCTCTAAAATATCACCGTTAATTTCGTCTGCAATTTTATTAACCATATATTTAACTAATTTATTAGGAGTATAAAAAGAACCTGTTAATTTATTATTCATATTTTTTACTTTCATTGAGCCAGTTAGACATTTCATTACCTTGTATATATAGGACTTTATCTTTGCTATATGTTACTGGGATATCCATGTTAGAAGTTAATAAAAGATAATATTTATTATTGTTCTTTTTAATTAAATCTTCAATTTCCTTTGTTTTATGAGTTGATAATGTTTGAATAATTATCTGATAAGGAGACAATGAGAGTGTATGACAACCTCTTTTTTCTTCATTTTCTTTTATCAACATAATTTCTAGTTCTTGTATACTTATGTCTAGTTTTTTTAGTAAATTTACAGTATTAACTGCCAATCTCCTTTTATCTTTTGGTAATCTGTCTGCCCCCCAATATTTGAGATAAAAGTCTATTGTATCATTTAATAATTTATAGTCATCATGACTCTTATTTATGTAATCAGATTCAGACAAATCATCGAATTTATTTATTGTTAATTCAACGTTGTCTAACATTGCTTTTAATTGAGATACAATGCGATCTTTACCCCAAGATACTTTATCAGTTTTATAAGTAAAATCGTGTGTTGCAATAGCCCAAGCATGTTCCAAAAAAGTTTTGATTTGAATTTCAAAAAGTAGACGATGAAATTCTCTTGCTGGACCAATTTGTTTTACCTTACAATATAATCTTAAAGAATCATAAGAAAAATTTTCAGGTCTATTTTTTGTCATTTTACGATCAGTTGGTTTTGATGTAACTATATTAAATTTTTTTTTAATAAGTTCTATTGCGTCACTAATTTCCTTTATGTTTTTAACAACTATAGTACAAGCAAAAAAATCATCAAATCTATCAATCGTTCTATATCTGCCCGTTTCAAGTTTTTGAGCAAAACTTTCTAAGCTTTTAATTCTTGATAAATAAAGCCATTGATTAGTATTGCAAATATCTTGTAGGTGCCTTTCAATATGTTTTTGTAACTCAAGAGCAATTGGATGGATCTCATTATAAAGTCTTTGAACTTGTGAGGATACTTTCATCATTGTTACTTAAACCTCTGCAATATAGTTAGTTATAGCATCATGTCTTTTTTGTCTAGGAGTTATTTCCGTTGAAGCACCATATGTATGTTCGTAGTATTCTATAACATAACTATATAAATTATTTTCATTAATCAGTTCTGAATATTTTGTAGAATCTTTATTTGAAACTAATTCTAACTTATTGAAAAAATCTTTGATTTTTTCAATAAGTTCATCATCTATATGAGAAACTTGATTTAACGCAAAATAAGCCCACAAAGAATATAAATGAGTAGTATTTTTCTTTTTAAAAAAAGTTGAAGAAAGTAATGAAGTTTTATCTTCAATTTCTTTCATAAAAGATTTAATTAAATTAAATCTTGTTACAGCAGCATCTGCAATATCTTGTGTAAATATAAAATCTTCAAGTTCGGGCTCTTCACCATCTTGTATTATTTTGTCATATTTTAAATAAAGCTCACTCAGAGCTTCCTGAGGAAAGCCTACAAAATTTTTTTCTAATACAATTAGCATTAGTATCGATATAAATTCAACATCTTTCATTCTTGCCCTTTTATTTTTAGTTCCGATACCAATATTCTTCCAAAATTTATTTTGTTCATCTAATGATTCTTCATTAGCTTCATTTTCAATAGTAGTTATCAACCAACCATCAAATCTTGCATGTCTTAATTCTTGTTCTGTTAAAACTTTTGCATTACGATTAAGTCTATCAAATACTTCCTTCCATAGTTCATTTTGCACACCAGTTAAAATTTCCACTGTAAAATTATAATCGTAAAAAATTGAAGCCAGTTCAGGAACATTTTCTATGTCTTTCCAACGCTTACCATTAAGTCTATTATCACCAAAATCATTAGGAATAGTTAATTTATTTTCATAAAAATCAAAAATCGTTTGTAGACGCTGTTTCCCATCTACAACATAGTACATAGTTTTTCCATTAATCATTTCTTTCTGAACATATATAGCAGGACAAGGGAAATTATTAAAAATAGTATTTAAGAAAAATTTTTTGTCACTTCTTCCCCAAATACTATTTCTTTGGTATGGTGGATTTAAATCAATTTGTTCCCATGCTTTTAAATCAAGAAACCAAGATAAATCTTGCTGTGTAGGGTTTCTTTTTATACCTAACTCTCTTACCATATGAATCTCCTTTTTACATTTTTGATTCTATCATAAACATATTACAAATTTATAATCTAAACTATTTTACAAAATAACTTTTCTTCTATATCTTTGATTACAGTTTCTGAAAGTTGTTTATTTCTTTTTTTCTTTTAGTTTTTTGGTATAAATCAATTTTGAAAAAATTTTTGATATAATAAAGAATATTTGCTAATGTATAAAACTCTGCTTGATTTATATTCTTTTGATTTTGCTTGTTATTAATGATCCTATCCATAAGCTTTTGGGCAAACTTTTGCAAATCCTCTTTGAATTGTGCTCTATCATACATCGATTCTTTACGCTTTTTATCCCAACCATATAGCTTTTTCCAGTAAAACAAAGTCCTTTTTGCAATCCCAAGTTCTAAAGAGATTTCACTAACTGTCGAGCCTTTTAAATACATTTGCTCTGCTTGTTTAAATAATTTCATTTTACTCATTAAAATCCCTCAAAAATTAAGTTTTCTATTCCAAAATGGTTTTTGTCTTGTACTTTTTTAACCTGATAGACACAACTTCTATCAATCACTCCAAGGTGTTGGAAATATTTTATCAGCTGGTTTAGAAGTGCCATTGTGTTTTTAATTCTGCGGGGCTTCAGGCGTCTTAATTCACAGACTTTGAAAAGTGCTTTGATCGACTCAATATCAATTTCGTGCAGGTAATAGCAGTTTATAAACGGTATAATATTGAAATTAAAAATTGCGTTATAGTTTCTATAAGTTTCAAATTTGCAGTACTTTTTGACATAATTTTTCATAAAATAATCTTTAGCGTCTTCAATGCTGATTTTCAGATGTTTATTTTTTTGCGGGCAGAATATTTTATAATTTTCTCCCGCCTTTGGTTTATCATTGTATTTATAAATTCCGTTTTCAAAAAGTATTTTATTGCTGTTCAAAAGCTGTTCAAGCTCTGTTTTGCAATCACATTCTGCAATCATTTCGATTTCATCAAGGGTAAATTCTTTTAATCTTTTTGCTAATTTTTCAATATTCATAGTACCTGCTCCACTATTTCTTTCGTAATCTCGGTTAAATTATTATCTTTGGCAAATATTTCCATTTGATTTATAAGCTGTATTATTTGTCTGAATCTGTTGTATTTTTTGTGGATATATTCTATCGAATCAGGGGTAAATGGGATTTCTGACAATTGGCTAAAAATTTGGCTTAAATCTCCTACCCCAAAGGTTTCGAATTTTACAATCTCGCTAAATCTGTCATATAAATGCTTATAGCGTTCAAGTTTTCTGTGAGCCAAGCCCATTCCGACAAAGACTATCAGGCAATCGGTTTTGTCGTGGATATCTCTTAGGGTTTCGACGCTTTTGTAATTGTTCATCAAGTAGTCAATTTCATCTACAAAAATAATTTTCGGCTTTTGGCTCAGTTTGCTAATCACTACATTAAAGTTGTCAGAGGTCAAATACCGAGGAAGCTCGTCCATTTCTCTAACGATTTCTTCAACAAGCCACCTGCTTGTCATAAGGTTTGAGGCTCGAATATAAATCCCGTCATACTTGCAGGCAAGCCACAAAGCCGTTTGTGATTTTCCAAGCCCAGGTTCGCCATACACAAGTCCCATTTTAGGAATGTTTTTGGGTTTATTTTGCAAATTTTCTACAAGTCCGATAAAGTTTCTGACGTTATTTGTTTTTACAAAGATTTTACGCATAAAGCAATTCATACTCCTTTGTTTGTTTAAATTCACTTATCCAAGGATTATTCGGGTCATTTTTTATCAAATATTCGTATTTTTCTGAATTGTTTTTGAACAGGGTTTGAAGGCTATTTGAATGCGGTTTGAATTCAACTTCTTTGGGTTCATCCATTTTCTGCTCTATAAATTTAACTTCTTCATTACTTAAATATTGCTTTACTGAATTTATAGTTTTTCGTCTTAGCTTTTGCTGCTTTTGGATTTTTTGTTTGTAATCCTCAAAATCCTCAACCGTTCCTAAAAGCTTCGCCATCGGATGGGTTTCGGTTACTCGCTCTGCTGTGCATAAGTATTCGCCCTTGGGTGTAAAGACCTTAACGCTTGTTAAATCAAACAGGTTATATTTTACTAAAACTTTTCCTCTCAGCCCGTATAATCTTTCGTCAAAATAGTCGCAGTTTAAGAACCTTATGCCGTTTCGCTGAATTGTTTTGACTTCAGTCGCCAGCATCAAATCGTCAAGCATGTTTATATCAATATTCTGTTTTTTACGATTTTCCAAAACCTCTGCGATTGTCATATTCGGAGCATTTGTACAGGGTTGAGAGTTCTTGAACTTAAGCCACATATCAATCATTTTGATTGTTTCTTCTATAGTTGGAATGTAATCATTATGCAGGTTGGAGTGGAATTTTTCGTTTCGTTTCAAGTATGCAGGTTTGTTGATAATTGATGAGCCGACATAACTTGGCATTAGTTTTTCAAATCCTTCTTGAAATTCTTTGAAGAACCTCTCAATAACCTTTGACCTTGCATTATATGGTCTTGCAAATACCGTTTCAATCCCGAGTTTTGCATAGAGTCCGTAAAAGCCTAATTCTCCGAACCCTTTATCATCTGTGAAATACTTTGCTCTAAATGCTCTACCGTTATCTTGATAGACAATTTTTGGTACCATATCGAGGTTTATTATTGCGTTTCTTAGGGCACTTGCAATACATTGGGTATTTTCTTCAAGCATAATTTCGTACCCGACCAGTGCAGTTGATTTCCAATCCAAAAAACCGACCAAAGTTGCTCGACAAGGCTTGCCCGTAAACGGATTAATCACTTGAAACGCCAGTTTGTGCCCGTCTGCGACCAAAATATCCCCAACATCAAGCAGGCTAGCGTCCCTTTTAATATATGGTTCGACTTTGTCTGAAAGTGCTTTTTCACCATCTCGAGCAAGCACCCATTTGTCGTAATTGTTATCCTTAAACCATTTTGCATAGCGTCTAAATGTAATATCTGCAGGTATGAAACTTTGACCTTGTTCTTTGAGCTTGTATTTTGTAAGTGCGATTGCTTTGCCAATACAAATTCTATTCGGGTGTAGGAGCAAGCCCATAAATATTTTGATTTCTTCATCCGTTAGACAGGTTCTGTACTCATTCACAGAAACGTATTTGTAATTGGGGATTAGTCTTGTATAATCTTCTGTCCCGTCTAAACTTGCTTTCCAGCGGTGCAGGCTTCCTCGTGAGATTTTACCTAAAACACTGAAAAGGTAGGAATCTGAACTGTTATGCAATTTGACAAAATCATAGTCTGCTTGAAGTTTGTTTACTGCTTTACGGCGAAATTCTTGCCATTTGCGGATTAAATCAAGTTTTGCAAGAGCGTTTTGTTTTGCCTTCTCAGGGGTGTATTTGATTGTCTCAACTTGGTTTTCCATTGTCTCAAAATCCTTGTAATGCTTTGTGCAACACATTCATCACTCGTTTTGAGACAGAAGTCAAGTCCTGAAATACTGTCTTAGAGACATTTCAACACGTTATTTATACTTTGATGTATTCTGGCATTTCTCGCATTTAAGAATTCCATTTGTTTATTATAAAGAGTAAACCATTCCTCAACAGTTTGAGGTCTTGGATTTCTTTCAAAATTATCAAAATCTAAGTAAAAATTAATAGAATTATAATCCTCCGTAACCAAATCATTGAGATAAAAGAAATCAACATAACCTTTAAAATCAACAAATAATTCAAAAAAATTATGATTTTCTTTTAAAGCTTTATATAATGGACTTGGTTCTTCATTATAAAAAAGTCTTATGCATTCTAATGTTAAATCAAATCTATCTTTAATTTTTCCATTATATCGACCTCTTTCAACATTTATAGATATAGGATATTTAGGAAATATAATTTCTCCGCCAATAGTGTAACTTTTTCTTAAATAATCCTCATAAAATTTATCAAAATTATTTATTTGTTTCTTTACATCATTAATAAGCCAACTCAATGTTTTATGATGTATGTACATATTTATTATGGAATCACTACCAAAACTAAAATCTTTCCAATATAAATAATTATTTGGAGTACTTCCTATCTCTAGCTTAAACATTTCTCCATTTGGCAAATTTTTACTATATAAAAGTTGCTGGTATTTTCTCAAAGTCGGGCTCCATATATCAGGGTCTTTACAACTTTTGCCAGATTTGAAATCTTCCCAATAATGGGGAGTATCAGTTGTAAAATCAAAATTAATATCAATAGCTTCAAGCATAAATACCTCCATTACACCGATTGTAAATCAAAAATATTATTTCAAAAACTTACTTTATCTTTATCTCTTAGATAATTTGGGATATCTCAAATTGCAAGCAAAAATAAAATTGCACTTTTTTGCACTTTATTGCACTGGGCTTATCTTTAAACACCTTGCCGATTTTAGCCTAATGTGGTTTTTAAAATTTGCAAATGGAGTGCAAAAGAGTGCAAGAAAAGAGTAGCTAAGTGCAAGAAAAGACCCATTCATCTCAATACTAAAAAACAGCCCCAATCGTGCTGTCTGTTTGGTTTTTTATTAAATTTTCTCTGTCTCAATGTCCCAGAAACCTATTACCCAGAAACCTATTACCTATTAATATAAAAAATAAAAAGGATGATAATATTCATTATCATCCTTTTTATATGGACATTGACATACGGTTTAACACAAGAAATTCGCAAAATCGCTGTCTAGCGTAGGTTTTGGATATCTTCTAAACCTACATTTTTGTGTGAGCGAAATTCCACAATCTTTTATTGAAAAAAATGCAAGGTGCAAGATGTCCAATTTTATTACGTTTCGGATTTTGCTACAAAAACGCAAAGAAAGGACAAACACATGCAAACACACCAAATCTACAATTTTAGTTCTTCTGAGTACGAAAAAATTTCTACTCTTGCTGATTTTATCTACAACACGTCTGTTGTTTTAGCTTTTTTCTGTTCCAACCAAAAGGAAATTAACGAACTTCTCAACATTTCTCCTATAGTTGAAACTTTGCACAACAAAGCTGATATTCTGAATAGTATTTTATTGAACAAAATCGACTCCTAGTGAGTACATCTGAATTTCTTTTCTTTCTCCTTGAAATTATCTTAGTAGACAATTTTAAGGAGTTTTTTTTATGTTCTATTTTCCTAACCTTGATGAAACAACACGCTTGAATATGATTGCTGAACTTGAAAAGGACTGCAAGCTTGGTTTATTCTATGAGCCTGTTTCTATGCAAAAAGCATTTATTCCAAGCTACAAAAACATTCTAATGGAAACTTTTGCTAATGGCTCTGTTGAAACTCTCCAAAAATCTCTCGTACAATCTTTCTTTAGGGAAAAATATTTGAACGGTAGAAAAATTCCATCTAATATATCTCAAATGGTCAGCTTTTCGGAGTTCAACCGTTACTATATGAGGGCTCTCTTGGTTCGTGCTATAGAAGAAGATAGAAGTGTTATCATCTATAGAGCAAAGCAATCAATGGACGAACGTAAAGAATCTGCCTCTTTGCTCAACAGGTGCTATTTTGGCAAAAATACTTTGCAGAGTCTTTTGTTCTTTATGAGAGATTATCGAAAACGTTTCTCTAAAAACTCTACAATTGACTTTGTTAAGCCTAACTCCGGTCTAAGTCTGAAGTTATTCTAAAAGTTCTTAACTATAATCTTGAAATTAGGATTGTTTTGCATTTCTTCTAAAGTTTTACCTATTTCATTTTTAGGAAAATTTATTATTGGATTCTTGTGCATTAATTGAAGGATGATTTTTATTGAGGCAATGCTTAGTTTGTGTTTTTGGATGAGAATTCTAAGACACCGCAACCACTCTACGTCATTCTGACTGTAGAGTCTTTTCTGTACTTGACCTGTTGTTTTTCTATGAGTTTTAATTAGCTTTTCTGTATTGTATGTCCTTAGTCTGTCGGGAGTAATATCTAACATTGAAGCTACTATACTTGTTGTTAGCAATGGTTTATCTTTTCCAAACTCTTTTTCTAAAGCCATGTTTCCCCCTCTATATATTCAATGATATTACATTCTATAGCTTATGCCTATTTACATGCGGCTATATATGAAAAGATAATTTAAAATCATACGAAAACATTATTTACATATTCATGGTTATAAGTTAATATTCGTTTAGTTATTGTATAGTGTAATTTATATATGATAGTGTAAAATTCTTTTGTTAATTAAAATTAAGAGGTTTTATTGTTATGAAAAAGAAGGTGTTTTGTTGTCTATTAGTTGCGATAACTACAGTATGCTATACTTGGGCAGGAGATTTTAATAATACTTTAAATAGTTTGAAAGGAACTGTTGATAGTTCGTCAAGTATTAATACTATTACAAATATCAAAAATCTTAAGAAAGAATTTATTAATCGAAGCACACAAATTCAAAAAATAATGAATAATGAAGTTGAAAATGATGAAAAAAATGAAGTAGAAAATACTAATTCTACAACAGAAGGAATTGTACAAGAGGATGATTATAAAGAAACAAATATTGCTGATATTGTTTTTTTTGGTGGATTAAAACCTGATAGTTCAATTGTTGATGTTATTAATACTTTTAAAAAATATGATTCGGTTACAAATATTGAATTGAGATATAATGACAAAACTATTGCAGACAATGATATTGTAGTTAATTTTAAAAATAAAGCTTCTGATAATCTTACAATTTCTAAATATTTAGAAAAATTTATTCCAGATGGTTTTTACATACAAAGATATAACCAAAAAGTAGAAGATTACACAACTATGATTAGTTTTATGAATGGACAACAAGGAAGAATGACAAGTTTAACTTCTGGTGTAGAATTATACATTAATAAAATGTATATTGACGGAATACCTTTTACAGTTAGAGCTGATTTTGTCCCATCAGAAGCTTTTTATAGTATGTATCCAGAAAAAGTTTTAGTTGGTCCAACTAAACATATTGCATATCCATTTATTATTGAAAGATTGGTATTTGACACTGATAACTATAATAATGCTGTGCAAGATATTGCAAAAGAAAAAAGAGACTCTATTTTGAACAAATATATTGAAAAATATGGAGTTGTTCGCGATAGATCTTGTTATGATGGCGAACATTCAAATGATTTTATAGCAATACAATACCATCCAAATTTTGCAATAACTTACAAAAATTATACATATACAAAATATTTAAATAACAAGTATGCAGATTTTAAAAAGAAAAAGACAATGCAAGAAGGGGAAAAGCTAAATAGTAGTAATGATATATAATAAATTAAGAGGCAAAAGGAGTTCAACAAAAGAACTCCTTTTAATTTTAGTATTTATACTTTCTTCACTTTTTTGAAAAGTTTTCTATGCAAAACAAAGCATTTTAGAAAATTCGTTACAAAAATTTACAAATTGCTTTAAACATAGATACTGAGACTATTTCGAGGCTTTTTTTAAAATAAACAAAATCATATTTGTTTCATATACAGCTAAAACCCTCTTCTACTAAGAGTTTTAGACTTTATAGACTAAAATAATATTTTCTTTTTAAGCGTCCTTAAACCCTTTAAATACTGAGTTGTAGCCATTTTTTATTAATAACTTTCGTTTTTAGAATCGCCGAAATAATTGTATTTCTTGGCTTACAGGCAATGTATAAAAATAACAATATGGCTAAAAGTACCGAAATGAATTATTGCGGATATGTTTTGATAAGGCTCAAATATAATTCATTTTGCATATTTTAGCCCTATTATTAAATGTGCTATAATTCACTTTTTACAAATGGTTTGGGAAAGGCTAGTTTGACAAAGCTTTTTCCTTATTGCATAATGAACTCACAACATCTGTGTATTGTCGATGTTGACTCAAATAAAGACAGTAAAATATACATAAACCCAAGGGCTACCTTTCTTTGCAGCCATTTATTAAGCTGCAAAGATTGGGAACTCTTAACAAGAAAGGAAAGATATCATGAAAGTATCTGCCAAACTTATGGTCACAGATTTTGACATTACACAACAGCAACAACTGAAAGAATTGTTGCAAATCGTAGTTAAAGAAATTATTAAAGGGTATGACAATGAATAAAACAGAAGAAAAGAAAATGTTACCTGTTGTAGTAGCACAGGTTAAAAAGGAAAACACAAAAGAGGAAAACTACTATCAACCCGATTGGGAAGATGAAAAAACGGTCATCAAGCCGTTACATGTAGTCCGAGAGTTTGACTACAGAACTAATCCACCGACAAAGACTGAAAAATTGTCTTTAGGGGTTAGTACCTCGGGGAAACATTCCGATTACCTTGTGGTTGAGTATGATAGTCAACACCTTAACGACAAAAAAGCGTTTTTACTCAAGACAAACGCACACACAGCTAATTTCAACATTGAAATGACTGAAAAGCAATTCAGAAAAAACAAGAAAGAGTGGTACGAAGGAGCAAAACTCCGAAACGTATACGTTTGCGCTGGAACACAAGACCAAAAGCATATATGGGCAAATGCCCAACTTAGCTTAGATGATTATCAGCTTGTTTATACCACAGACAGTGATTCTATTCCTGAAGAACAGAGCCTTGTAGATTTGAAAAAAACTTGCAAGACGGTTCTTTACCCTACTACAAAAGCGTGGCGAAAGATATTTGAAGAATTTTTTGGTACTTTTAGAGCCACCTTCAAAGATTATGCAGTTCTCACTTCTTTTGGTGTAGCTCTGGGTATTATGTTTTGGGATATTTTCCAAGATATTGCTCAAGGTTTTGCACCTGTTCTATTTGTAGGAGAGAGTGAGTCAGGGAAAAGTACCCTGTTAATGTTAATTGCTGCAATCTATGGCTTAGATAACTCCAGTTACTTGAGCGGGGATTCAACAATTTATGCCGTTATGAAGGAGATGTCTTCTAGGCTCAATATTCCTGTCTGCATAGAGGAATTGCAACCCGAAGTTATGTCAAAGTATGAGCAAATCGTAAAGAATGCATTTGCGAGGATTTCAAGAGCAAGGGGAAAAAATGACGAAATCGAAAGATTGCCTATCTTTACGAGTTTTGTGGCAACTTCAAATTATTTTTTCCCTAAGCCAACAATGCAGTTGTTGAATAGGTTAGCCTTTGCGACTTTGAAAAAAGGGCAATTCAACCTTGATGACTTCCCCTACTTTGATAGAGAAAGACAAAAGGAACTATCGCAAATCCTATTCATATTACTGCATTTTAGGGGTAAAATTCCGGAGATTTATGCGAAAATATTTGAATGCCTGACTCAAAAACTATCTAACAAGGGTAGACATATTTCTACACTGGCTATATCTGGCACAATGTGGCATATAATCAATAGTATTCTTAACTATCAAGTCGTAGACTTGATTAATATGGCGGTTGAATACGACAAAATGCTACAAAGCTACATGAGCGCAGAGGTACGCTCAGGTGATACTATATTGAATGATATCACAAGACTGGTTGAAGCAGGAAAGCTTGAAAATTGTACTGACTGGAAACTTATGAGAAATAGTATTCTAAGGCTAAACTTAAACAGGTTTCTTGAAAAGTATAATGCTGCTAATCCTAAAGCAATGATGAAAGCGTCACAATTCAGGCTTTTAGTGGCTAATGACAAGCGTTTTGATACTCATAGTATCTCTATGAAAGAGATTAATCGTGCTATCTCAATTGATGTGTCCGAAAATGAGTATTTACTTGAAATACTCCGCAAACAACAAATGTGGCTTACAAATCCTGAAAATAGTTGCGATGAGGAATAATAACACTCAGAAAACAAAAATAGTATTGTACTTAGTTATAAGCACGATACCTTCACGTGAAAAATTAGCAAAGAAAGGAGAAATAATTATGCTAATTAAAGATATTAAGAAAAAAAGAGCTCTCGTCTATTGTAGAGTATCCAGTGAAGACCAAGGCAAAGGAACATCTTTAGATGAACAAGAAACCCTCTGCTTGGATTTTGCAAAAAAGTACAAATTAGAGATTGAAAAAATCTACAAAGAAAAGGGCAGCGCAATGAAACCTGAAAAGCGCAAAATGTTCAACGAAATGGTTGAAAAACTCCGTAAGGGTGTTGCTGATGTTGTTATCTTTGCTTTTGTTGATAGAATGTCTAGAAACCCTGTAGACGGCTACAAAATTATTCAGCAAGTCGAAGATGAAGGACTAACCGCCATTTTTGTTCAAGAAAGGCTTTACTTACAAGCCCCTATTGAATCTAGTGAAATGCTGATGTTAGATACAGTATTAGGTGTTTCTAATTATAGAGTGCGCTTAGATAAAGAAAAATGCAAAGCTGGAATTAAGGCAAGAGCACTAGAAGGATTCCGTCCTAACAGGTCACCGTATGGGTACAAAAATGACAAAAGATTGAAAACCGCTGTGACTATGAAAAAGCGTGCTGATTTCGTGAAAAAAGCTTTTGAACTCTATGCAACAGGAGAATATACTGTTGTTGAAGTCGCAGAAAAGCTTTATGAGTTAGGGTTTAGGTATGAATTTCAACCTTCTAAAATAATTCCTAAGCAATCTCTTATCTCTATGCTCAAAAATCCCTTCTACACAGGAAAATATTATGTCAAACAGGCAGGTGAGTATGTTAATGGTAATCATAAGGCTATTGTTTCAGAGGATGTATATGATAAAGTCCAAAAATTGCTGAATTTAGCCCCGAAGTCCCCTCGAAAACACGCTTTATTGTATTCACAGTTGCTAAAATGTGAGAATTGTGGCGGTTTTATGGTTGGAGATGTGAAGGAAAAGCCTAATGGCAAGCGTTATGTCTATTACCGTTGCACAAATCCAAAATGCAATGAACATTTATCTATCCCAGAAATCGTTATTGACAAAGATGTTGAATCTTATCTCAAGGAAATCCGCTTAGGACTTATTCCTAAAGAGATAATCAATGAAGCCATAAAAGATGAGCTTTATCCTATGACACAAAAACTAAGTGGCTATAGGCGTGATGTTAGCCGAAAATATGATAGGGAAAGACGATTGTATAAGAGAATTGTTGAAGATGAAATCGTTGATGAGGAATATATTAGAGGGGCTAAAGCCCTTATTCAAGAAGAATATGGTGACCTTGACTCTAAGATTTATTACACACAAAAACAAATTGAAACTATCAAAAATAATGTTGCTGAGAATTTGCAAAAGCGCCTTTATGATGTCTATACGGTGTTTGATTCTAAAACAAAGCGAAAAGCTTTAGAACTGCTTGCAAATAGTTTTAAATGTACTGAAAAAGGTCTGAAAATGACATTCAAGTCAGCATTCCGCAAAATCCGAAAAAGATAGTAGATCTTCTTTCAATTTCTTTGCCACGCTTTGGCGTGGCATTTCTTTTGCTGAAAACAACTCATTGAACAACACATCACCATCACAAATACCACACAACGAAATCTTCTGTACTCTTGATTTTATTGATGTTTTATTCCAAGAGGCAACAAAACGACACTATTTTTCGCAGCGAGATGAACTTCCAAAAGATTTCTTGCGAAGGATATTCTTAGCCTTGAAAAGCTTTTCACATTGGGATTCTCTCAAATGCTAGCGGTGAAATCGTCTGCCAACCTATATTTACTTTTCTAAGAAGTGAGTCAGAAATAAAAATAGAAATTCAGATTTCTAGGAGATTCAGATATGCAAAACAAAAAAGTCGTTATTTATGCTAGAGTATCAAGTAAGGAACAGGAAAAAGAAGGATTTTCTATCCCTGCTCAGTTGAAACTTTTGAAGGAGTATGCTCTCAAAAACGGATTTCAGATAGTTGAGGAATATTCAGATGCAGAAACAGCAAAAAAAGCCGGAAGAACTAACTACAATATTATGTTAGAGTATCTCAAAGCTAATCCAGATGTCAAAACTATACTTGTAGAAAAGACCGACCGCCTGTATCGCAACTTCAAAGACTATGTGACTCTTGAAGAGTACGACCTTGAAGTGCACCTTGTGAAAGAGGGCTCCATTATCTCTAAAAACTCTAAATCTCACGACAAATTCATACATGGGATTAAGGTCTTGATGGCGAAAAACTACATTGATAACCTTTCTGAAGAAATCAAAAAAGGTCTAAAGGAAGGATTAGAAGAAGGCTACTGGCCATTTCAACCACCGTATGGTTACAAAAGAGGTGAGATGAAAACCCTCTACATTGACCCTCTAAGAGTTATGTTTGTTCGCAGAGCTTTTGAACTCTTTGCAACAGGAGATTATTCTTTGCGCAAACTATGCGAAAAACTTTATGAAGAAGGGTATTACTACCTTAGCGATAGACCAAAAATTACCCGAACTGTTCTTGAAGGCATTTTGAAAAATGTTATCTATATCGGACAAATGCGTTGTAATGGCATTATCTACCAAGGCAAGCATCCTGCTATTGTCAGCTATGAAACTTTTGAAAAAACACAACAGGCTTTCAAAAAGGTTGACAAGTCAAAAGTCCGTAAAAATTTCGATTTTCTATATCCGGGTATCGCAAAGTGCGCTGTTTGTGGATATTCTATATCGGGAGAACGCAAGAAATACAACAAGGTATATTATAGGTGTACTCACAATGACGTCACTTGTACCAATACACTATGTATTTCAGAGCGTGAAATGACTGCATCTTTTCGCAGACATCTTCGTAGAATAGCTCTAGATGATAAGTTGTATGAGTTAGTAAGAATTTCTCTTGCTGAGAGTTTGAAAGATGAGCAAGATTTTCACAAAAAGGAAATCAAAAGACTAAACAAAGAAATTGAAACTTGTACAGATACTCTAAAAAAGATGTATCTTGACCAGTTAAACGGTATTATTGATATTGAAATATGGATTACAGTGAAAAATGAATATGAACTCAAATTGAATAGACTGAATGCCGATTTGCAACGCTTGCAAAATGCTAATATTGACTACATGGAAACCGGTCTGAAAATATTAGATGTATGTCACAAGGCAAGCATGCCATATTCTCAACTAACCTCTGAAACCATAGCCAAATTAGTTAGAGAAACATATTCATCTGTTACGGTTAATGCTAAAAGTGTGAAAATGAAATTTGCAGAACCATTTCTTACTCTTGAAAAATTAATCAGAGTTGCAAAACAAGGCATTGAGGAATTAGGTTATGATGAATTTTCTAAAAGCATATTGGCTCAAAAGGAAAGATATTTGAGCGCAACAAAAAAGAGCCTAGACGGCTCTTTATCTTGTTATTTATCCACTTCATCCAGTTCTATCTGTATGAAATGGTGGGCCGCAGTGGACTCGAACCACCGACCTCACCCTTATCAGGGGTGCGCTCTAACCACCTGAGCTAGCAGCCCGCAATTAATTTTCAAACCGGCTATTTATTGGGTTATCAGGGATTATCTTCATTTTCCCCCGCCGTTCATTAACCCCCGGCAGAATCTAATTTAACATAGACATTTTTCTAAATCAAGTATTTTATTTGAGAAAATGTTTTTTTTAGAGTAAACTTTTTTGGGAGATATTATTATGACTATTCTTTATTTATATGTAACAATTTTTACACTTTTTTATATTGTACTAGCCTGCGCAAGCCTCAAGCCGGTTAAAAAGGTAAGAGATAAATATACCTCTAAAGATTCTAATATCTGTGTGGTTGTTTATGCTACAGGCAAAACTGATACTTTGGAAAATCTGATAAAACAGCTCAAAAACCAGAGCTATCCTAAACAGCGTTATACAATATATGCCATTTTAGATAAGTGTGAAAATATTTCAGATGTTACGCTTCAAACCGATTTAGATGTTAAGGTTATTAATATAAATAATCTTGAGCCTATCGGCAAAAGCCAGGCATACTCTATTCTTGCAGAGAAACTTTCAGAAGCTCAAAATTTGGATGCGTATGTCTTTTTGGACGCAAACAACTATGTAGACTCTGACTTTTTAACAAATGTTAATTACTATTTGAGCAAATACAGCGTATTTATACCGATGGTGAACTATATAGGCGAGTATAAAGAGTTGAAATTTTGGGATTGCGTGAAGGCTACCTATTCCAGATATGTTTCGCGTTTTATCATGGCGACAAGGACAAGGCTCGGACTTACCAACTTAATCAATACGGACAATTTTGTTATAAAGAAATACTTGCTAAATCAAATAGGAAGCTTTGATTTTAAGGATAAAACAGACGAAGTTGTTTATACGCTGAAACTTGCGAAAGAAAAAACGGCAGTTGCTTTTGTAAGCGACTTAAAAGTATACAAGGACATAAGCTGTTATGATACTAGAATTCCTTCTTTGTCGCAGAGGATAAACATTTTTAGAGCCAATATTATGAAATGTCCTAATTTTACAACTCAAGAGTATGTATGCTCGCTGATTCAGCCGAACTGGCTCACATGTGTATTAATATATGCCCTTCTGCTGGTCCATTCATACAAATTCCCTTTTATAGTCGGGTATTCAACTATTTTGATTACTTTTATAGTTTTGGCGCTTGCGTTTTGTGTAAGTCTTTTTAATGCCGGAATTTATGCAAAAGAATATCTGTATTTATTTGCATATCCCCTGTACTCAATAGCTCATATAATATATAATTTCCCGCCGATAAGAGGCACAAGAAACTTTATTGCGTCATTAACCCGCAAGCATAATATAGAGAAAATGATAACAGATATTATTGTGACAGACGGGAAAAATGATTTTCCGTGCAAGCTTGAATTGATATCTGACGACGGGCTTGCAAGGGTTAAGTTTATTAATAAAAACAAAACATACACAACTAAGAATAATCACTTGCGGATGGTTGATGCGATAAGAGAGCTTTCTGCAAAGCTTAGTGATTATGGTTTGTCGCTGAAAATCTGCCAGTGCTGTAAATATTTTCAACCTGTCGTAGATGGTTCTACAAATATGGTTAAAGGGTGCTGTAAATGCCAATTCCAGGGCAGGACTCCGGGGGATATTATTCCGACTCTTGTTTGGAATACATGCCCGCGTTTTGAAGAACAAAATGTGGTCAATTTATTTTAGAAATTACACATAAGGCATAATTTCTTCAAATAAAAGGTTCGCCACGATAGATTAGTCGATAAACGCATCATCAAGAAGTTTTATTCTGAATTCGCTTCCTGCGGGGATTGAAACATGCCCGCCCTTTGAGAAGAATGCTGTTATTGGCGAAACAAGTGTATTTACCCCCAAACAGATTGTTCCGTAAGCAAGAGGAAAGGGGGATAAAAGCAATGTAGCGCCGTCCCCTCCAAGGTTAACCGTAAGGTTAAACATTCTGCCGAATAATGTTCTGCCCCAGTTACCTTTTTTCCACATAGTTTTTAGATATGTTCTGTCGCCTTTGATATTGTTGAGGAATATTTTTTTTGCATCGGCTCTTGTAACGTATGCGTTAATAGGGATCGTCTGCCCTTTATAGAGCATGCTTTTCACTCTTATAACTACCAGCCCTCCGTTGCATGTGATTTGAGGCTGGTGCGATTCAATAACTTCGCCTATAAAAACTGTTGAAGCCGGAATTGTGTATTTCTTTTTTACAATCGGAGTTTTTGCCGTAAATTTTACGGTTGTTCCTTTTCTCTGCCAGTCAGATATTTTTGAGGAGTTTACTACATTAAAGCTTGTTCCTCTGCGGATTTTTATATTTCCTGTGCTTACAATCTGCTTAGGAGGTGCAGTTTGTGTTTTTATTTCTGCAGGCTGTATATTATCATCTTCCATGTCGAGTATGACCGGCAGATCCGGAAGCGTTTCTTCTTCACCCCCTGTATCTTGAATAAGTTTAGACGGGTTATAGTTTTTTCTGATTTCATCATCAACAGTCATGTCCAAGTCCAAGGCATGCGTTTTATTTGAAAGAAATATTAACAATATAAGTACATAAACTATCTTTTTCATATTTATTGTAACCGGTCTAAAACCATTTCTCTTAAACATCTTAGTCACCTAGTCACTTAATCACTTAGTCACTTAGTCCAAACCAATTGTAACAAATTTGTCACAAACTAGCAAAAAAAATTTTTCTTTGTTTTACTATAGATGTGTAGACAGTTAATTTAGATTGGAAACTATGATGAAGATTCATACAACGCAAAATCTAAACTCCCTAGGGAGAAAACAAGAATCAACCAACAGTGTTACTATCCCAAATGAGATTAGATTAAATTATTCGGAGCAAATGCGAAAGCCGAACAATTCTGCCCTTCAAGATTATTATGACGCGGGAGTGTCTTTTAAGGGCAAAAAAGAAATTGTAAAGAAAGTTATAGATAATTCAAGAAAAGCGGCGGATAAAGAGACAGGATTGGATAAGTTTCTAAAAAGCCGCTTTTTTGATACTATATTAAACTTTATGGGGCATGAGGTTTTTGTTCAATCCTTAATCTCTGCGGTTGTTTGTATTGGTTTAAGACCGTTAACAATTATGGCAATACCAACTAAAAAAAGTAAGCAAGATAATATGTATGCCTCCGCACATTCTATGTCATCAGGCGGAGCAGGAATTGTAAGCTCATTATTAATAGCAACTCCTTTTTCTAAAGGTATTAAATATGCAAAGAATAATTATTTAAAAGATTTGAGTGTTAACATCCTTCAGAAAAAATATCCTAATTTAAATATAGAATCTATATGGGCTGATAAAGCCAAGAACCTCAGAAAACCTGTTGAGGAATGGACAGATAAGCTTGGCAATAAATTCTCAAAGGAATATAAGGATGTTGCAAAAGTTGCCCAGCCGAAACATATTTCTGAAATATCAGAATCAACCTTAAAAGATTTTGGTGTTGATGTCGATTTAGAAGCTATGAAAAATAAACCCGTGAGTGAATGGGTGGATAGAAACGGGCAAAAAATCAAACTTAACTTAAAAGACATGTTTATAGCTGTAAGAGAAGACGGTATGGGCGGTTCTTTGAAAAAATATAAAGATACAAACTTCTTCTCTCTTGCTCATATCGATAAAGATTTCTTGAAAGAAGTAATGCCTGGCTTAGATATCAGTTCTATAGAAAAGAATGGCAAGCGTCTGCATCCTGATTCCTGGAAGAATACGGACGGAACTCCGTTTAAACTTGATTTGGATATGATTCACTTGTCTTCTTATAAAGAGACTGCACATGCAACTCCGCTTTATACAGGCTTAAAAAGAGAAGAAATTAAAAAAGGCAAGCCGGTTGAAAAGTATATATCTTACCAAAACAATATAAAACGCGAAAATAGTAATGAAGTTCCTGAAAAACTAGGCACTCCTGTTACTCAGGAAGAGCTGACAGCAGATAAGGTTAATACTATAAGTGATAAAATATTCGGCTGGCTTCCGGATATTGTAACAAGAATCCCTGTCGCAGTAGGTACTATTTACTTAATTCCGATAGTTCTGAAAAATGTATTCCATTTAGAAAAAAGCAAGAAACCCAAAGAACAGCTAAAAGATACTCCAAAACCTGCATTAGCAAATGCAGAATCTAATAAGCCGTCAGAAACAAAATCACCTTCTTTTAGAGGGAAAAAGGAAAGCGCTTTTGGCAAATGGATTGGAAAATTATACGGCAGTACTTATGGCAAAGCGGTTTATAAATCTGAAAAAATCCAAAAGGCTTCAGAAAAACTTGCAAAGGCGCCGGGTGAGATGACTGAACACCTTGCAACTATAGGTTCTGTGCTGACTAGTGCTACATATATGTATAGAACTTGGCACAACGATGATTTAGATCCTAAGAGCAGAAAAACTTTAACAGTAAACCAGGGACTATGTTGCATTATTCCAGCGATTTGTGCATACACAGTAAGTAAATATTTGACAAATTTCAAGAAAAAATTTGAGTATACATATTGCGGATTGAAAGAACAGCAGATTGCTCTCGGGCAAATTTCAAAAGAAGAAGCTGAAACCTTAAAGAAATCTTTTGGAGATAAACTGAAAAGTATCAATGCTCTTGGAAGTTTAATCACATTTACATTGATTTATAGATATCTGACACCTGTTGTAATTACTCCTATCGCTAACTGGATGGGCAGAAAGTTTAACGGCGACGATAAACCCAAAGAACAAAAAGCTCAAGAAATTGTAATGAAACCAAATGCTGATACAGCTAAGGAAGTCGAAATGAATCCTAAAGTTAAGACAAAGCTGTCAGTTTAAAATAAAATTTGCAAACCTAATGTGTACATACAAAGAGGACTGCTTCGAATTAAGTTTCGGAGCAGTTTTTTTGTTGTAAAATAAAATAATGAACTTTGTTTATTTAGAGCAGGCAGATTCAACTAATAAGTATGCAAGAGAGCATATAGAAGAATTTTCAGATAAAACTCTTGTGTATACGTATCATCAAACTGCAGGGAGAGGAAGATTAAACCGCCGTTGGGATTATGCGGGCGAGGATAATATATATGCAAGCTTGATTCTAAAACCGTCTGATAAGATGGAAGAAGTGTATTCTAACTTGACGCAGTACCTGAGTGTTGTTATTGCAAATACCATTGCAGAGTATAATATCAGCCCGCAGATAAAGTGGCCGAATGACGTAAGGATAAATAAGAAAAAAATCGCAGGTATTCTAGCTGAGGGTGTTATTGAAAAAGGTATTCTCAAGGGGATTGTTTTAGGATTCGGCATTAATATAAATGCCGATAAATTAGTAATGGAAAGGATTAACCAGCCTGCAACATCTTTAAATATAGAGCTTGGGCATACAGTTGACAAGGAAAAGTTTCTCAAAAAGCTTTTAGATTGTTTTTGTTTGAGGTATGATAGTTTCATTGCCTGCGGTTTTCCGGTAATCAAAAATGAATATGTGAAGTATGCAAGCTTTTTAGGTGAAGAAATTACTGTACAAGTTTTTGATAATAAGCTGACCGGAGTTGCAAAAGATATCACAGATAAAGGCGCATTAAGATTAATAGATAACGAAAATAAAGAGCATACACTTTTAATAGGCGATATTTTGTAAAGATCTTTGAACAAAGAGAGGATATAAAATGACAAAAAAATTAATCAAAGTAATGGATACTTCTTTCCGTGACGGATTTCAGTCTGTATACGGTGCAAGAGTTTTTGCGGATGATTTTCTTCCAGCGTTGAAATCAGCGGTAGATGCCGGAATTAAACATTTTGAAACCGCAGGTGGGGCAAGATTTCAATCTCCTATTTTTTATTGTAACGAAAATGCCTTTGAAACAATGGATAAAATCCGTGAAGCTGTCGGGCCGGAGGTTAATCTTCAATCGCTTGCCAGAGGGGTTAATGTCGTAGGGCTTGATTCTCAGCCCAGAGATATGATTAACCTGCATGCGAAGCTCTTCAAAAAACACGGTGTAACAACAATCCGCAACTTTGATGCGTTGAATGATGTAAATAATTTGATTTATTCTGCAGAATGTATAAAAAATAACGGTTTGAAACACGAAGTTACTATCACAATGATGGAACTTCCTATCGGCTGTACAGGCGCACATGATGTTCCTTTCTATGAAAGAGTTTTGAGAAATATCCTTGATTCCGGTCTGCCGTTTGACAGTATCGCTTTTAAAGACGCTTCCGGAACATCTGCACCGCGAAAAGTTTATGAAACTATCAAGCGCACAAGAGAAATTTTGGGTAAGGATGTTCATATCAGATTCCACTCTCACGAAACTGCTGGTACTGGCTTAGCTGCTTATTTAGCGGCTCTTGATGGCGGCGCAGATGGTATTGATTTAGCAATGAAGCCTGTATCTGGCGGAACTGCTCAACCGGACATTGTTTCAATGTGGCACGCATTGAAGGGAACCGATTATGATTTGGGAATTGATATAAACAAAATTTTAGAAACAGAAGAGATTTTCAAAGAATGTATGAAGGATTATTTCCTCCCGCCGGAGGCTCTTGCAGTTAATCCTATGATTATATCTTCTCCGCTTCCGGGGGGCGCATTGACCGCAAATACACAAATGATGCGTGATAACGGCGTGATGGATAAATTCCCGCAGGTTGTTTCTGCAATGAAGGAAGTCGTTGAAAAGGGCGGTTTTGCAACCTCTGTTACTCCGGTATCACAATTCTATTTCCAGCAGGCATTCAATAACGTAATGTTTGGCAACTGGAAGAAAATTGCGGAAGGCTACGGAAAAATGGTTCTCGGATATTTTGGCAAAACTCCTTGCGAACCTAATGCAGAGATTGTTAATATTGCAGAAGAACAATTAGGGCTTCCGCCGACAAAAGAACCTGTTGTAGATATAAACGACAAAGATCCCAATAAAGGGATTAAGGCTGCTGAAAAAATGCTTAAAGATGCCGGTCTTGAAGTAAATGACGAAAATATCTTTATTGCAGGAGCATGCAAAGAAAAGGGTATTATGTTCCTGCAAGGCAAGGGGCAAATCGGCGTCAGAAAAAATGTTCCGGCTCAAGTCCCGAGTGCGTCAAACAATACAAATGAATTTACGGTAAATGTTAACGGTAAAGCATATGCAGTAAAACTTGAAGGCGATAAAGCTTCAGTTAACGGTAAGTCTTACAGCGTATCAGTAAAAGAAGGTATCGAGGAAAAGGCGCGAGTTTCATCCGGCGCCGGCGAAGAAATTAAAGCAGGAGTGCCGGGAAACGTCTTAAGAATTGATGTTAATGCCGGCGATTCTGTTAATGAAGGCGATGTTCTGCTTGTGCTGGAAGCTATGAAAATGGAAATAGAGATTAAAGCTCCAAGGTCAGGAGAAGTTTCTTCTATTCTTGTTTCGCAAGGTGATAAGGTTGTTACCGGACAGGCTTTAGTAGTTTTAAATTAAGAAAGGGAATTTATGAATATTAATGAAGGGCTGGCTACTCTCTGGAATTCAACAGGTATTATGAATTTTGTAAAACCTGCGGATCCTTCTATAACCAGCGGATTTGAACAGTTTCTCCATATGCATGGAAGCTGGATAATGATACTTATATGCCTGTTTTTATTGTGGCTTGGCATAAAAAAACAGTTTGAACCGCTATTGCTTGTTCCGATTGCATTTGGCGGACTGCTTTCTAATATACCGGTCTGTGAAATGGCTGGTCCTAACGGTTTCCTGGGTATTATTTATGAGGCAGGGATTCATAAAGGGTTGTTTCCGTTGATAATTTTTATGGGCGTTGGAGCAATGACCGATTTCGGTCCCTTGATTGCAAACCCTAAAACGGCTTTATTAGGCGGAGCTGCACAATTTGGTATATTTGGCGCATTGCTTATGGCGCTTTGTATATTTGGTTTTACAATGCCTCAATCTGCTGCTATAGGTATAATCGGCGGTGCTGACGGGCCGACTTCTATCTTTGTTACGACAAGGCTTGCTCCAGAACTTCTTGGGGCAATTGCAGTTGCAGCATATTCTTATATGGCTTTAGTACCGGTTATACAACCGCCTATTATGAAGCTTCTTACAACAGAAGAAGAACGAAAAATTCAAATGACCCAGTTAAGGGAAGTAACAAAGCGAGAAAAGATAGTATTCCCCCTTTTGGTTCTTCTTTTGTGTGTTATTTTGCTTCCGGATGCCTGTCCGCTTATAGGCGCCTTGACATTTGGTAATTTATGCAAGGAATGCGGAGTTGTTGAAAGGCTGTCTGATACGATGCAGAATGCATTGATTAACATCGTGACAATATTTTTGGGGCTTTCTGTGGGCTCTAAATTATCTTCAGAACAATTTTTGACAGTACAGACTCTGTTTATCTTGATATTAGGTATTATAGCATTCTCCCTTGCTACTGCAGGCGGTGTTATAATGGCTAAGATTATGAATTTATTCAGCAAGGAAAAAATCAATCCTCTCATTGGTTCTGCCGGCGTATCTGCTGTTCCGATGGCTGCCAGGGTTTCTAATAAAGTCGGGTTGGAAGCAAATCCGCAGAATTTCTTGCTCATGCACGCAATGGGACCGAATGTTGCTGGTGTAATCGGCTCTGCTGTTGCAGCGGGTGTATTGCTGGCATTATGCCACTAAAAATGTTTTAGGACACAAAAAGCCCCTCCTAAGAGGGGCTTTTGTTTATCTAAGGCTGTTAATGTAAGATTCCAGTTTATCTTTGGGGATATTTTCACCCTCAAACTTTTTATATTGATAATAACCGATTTTGCTTAATTTTCTGATAAACCCTATGTCCTTTTTATCAGCGATAGACACTATTGCATAGCTGTCTTTGCCTTTAGTAACTATACCGTTGTGAGAAGCTATAAGGTTTTTTAAAAGTATCTTTTTTGTATTATTTATTCCCCATTGGGATACAGGTATTTTGTATGTAGAGCCGAAATTTACGTTTGTCATAGAAAACCTCCTTTAAATAATAAAACTCCTAAAAATAAGATTTGCTATTTGTGATAAAATTATTTTATGGAATTAGAGAAAGTTAAAGATATAAAAGAACTTGCAGAGCTGGCGTCAAGTATCTGGCATGAATACTGGACTTGTATTCTCTCAAAAGAACAGATTGACTATATGGTAGAAAATTTTCAGTCACAGCATGCAATAGAAGAGCAGATAAAGAATGAAAATTATACCTATTATTTTATAATATCTGACGGCAAAAAAGCCGGCTATACGGGGATTGCAGATAAGGGCGGTTATTTATTCCTCTCAAAACTGTATATTTCCAAAGATTACAGACATAAAGGGCTTGGAAGAGAAACCGTAAATCTTCTTAAGAAGATGAACTATCCAAAGATTCGCCTGACTGTGAATAAATATAATAAAAATACTATTGATGCTTATTTCAAATACGGATTTAAGATTGTAGACAGCGTTGTGACAGATATCGGAAGCGGATTTGTCATGGACGATTATATTATGGAATATGAGCCGTAATATAGTAATATAGCAGAGCATTAAAATGAAAAAAACAGGGACTTATAAAAAGTCCCTGTTTTTTATTAATATGAAACATTCTATTCTTCAAACTGTTCAGCAATTTCAAACGGCTGTTCAGCAAGTTTTAAAGTTTCTCTGTCTATAATGCCTCTTTTTAATTCAGTGAAAGAAGCTTTTTTAGAGTTAAATTTCTTTTTCAAGAATTCATATGCTACTTTCGGGTCGCACTTTGTACCGCAGGTGAATAAATCAACTGCCGCATATCCGAGTTCCGGCCAGGTGTGTATTGCAAGATGGCTTTCTGAAATAATAACCACTCCGCTTACACCGTATGGATTAAACATATGAAAGCACTTTTGAACGATTGTGGCACCGCACTCAAGAGCCGCGTCTATCATGTACTTTTCTACTTTATCATTACTATTAAGTGTATTTGGGTCACACTCAAAAAATTCTGCAAGGACATGCTGTCCCAAGTTTACTTTGTCCAAGTTCTGCTTTTCAAGCTCGTCGAGCGATGATGATACAATTGTCAATTCATGTGCCTCCTTTACTACCGGTGCATTTCCACACCAATCAATTTTTACTAACTTCTATATATTACTATAAAAAACAAAAAATTTGTACATTTTACACTTTTTCCCATGATTGTAACGAAATTGTTACATTTGAAAATTTTTGTAAAATTGAATCTGTTTTTGAATTTCTTCTTTATAGCTGAAAAGAACTGATTTTAAGCACGGATACGGCTTGACACCTCACCCTAGCCCTCTCCTGTAAGGAGAGGGCTAGGGTGCCACGCCAGGCGCGGAGCCTACCCGCCCCTTGTGGGAGGGGCGAAATCTTTGATTTCGGGGAGGGGTCAGATACTAGGTTAATAATTTTTAACTCCTAAAAATTATCATGGACAGTAGTGCCTGTTAGGAGAGGGGATGATGCATAAAACGCGGATATTAATGAATATTAATATAAATTAATATGGATATTAAGATTATGTAAGGAAATCCTATTTTTAGAAAAATTTCGTCTATAATAATAATGCAAAGAGAAATTAAAAGGAGAAAGATATGCAATCAGTAGAAGAAATTCTAGGCAAGTTAGAAACAGCAGATAATACAACTAAGAATAAAATCGAAAATATTTTAGTAGATCAAGGCAAGGCTGTAGTTCCGGAACTTGTTAACCAATTGCAGGTAGTAAGAGGTGTAAAACGCGGTGTTGTTGCAATGACTCTTATTAGAATAGGCGAAGCTTCTGTTGAATACTTAAGAAAAGCTGCTAATAATAATAAAGATTTTGAATGGGTAGCTAAGTATCTTATCTCTGAAATCAAAGGTGTTGCTGCTTAGTTGTGAATAACACTTTGGAAGAGAGAAATAAAGTTTCTATATATACAGACGGAGCATGCAGCGGTAACCCCGGAGCAGGAGGATATGGAACCATACTGGTTCATGTTGATAAAAACGGTGTGAAGCATGAAAAAGAACTTTCTGCCGGATTTAAGAATGTAACAAATAACCAGATGGAATTAATGGCTGTTATTATAGGCTTGGAAGCATTAAAGAAACCCTGCGCAGTAACTCTATACTCTGACAGCAAATATGTGGTTGATGCTTTCAATAACCATTGGATAGACGGATGGATTAAAAAAGGCTGGAAAACTGCCGGCAAAACCCCTGTCAAAAACGTTGATTTGTGGCAAAGACTGCTTAAGGCAAAGGAGCCCCATGAAGTTGAATTTGTCTGGGTAAAAGGCCACGCCGGACATGAATATAACGAAAGATGTGATACTCTTGCTGTTAATGCTTATAAAAAAGACGATTTAAGAGATATGTAAAGTTTTGTTACAAAATTTATCCTTTGTGAAATTGCATCGTTTTTAAATACTTTATATATATGTAAGATTTAAAAATGATGGTGAACAAAGATGGCAATCGCAAATTTACACGAAACATTACTAAGCTACAAGTTAAGAAGAAATGAGTTAAACCTTGAAATTACTCAGCTTCAGAACCAGAAAACTCTTGCAACTTATTCGCAGGCAGATGCTCAATCTTTGAAGAACGCACAAACTCGTGAAATTAAAGATTATTTTAAAGTTTTATATGAAGGCGATGAAGAGCTTCAAGAAGAATATCTTGATTATACTGAAATCCCTGATTTTGAAGATGAAATTGATAAATTAACAGCGCAGTATCAAGACCAGTTTAACGAATTAACAGCGTGGGAAACTGCTATTGATTCTCAGATTACAACAGACAGCGCTGAATTAGAAGAAGTTAACGCTTATATGGAATCTATGAAGTCAATGCTTTCATCAAATATTCAAGAAGACTTCAATTATGGATTGAACAGCTAATTAGGCGAATAGCCATATGCCGAGCAGTGCAAACAGGATTAAGGCTATGTTATAATGCCAGAAAGTCGGAATGCAGGTATCAAATATATGGTTATGCTGTCCGTCAGCATTTAATCCGGCAGTCGGTCCGAGTGTTGTATCAGAAGCGGGGGAACCTGCATCACCAAGAGCGGCAGCGGCTGCCAGTAAGATTATCATTTGATTAGTGTTAAATCCAAGGTGAACACAGACCGGAATAAATAATACAGCAAGTATTGGGATTGTTCCGAAGGATGTTCCTATTCCTATTGTTATAAATAGCCCGATGATAAGTATTATAAGAGAAGCAAGCAGTACGCTTTCCGGCATAAAATCCAGCACAGCGTGAACCAAATGTTCAATAGCGCCGGATTCTTGAAGAACAGATGCAAATCCTGCTGCAACCAGCATAACAAAAGCAACATATCCCATTAAATAGATGCCTTCATTCATCATATGATCCATCTTATCTTGCGGTATAACACCGAATGAGAACATTATTCCAAGCCCGACCAGCGCGCCAAGAGGCAGTGACTGTGTCCAAAGTTGTACAATAAAGGTTGCGGCAGCTGCGGTTATGACCCACCAGTGTTTTGTTAAAAATACCGGTTCAGAGTTGTTTTGGAGTCCTGCGACAGGTTTATTTTCATAAACCCTTGGTTTTCTGTATGAAATAAAAACAGCAATCAGCAGACCGGCAATCATCCCTAGCCCCAGTATAAAAGTTGATTTCCAAACATCAGCCCTAACAACCTGCACTCCGTTTAAAGCCATATTATCAGCTATAAGATTCTGGAATATAAGCCCGAAACCGGCAGGAATTGCTATATAAGGCATCTTTAAGCCGAAAGCAAGCACGCAGGCAACAGCTCTTCTATCCAGCTTCATTTTATTCATTATTCCGATAAGCGGTGGAATTACGATAGGAATAAACGCAATGTGTATGGGGACAATATTTTGAGAAGCCATTGCGATTAGTGTAAGTATACCAAGCAGTACATATTTTCTTCCGGCGACAATTTTAGAAATTTTTGAAGAAACAACATCTGTAAATCCGGAATGCGCCATTGTTGCGGCAAAGGCGCCGAGAAGTATATAACTCAGAGCTGTTTCAGAATTTCCGCCCATGCCGGAGATAAAAACGTGCATAACATCTTTTATGTTTATTCCGGCAAGAAGCCCTGCTGTTATAGTAGATATGATAATTGCAAGCAGGACATTAACTTTTTTAATACATAAAATGCATAACAAAATTACTGATATAAAAGCCGGATTTAGGAACAAATTCTTGCAAATTTCCATCATTCTTACTTAACTTCTTCCTCTTGAAGCAAGTTTATCAAATCCAGCGCAACTTCTTTTTGTATATCCAGAGGTAAAGATTTTAAATATTCAAAAGATTCCGCTATTTTTTGATCTGTATCATACCAGCGTCTTAATACGTACGTAAAAGCGTCTGTTAATATGTTATCGGCAAGATCAATGCCGTTATTTTTGGATTTGCTCACAATTAAATCCGCGCATTTATATTGCGTCATAATATTTGCATTACGCATCAAACTTACCGCTAAACTTACTGTAGGATCTACATCATACCAACGCTTATACATTGCCATACCTTTTTAACACCTATATATATATATAATAGTATATTTTTTCAATTATTTTGTCAATTGAGAAATAATAAAATTCTTCTTATCTTCAGTTAAATCAGAAAATAAAAGAGTTTTTTCTTTAGAAGTTTCACCCTTTAGAATTTTAATACTTGATTTAGGAACCTTGAAGAGTTTTGCCAGATATTCTGTAAGAGCTTTATTCGCTTTATTTTCAATAGGCTGGGCTGTAAGTTTAACCTTTATAAGCTCATCTTCCAAAACCAAATCATTCTTAGATGAATTAGGCAAAACTTTAAATTTTATAACCAGACCATTATCGACAGATTTTATCATACCTTTTGGAACACCATTACGTATTCGTGCTTGAAGATATAAAAACCGCCGGCTAAGGCTCTGTAGCGCCATAGGTTGGCTGTTTTGCCTTTTGCCCTTTCATTGCCCTGCATATCTTTTATAATGATTGCTTTTGTTATAAAACCTAACTTATTCATTCTTGCCATGCATTCAAAACCAAGCGGAATATGCTGGGAATTTGCATATTTATCCCCTATAATCAAGCAGGCAAAACGACCTTTTTCAAGTAAGTCATATCCGTTTTTAGCAACTTTTTCAAACAGGTCATAAAATTCTTCTGTAGTTGCGCAATTAGATAAATCCTCTTTTTTATCAGAGAATTTAATAATATCGTCATAAGGCGGATGGAGCATAAGAAGCTGTGCCTGTTTCCTGCCCATAATATCCAGTCTTGCCTGTATTTTTTCTTTAGCAATGGTGCTGGCAGAGTCTGCACATATTATATTAACATCCGTTACAAGCTGTTTGGGTGTAAATTTTTCAGAAACGCTTTCCGCTAAATCTTCTTTCAGTTCTACACCGATACACCTGCGATTCATATTAACCGCTTCAATACCGGATGTACCGGAGCCGAAGAATAAATCAAGTACAATATCGTTCTTTTTAGTAAATCTTTCGTATATCTGCTGAGCAATTTGCGGGATATAATTCCCGTGATACTCATTAGAATGCCCCCCGTCTTTTAAACGCGAAGGAAACTCCCATAAGGTATCAGTCTTAACGTGTTCGTATTCTCTCCACTTTTTTAAATTTATATCACTATAAGCCGTTGTTTTTATTTCATTATTATCAACAACCTTTAAACCGGCTTTTTTAGTAATTTTCTTTTCTTTTAAATTCGATTTAACCATATCCTCCCTCATTCCATATTAAGTTTAAGCTATTATTTAAGATTTGTAATCAAATAAATAGAGGATATATAAAAGCAGAATCGGAGATTTGGCTGAAAAATCCGATTCTGCAAGAAAATAGGTCTGCAAGCTTATTTTGCCATCTGCTGTAGTCTATCGCAAGCATCGCACGGCTCCTGCTGTTTCTTGCAAGGATCGCATTGAACCGGTTTTTTTGCACAAGGATCGCAGGGGACAGCCTTCTTTGCGCACGGATCGCATGGGGTTGATTTCTTTGCGCATGGATCACACGGCGCTGCCGCGCCTGTCGGGCAAGGCTGTGAAACTTTTTCACAAGGATCGCATTTCTTCTTGCAAGAGCAGTCCGGCTTTTTCTTTTCGCATTTAGGGCAGTGTCCCCAGTAAGCGGGATTTAAATTAGACCAGTCAAAAGCATTGGCGCTCTGTGTTCCGATAATAGATGCAATACCTAATACAGTTAATACAGATAATGTTTTTTTCATCTCTTACTCCTTTTTCTACAATAACGAACTGTATTTTTAATACATGCTAATTGTAAGAAATAAGAGGTTAATTACTATACGCCACAAGGGGAAAAATTTGTCAGCCGGTTGTCTAATTGCGTGTCTTGTCTATAAGCTTATTAGATCTGTTCCAATTAAAAGATGAGCGAATTTCATCTCCTATCTTTTCAATAAGATGTCCTTTTGATTCAGCCCTTAATTTGGCAAATTTATTACCGCCGGAACTCATTTCTTTCATAAATTCTTCCGCGTATTTACCGTTTTGAATTTCTTCAAGAATTTTCTTCATTTCAGCTTTGACATCAGCGTTAATAAGTTTTCCGCCTCTGGTTAAATCGCCGTATTCTGCATTATTTGATATTGAATAATGCATATCTTCAATACCGCCTTCATAGATTAAATCTACTATAAGTTTTAGTTCATGGCAGACTTCAAAATATGCCATATACGGCGAATATCCTGCTTCAACAAGAGTTTCAAAGGCTGTTTTGATTAATGCTGAACAGCCACCGCATAATACAGCCTGTTCTCCGAATAAATCCGTTTCGGTTTCTTCTTTAAAAGTAGTATCAATAATTCCGGTTTTTCCGGAGCCTATGGCTGATGCGTAAGAAAGTGCAACTTCTTTTGAATCTCCGCTGTAATCTTGATAAACCGCAATTAATGACGGAACTCCGCGCCCTTCTTTGTACTCATTTCTAACAGTATGCCCCGGGGCTTTTGGGGCAACCATTATAACATTAATGTCTTTGGGCGCTTTAATAAATCCGTAATGTATGTTGAAACCGTGTGAAAACATTAAATACTGGCCGGCATGCAAATTCGGCTCGATTTCTTCTTTATAGACTTTTGCCTGAATTTCGTCTGGTATAAGTATTTGAACGATATCAGCCTGTTTAACAGCTTCTGCAATCGGCATTGTTGTAAGACCGTAATCTTTTGCTTTTGTATCGGAAACCCCGCCCTGTCTTAAGCCGAAAATTACGTCGCATCCGGAATCTTTAAGATTTAATCCCTGCCCGTAACCTTGAGACCCGAAGCCTATTATTGCGATTTTTTTAGTTTTTATTAAATCTTGATTAATGTCTTTATCTAAATATATTTTTAAACCTTCCATAAAATTCCTCCTACCTATTATCTATATAGAAAGTTATGCTAAACATTTTCTGTTATACGGGAGGCATGTTGAAAAGTTATTTGAGTTATTCCTCAACAGAGGACTCTATAATTGTTGTCTGTTCTCCGCTTGTCATCTCTGCAGGAGTGCAGGCTTCGGCAGGAGAAGTATTTTCATCATCGTCTTTGTCCGTATTTACAATTTTATTAACAGATACAACAGTATCATTGTCTATAAGGTTTTGCGCTCTTACACCTGTTGCAGGTCTGCCCTGGCAGGAGATATCGCCGGCTTTTATTCTGGTTACAATGCCGTTAGCCGTAACAAGCATTATTTCATCATTAGCATCAACGATAGTAAGTGCTACGAGTCTTGACATATTTGACTTGAATTTGGTTGCAATTAAGCCGATTCCGCCTCTGTTTTGAGTTCTGAATTCAGAGAGCTTTGTACGTTTTCCGAAACCGTCGGATGTTACTACCAATAAATCAGCATCATAATTTCTCGGTACAATGTCACAGCCGATAATCGTATCTGCGGAACGCAGTTTCATTGATGTAACACCCCTTGCGCTTCTGCCTAAAGGTCTCAAATCTTCTATCGGGAATCTTATTGCCATACCGCAGGAGGTTCCGATGATTATTTCATCATTCGGTTTTGCAAGTTTAACCCAGTTTAATTTATCGCCTTCTTCTAAAGAAATAGCAATTATACCGCTTCTTCTAATGCTTGCAAAATTATCAAGTTCAATTCTCTTTATAAATCCTTTTTGAGTAAGCATAATCAGATTTAAATCGTGAGAGAAACTGCTTACCGGAACAACTGCAGTAATTGTTTCGCCCTGTTCTATCGGAAGTACATTTACAATTGGCAAACCTTTAGACTGTCTTCCGCCTTCAGGGAAGTCGTAAACATTTAAGCTGTATACAATACCCTTAGAAGAGAAGAACAATACTTTGTCGTGCATCATTGCAGTGAAGAAGTGCTGAATATCGTCATCATCCTTTGTCTTCATACCTGCTTTACCGCGTGTTGCTCGGTTTTGGCGCTCAAATGTGTCAAGAGAAATTCTCTTTAAATATCCTTGATGGGTTATAAATACTGCCATCGGAGTATTCGGAGTCAAGTCTTCTATTGTAACTTCTCCCTGTTCCGGCACTATTTGAGTTTTTCTGTCGTCGCCGTATTTTTCTTTGTCTTCTAAAAGTTCGGCTTTAATAATATCAAGAACTTTTTGTCTGTCGGCAAGAATTTCTTCATATTCCGTAATTTTCTTTAGAAGCTCGTCATATTCATTTTTGATTTTGTCTTGTTCTAAGCCTGTCAAACGTCTTAATTGCATTTCTAAGATGGCATTTGCCTGGTCGACATCAAGACCAAAACGGCTCATTAATCCTACTCTGGCATCATCAGTTGTTTTGGACTTTTTAATAAGCTCAATAACTTCGTCTAAAGAACCTAAAGCAATGAGTAAACCTGCTAAAATGTGCGCTCTGATTTTTGCTTTTTTCAAGAAATATATAGTTCTTCTTGTAACGATTTCAACTCTGTGTTCTACAAATTCGCTCAAAACTTCATAAAGATTAAGCAGTCTCGGCTGTTTACCGCACAGAGTAACCATATTAACGCCGAATGTAGTAGAAAGCTGTGTAAATTTAAACAGATTGTTTTTTACGACTTCCGGCTTTGCGTCGCGCTTAAGTTCTATTACTATGCGCATACCTTCTCTGTCGGATTCATCTCTTATATCTGAAATGCCGTTAATCTTTTGTTCCTTGACTAAATCAGCTATTTTTTGGATAAGCATAGATTTGTTAACCTGGTAAGGAATTTCAGTAACAATAATAGCTGTTCTTGTCTGTCTTCCGGCTCCGCCCGGGATTTCTTCAATGGTTGCAACAGCAGACATTTTAATAGAGCCTCTGCCTGTTTCATAAGCCTGCTTAATGTCGTTAAGCCCTACAATCGTTGCTGCTGTCGGGAAATCCGGACCTTTTATGTATTCCATTAATTCCGGAACCGTAATTTGAGGATTATCAATTAATGCGACTGTTCCGTCGACAACTTCTCTCAAGTTGTGAGGCGGAATGTTTGTAGCCATACCTACTGCAATACCGGATGAGCCGTTTAAAAGAAGCATTGGAAGTCTTACCGGCAGAACAGAAGGCTCTTCTAAGGAACCGTCAAAGTTTGGTTCAAAATCTACCGTATCACAGTCAATATCAGCCAGCATAGATGTAGTGATTTTATGCATACGGGCTTCTGTATACCTCATAGCAGCCGCGCCGTCGCCGTCAACAGAACCGAAGTTGCCATGCCCGTCTACAACCAGATACCTTGTGTTAAAATCTTGCGCAAGACGTACAAGGGCTTCATAAACAGAACTGTCGCCGTGCGGGTGGTATTTACCTAAAACTTCACCGACAATACGTGCGCATTTCTTAAACGGTTTATCCGGCGTCATCCCAAGTTCGTTCATCGCATATAATATACGTCTGTGAACAGGCTTTAAGCCGTCTCTTACATCCGGAAGAGCGCGACCTACGATTACACTCATTGCGTAATCTATATAGCACTTCTTCATTTCTTCTCTTATATTAACCGGAACTATCTTACCGTCTGAAAATATATTCTGCTGAGCCAATGTATTTCTCCTCTATCCCTTCCTCTATATATATTATACTAACACAAAAAAGGTTTCTGTAAAGCAAATATAAATAACATGATATGTATGTGATTTATAAAGTATATACAGTTTAAATCCAGTATTCATAATACTTTAAGCTTTGTTACAAATTTGTAAAAAAAGGCAATTTTTGTTTCCAAAATGACTTTATATATATGTAAGTAAGAAAAAACAAAAAATTTCTTTTTTATACTCTCTCTTAATATCCTCGTGTTTATTTAATGTTGCCACTAATCTTAATGGCAACTTTTTCTTTTGTATTACCAGTAATAATATGGGTATCTGCGGTAGTAGTAATAGCGGGGAGTATTGTAGTACAGCTGGTAATTTCTGATAGTTTCAAGTCTGTTTTGCTCTTGCAGAAGAGCATTCTGCTGTTCTAATAATTTAATCTGCTTTTCTCTCTGTTCCGCTTCTTTGCGTCTGGATGCTTCAAGAGCAAGCGTGTTATCCAATTTAAGCTGGGTTTGGTTTAAATCGGAAAAGCAGGCGGTTAAATTATTCCCTTTATATTTTGAGATACACTCGTTTGCGTTTTCAAAAAAGTCTGTTTGTCTTTTGTCCCAGTATATAATATCATTATCCAGAAGCCCCTTGTTTCTGGCTCTTATGGCCGTCCAATCCGGTTTTTTGCAATAATTGGTTATTTGTTTGTATGCATTATCTATCTTTTTCTGCTCGAGCGGATAGGCTAAGCCGTTTATTTTATTAATCATTACAGTATTATTCATGCCGTAATACAGCTCTTTTGCTTTATAGTAGTTGTTGAGCTTTTCTTGATTATTGGATGTAGCACCGGCAAGTTTCATATAATTGTCCGGATTTTTAGGCATGCGTTTTATAAGAAGCGACGCCGTTTTATATGCATTTGCCATGTCTTTCTGCGCGATATAGCATCCGTATAGAATATCCTGTGCCTGTACAAAGAATTCCGATTGTGCAGGAACTTTTTTTGCGTAAATCATTGCATTTTTATAATCATTCATAAAGTAGTAGTTTTCGCATACTTGATATGCAGTGCTGTCTTTTACAGGTGTTGCCTTAGATGTATACGGAATGAGAACCTTGTTTGAGGATTGGTAATCTCCCATTCTTGCATACAAAATTCCAATTTTATAATCGGTCATGTAAAGCGGGATTAATTTGTTATCGCCGGTTTCCTTAAGTTTGAAAGCATATTCCAGTGCCTGTACATAATTGCCGTTTAAGGAGTAATAATTAATATATCGTATCAGATTAGGAACAAAGTTAGGAAAAAGTTTTTCTGATTTTTCAAACTCGGCTTTCTTTATGTATTTTTCGTTTTTTACCAGCTTTTTGTATATTTTTTTCTCTTGTCTGTCTAAGAGTTTTTCTTCATTTTTTGTTAAATTAGAAAAACTTACCTGGAAGTTGCTAACTTTGTAATATTTAAGGATATCACTGCCGTACGGAACAGCAAAAACCGTTTCCATAAATATTAAAATACATAAAATCGTTGTTTTAAATCTCATTCCAATAATTCCCTGTATGCAGATAAGCACTTCAGCGCAGTAGGTTTAGGTATGCAATTTACGCCCAGCATTTCTGCAATATTCCTTGCATTGTATGAAGCAGATATTAAAATTATCTTTGTATTATTATAACGAGGGAATGTCTTAATTTGTTCAATAAGCCATTCGCCGGCGTATTTTGGCATAAAATCTTCTTCCATCTGCAGGTCTGTTAATATAGCGTAAAGCGGTTCATTTTCAAGCAGAATATCATATGCCTGTCTTGCACATTCGGCAGTTTTAATCTCAATATCATCTCCGAGGACTTCCCTAACCGCGCCGGAGTTAAAATTCCTCCAACCGCTTACATCATCAGCAATCAGAATTCTTTTCATTTTCTGAGTCCTTCCGCACCGTCCAGATAAACAAATTCCGGAGAAAATGTTTCACTGCAGTTTACAACAACCAGTACCCGAAGGCATTTTTTTAAACTGCCCGGGACATCTAATTCATGAAAACACATCATTGCAACATCTTTCCATTTCAAGTTCACTCTTGCGTATTTTGCCGGAAAATCTGCATACAGATCATCTGTTAAAGTAAAAATTACATGGGAAATCATGTCCGGTTCGATATTATTTTTGTTAACAATTTCATTTAAAAGTTTTATTGTGGCAGCTCCTATTGCTTCTGAAGAATTTTCATCTACTGTTATAGCCCCTCTTATACCTCTTGTTATCATGCTTTTTCTCCTCTTGTTACCATAAAATAATATAAAGCTGCAAGAGTAGATGAAGTTAATGCATCACCCTCCTGCTCGCGTTCGTTTAGCCATTCCGAAACTCTTTCAATGTCTATTAATATGCGTTCGGATATAACACCGCCGTCATCTATTGGCTTTTCTATTATTTTGTACTCTTTGATATAGGCGATTGCAATAGTAATTGTTTCCGAAACGCATCCAGCTGAGCTTGCAGTTCTTCGTGTCATAATTCTGATATTATCAGCTTTTAATCCCGCTTCTTCTAATAGTTCGGCTTTTATAGCATCTTCAATTGTTTCTCCTTTTCTTTCATCGCCCACTAAACCAGCAGGAAGTCCTATGCAGTATTTAGCAATGCCTTCTGCCTGCAGAGGAGGGCGTTCTTCCTTTAAAAAAAGAATTTTTTCGTTGTTTATAACAGGAAGTATCACAACAACATCGCTTGCATTCGGACGGTGTGCGTAAATCCACTCCTTTCCGGATTTAGAAGGTGTGCTTTTTAATTGCAAATATTTTGTATCATATAATATCATTGTCTATTCTCCGTAAAGCAGGTTAAGGTTTACTACTGCGGGCAGTTTAATCGTAAATATTGTAAATTTTCCTTCTTCGCTTTCTACTGTTAATTCCCCGCCGTGAGATTTTACAATCTGCAGAGAAAGGTACAGCCCGAGTCCGGTGCCGATTTTGCGGAATTTCTTTGAGGCAGAGTAGTATTTATTAAAGATTTTATCAATATCTGATTTTGATATGCCTGCACCATAATCCTTAACTGATATAACTATATATTTTGGAACTTCTCCTATGGTAATCTCTATTGGTGAATTAGGCTCTCCGTACGAGATAGCGTTTTGTATAAGGTTTTTAATAACCCGTTTTAACTGCATCCGGTCTGCGTATACTCTTATATCTCTTGGCAGTATGAATTCTATCTCATTATGCGTCTTGACAGCTATGGGTTTCATCTCTTCAATGATTTGTTCTATAAAACCCTTAAGCATAATATTTTCTTTATACAGACGTATATTGCCGTCGCGGACTTTGTATGTTTCCAGAACAATCTGTACTAAATCAAGAAGTTCCTTATTGGATGCCTGCATATTTTTTAGAGCAAGCTCCTGTTTTTCTGAAACCGGTCCGAAACTTTCGCTTAAAAACAGCTCCAGCATGTTAGTTTCTGCAATAATAGGAACCTTTAAGTCGTGTGTAAGTGTTGCGACGAAATCTTCTTTTAAGCTTTCAAGTTCTTTTTGGTCCGTAACATTTTTTATGATAACTATAAAACGTTTCTTTTTGTCGTCGGACTTGAGTTCCATTGTGCTTGCAATAAAATTGGATGCCATATCGTTTTTTAAGAAGATTTCACTATCTTTTAAGTTTGCAATGCCTTTGTTTTTTATAGGTTGTATATAATCAATCAGTTCTGTTCCTATTAGGCTGCTTCCGGAAATGTTGAACCATTCAGCTATTTTGGGGGTTGCACGCAGAATTTTGTAATCTTCATCAACAATGACAAGTCCGTCCGATAAAGAATTGATAATTGCTTCCAGAAATTTATTCTGTTTATGCAGTTCGTTCTGGTATTCGACAATCATTTTTTCTCTGTCGTCCAGCGTTTCAATCATTCTGTTAATACTTTCTGCAAGTGATTCTGAACCGGGAAACTCCATTTTTTCAATCTTTTTTGACAAATCTCCGTATCTTATTGAGTTTACTGTTTTGGTTATTACCCCCAGATAGTCGCTTAATCTGGACCATTGTTTTCCGGCATGCCTTGCAAAAATAAATAAAATTATAAGAGTTATTAAGATAAATAAATTAAGAACATGAATAAAAAACGCACTATTTTCTTGAAAAATATAGCTTATTACTTCCATTAGCATGCCAATTGGTCCTATTTAATAATTTTATGATACAATTATAACAGAAAATAAGGTAAGTTTAAATGAATAAGATTTTGGGAATATATTTGAGCTTTATTGCGTGGTGTTATACAGCGGGCTGCTATGCGTCTGAAAAATTCGATATTCTGCCGGATCTTCCGGAACCGCTTGCTAATGCTGCGCAGGCATCTTCTGTTTCGACAACAGATACTGCTTCTAATACATTAACTACGGCTCAATCTGTAGGGCAGGAGCCGAATTTAATCTCTATTGTATTTTCCCTTCTTTTCGTTATTCTTTTAATCTATGCAACCGGAATTATTTATGCAAAGCTTAATAAATTAGGACTTACAACCTTAAAAAAACAGATTGGAGAAGGGGATGGAAGCCGTGTATCTGTTATTTCAACAACTCCGCTAGGGAATAATAAAACCCTGCATGTGGTTGAACTTGGCGGACAAAGGATGCTGATAGGCGCCTGTTCAAGCTCTATACACTTAATAAAAGATTTGGGCGTGTACCCGCCTTGCGAAATTAAAGAGGGAGAATTCTCTAAAATTGAGATACCCAATATTCGTATACCAAAGATAGAAATCCCCAAAATAGAAATTCCAGGCTTTACTAAGGTAGTTTCTAAAGTTCAGCATGAGGAACAAGAGCCGGAAGCTGTCCAAGAAGAAAAAAATGATGATACTTTTGAAATATCAGATATTTATGAAGAGGAAGAAAATCCGGACGGAATTATTGATAAGCTGTTTCATACAGCAACTGCAGAATCATCTGTAAAAAAAGAAAGCGAAGATTTGGAGCATAAAGTCGATCCGGATGAGTTTGCTCTGTATAAAAAATATCTATCTTAATGGTTTATTAGTAATAAGGGGTTTTAATGAATAAAAGGTGTGTTAAAATTGCGGATAAGATGGTTGGCGACGGCTATCCATGCTTTATTATTGCAGAAATCGGTATAAACCATAACGGTTCAGTAAAACTGGCAAAACAAATGATTGATATTGCTTCCACAACGGGCTGTGATGCTGTAAAATTCCAGAAAAGAACCGTAGATGTTGTGTATACAAAAGAAGAACTGTCTAGAGAGCGTAAAAGTATATTTGGCAATACAAACGGCGATTTAAAGCGCGGGCTGGAATTCGGAGAAAAAGAATACAGCGAAATTGACTGTTACTGTAAAGAAAAGGGCATAATGTGGTTTGCATCCTGCTGGGATGAAGAATCTGTTGATTTTATGGAAAAATTTGACGTGCCCTGCTATAAAATTGCGTCGGCTTCACTTACAGATGACGGACTTCTTAAGTATACTAAATCAAAAGGCAAGCCGATTCTGTTGTCAACTGGGATGAGTACAATGGAACAGATAAGACATGCTGTTTCTATTCTCGGGGAAGATAATTTAATCCTTTTCCACTGTACTTCTACCTATCCTTCTAACGCTAATGAAACAAATTTGCGGGTTATAGAAGCACTTAAGCAGGAGTTCTCCTGCCCTGTTGGATATTCAGGACACGAAAGAGGCGTGACGCCCTCGGTTCTTGCTGTTGCATTTGGTGCAAATTCTGTCGAGAGGCATATCACTGTTGATAGAACTAATTGGGGTTCTGATCAGGCTGCAAGCCTCGAAATGGCAGGTTTGTATCATATGGTGAGGGATATAAGGCAGGTGCCGGAACTGCTTGGCGATGGAATCAAAAAAGTTTACCCCAGAGAGATTCCTATAATAGAAAAATTAAGGCGGAAGGGATAATAAAAATGCTTAGATTACCCGATACTATAAAATTTGTTATAACAGATTTTGACGGTGTTGTAACGGATAATTGTGTTTATATCGGCGCAGACGGCGAAATGACACGTAAATTGAACTTTAAAGACGTAATGGCATTTTCTATACTGCGCAAGAATGGTTATAAAATCGGAATTATATCAGGTGAGAAAAATTCTGCCATAGAAATTCTTGCTAAAAAATTTAATATTGAAGAAGTGCATCAAGGTATACGTGTAAAAATAGATGTGCTTAAATCTATTATTGAGAGATACAATTTATCACAGGAAGAATATCTTTATATCGGGGATGATATAAATGATTTAGAGTCTTTGAAATACGCTAAATACGCTCTTACGGTTCCGGATGCTGTACTTTCTGTCAAAAATATTGACGGCATCCAAATTACGAACTGCAGATGCGGTGAAGGCGCTTTTAGAGAAATAGCAGATACTCTTATTAGTAATAAATAATCTCTTTATGCAATTTCAGCTCTGGTTTTTTGCGAAATATCCGCAGTGTTGTTTTGCGGAAGGTGAATTAACTCTGCCTGATTATCTAATTCGTCCTGCTTTTCAACCATATCTTTAGTTATAGTGAATTTTGTAATATCATGTGTCGTCGGAATATCATACATAACATCAAGCATTAATTCTTCGACAATTGAACGCAAAGCCCTTGCGCCTGTTTTGCGTTTTAAAGCCTTTTGTGCAATCAAATCAATAGCTTCCGGCTCAAAATCAAGTTCTACGCCGTCCATTGCAAGCAGGCACTGATATTGCTTGATAATAGCATTTTTAGGTTCAGTAAGAATCATTTTTAATGTCTTTTCATCAAGAGCATCTAGAACTGCATAAACCGGTATACGTCCTATAAATTCCGGTATTAAGCCGAATTTTAGCAGATCTTCCGGCTGTAATTTTTTCAATAATCTTGCAGCCGCCTGCTCTTTTTCAGCCTGTGTAGGCGCAGACTTGCCAAAACCTATTGAAGAGCCGTCTTTAACACGGTGTTCAATAATCTTGTCTAAATCAACAAATGCACCGCCTACAATAAAGAGAATATTGCTTGTGTCAATCTGTATAAATTCCTGCTGAGGATGCTTTCTGCCTCCCTGCGGAGGAACATTGGAGATAGTACCTTCAATAAGTTTCAATAGAGCCTGCTGAACGCCTTCCCCGGAGACATCTCTTGTTATAGAGGTATTTTCAGACTTACGCGCAATTTTATCAATTTCATCAATATATATAATGCCTTTTTCAGCTTTTTTAGCATCATAATCTGCATTTTGATAAAGTCTTAGAAGTATGTTTTCAACGTCATCACCGACATAACCGGCTTCTGTAAGAGTTGTAGCATCTGCAACTGCAAACGGTACATCAAGCATTTTTGCAAGAGTTTGCGCAAGCAGAGTCTTACCGCTTCCTGTCGGTCCGACAAGAAGAATGTTGGATTTTTGGATTTCAACGCCGTTTGTATCTTCCTTCTGATTGTGTTTGAGTCTTTTATAATGGTTATAAACAGCTACAGAAAGAACTTTTTTAGCATCATCCTGCCCGACAATATGCTGGTCCAGATATGCCTTAATCTCATGCGGTTTTGGAATTGGTTTGTCTTCAATGTCTTCATGAGATTTTTCGGATTTATCAGAACCCTTTTCCTTTGCTTCAAAAAATTCTTCATCAAGAATTTCATTGCAGAGTTCGACACATTCGTCGCAGATGAATACATCCGGACCCGCAATTAACTTCTTAACCTGGTCTTGTGTTTTTCCGCAAAATGAACATTTTAGTCTGTCGCTAGATGACATATTATCTCCTGTTACATATTATCTTTTGTAATAACTTTATCAATCATACCGTATTCAAGAGCTTCTTGAGGAGTCATGATGTAATCTCTGTCAGTATCTTTTTCGATTTTCTTGATAGACTGCCCCGTATTTGAAGCCATAATTTCATTTAATGTCTTTTTAATTCTTAAAATTTCCTGTGCTTGAATTTCGATATCGGTAGCTTGACCCTGCGCACCGCCCAGAGGCTGGTGGATAAGAACTCTTGAATGCGGTAAAGCCATTCTTTTGCCTTTAGCGCCTGAGCAAAGCAGGAATGCGCCCATAGAGGCAGCCTGTCCTAAACATATTGTGCAGACATCAGCTCTTATGTGCTGCATTGTATCGTATATTGCTAAACCTGCAGTAACACTTCCGCCCGGAGAGTTGATATAAAGCATAATATCTTTTTCCGGATTTTCGCTGTCTAAAAGCAGAAGCTGAGCGACAATAAGGTTTGCGACCATATCATCAACAGGTGTTCCTAAAAAGATAATTCTTTCTCTCAATAGTCTTGAGAAGATATCAAAAGAACGTTCTCCTCTGCTTGATTGTTCAATTACTACAGGTACAAAACTCATTTCTTATTTTCCTTTCTAATCGTGTATAAAAATATCAATAACATTATACATTACATATATTATTTCACAAATAATGAATTTAGATGAAATCCACCTCGCTATTTATTGGGTCTATGATATTATAACACAAAAAAATAATTAGTACATGTTGACATAGGATACGTATAATACTCATTTTTTGTTAATCTTTTTTGTGTAACAATTTGGCTAGTCCGGCATTTAGCAGGCATCCGGCTGACATTGCCGTGCTTGCAAAGATGCCGATTTTTAAAGGCGTTGATGATTTGTGAACTGCGTTAAACTGACGGTTTATTGCTATGAGTAAAGGGTACAAAATGCTTGAGGTGGCAACATTAAAAATAAAATCACTTGCAAAACTATTGTTTAGTTCAGTTTTTCTAAACCTGCCGGCTCTTTCTTTTGAATTCACTGCAGATTTAAATTCCTGCTGAAAAGCCTCTGCGTCTATGATTTCACTTCTGTCTGCGTCTGAATTTTTGATGATATCATTTCTCAAGGCGGTTAAGTGTTCTTGTTTTTCCAGCTCTTGAATATATTTATCTTTTGTTTTTTTGTAATCTAAATAAGTATTTATACTATTTTTATCTTCGTAATTATTATTTAAAAAATCATTTTTAGCTTTCATTCTTGAAATTTGTTTGATATCGCTGAAAAATGATTTTTGAGAGGTCCCTGCAATCATAAATAATGGGGTTAAAGCAGATGCGAAAGCGCCTATTTTGAGAGGTATCGAAAATTTCTTATATTTATTTGCAATGCTGTTGAGAGCAATACCCGCGCAGGCGCCTGCAGTACAAAACCCAGAATATAATAAGTACATGCCTGCAATGATTTTATTATTATAATTCTGGGTTCTTTTGTCTATAATGTCTATTTCTTTTGTTAACGGACTGTTGTATTGAGGGTCTGTCTGCTCTGCCTTTTTTGTTTTTTCGTCTATATCTTTAAAGAAATTTTTATAATCTTTGAAAGAGAAGTTTAAAAATAATTTTGATCTGTCCGTGCTTGAATTCGTGTTTATAATATTTTGGTAATCTGGATTTTCATTAATCTCTTTAAGTCTCTGCTCGTTAATATCTAAAAATAATTTCGGGTTGGATAAATCATTCTCTAAAGCCTCTTTTTGCCCCGCAAGCATTGTTTTATAACTGCTCTCGCCTCGTTTTTTTGAGAAAATTCCGTAACTCAGGGCGCTTAATGCGGTTAGTGTGAATGTCGGCACCGCCAGTTTCGCAAGTCCTTTTTTATCCGACATAAACGGGGCAAGTAAAACTGCAGGCATCATTGTTATCATTGCCGGCACCGCTGAATATGCCCGCTGGGCATTATCTGCCGTAACCCTATATTTCCCGCTCTGAACATCTATCGTATCCAGAGCATTAATTAAAGTCCTTTTCCTCGCAAGTCCTTGTTGGTTTGATTGATATTTTGCAGTATTTTGCGTGATTGAATTTATCATACAAAGCTCTTTAAATATCCTTATAAAATCGTATAATATTTTCTGAAATAAATCAATAATCATGCAAAAAACTTTACATTTTTTAAATTTAGTATATAATTTAAGTGATGAAACTAACCGAAGGTGTATTATGAAAGTCAATGCAATTAATAGTGTTTATTATCAGCCGAAAGTTAAAAGAACTTTAAAGAAGGACAATACTGTTACTGTGCCGGAAAGTGTAAATTTTGAAGGTAAAATGACTAAAATCGGCGCAGGAGTTTTCGGTATTATGGGCGGTGTCCTCGGTTTTCTTGTCGGAGGCCCTGCAGGCGCCGTAATCGGTGCTGGTATCGGAGCAGGAACTGGAGCCGGCTATGGTGGAATAGATGATGATAACCAGGCAACTGGCGACGATGTTAATCCGCTTGAAGGCTGGGAACGCGATACTAAGTTTTAACTAACAAAAACGGAAGAAATCAATTTCTTCCGTTTTTTTATATTGACATAAAAACATTATACATTTAAAATAGTCTGGTAAATTTTAAGGAGGAGTTTATATGAGAGTTAATTCAATTAATCCAATGTATTCATCACAAGGAGTAAAAAACACCAACAAAGCATCTTTTAAAGGTGTTTCTATGACAGGAGGAGAAGTTATAAAACATGCAGTCAGCACAGGCACGCCTATGGCGTCAGGTTTAATGGGATTGTTTGTAAGTGCAATCACTGCCGCGGCTCTTTGGATGAAAAAGAGCGAAAACGACATGGTAAAAGATATGTCGGAAGAAGAGCAGGATAGATATATTGATGATTTGATTAAAAAGGATATTGCTTTCGGGCAGTAAAAAAGACGGATTTAAATCCGTCTTTTTTATTATTCTGCTTCAAACATATCTTTGCCAACTGCGCAAAGCGGGCATACCCAATCAGCCGGCAAATCTTCAAATGCAGTACCAGGCTGAATTCCGTTATCCGGATCCCCTGCTTCCGGATCATATACATAATGGCATACTGTGCATACATATTTTTGCATAACTTAAATCCTCCTTTTATATTTATTAAACTATAAGTTCAAAGATTTTGCTATTGTATTTACAACATTATCCAACTCGGCAATTTGTTCTTCCTTAAGAGTTGATTTGATACAAATACTGTCATCAAGAATTTCTGTACCTTTAAGTTTTTCTAATATTTCTTTTATCTGCCCTCCGCATGCCGGCGCCCAGGAACCGTTTTGGATAATTACATATTTTCTGTTCTGCAGGCTGTGCGAGCTTAATATGTGCAGGAAGGTTTCCATAGACTCGAATATGCCTGCGTTATAGGTCGTTGTAGCTATGACAATATGAGAATATCTAAACGCTTCTGAGAGTACAAATGACGGATGTGTCATTGATACATCATACATTTTGATGCCTTTAATGCCTTTATCAGCAAGCTTTGAAGCTAGGAGATTAACTGCGCTTTCTGTTCCGCCGTAGACGGAGGAGTATGCTATCAATACGGAATTCTCTTCCGGAGTGTAAGAGGACCATTTATCATACTTTTCAATAAATAAGTTAATATTCTCTCTTATCATAAGCCCGTGAAGCGGACAGAGCATTTTTATATCAAGCCCGGAAGCTTTTTTAAGAAGCATTTGAACTTGAAGACCGTATTTGCCTACAATATTTGTATAATATCTTCTTGCTTCATCAAGATAATCTTTTTCCCAGTTAACTTCATTATCAAATAAATTGCCGTTAATTGCCCCGAAAGAGCCGAAAGCATCAGCAGAAAACAGGATTTTATCCGTTTTATCATAAGTTACCATAACCTCCGGCCAATGAACCATCGGCGCCATAATGAACTGGAATTCGTGTTTTCCTGTCTTTAGCGTGTCGCCTTCTTTGACAATTGTAACGCGTGAATCTATATCGAATGTAAAAAACTGTTTTATCATCGCAACAGTCTTTTGCGTGCATACAACTTGAACATTCGGGTGCATTTCTATAACTTCGGCAAGAAGCGCACAGTGGTCTGGCTCCATATGCTGTACTACGACGTAATCTAATTCTCTGCCGTTTAAAGATGCATCTAAGTTTTCATAAAACTGTTCTGCGCATACTTTATCAACCGTATCAAACAAAACTGTTTTTTCATCAATTAAAACATAAGAGTTATAAGACATCCCGTCTTTTACAGGGTATGCACTCTCAAAAAGCGAAAGTCTTCTGTCAGAACAGCCGATATAAAATATATCCTCGGTAATTTTTCTAATATTGTGCATATGTTATACTCCAGAATTTAATTTCATAAATATTATATCGTAAAAAATAGTTTTATGTTTCTACATATCCTATGTATGGCAGATTCCTGTAATATCCGTCATAATCTAAGCCATAGCCGACAAGAAATTTGTCATCAACCTCAAAAACATGGTAGTCCGGATCAATATCAACTTCTCTTTTTACTTTTTTGTCCAGCAGAGAGCAAAATTTTAAGCTTTTTGTTTTAAAGTTATGTTTGATAAAATCCATTAAGAACTTTGCAGTATGTCCTGTGTCTATAATATCTTCTATTATTAATACATTCTTGTCATTCAAATCCGGAAGAGAAATGTCTACAGCGTTAACCTTGCCGGTTGAGGTAAAGCCGGAACCGTAGCTTGAGAGCCTTATAAATTCCATCTTTAAAGGCATTTTTAGTGATTTTGACAGGTCTGTCATAAACATAACAGCCCCCTTTAAAACGCATATGAGGTAAAGTTCTTGGTTTTGGTATTCTTTATTTAAAATATCTGCAAGTTTTTTTATCTCTTCTTGCAGTTTATCTTTATCGATTAGTAATTTTAAATCGCCTTCTGTTATCATTTTCATATTTACCTCATTTCTATTACATGGGTAGGTTTCAGTTTTACGCCGATTTTATTGCTCAGCCCGACGCCGGTTACCCATAGGACCTCATTTTCATCGCACAATAAAGGTATACTGTTTCTATTATGCCTCGGAACTCCTTTTGCATTTAAAAACTTTTTAAGCTTCATAGAACCTGTCATTCCGAATGGTGTTATTTTGTCCCCGTCACGTCTTGTTCTCAGTTTTAAGGGAAACTCTATATGTGACAAGTCTACGTAGGCAAAATTAGCCGTTGCTTCCGGAAATACAAAAAGGTTATCCTCTTTATAGGTTTTAAGCACAAATGTTTTATCACCGAAAATTTTGTACTCTCCTTCGCCGTCTATAGAATATTCAACAGCCTGCGCCTCTTCTTTCTTGTTAATAGAAGGAATTATTTCTATGTTTTTGTCATCCGCGTATAACCAGATTGCCGACGCAAGGGATTTTGTGGTGCCGTTTTTCTGCGTAATGTTGCCTTCAATAAAATCATAGAGTTCTGAAACTTTTTTATAGTCATAATCAAGGTTCAGCTCTTGTATAAATTCATATAATATGCGTAATTTTACCGGCTTTGAAAGTGTTTTATATTCGTTTGAGATTATTTTATTATCTTTTATTATGCGCGGTTTTATTGTTTTTAGGTATTCTTCAATAATTTCATTGTCATTTACCGCGTTTACAGAAAGTGTATTAAGAGCATCTTTTACGTTTTCATTAATTTTTTCCAGAGCGGGTATGATATTAAGCCTTATGTAATTTCTTCTGTATGCAGTATCTGAATTTGAAGAGTCATTATTAGGGCTTAAGTTATTCTTGTTGCAGTATTCGACAATTTCCGAACGTTTGGTTGTCAATAGAGGGCGGTAAAAATATTTGCGTTTTTCTGAAATTCCTTTGAGCCCAACAATCCCTGTTCCCTTAATAACTCTGTAGAGGACTGTTTCTGCATTATCATCTCTGTTGTGGGCAGTGAATACCGCATCTGCATCAAATTCTTCGTATGCTTCTTCAAAGAACTCATACCGTGCTATTCTGGCGTCGTTTTCTGTTTTTCTCAATGTCTTGGGTGCGTTTTGTGTATAAAATTCAAAACCCTTTGATGCAGAAAACAGCCGGCAGACTTCCTGTTCTCTTAAAGATTCTTCTCCCCGCCAGTTGTGGTTGTAATGTGCTGATATGACAGTCATCTCTGCAAACTCCGGCATTTGTTTGATTTTAGACAGAATATCCAGCAGGCACATAGAATCATATCCCCCCGAGAATCCTACAATAATTGTTTTATCCTGCAGGTCAAACTTCCTCAAAAACTGTGCTATTCTATCTATCATCGCTTATTTAATACCTTGAATACCATGTCTAATCTCGACAGCATCAACACCAAGCTGATCAAGCGCTTTCATTGCAAGTGAATCCGGCTCATCAATGATTGCTAGAAGAAGGTCTACGGCTTCAATTCTCTGTTTATTTGCGCTTTTGGCAGAAAGCCAGGCCTTTTCTAAAACGCGTTTTGCTCGGCTTGTAAAAGTTATTTCCTTGTCAAAATATTCATTCCCGTATCCGACAAGATTTTCAACAACAAGCCTTGCATCTTTGAGGTTTATTTCTAAGTCGCTCAATACTTCATATGCAACACTGGTACCTTCTGCAATAATCCCCAGAAGAAACATCTCTGTTCCTACAATATTACGCCCGATTCTTCTGGCTTCTTCTTTTGCAAGTTTCATTATGGTAAGCGTTTCAGGCATCTGCTTTTCTATAGGTTTTAAAATGTCTTCGGAAAGCTTTTCGCTGTTTACATTTAGCTCTTTAATAATTTCGTATGCAATACCTTTTTTATTTTTTAAAATACTTAAAACAATATGTTCGGGTGTAATTACAGATGAACCAAGCTCTTTTGCGGTTTGCAGAGCAGAGTTCATCATTAAAAAGGCATTAGGAGTAAAGATGAATTTTTTATCTTCGTACTCTGCCTGTCTTGACTGTTGTTCTGCAAGTTTTTGTTCAAACCTTTCGGCATTAAGTCCGTATTTTTCCAGTGTATTTAAGAGTTCAGAATCATTTCCTTCCAATATGGAAGCCATTATTTGTTCGGTACCGAGAATTTCATAGCCGGCTGCAGACAGCTTGGAAACTGCTCTGTCAAACACGCCTGCAAGCTCTTCTCCTTCATAAACAGCTTCCAAATCATTTTTTTTGTCGTCATCCTCTTCCGCTTCCGGATGCTCTAGACGCTTGATTTTGCGCTGTACTAATTTTGTTAGAATATCGCGTGCGTTATACACATCAAAATTAAAGTGTTTAAGTATTTCTTGTATATTTGGGTTTTTATCTGTTATTACAGATAGAAATATATGTTCAAAAAGTATATTGGTATTGCCGGATTTGCTTGCCAGATCCAGAGTTCTTTTTAAAATATCTTTGAAAGAGTGGCTGAAAGGTATATTATCAGATTTTTTAACGCCTTTTTTTATGTATTTGCAGGCTTCTTTCTGCGTTTCTTCTGAGGTTACTCCGTACATTCTGAATAACTTTAAGGAAACGCCTTTTGCTTCATTTACAAGCGCTATAAGCAGATGCTCCGGCGCTACTTCACTGCAGGAAGACTCTTTTGCAAGCCTTTGTGCTTCACTTACAACATTAACGGCTCTTTCAGTAAACCTTTCAAACAAAATTATTCTCCCTCTTCTTCAAGTGATTCTATATATTCGCAGACCCGTTTGAATTCTTCTTCATCATCTATGTTTTGGAAGTAGCAGTCATCGCCTTCTTCAATGTATTCCATTACAATAACTTCTGCAGAGTCTCCGATTTCATCTTCATCCTGCGGAAGAAGCAATGTGTAAGTCTTGCCCTCAAAGTCAATAATATCAAATACTTCACACTTTACTACCTGACCGTTTTCATCATAAATTTCTACAAAATTTTGTTCTTCGCTCATAATTATTTCCCTAAATATTGTTCCAGTATAACACAGGCGCTTTCTATATCTACAAGACCCTTGTTTTTTTGAAAATTAACTTTTCTTTCTTTAAGCCGTTCTTCAGCTTCTTCAGAGGTTAATCTTTCATCTTCTAATATTATATCAAAACCAACAATTTTTTGTGAAAAATTTATACAATCTTGTGCTTGAGAGCCTATGGAGCCATCCATGTTTACGGGAACGCCGATTACAATTTTTTCAACTCTGTTTTCTTTTGCAATTTTTATAATTTCTTCAATTGCTTTAGCTTCTGGCTGGCGAGGAATACAAGAATGCGGTACTGCAATTACCTGCAGAAAGTCGCTGAGAGCAACTCCTATACGTTTTGTTCCAACATCAAGCGCCATTACTTTATGCATTGGCAACCCACCGTGCTTCTATGCTTGAGATAATCATATCCAGCTGCAAAAGCTGAAAATCATCTGTTTTGGGCTGTAATTTTTTCTCAAAAATAGTAGAAGCTTTTCTCTGATTTTTTAGTATATAACGCTTGCCCACATAATATTCATATATGCTTTTTCTTATAATATTTGTTAAAAACATATAATTAGAGCCTAAAGAATAAAATATTTGTGCCAGCTCCTTATCGCCGTTCAACATACGTAAATAAGCTGCAATATTAAAAGTTACAAGCTTATAAGCTAGTTCTTTTGCAGTGTAGATGCTGTCAAAATTATCTGCAATAAATTTGTCCAAATCAACGCTAAAGTTGTTTGATTTAAATTCAGCAGAAAGTTTATCTATAAAAAATTTAAACTCTTCTGATGTTATTTCGTCGTAGAACCAGTTCTGTACATAATCATTTAAGCATAATTTATCAATATCTTTTTGATTAAGCTCCTTCTTTTCTAAATTAACTTCCGGTTTTTCCGGCTCAATATCAAGAAGAATGCTCTGCCAGCAGATATATTCATACGGCATCGGCTCTTGATTTATATGAGAGCTTTCTTCTGCCTGCATTAGTAAATATTTTGCAACACCGGCGCTGATGCTGTATCTTTCTTGATAGTTATAAAACTTGTCTGCAATCTTGAAGAAATCCTGCACTGTCATTGAATTAAACCCAAAAGCATCCAATATGCCGTATTTGGGGTTTATTACAACCGCAAGAAACTGTAAAGAATTATTTTCTCTTATCCTTGAAAATATAATGGCAAGGTTGCCGTGTCCATCCGGAAAGGAAATATAGGTTTTATACGGCTTAGACTCTTTTAAGATGTTTTTGTAGAATTCCTCGGTATTATCAACTCTTATGCCAGCCATTTTGAGTTCTGATAGAGCCTTATTTATCCGTGCCTGAAGAGCTTCTGAAGCATAGCTTTTGGCCGTTTCTAATGCGTGATAAGCAAGCTGGGATTTCGAGCGTCCCAGAATTTCCAGAGCAGTATTTCCTACTTCCGTATCAATGTAATACAAGAATACTGGTATTAAAATGTTGGCAAGCGCATCATTTGCATAATCTTCTTCCAGAGATTTTATGAGGATAATTTTATCATTGTCATTAATGGCATTCAAAAAATCCATAAAATCAATTTGTGCTTCCGGATTCATTATAGCGGTGTCAAGCAGCTCTTTTGTTTCTTTATTTATTAACTCGCTGAATTTTTCGAAATATCCGCTTATAACATCATAATCAATTTGGTTGCCGAGATCTTTAAGCATATTAAAAGCTATCATTTTAACGTGATCGCTGTATTCCGGTGCTTTAATTACGTTCCATAATTCATCGTTAAGAGTATCCTTGTCGATTAATTCCATTAAAAGCCAGCATATTAACAAAGATTTTTGTTCATTTGCGTTTATTAGCTCTTTTATTAATACTTCCAGCACTGTTTTCTTATCTTCAATATTCTTTAAATCTGTTATTAAAGATGAATTCGGCTGTGCAGAAGTTGATAAAGCTGTTAAAGTAGCTAGAATTTCTGCCTTAATTTGGATTTTATTCATAAAAACACCTATAGCTGCTCTCTTCTTTGATTAATACGATTGTAGCGCAAAATTATACTTTTCGCAAGATAATGCCTATAGGGATTTATAATTAGCTCTACATTTTAACATTTCTTTCTCTTTTTTGCGATAAAAAGAGAAAGAAATGCTAGCAAAGAAAGAGAAACTCGCAATCATTTTCTGCACCCTTGCTGGTGCGGGATTGAATGGATTTTGCAGGCTTGCCTGCACTTTTCGCTCGCTATCGTTATGCTTGCGCATAACACGCTCGCAATGCGCTGGATGTATTAGTTGCGCATGGTGCAGACCTTTGCGCAAATAATTATTTTAAATTTACATTTTATTATTAGTAATTGAAATATTATATTTTAACAAATAAAAAAAGTGCAATGAATCGCACCCTACAGAACTCTCCTGTTAGGTGAGGGAGCGTGCTAAACTTAGCGTTTAGCCTCCCAACCGTCATTCAGAGGACGAAAATAGCCATTTAGTGAGTCCGATGAATCTCGTAAACTTGCGTGAAGGGTGGGGGTGAGGGGTGAAGCGAAAAAATTAGAGCAGAGATTCTTCGGCTCTTACGAGCCTCTGAATGACGTCAAGTAGATGTGCATGGGGCAATATTTTGCACCATTTTTAATTTGTTAAACTCAATTACTAATAATAAAAATGTATATTTTGAAACAAGTATTGGTGCAATGAATTGCACTCTACGGGACTTTTGCATCATACACAATATTGAGTGTTTTTAAAGTAAAGGATCGTGCCGTAAAGCAAAAAGACTGCTGATTGACATAAAATACATCCGGTGAAAAATCTCCGGATGTATTTTAGTTATAACTGTTATGATTTTTTCTATAATTACAGACCGCAAATTTCTCTGCTGAGTAATTTTTCAAATTCATAAATAACATTGATAAGGATACTGTTAACTCCGTAGTGTTTGCCACTATAGGTATCAGAGTTATCTCTTTTACCACCGCTAGTTTCTCCATAACCATAGATAGAAGAACCAGATGCTTGAGATATATGCATTGTAGCATCTAAATTAGAAAATGCAGTTTCTTGAGCCTGTCTAAATAATTCTATAATCCTGTTACCATCAATGTATGTCTGGTAAGAGTTAATATAATCTTGTAATATTGATTTCATTGCATTATTTACTGGGTCATTATCACCTCTAGTAGAGCCAGTTAAAATAATTATTGAACCGCTGAATCCGCCATAGCTGAAAGAGTCTGTTCCTCTGCTTGCAATGCTTACCCAGTCGTCACCGCCGTTAGTCTTGTCATCTTGGTAGTATTTATTTAAGTTTCTAGTAGCATCAGATGAATAAGTATAACCTTTTTCTGTGTAAGTTGTCATACCATTTAACAGGCTCTTGCTGGATTGATTTTTAATGTATTCTCTTGCTGTATCGCTGTTGGAGATGCTGTCAAGCATTTTGGTATAATTTTCTACTAATTTTTCTACAATCGGAGCGAGATTTGTTTCATTATACTGGCTTAATAGTACGGTAGTATCTGAAAGTGTTACGAATAATGCAGTATTGAATAAGTTATCTTTTTCAAGCTGAGTTAGGTTCAGACTTGCGATTTCACTGCTGTAAGAGTTTTCTATTGTATTCCTTACTTTATTATTAAAGAAGTCATTCAATTCTGTGTTGCTTGGGTCATCCCAGGGACCTCTTTTTTCTGCATAAACTACAAAGTTAATTTCGCCGGTATTTGTAACGCGGAATGTTAGCGTTGCTCTAGCAGTAGAAGCGCTTGTACCATTGTATTTCAAGTTATTATTAATATTATTAATAATTTCATCAGACTTATCTGTTACATCAACTTTAACTACAATTTCAGAAGCCTTAGCCTTGAGCTGGCTGATAAGGTCTTTGATTTCGGTTGGAGTTTTTATTGAGTTGATAACAGATGCGTAGTCAGAGCCAACGACTTCTTTAACAGCAGCCTTGTATTCAGAACCTTTTGCTGCAACTGCTTCACAGTATTGAATAGCTGCTTCTCTATAAATTGTCAATGATTTTTCAGTATCTGAATACTTTAATGAATCTGCCTGTTCACAGAGTTTGTTGAACATTGTATCCAATTCTGTAAGACTTAAATTCTTAGCAGCTCCGCTTTCTGATAATATGCCGGAAAGATTTGCAGATACTTGTTCTACAACATATTGAATTAAAGCCTCTTTATCAAGTGTACCATTCTTTACAAATTCTCCATTTTTTAGCACCCTGTCTGTTACATCATTAACAATGGGCAGGTATGAATCTGTTAAGTATACACCATCAGTAAGTGCGTTTGCAATCGTTTCGCCAAGAGCTTCTTTTATGGCATTGTATAGTTCTGAACCCTCTTCGCAGTTTAAGATATTCTTTAATTCAAAACTAGCTTTTGCATTTTTGTAGAAATCGCTTGCTTTGAATTCATTTATGCCATAAGACTTGATTGTATTAAAGTCTTGGAATGTTGCTTCTGATAATACGGATTCTATATAATTTGTTACTGCAGCGTCATAAGCAGCGCTGTTATCAGCGTAGTCCGCTTCATTCTTTATAGCTTCAAGATTATTCTGCAGGTTCTTTTCCACAATCGTTTTCTGCAGGTCATTTAAGGGGGAAGTATCTGTAACATTATATCCATATGTGCTTATATCAAAGGCATTATCTTCTTTTAATCCCGCTGTTGCCATATATGCGTCTATAATAGATGTTACAGTTCCTTTAATATCATACTCGTCAGAACCTTCCGGAATATTTTGTATGTAGTTGTCAATCATTCCTTGCAGAGTCTCATCATCAGCATAGGCATATCCGTATTCTTTAACAATATCTGCCATTTCTGAGCCAATATAGTCGTTCGCAAAATAATCCGCTGTAGTCTTATTCATAATAGACGTAACGTGTTCATCAAGATAAGCTTCTAAATCATCTGCGCTGCCGGTATATTTTTCTACAAGAGCCGCAAGCCCTTGAACTACAGAATTTTTCCAACCGCTTGTATTAGAAATAATAGAAGGAGCTTGCAGGTTTGCAGTATATTCATTTAATTTTTCGTAAATTGCAATTTTATTTTCCATAGAGGCGATTTCTTTGTCATCAAGAGCATTTTTATTTTTCAATTTTGTACCGCTGATTTTACCGCCCTGATTTGTATCAATTGTTTTCCAGAAGCTGTTTACCAAATCATCTTTCATTGATTCTTCACCGTTCCAGCCCTCTAAGTTTTCCCAGTCAAAATTGTCATACATATATGTACGGAATTCATACTTTGTTATTTTGTCGTCACCGTCTTGGTCAGCTGCGCTTACCCAGTCGCCCTTTGTTGCTAAAAACTGATAAACTCTTGATACATCGTTTGACATTTGTAAATCTCCTATTTTCTTTTCCCTGTTGTGTTACTTTTGACGTTACATAATATGTATTGTGTTACATTTGTACTAATATTTACGGCATATTTTTAGAAAACTTTAGAGTTTTAAACAATTTTGTTACAAAAATTTACAAATTAAAAATAAAAAGTAATTCTTGTAGTCTAAATTTTGTCATTTAGAGGACGGAAGCAACAATGAAATGAGTCTGAAGAATCTATGATACTTTTTATTATGTAACTATTCTGTTTCTTTCTAATATATGTTATAATAGAAAAAGAATAAGAAGCGAGGATAATTATGTTTAAAAAAGGTTTTACTTTACAAGAATTACTAATAACAATGGCTATTATTGGTGTTGTAGCAGCAATCACAGCTCCGGCTATTATGAATATTGTGCCGGATAAGAATAAGGCAATGTATATAAAAGCTTATAATACATTAACAACTTTAACAGATGAAATTATGGGAAATCCGGCATTGTACTGGCCGTCAGGCTATAATAATGCAGGTGAACCTGAGCAAACTGGAATGTATTCTGATTTGCAACCAGAAATTGCACCTTATAATGATGACGTTAATTGTAGTGGTGTCAATAAATTCCCTGCAATATTATCTCATCATTTAAATTTATCTAGTGATGTTGAGGCGACTGGCAATAATACCCGCAATGGTACTATTATATTTACAACTAGTGATGGGATGCTATGGGAATTTAATACAGAAGAAATTGCTAGTAATGAAACAATTCAAGGACTTGCTTATAGAACAACATTAACTCTTGATATGGATGGTGAAGGTAAAGGCGATAACCATATATATGATGCTGACCATACAAGCCCAGATCAATTTATCCTTGTTATAGATAATGACGGCGGTATTCATCCAGGTGATGCTTTGGGATTGGCTTATCTGCAAAATCCGACAAATATGCATGCGACATCAGAGGATAAAGATTTAGCAGAGCAGATCGTAAACCAAGCAGGTTCAAATGACGATTGGGAGAAATTGTCAGAAGCAATTACAGAAATCAATAAAAAGAATGCTAAATAATCTGTAGTCTGTAGGGTGCAATTCTTTGCACCATTAACCGATTAAAAAAAATGGCGGCGTGATATTTGTTAAAAAAAAAATTTGGGGTGCAAAAAATTGCACCCTACGATAGCCTCTTTGCCACTTGCCCATTTGGAAGTATTCAATACCATCCAGATTGAATGAGATTAACAGATTAAAATTTGTCGGCGTGATATTTGTTTATAAAAAAATTGGTGCAAAAATTTACACCCTACGCATGATAGGTTTTATTCGTATTCTAATTGATTGATATAATACTTATCATCAAAATTACACCAATTTATATCATAGTAATTATTATGTACAAAGTGTTTAAATGATGAATATTGCCAATCTTTCGGGAAAATTTTGTAATGCTTATAAGAATTGTAGTGAATGTAATCTATATGACGCATTAAATCCTTTTCATTTCGTATAATATGATCATAATATCTTCTTTGCCAAACCCCTTTTTCACCACGTTTAATTGCGGATTCTGTTATATCATTGCAAAGGTAATCACTGGATATATAATGTGAAAAATAGAATTTTATACTCCGTATAATTATAGGCAGTTCATTTGTATTTTGGGCTTGAATAAGCATATGGCAGTGGTTTTGTAAAACTGATATTGCAATAATCGTAAATTTATACTGATTTTTTGCATATTTAAAACTATTTCTTAAAAGACCTATATTGGGAATTAGTATATTTCTGCGATTATATGTAACAAATGTTATAAAAACAGGCTTTGAATTATTGGTAAAATATCGTTTATAATTACTCATTCCGTAATTTTATCATATTGGGATGCGAAAAGATACACCTTTTAATGTTAGTGGTACAAAGTATTGCGTCCTGCAGCTAGCCGTACCTTTACCCCTTTACCCCTTGCCCATTTGGAAGTATTCAAAACCCTCAAGGTTGAATGAGTTATACTGATTGCGTCCGTCGAATATGACAGGGGTTTTTAGGAGTGATTTAATCTTTTCAAAATCCGGATTTCTGAATTCATTCCATTCTGTCAAAAGCAGCAGAGCATCAGCATCCCTCAAGGCATCATATGAGGCATCAGAATATGAAATTTTATCACCCCAGATTCTTTTTGCATATTCAAATGCCTTTGGGTCGTAGGCGGTTAGTTGGGCACCAAGCCCCAGCAGTCTGTTAATTATAGTAATAGAAGGTGCTTCTCTCATGTCATTAGTTTTTGGCTTAAAGGCAAGTCCCCAGACTGCGAATTTACGACCGTTAAGATTTGTGCCGAATCTGCGGAGGATTTTTTGAACAAAAAGTTCGCGCTGTCTTTGGTTAATATTATAAGCGGATTGAATGAGTTCACATCCGGTATTATAGTCTTTTGAAGTCTTAATAAGAGCCTTAATGTCTTTCGGGAAACAGCTTCCGCCAAAACCAATACCCGGATATAAAAATTTTGTACCGATTCTTGTATCGGCACACATTCCAAGCCGGACAAGGTTAGCGTCAGCTCCGACAGCTTCGCATATATTTGCAATCTCATTGGCAAATGAAATTTTGACAGCCAAAAATGAATTTGAAGCATATTTAACCATTTCGGCGGATTTTTCATCCATTACGATAATGGGATGCTGGTTTCTTACAAATGGGGAGTATAAGTCCAGCATAATCTTTTTTGCCTTTTCAGAGCTTGTTCCTATGACCACCCTATCCGGTCGTAAAAAGTCTTCTACAGCCGCACCTTGTTTTAAAAATTCCGGATTGGAAACCACATCAAACGGGGCATCTGTATATTTAGAAATGATTCCACGGACTTTATCTGCCGTTCCTACCGGCACAGTTGATTTGTCTACAATAATTTTATATTCATCAAGTGCTTTGCCGATACTTTCCGCAACCTCAAATACGTGTTCTAAGTCAGCAGATCCGTCTTCATCCTGCGGTGTCCCTACTGCAATGAAACAAATAAGCGACTCTTTGACAGATTTTGATAAATCTGAGGAAAATTTTAAACGCCCTTCTTTTACATTAGTAATAATCAAGTCTTCCAACCCTGGTTCGTAAATCGGAATAACACCGTTTTCAAGACTCTTAAGCTTTTCTAAATCGTTATCAACGCATATAACATCATTGCCCATTTCTGCAAAGCAGGTACCGGCAACTAATCCCACATATCCTGTTCCAATTACGCAAACTTTCATTTATAAAAGCTCCTTAAAATACTGAATTGTTTTCATAAGCCCTTCTTCAATCCCGACTTTCGGCTTCCAGTTCAGAACTGATTCTGCAGTGGTTATATCCGGCTGCCTTTTAACCGGATCATCTGCAGGAAGAGGCATATGTATTATTTTTGATTTAGAACCTGTTAATTTTATAATCAGTTCTGCCAAGTTTAAAATTGTCCGCTCTGACGGATTGCCAAGATTAACAGGTCCAATGCAGTCAGAATTCATCATTCTTACCAGTCCGTCGATTAAGTCGTCTATATAACAGAATGAACGTGTCTGGCTCCCGTTGCCGTATATTGTTATATCTTCATTCTTTAGTGCCTGTATAATAAAGTTTGATACAACCCGCCCGTCGTTAGGAAGCATATTGGGACCATATGTATTAAAAATTCTGACAATTCTTATATCAGTGCTGTTTTGCCGGTGATAATCCATCATAAGGGTTTCAGCGCATCTTTTCCCTTCATCGTAACAGCTTCTTATGCCGATAGGATTAACATTACCCCAATAACTTTCTTTTTGCGGGTGTACAATAGGGTCGCCGTAGACCTCGCTGGTAGAAGCTTGAAGAATCCGAGCCTTGCATCTGTCCGCAAGCTCAAGCATATTAATAATACCGAGAACCGAAGTTTTTATTGTCTTTATTGCATTGTATTGATAATGCGGAGGACTTGCAGGGCAGGCTAAATTGTATATCCTGTCAATATCAGCAGAAAAACTCTCTGTTATATCATGCGTAACAAGTTTGAATGTCTTATATTCATGAAGCTGTTTTATATTATCAAGAGAACCTGTGAAAAAATTGTCAAGACAAATTACCTCATTTCCGTCCTCCAGTAATCTTTTGCATAAATGTGACCCTATAAATCCGGCACCGCCTGTTACTAATATTCTCTCCATAAAACAATTTTAACATAAAAAGCCTTGTTAAATATTTATTAATTTTTGTTAAAAATCACTTTATCAAACAATGCTTTTTGTGTACACTTGAGTTGTATGGATATAGGAGGGCAAAACAATGCCAAAGTTTAATTTGATGTCGTATATCATGCCGCCGGAAGATAAGATGTTCTTTACACTGTTCCAAAACAGTGCGGAGATATGTAAAGAGTCGGCGCGGTTATATTATGACATTATCTGTTCTAGTATGACACCGGAAAAGAAAGAACAAGTTTTAAAATATAAGAAAAAAGGTTCTATTTCATTAAAACTTACATTAAAACAATTAAACAAAAGTTTTATTACACCGCTTGAGAGGGAAGACATTCAATATATAGCAGTAAAGCTGTATAAAATTAATAAAAGAATTGCAAAAGCCTGTTTGAATTTGGAAGTGTATAGATTAATAAAATGCACTGAAGAAATGAAAGAACAGGCTTTAACTTTAGTAAATGCTGCTGATAAGTTAGGTGAAATTATTAAAAACCTTAAGAAAGTCAGTGATGTAGAACTCATCACCAAGTTAAATATTGAAATGAAGGAACTGGAAACATACGGTGACGGAGTTCATAGAAAAGCAATTTCAGATTTATTTTCTGGAAAATATGACGCGCTGGAAGTTATTAAGCTTAGGGACATATACAAAGAAGTTGAAAATGCCCTCGATACTTGTTATCACATATCTGACGCAATATTAAATGTTGCATTAAAACAAAGTTAGGAATTAAGAACATATGATAACTATATTTTTACTAATAGCCGTTGTTGCAGTAGCACTAACCTTTGAATTCATAAATGGCTTTCACGACTGCGCAAATGCCATAGCAACAGTTGTGTCTACAAAAGTTTTATCTCCGAGGCACGCTGTATTGTTTGGAGCAGGTCTTGAGTTCATCGGGGCGTTGACAGGAACACACGTCGCTAAGACAATCGGTGCAGGAATTGTTAATTCTGAAATGATTACATTAACTGTAATATTCTGCGCACTTCTGGCGGCCGTTCTTTGGAACTTATTTACATGGTACCTCGGTCTGCCGTCCAGCTCTTCGCATGCTTTGATAGGCGGACTTCTAGGTGCAACTATTGTAAAAGCAGGGTTTAGCGCTGTGCATGTAGCAACATTAATGGACAAAGTTATTATACCTATGTTTACATCGCCAGTGCTGGGTTTCTGTGTAGGGTTTTCTTTAATGCTTCTGCTTATCAGAATTTTTTATAGAACTAATCCGCAGAAAGTTAATAAACGCTTTAGAAAACTGCAGTTGTTGTCATCCGGCTTGATGGCATTAAGCCACGGTTCTAATGACGCGCAAAAAACTATGGGTATTATAACTCTTGCACTCCTTGCCGGCGGTGTTCTGCATAAAGGTCCGAACGGCGATTTTGAAATTCCGCTTTTTGTAATCCTCATTTGTGCTTTTATGATGGCAGCTGGAACTATGAACGGCGGTTGGAAAATTATTAAAACAATGGGACATAAGATAATTAAACTGAAGCCTATTCACGGTTTTGCTGCTGAAACTTCCGCTGCGGGGCTTATTCTAACGGCATCGCATTTCGGTATTCCTTTGAGTACAACACACGTTATATCTACTGCTATTATGGGCGTAGGCTCTACATTCCACGCTCACGCAGTTAAATGGAGAATTGTCGGGAATATTGTGACAGCTTGGGTGCTGACAATACCGGCATGCATGATTCTGTCATCCATTATTTATTATTTGATTTATAAGATATTTTAGTAATATCAAAACATAAATAAAAAACAGGAACTTAGTTCCTGTTTTTTATTCTTAGAAGTTTCTATTTTACTTTTCTAAAGGTGCGCCTATTCTGTGAACCCTTATAAAGTTCGTTCTTCCTGTAATGAGTTTCGGAATAGAACCGATGATGATAATTCTTTCACCCTTCTTGAAGTTTGTATTTTCAAGAATATATTCATCGATTTTTCCTAACAAATCAGCATCCAAAACAGTATCCCATTCTTTGTAGTCTGCAAAGATATCCCAATACAGACAAAGTCTTCTGCAGGTTGCTTCGCAGTCAGATATTGCAATAATCGGGACTGACGGTCTTAGTTTGGAAAGCAGTTTTGGAGTATATCCGCTGTGTGTAAATGTCATAATGGCCTTTGCCTGCAGGTCTTCAGCCATTTTTACGGCCGCATTTGAAATCGCCTGCGGTGATAACTCATAATTGTCATTCATTTCTAAGTCAAGATTTGAAAGACAGAAGTTGCATCCTTCTACATTTGAAGCGATTTTCTTCATCATTTTGACAGCTTCTACCGGATATTTACCCATAGCAGTTTCTCCGGAAAGCATAATAGCATCCGTACCGTCAAGAATCGCGTTTGCAACGTCGCTTGCTTCAGCTCTTGTAGGGATAGGTTCTTCTATCATAGATTCAAGCATCTGGGTCGCAACGATACAAGCTTTTCTTTCGCGGATTGTCTGGTCGACAATATACTTTTGAACAATCGGAACTTCTTCCGGTGACATTTCTATACCCAAATCACCACGGGCAACCATTATGCCGTCAGAAACCTTAAGAATTTCTTCTAATTTCTCAACAGCCTGCGGTTTTTCAATTTTGGCGATAACAGGGATTTTTCCGCCGAAATCTTGAGTATATTTTTTTGCAAGTTCAATGTCTTTAGCTTCTCTTACAAATGAAAGAGCAAGATAGTCAGCATCATATTCAACCGCAAATCTTATATATTCTTTATCCCTTTCTGTTACTGCATCTAAGCTTGCAGTAGAACCAGGCAGGTTAATCCCTTTTCTTGGTCTGATTTCAGTACCGTATAAAACCTTTGCTTTTACCTTAGTATCTTTTACTTCAATAACTTCAAGCCCGATTTTGCCGTCATCCAGCAAAATTTTGTCGCCGGCTTTAACGTCGTCTGCAATACCTTCATAGTCTACAGGAATAATTTCCGGATTATTAACGTCGTCAGTTGCTTCCAGAATAATTTCCTGTCCTTCTGAAATAGCAATTGGATTCGGAATATTTCCTACTCTGATTTTTGGTCCTTGAAGGTCTATCATAACAGGAATATAACGTCCGGTTTCTTTAGAAACTTTACGGATGTGTGCAATATTTGCTGCGTGACCTTCTTCCGTGCCGTGTGAAGTATTAAGTCTAAACATAGTAGCACCGGCTTCAACCAGCGATTTAATTGATTCATAATTAGATGTAGCAGGACCAAGTGTAGCTACAATCTTCGTTTTTACACGTTTGAATTTCTTTTCCATAGTTTATTTCCTCTAGTGTCTAAAATGTATATTTATACATACTTATTATAATTCAAACAAACTTTTCATACATGAAGAGTTTCATTATTGTTTGAATAAATTTTCTTCGACTATTCCGCATATAATATGACCAATCATTATGTGCGCTTCTTGAATAATAGAAGTTGTTTGGGAGGGCACCTTGATTAAGTAATTGCAGAATTTATCCGCAGGGCTTTTTTCAGAGCCGGTAAGCCCTATAGTAATTAATCCATTTTTGTGGGCTTCCTCGAGGGCAAGAATAATGTTTTCGGATTTACCGGAAGTTGATATTGCGATAAAAATATCGCCTTTCACTCCAGAGGCTTGAATTTGTCTTGCAAATATATGCTCGTATCCGTAATCATTAGCTACGGCAGTAATAACAGAGCTGTTCACGCCAAGAGAAAAGGCAGAGAGTCCCTTTCTTACGTACTTGAATTTCGCGACGAGTTCTCCAGCTATATGCTGTGCATCGCTTGCGGAGCCTCCGTTACCAGCAATAAGCACCTTTTTTTCGTTTTTATATGCACTTATAATTGCATCGGCAGACCTTTTAATTTCAGCTTGAAGCTCTTTATCCTCAAGAATTCGCTCTTTTGTTTTAATGCTTTTCTTAATGTACTCTTCCATAACTTGATTATAGTACAAAAATAGTTTCTTAAACAGCAGTGCCTCACAGGAGATGTTTAGGGAGAGGTGTCAGACCTGTGAGTTGGTGAGGCGTGAAGAGTGAAGAGTGAAGCGAGCTATTAAAAACGATATAAGTAAACGCGTCACAATTAAAGAAATTCTATAACCACAAGTCACTATTCACTCTTCACGAATTTCCATTTTCCCCAGTCACTTAGTCACCTAACCTCATACTCCTGCCGTCTGCTTCTTAAACTGCATCTCATAAAGAGCCTTGTATGCGCCGTTTGGGATGTTAAGAAGTTTTGTGTGGGTTCCGGTTTCGACAATCTCGCCTTGGTTGATAACTACGATTTTGTCCGCATTCTGGATTGTTGAAAGTCTGTGGGCAATTACAAATACGGTTTTATCTTTCATCAAGTTATCTATTGCTTTTTGTACGATTGCTTCGGCTTTGTTGTCAAGCGCAGATGTTGCTTCATCTAAGATAATTATAGGTGCGTCTTTTAAGAATGCACGCGCTATTGCAACTCTCTGCTTTTGACCGCCGGAAAGGAGTATTCCCCGCTCGCCTATTTGTGTATCTAAACCGTCTTTTAAAGTGGCAATGAATTCATCCAGATATGCCATTTTTACAGCTTGATTAATTTGTTCTTCCGATGCGTTTTTGTTACCAAGAAGAATATTTTCCCTAATTGTACCGGAAAATAAGAAATTATCCTGGAAAACAACTGCGATATTCTGACGGAGTGAGTGAAGAGTATAATCTCTGATATCAATTCCGTCAATCGTTATTGAGCCGGATTTAATGTCATAGAAACGCGGAATCAGACTTACTATTGTAGATTTTCCACCGCCGGAATTCCCGACAAACGCTATAGCTTCGCCTTTATTAATATGCAGATTTATATTTTTAAGCACAGGTTTGTTTTTAAGATACTCAAAGTTTACATTCTTAAATTCTATATCTCTTTGAATGCCCTTAAGTTCTACTGCATTTGGTTTATCCTGTATTTTCGGTTTAAGATTAAGCACATCAAATATACGTTCTATTGCCATAAATGAGAACTGCACGGAATTGAAGTTATTTCCGAGGTTTTTTACAGGCTGATAGAGCATAATAAGCGCGGTAATAAATGATACGAAGTTTCCGCTTGTAATCTTATGGGTAAGGATAAGGTGAGAGCCGTAGCCGATTGCAATACCGATACCTATGGAAACTATTACGTGCATCATGGGGGAAAGCCAAGAGGTGCGCTGTATCATTTTAATTTTCAGTGTAAAGATATTGGATAGAATATCTTTGAATTTCTTTTCCTGCTGGTTTGCGAGGTTATACGAAATTATTGTTTTGTTTCCTGCGAAAGACTCATTGTATGCGGTAATAACTGCAGAGCCGGCGGTTACTGATTTATCCATAACGGATTTGATGCGTTTTCTGATATTTGCAAGCGGTGCGAATGCGCATCCGAGGATTATTATTGCAATAAGAGCCAATTGCCATGAGTTGTAGAAAAGCACACATACAAGGGATATTGATGAGAAAATCCTTGAAACAAAGGTTTTGAGGTTGTCGAGAAGTCCGGAGCAGGCGACATCGGCGTCGTTATTAAATCTAAATACAATATCTCCGGATTTTTTTCTGTCAAAGTAACCTGTTTCAAATGTAAGCATTTTTTTATACAGCGACATTTTAAGATCGTTAGTAATCTTACCTCCGACCCAGGTGTTTAGATAAGTTGCTGTGTAGTTAAGCAGTCCTTGTATAGAAGTGAAAGCAACTATTCCGAAAGGAATATACCAGGGGGATTCTACAGTTTTTTCCACCATAACTAAATCCATGTACGGTTTGAGTGACAGTGCTATAACAGCATCCAGCGACCCTATCGGGATGCATATCAGCATTGCGAGAAGTGCGCGGAACCAATATGGCTTTACATACGGCCACATACGGCTGTAGTTTATATAAGCTTGGGTGGTTTTGATTTTATTTATTAAATCCAATGTGTTTTCCTTTCTGTAAGTGCCTTTGACCCCTCCCCGAAATCGGAGATTTCGACCCTCCCTCAAGGGGCGGGTAAGGGCGGGAGTTTTATCGCCAGCTTTTTACTTTTATTCTTTTGCCCAGAAGGCAGATTATTTTATATTTTTCATTATTTGAGTATTCATTTTCTACTGAAAAAGTCCTTTTTAAAATATTATTCAACGTGTCAAGTCCTAATCGTCTTTTTAGCATTTTGTATTGAGCTTTAGTCATAAAGCTTTTACAATTTTTTAGATAAGCTTTCCGCTCGCTTTCTGCTAATTTGTGGTAGCCCCAGATTGGAAAGACCTGCGCCCATTGTAATAAGCTTTTATCAAGATATTGTTCTTTGTTGTATGAATAATAAAGCTTCTTTATATCATTGTAGATTTGTTTTATCGGAAAAGAGTTTGCTAAACTTCCGGAATTGCCGACTCTTCCTTTCCTGTAGTTATATAAAAAATCATCTATATAACACATTTTAGCCAAAAGTCTGACATGCATATTAAACAATTGGTCTTCGCCCCAGCTGTATTCGCCGAAACGGATATTATTTGCTGACAAAAACTTTCTGTTAAAAATTTTTGCCCAAGGGGTTAAACAAAGTGTCATATTATAATTGGCAATATCATCAAATGTAAATATTTCATTTTGCTTGATTTTTAGCTTATAATGCTCGAAAATTTGGCTTAGGGGAGGGGGTTGCATCTCTGTATCATTTTCCCAAACAGTATTAGAGCAGTATACCGCGTCCGCATTTTTGTTAACTGCGGTGTTATATAATTTTTCGCACAAGTTAGGCTCTGCCCAGTCGTCAGAGTCAACAAATACTATGAAATCACCTTTGGCATTCTCTAAAGCCAAGTTTCTAACCGGACCAATGCCGATATGATGAGTTTTTATAATAACAAATCTATCATCATTTTTGGCATACTCCTGCAAAATAGCTGAAGAATTGTCTGTTGAGCCGTCATCAATACATAAGATTTCTATATCTTGCAATGTCTGATTGACAACACTGTCCAAACATTGCTTAAGATATTCTTCCGTATTATACACAGGTATTATAACTGTTACTTTGTATGTTTTATTGTTATTATTCACTTAAACCTTTCTCTTTTATTTATGATGCTATACCCCAAGGATAATTTTCAAATAGAGGGATTACTCTCTCTCTCTCTCTCTCTCTCTCTCTCTCTCTCTCTCTCTCTCTCTCTCTACAGCCATGCGTGTTTTTGCCATATTCATACCTTTATTTGTTAATTGCAGAGCAGGTATTATTCGAGGTTGTTTTATATCTGTAAGTTTGTTACAAAAGTCGCATGCACCAAAATAATTTCTGCTATAAAAATCTACAAGTTGTTTTTTTAAATCTTTATTATTTTTTAAAGAAACACCTTCCCCTTTATCAAATTTATACAATCCTTTTAAATAAAAAGTCCCAGCTCTGGGGCAGATAAATAATTCGTCTCCAAAAACAGCAAGACAAGGGTTGAGACATTGTTCAAAATATTTGATATTTTCAGATTTGCTACGATTATTAGCCAAAAAATTATCTGAGACATACGACCAATGTAAATCTTTATTATAAACTAAATCTGCGTCAGTAGATTTTATTTGTTCAAGTAATTTCTCATGTTTTAAAATATTTTTTAATTCAGGGTTTGCGGAATAATTGGATAACCATATAGTGACTTTATTTTTATATTTTTTTATTGTTTTTATTAAGTTATCAGACATTAACAATGTTCCATTTGTTGTAATCCATACATTTTTTACTTTTTGATTCCTTGCGACATATTCAAGATACCTATCTAAATCTTTCACTAATAATGGCTCTCCGCCAATAAGTAAAAGATTGTATATTTTATTGACAGATCTTGTCAGATTATCAAAATAAAGCTTAAAATCATCAAAAGGTATATTTACGTGCTCATTTTGAGCTAATCGAGGAATATAATTTGTGCAATTTTTACAATTTAGAGTACATTTTGTTGTTAATGTAAATTCTATTTGAGGGATATTAAGATGCCCCAAAATAAAATATTCAAACTTTTCTTTCAAGAGATAGAACGCCTTAATTTCATCTTTGAAATAAACAAACTTATTTAAAGGTTTTAACTTATACAGACCTTCTAGTTGTATCAGCGCATTTCTTATAATATTCCTTTTAGTAAATAAATTTAATTTCCCTAAGTTATTTTTATAAAAGTAAAATTTATCAAAATATTTTATTTTTATGCCAAAAATAGTCCAGACTTTATGGTTATTATTATTCTTTACTGAAAAAATTAACTGCAATATTTTTTTCATTGTACTCACCTACATAGATATTTAATAACGTTCGCATGATTTGTAACTTGTGATAAATTTCTAGTCTTGCTTATGGAGATTTAATTTATTCAGGTCTTTATTAAAATCTTGTTTTATATCTTTTAAAATTTTTATATTATCTCTATAAAAATCATATTCTTTAGTAAGATCATTTTGTACGTTAGGCAAATATAGAATAGAATTTCTTAAAATTCTATTTTCATCATTATAAATTATATATTTAGGTACTTTTATTTGACTGAACACATCTATTAATCCACTTCTAATCCCCACAATGCCTTTAGACATTTCCGCCAATATAAAAGCTTCCTCTACGGTTAATGAACAATGTTTAGCAAATAGAGGTTTTCTAATTTCACTAATGCTGTTTATAAATATATCAAAGCCTTTCTTTTTAATAAAATTGTATATTTCATCCCAAAAGGCTTCATCAGTGTTTGTAATAGATTGGGCTTCTGGAGTTACAAATATAAAATTCTGTAAATTTAACCCTATATCTAGAGCTTTTTTTATAACAGCTTTTTGAGTACTAATACTATACTTTGGGTATGAAAATATGCATTTTGGTTTATTTAATTTTAATGATTTCAAGATTTCATTATATATATGATTTTTTCGAATAGACTTAGTTCTCCAAAATTTATCTGGCATTAATATACATAATCTAATACCATTGTATTGTTTTTTATTAAATAAGTAGTTTGAAATAAGTATTCTCTCAATTCTACTACTTTTTTTTATAGTATATTCAAAAGGGTGATGATAAAACATTTTGAATAAATTTAATTGAGCTTCTGTTTGAAAGACAATTTTTAAATTTTGAATACTATCTTTTTTTATTAGATATTTGATAATATTGCTATATATGTATGTTTCACCTAAATGGTCATTAAAAAAATAAATAGTATCACCTTTTGTACAACTTAAACAAGAAATAATATCATTAATATAATTTTTTATGAATATTTTAGGTTCTTTCCTAATTATAATACCTAAAACTTTTTTGATAAACACATCTACTTCTGATTTCTCTTTATACAGTGTTATTCCAAACAATTTTAACTTATGGTATTTTTGAGAATATTCGTTTTTTAAAATCTTATTACTTTTATTTCCTACATAATAATTATGATAATCATATTTCATTATGTTTTCTGCAGTATTGTATAGAAATAAGTTATCTTCTTTTAACAATTGTAAAGCATTTGGACTATCACATTTTATTTTTTTTAAAAATTTTCTTATGTGGTTATAATAAAATTCATTTTCTGGAATTTCTGTTTTACAATAATTAGAAAAATGCCAAATATAAGCTTGTGATATTATACTCAAAAAGCCATCTTTTACGTTTTTAAAGTTTTCACTTTTGGAACATTTGTTATATGACTCCTCATATGCATCAATAACAGCTTGCAAGTTTTTACCTTTTGTTAATCTTGTATTATTGGGTCTATAGAACCTATAGTAGTAAAAGCCTTCATTTAAAAGAGATATTCTTGTTGCATTTATCAAAACTTGAAAAGCAAAACTAGCGTCATTTGTGTTTTCAATTTCTTGAAACTTAATATCATATTTATTCAAAAATGAACGACGATAAATTTTATTTACTGGGTATACATGAAATTTCCAAATATCATTTTTAATTTCTTTAACAGAAAATACTGCATTATCAAATTGATTATATAAAATAGTATCATAATACGGATTAATATACTTTATTACATTATTTTTTAATACATAGTAAATACCACATAATGTAACATCTGTGTTATCAAAGTTAATTTTATTGTATAACTTTTCAACCATTGTAATATCAAAATAGTCGTCTGGGTCAAGAAACATAACATATTCACCCACAGCTTTTTCTAAGCCTAAATTTCTAGCAGAACCTGCAAATTGGTGTCTTTGCGTATAAATTTTAATTCTTTTATCCCTAGAGGCAAAGTCTCTTAAAATTTTCATAGTATTATCGGTTGATTCATCATCAACACAAATTATTTCGATATTATTAAATGTTTGAGCAATTAGACACTGTAGACACTGTGTAATATAATTTTCAACATTATACACAGGAAGTATTATTGAAACTTTTATATCTGACATAATTATTCTCCACGAAAATTTCTATTAATCTTTTCGACAAGCAATAGTAAATTTTTGAATTCTGTATCAGAAACAAAACCACTAAATGCCTCTATATCTTTAGGGAAACACTTTCCACCATAGCCTAATTTCCCATCAGGACCAGGAACATAAGTATGTGTGTCATTTATATATCCACTTAATAGAGTACCCCTGTGTACATTTTCATAATTGCAATTCAACATCTTGCAAATATTATATATTTCATTAAAGTATGTAACTTTTAAAGCACCAAAAACATTATGTGCATATTTTGTTACTTCAGCTTCTATATTTGACATACATATATATTTTTTGTTTTTAAATATTGTTTGTAACAGATCTATTTCCCCAGTAAATATCATTGGTTGAGAGGTGAAATCTAAGCTTGCAGTTCTTTCGGTAAGGAATTCTGGCATAAAATAGATTTTTTTATTAAATTCTTTGGCTAATTTATCACATGTGCCAGGTAGGACGGTTGTTCTTATAAAAATAGGTTTATTAGGTAATTCTTGTATAATATTTTTCAACAACGATAAATCTTGCATATGGTTTATTGTTGGAATATGTATATTTATAAATATAACATCAGCATTATTTAAATCGTCATGGTAGTTTTTAGGCGGGTCGACTATTAAAAATTTACACATGCTATTAGTTTCAGAAAGATAGTTTTTTAATGCTGAACCAATTACTCCATACCCTACGATTCCAATGTTAATAAGTTTCTCTTTTATAATCATAATGTATCCTTTCTTAAGTTTTATAACTTCTTTTATCCTTCAGTAATATTGAAAAATATTTATTCTTCGTTATAACAATATCAGCTAATTATCCCCAGCGCTCTTTGCTAAAGTATTGAATAATGGGCAGGTGTAACAAACCTATATCAACGCTGTGCGTTTTCACGCTTTCATTTTGTCTTCTTACATAATCGAAAACTAAATCGTAGAATTTTCTCAAATCTTCCCATTGTAGTTTGTCTCCGCCGTTTTCTTTCTGATAATCAAGCCAGAATTTGAACCGTTTATATTGTTCCTTATATACTCCCGCCAGATGGTGCATGATATATTTTTTGTCAACCGCTTCATATTCCAACGCCGTATAAACTTTCTGCCAATAGTTGAATAAGTACACCAGAGAATCTTTTAACTCCAAATCCCCGCAAGGTTTACAAACTTTTTGCAGATACCTTAAATCTGCATCTATTAATAGCTCCCAGAATGTATACCGTTTTTCTATGAATTTTAATAATAAGTCTTCTGAGTATTTACCGCTTTCTATAGGTTTTCTTAAATTTCTCGTAAAGTTTCTGGCAACACGCAGTTCTTTATTATCAAAGTATTCCACCAGCTCTATTGCATAATTTAACTTGTCAAATTTTCTTTTTTCGCGGAAATCACAAATTGCCACAATTGCTGTATAAACTATTGCAAAAGAAGAAATAACATAATAGTGTGCATCATCTAATTTAGGTTTATTCCACAACAGAACTACAACGATTGTTACTACAATAAGCAAAGTCCATCTATTTATAAAAAAATGTTGTATACGTCGCATATTTATCATATTGCCTTACACACTTCCTTATTAACAACTTCTTCCACATTTTTAAAATTTTTAAACTTGAAACCTTCATACATTTCATCAAGCGTAAGCATATCAAATGCATCGCGTTTTCTAGTCTTTGCATACAGTGCGACGATTGGTTTTCCGCTTAGCGCAAGCAAATCCAGGATTCCGCTTCTGAGCCCGATTATCTTTTGAGCGCGGGAAGCAAGGTAATAGGCTTCGCACAGGTTTAAGTCGCAGTGCTTAAAGCCCTTGAAATCCGGATTGTAGGCGCGGGTATTGCAATAAACATCAATCCCCTGCTTTTCATACTCCTGCTTGATGTTATACCAGAAAGTCCTGTCGTATGCCTCGCAAGTATTGGCTTCCGGGGAAATGAATATAAATTTATCTATATTCAAGCCTATCTTTTGGACTTTTTTCAGAAGGCTTGCTTTGACAGACTCATCAATATGAACTTCTTCATCCGAAAAATCTGATTTATTCAGTCCGAGCTTCAGCAATATCTGGTCTACAAAGTGTTTAACAGGCGCATTTTTATCCCGCAAATCAGCCTCAACTTTGTCATAATGGCTCTTTGGGAATATCAGCCGTACATTATGTCCCTCCTCGCTGAACCCGTCAGAATACATAGAAATCTTTACATGCTCTATTATCTCAACGTCAACTTCCGGTAAAAGCATTTTTACCAAATCTCTGTGATACTTCTGCAAACCTATTATCAAAGGTTTTTTAGAACCCATTTTTTTGAAATAAGCACGGGCAAGGCGCAAAAATATTACACTCTCGCCGATATTTGCGTGCAGGATAAAGACATCATCATGATTTGACAAAAGCTTTTTATATTTCTTGCAAAAAGCCTTGCTCAAGGATTTTTCTTTATACTTGTGATTAAACAAGAAACACTTGACGTCATTGGCTTCGCGGATGTATCTATAAGTGCTTATCCCCAAAAACTTGATGTCTTTTGTTACGTAATCTTCCCTAAAAGTCTTATATGCTGTTATAATTCCGCCCAAAAAGCTCTGAAGCTTGGTTCCGCGGTTCTTCTCCACAGAAAAAATCGGGAAGCCGAAAAGCTTTATCTCTCTTACATTATCTATCTTTTCATTGCTATATATCTTCATCTACAGTTCTTTGTCTACCTCAAAATCTATATTCAGCGCGCTGTCGCGTTCTTTGCACACAGCATAAGCACATTTTAAGCCGGAAGGTTTATCGTCATTAATCAAAATCCTTTCACCCATTGGCATATCAGGAAGAATGTAATCAAAGCGAAGGTTATTTGACTTGAGAAAACTTTTTAATTCCTCCAAATATTCCCCCTCTCTGGCTGTTAAAAGTACAATTTTATCTTCCTGCGGAATTTTTGCAAAAAACTCCTTAACACCGTCTAAAAGCGTATCAGCCCCGTCAGTCTTGTAGCCGTTATGTTTTACAAGAGTTCCGTCAACGTCTAATATCCAGGTATGATTAAGTGACGATAGTTTAAGCATCTAAAGCACCTCATTCAGTTTAATTATTCCGTTATAAAATGCCCCGCAGATGCTGTCATAGTCTTCCCAAGCGTAGGTAGTGAGTGAGAGCCATATTATTGCGTGGAGTAATTTCAACTTGAATTTATTTACCCCCGGCAGACAGTCAAAGAAAAATTCTTCCATATCTGCCCAGTTATTCGGCTTAATCGCCATCTCAACATCTTTCTCACGGATATCAAGAGTAAATTTCTTGCGGTTAAACTGGTCGTATTCGCCCTTTAATGAGTAATAGAGCTTTGCCCAGTCATAATCCACATCTCCGTAGAGCTTTGTCTTGCCGAAATATCCTCTCGGGTCAATGAGTACAGCCTTCATATCGTATGTATCAAACATTAAATTGGAGAATGTACAGTCGCCGTGGATAAGTCTAAACTCTTTTGGATAAACGGATTTTACCGCTTCTTTCAGCTCATCTTTGTTAAAGAAAACGTTCTTGTAATAATTGCCGTTTATTTTGATAAACTCTTTATCGGCAAAAGGTACAAGATTTTTGACTTTAGAGAGTCTGTCAAAAGTCTTGTTTAGGAAATTGTCCTCCACATCCTGTAAATTAACAGGCTGTGCCGGCTCAAGATTGTGAAGCTCTTTTAGCGCTTCGATAAGCTTCCGCAAAATCTCGCGTTTCTGAGTCTTTGTAAGGCAGTCGTATTCAAAAATGTTTTTGCCCTTTACCCTCTTCATAGTGAGAGGTTCGTATTCATAAATTTCTGGAATATTTTTGTAGCCTAATTCTTTTACATGCTTATACCAGGCAATCTCATCAACAGCGATTTTCTGCCCTTGCTCATTAATCCCGCGTTTTATTATGGTATCGCCCTTAAATTCCATTGAGTTAAATGGTCTGCATCTTGGCGCATCATCTGTATTATCAGCGTAAGAAAGAAGAGTGCCGATTTCTTTTGAACCGTATAGATTAAGCCGGTTAAACTTGATATTCTGTTTTTCAAGCCAGCCGACAAGTGCGCCTTCTTCTTCAATACCTTCAAGAACTTTTTTGTTCTCAAAGATGAATAATCCGGCAACGCCGTTTTCTTTTGAAGGTTCTTTTACAAATTTTCCGTCAACATATGACCATCTGCATTCAAAATCTTTTGAAATTCCGATGTAGTTTCCTTTTACATCCGGTATAACAAAATCCTTTGACAGAATAAGGTCGCACCACATTATCATGAATGGCTCATCGTCCGGAAATTCAGAAATAGCTTCTTTTATACCGGAGATTGTTCCTTTTTTAGAAGCTTTTATTATTTTATAGTTATATTTACTACCGAAAGCCTGCAGATATTTTTCAAGCACATCGGTTTTGTAGTCAGCTATAATCGTAAATTCTGCGCTTGGGAACTTCTGAAATGCATAGAATAGAATCGGTAAATTATTTACCGGTACCAAACATTTCGGCTTATTCCGCGTCAAACCTTCTAGTCTTGTGCCCTTTCCTCCGGCTTGTATTATTATATGCATACTGAACTCCTCTTTAAATCTTTTGTATACATAATTTTACGACCCTTCTATTTCAAGAATAATCTAATCTTAGCATAAACAACATTTTATACAATATGTTGTAAAGAATTATGATGCAATATCGGATAACGGGCTTAGATTAATATTTACATCGTGTATTTCTTATAATATAATCTTGGTAAAGCTAGGAGAGAAACATGATTCATTACTTTTTAGGTTCGTATATAGTTACAATTTTTGGTTTTTTGTGTGCATATTTGTGGGGCGAGCATGTTCATCACGGAACAGGGCTGACCTGCATTTTTATTGCTTTTGTGCTTGCTGTGCTGGAAGTAAGTTTGTCATTTGACAACGCGGTCGTTAATGCGATGAAGCTTGAGCATATGTCCGAAAAGTGGAGGCATCGTTTTATTACATGGGGCATTTTGATTGCTGTTTTCGGTATGAGGTTTCTGTTCCCGCTCCTAGTCGTTGCTATTTTTGCAAGGCTTAATATTCTAAAAGTTTTGGACATGGCGCTTAATGATGTCAATTCATATGCGCATTATCTGCATCTGACGCACGCGCCTATTGTAGCATTTGGAGGCGCTTTCCTGTTAATGCTCTTTATGGATTACTTTACAGAAGAAAAGAAGAACGTATACTGGCTGAAAGGAATTGAACACGCCTTGCAAAAACTTTCTAAAGTCAGAGGAATTTGTACACTTGTAACGCTGTGCGTTCTCGGGCTCTTGATGTTTGAAATATCTCCCGAAAACCGGCAGAGTGTATTTATGTCAGGCATCTCCGGCATAATCACTTACCTTGTTATTGACGGACTTGCGGAGTGGCTTGAAAAAAGGCAGGAAGAAAGAGCAAAACTTTGTGCGGATACTGTTAAATGCTCAGGGCTTGTAGGCTTTTTGTATCTGGAATTGATTGATGCATCATTCTCTCTTGACGGTGTTTTAGGCGCTTTTGCCTTAAGCCAGGATATTTTAATTATTACAATAGGCTTGTTTATAGGTGCAATGTTCGTAAGGTCGCTTACGATTATGCTTGTTGAAAAGAAGACTCTTGATCAGTATTTATATCTGGAACACGGGGCTCATTGGGCAATAGGAACTTTAGCCGTTTTGATGTTTGTATCAACTTTCCATGAAGTTCCGGAGGTTGTAACAGGTCTTTTGGGACTTGCATTTATACTGAGTGCATTTGTGTCATCTCTTATTCATAATAAAAGGGTAAAGGATGGAACTGCAAAATAGAAACTTGTATTATGTCGGCGGAGTTATAAGGGATGAAATACTCGGCATTCCCAGCCTTGACACGGATTATTGCTATGAAGGCAATGCTATTGAGTTTGCAAAGCGGGCAAAAAACTTTAATATAATAAAAGAAAATCCTGCATTCGGAACCGTAAGAATTAATATTGACGGCAGAGAAATTGATATTGCTTCTACAAGAACGGAAACATACCCGAAAAAAGGGCATCTGCCTGTTGTAGAGAATATCGGCTGTTCCCTTGAAGAGGATTTAAAGCGCAGGGATTTTACCATTAATGCAATGGCGAGAAGAACGACAAATAAAGAAAAAATTGTTGATTATTTTGGCGGAAAGCGTGATATTAAAAATAAGGTTCTGCGTGTGCTTCACAAGGAGAGCTTTATAGATGATCCGACAAGAATAATAAGAGGGCTGAAATTCTCAGTGCGATTTGGCTTTGAGCTGGATGATGAAACAAGGGCTTTGCAGGATGAATATTTAAATAATATAAATTATGATATGAGCTGGCATCGCATAAAGAAAGAACTTATAGAAACATTCAGCCTGAATAAACAAAAAGCATACGACAGGTTTGTTAAACAGGGTATTTATAAATTATTAGGCGCAAACCAGGAAGTTCCGGACATAAGCTGTTCTATAGAAGAATTGGTTTCTGAATATCCAAGCCAATATTCTTGGCTGGTATATTTGGGCTTGTTCGATTTATCTAATCTTGAACTTACGAGGGCTGAACGTAAAATTATAGACTGGTCAAAGAGGCTTATGAGAGAGAAGCCAAATAACAATACTCCCTTCGAAAGTCTTTTAATACACAGGCTTAGGATAAGTAACAGATGGTAAAAAATCTCTTAAACTGTAAATTTCACCTTAGGTTTGTCCTAAATCCGCTTATACGTTATAAAGCGGATAATCTTGGCAGTATTTCCGGAGTAAATCAAATTAAGCGAGAAGTTCCTGTTGTGGTTTCTTTAACTTCATATGAGGAACGCTTTGATGACCTTGTTATATCTTTATATTCTCTTCTTAATCAGACGATAAAGCCGGACAGGATAATTTTGTGGCTGAGTGATGAATTTGAAGGCGTAAATGATCTGCCGTATGAGATTACAAGGTTTATAAAAAACGGACTGGAGATAAGGTTTGTGAAAGATATAAAATCTTATACAAAGGCTGTTTATGCATTTAAAGAGTTTCCGAATGCAATAGTTGTTGCAGCAGATGATGATATTTATTATCCCAAAAACTGGCTGGAGAAGCTATATCATTCGTATATTACGCATCCGCAGGATATACAGGTGCATCGTGCGCACAGAGTAAAACTAAAAGAGGGCGTTATTGCTCCTTATGAAAGCTGGGATAAGCATATAGAAGAGGAAAGCGCACGTTACGATAATTTTTTAACCGGAGTCGGAGGGGTTCTGTATCCGCCAGGCTGTTTTTCAAAAGAGGTTTTAAGAGAAGATATTTTCTTGAAAGAAGCACCTACTGCTGATGATATATGGTTTTGGGTTATGGCGCTTATAAATAACAGAAAAATAAGAGTTGTAAAAAATCATATAAGGACGCTTGCCTGTACAAATATTTTTTATCAATTAGGAATTTTTAAAAGAAAGAATTTGTATTCTATCAATCGTATTGGAGAAAATGATAGACAGCTGAAGAATTTAATGAAGTTTTACGGTCAAAATATCTTAATGAGATTTTGAAAATTTTTTCTCCAGAACAAATCGATTATCTGCGAAGTTTATTTTGAAAGAGTTTTTAGTTATTTTGAAGCAGACCAGTCTTGCGCGCATGTAGTTTAGGAGCAGAAAAGGTTTTAAAAGCGGGTTTCTATGCTTGATTGTATTTTTGTATAAAGTAATTCCAAAGATATATTTTTTAAACCAGCCGTATTTGTCCTGCGAAATGTAGCTGTCGCTGTGTATGCGCCATTTTGTGAGTTTTTTATGAAGGTAATATATTTTATATTCGGAAACTTGCGACCATAAATAATAATCGAGCGAAGCTTTGCAGATAGAGTTAAATTTGCAGTTTTTCAAAATACTGCGTTTTATCATGACAGCCGAAAATGTTGGTATAAGGTTGATTCGATATATTATATCAGGGAATTTTTCAATAAATCTTGAATTATCTAGATTTATATAATATAGGTGCAGGTAGTCGAAGTAGTTTTGCATTTTTTCGGTCGGTTCTTTTTCGCCGAACATTTCGACATCAGTAAATACCATGTCTGCTCCATTTTTTACCGCATTTAGTTTCTCCTCTAAGGCATCGGGCATGAATATATCATCGCTTTCTAAAAAGGCAATCCATTCTGCGCCGGCATTCTTTAAGCCTGTTTGAACAGCGGATGCAAGACCACGATTTTGAGGATGTACAAAAAGTTTTATTCTGGAATCTTTAAGAGCATAGCGCCGTATTATATCGACAGAATTATCTGAAGAAGCATCATCTACGATAATCAGCTCCCAGTTCCGGTACGTTTGAGCTATAACGCTTTCTATTGCTTCAGCGATGTATTCTGAATAATTATAGCTTGTCATTATAATAGAAACATTTGCCTGCATACAATAATTTTACATTAAATTACTTCTAAGGTAAAATTAAGCTTGGAGGGTTTTGTGAAACTTAGTATTATAACACTGACATACAACCACCTTAAATATACAAAAAAATTTATTGAGAGCTTGTATAAATATACAAATGACTTTGAGCTTATTATTGTTGATAACGGCTCAACGGACGGGACTGTTGAATATTTAAAGAAGCTTGAAACTGAGCTGGGAATAAAACTTATATTAAATAAAGATAATCTGGGGTTTTCTAAGGGAAATAATCAAGGTATAGAGATTGCGCAGGGAGAGTATATCGGATTTTTAAATAATGACATATTACTTTATCCTAATTGGTTTGAAGAGTGCGAGAAGGTCTTTGAGAAGGAAAAATGTGCATTTGCAGGACCAAGACATATTAATCCGCATTTTGACAGCACAAATGAAAAGGACTATATAAAATTTTTTAAAAGAACTTTTAGCTACAAGAGTTTATATGAAAAGAATTTTGATGAATGTGTTTTTTCCTGCGTTGTAACAAAACGGACGGTACTGGATGAAATCGGTTTATTTGATGAAATTTATTCGCCTGCATTTTTTGAGGATAACGATATTAAATACAGAGCGATTTTAGCTGGTTACGGTGTTTACGTTGTAAATACGGTCTGTTTTTATCACTTTGGCTCTATAACTTCGGCGTCGCTGGATCAAAGGCTTGAAAAAAATAGAAACTGCTATTATTCAAAATATCCATTTGCAGAATACTTATCGGTATCTGGAAGAGATAGGGATATTTACAAGCGTATAGCAGAAGATATGAGAAGATTCCCTTTCAATTTTATGTACAAATGTTTTATTATTCTGCGAAAAATAAGGAATCGTATTTATAAAATATTAAGGGCTAAGAAGTGAAGATACTATTTGATGCTACAGAACTTTCATATTATTTGGAAGAGTCCGGACACAGAGCCGGTGTATTTTTTGTTGCTCTTAATATTTTTAGAGAAATGAAAAAAAGGCAGATGGATATAACATTTTGCTGTAATTTTAAAAGATATTATTTTATGAAGGAAGTTATAGAAAATGTTACGGAATTCAACGGCATAAAGCTTTTAGAGGAAAAATCGGCAATAAATCTTTTTTTTGCAAAATTAAATTACTTGGTAAAATCTGCTCCGAGAAAACTCCAATATGCTATATTGAGCCTTTCAAGGTATTATGAAAATATTTTTTATCTGCAGAATAAAAATAACGCGGAGCAGTTAAAGGAGTTTGATATTTATTTCTCTCCGTTTACAGCTCCTGCCAAAGAAATAGAAAAAGCTGATATTAAACGATTTCGCATGATACACGATATTATACCGATATTGGAAGCCGGCAGAGTCCCTGCTGATAGAAGGCTCTGGTGCTGGAAAATATATAATTCTATTAATCCGCGCGATTATTATGTTACAAATTCGGAAAATACAAGAAAAGACATTCTAAAGTACTTTCCATTTATAAAAGAGGAAAATATTAAGACAACATATCTGGGAGCAGGCGAGAATTTTGCTCCGCAAAAGCGGGAAAATGATAAGAAATATGTTTTTTCCCTTTGCACACTTGGAAAACGAAAAAATTTAATTTTTGCAATAAAAAACTTTTTTGAATTTATAAAACGATATAAGATTGATGATTTGTACCTTGTACTTGGAGGCGGAGTCTGGAAGAAGTTTGAAAAGGAACTGTATGCTGTAATCGGCGAGTTTGATAAATCAAAGATTATTATGAAAGGGTATGTAAAAGACGGGGAGCTTCCGGCGTTGTATTCCAACGCCTTAATGTTTATTTACCCCTCTTTATATGAAGGTTTCGGGCTTCCTGTATTGGAAGCAATGAAGTGCGGATGTCCGGTTATTACGTCAAATGTTTCATCTCTTCCCGAGGTTATTGGCGAAGCCGGTATAAAAATAAATCCTGATAATGACGAAGAACTTATAGAAGCATACAGAAAAATGTATTTTGATACATTTTTTAGAGAATTGTGTATTGAACGCGGTTTAATAAGGGCAAAAAAATTTAGCTGGGAAAAGTGTGTTTCAGAACTTCTTGAGTTTATTAAAGCAAAGAATGTTTAGGAATTTAAACACATTCTTCTCAATATTAATTACAATCCAGCGCATTTCCATGGGGCTGTTTTTTAATAGTTTATAGCGGATTTTTCTATACGGATTCATTTGCGCATATAGATTTTCCTGCATATTCCTTAACCTTTTGGCATTTGTTTTTATAAGCTTTATGGGATAATTAGTGCCGGTTGAGAGTATGACTTTGTCCCAATTTTTAACCTCTCCTTCCACCCAAAGACCGCTTCTGGGAATGCCAGTTTTAAGAAATGGAAAATGTCTCCGCTTGATTAGCTTGTCCCATTTAATGAGCAGGCAGTTTTCCGTATGTGTGTAGGCATTAATATAGACAGCCCATTTAAAGCCGTTATTAAAAAGAAGCTTGCTTAAACCTATCTCATAGTTAATAATTATGTCATTTTTGGAGTCTTCATGTTTTACGCTTTTTATAAAATTATGAAATACCGGACTTTTTGTAATATTGTTTTTAAATACCATAAAGTAGCTTTGCACATGCGGGTCTATGCAGGATTTTCCAGTACCTTCCTCAATGATTATTCCGTAAGTATTTTTTGTAAGCCCCCAGAAATCACAATTTTTTTTGTCCATTTTTTCAAAAATACTTTTAAGCGGAAAAAACGGACCATAGCAAGAATCGTTTGCAAAGACCAGTTCTTCATACTCAAGCCCTTTCTCTTCAGCAAGAAGAAAACCTCTTTTGTATGAGCCGAAGTCGTATTCCCCATGCCTATTTGCCAGAAAATAATCTGCTGTTCCTTCCAGTTTATTTGTTTCGCATTCCGGCAAATCGCAGTCTGAAACAAAGATTATTGTATTGCAAAGCTCTTTTAAAGCTCTTAAATAATAAATAACATAGTCGTCTATTATATTATCTCTATCCCAGTGTGCGAATACGCAAAGTCTATTCATAAGAATTATTTTAACATAAAATCAACCTTTCATATGATAATAATACCGGCATTTTAATTTACAATTATTTTGAAAGAGGATGCTGATGGTAATACGAATTTTATTTTTGTTTCTCTCGCTGATTATTTTAGTGAACTTGTGTATTATAACCTTGTGCTATATAACAGGAGAGAATTTATATCAGAAATATGGAAAGCAGATACTTATTTTGTTTGGAGCTTTTGTATTTCTGGTGTCTGCACTTTATGTTGCATTAGCATTAATAGGTTTAAAATAAGAAAGGAAGAAAATGGACAAAAAGTTATTTGGAATGCCGGTTTTGGTTTTATGTCTGCTGGTATGTTTTCTTGTGATGTGCAACCCATTTGTTATGGTTGGTCCGGGAGAACGCGGGATTAAAATAAGACTCGGTGAGGTTGAACCGGAAAGTTACGGCGAAGGGCTTCACTTGATATTTCCTTTTATACAGAAATTTAAGACTATGAATGTTAAGACTCAGAAAAATACATTAACCACAGCCGTTTATACAAAAGATATTCAGCAGGCAAGAATTACGTATGTTATCAACTATAATGTACAGCCGGATAAAGTTAATAAGCTTTTCCAGGAAGTCGGAATTGATTATGTTAGTACAATTTTGACTCCTGTTGTTGAAGGTACTATTAAAGATATTATCGGAAAGTGGAATGCGCAGGACTTGATTGCTAACAGAGAAAAAGCTACCGGTGATATTCTGTTCAAACTGCAGACACAATTGAAGGATAACTATATTAATGTGACAGATTTCCAGATGACAGAAATCAATTACTCTGAAGTGTTTGAACGTGCTATTGAAAGCAAAGTTACAGCTGAACAGGAAGCTTTAAAGGCTAAAAATAAAACAGTACAGGTTGAGGAAGAAGCAAAGCAAAAGGTTATCGCTGCTGAAGCAGAAGCAAAATCAATGGCAATAAGAGCAAGAGCCTTAAGCCAGAACAAATCTCTTGTACAGTATGAGGCTGTGCAAAAGTGGGACGGCAAAATGCCTCAATATATGCTTGGCGGTGCAATGCCTTTTATTAATGTGACTCCGTCTAAATAGGCAGAATGTATAAAGATTTAACAAAGGGCTGTTTTAAAACAGCCTTTTTGTTATTTTTCTTTACAAAATAGCAATTTTAGCCGGAAATTTGTTTTTTATATAATATGGTTATGAAAGTCGGTGCGATTAACAGTGTTTATTTTAAAGGAAACAACACTGCAGAAAATAAGAATAAAGATGTAAAATCATATCAGCAGGTGAGCGTACTAAAGCCTGCTATATGTGATTTTAATGTAAAGGTGCCTGCAGGTTATAAGGAATTAGGCGCAGAATCTCTTCCAAACGGCTTAAAACTCTATAAGTACAAGCTGTCAAACGGATACAGAGTAGCTGTGATTCCGATGGAGAATTCTCCGGCTGTTGTTAAAACCTATGTGAATGCAGGTTCAATGAATGAGACTGCTAAAATAAAGGGGATTACACATTTTCTGGAACATATGGCTTTTAACGGAACAAATGGCGAGAACGGGCATATGAAGCTTGAGACTGGCGATTCTTTCAAAAAAATAGATGAATTGGGTGGCTGGGCAAATGCAAGTACCAATTATGCAATGACGGACTATGTAAATTCAACGCACCAGCTTAATGAAGGCGATCTGGAAACCCAGATAAAGGTGCTGGCTTCTATGGCAGAGGACTTAAAGCTGTCCGATGCCATGATTGCTAAGGAAAAAGGTCCAGTCTGTTCAGAAATCAATATGATTTTGGATGAACCCCAGACTGTTGCAATGGACCAGACACTGCGTACATTGTTTAATATAAAAAATAAAACAGACGAAATGGTAGGCGGAAGTGTTGCCAGCATAAAAGCTTTAACCAGAAAAGATGTCCTTGATTATTATAATCAATTCTATACGCCTGATAATATGTGTATTGTAATAACGGGCGACGTTAAGCCGGATGAAGCTGTTAGGCTGGTTTCTAAAAACTTTGTATCTAAAAAACATTTGTCAGCAGGGAGATTTGAAGAAAAGCTTTCTCCTATACAAAAAACTGTAAGAAAAGATTTTGTGAACGATAAAGCCGTATCTGCGGATATTATACTGGGCTTAGCGGGGCCAAATAACAATGATGTCAGAGGAAGAGTGCTATTTGACATTGCTAAAGCTTATTTAGAATCGTCTTTTTCGGGTTTAAAAGGCGAATTAAAGCAGTATAACACATATCCGTATATAGACAGCGAGAAAATCAGCACAAATCCTTCTGCCCCAAGAATGATATATCTTGCATCTTCCGCTTCTGAAAATAACGTAGAAAATGTGTTAAAAAGCATTTATAACTCAATAAATTCACTTCCGCCTCTATCTGATGAAACCTTGTCTATATTAAAACAAAAACTTATAAATGACAGAGAGGAATCTTTTGAATATTCATCAGTTGTTAACGATCAAACAGGAAAAGCAGTTCTTGACGGCACAATGGAGTATATTACCGAATATGAAAAACTGCTGGATTCAATTACACCGCAAGAGGCGGATAAGGCTCTCCATGAATTTTTTAATCTGAATAAAACTGCTGTTACTGTTGTGCATCCAAAAAGTCAAAACAGCTTAAGCTTTAAAGGCTCTCCTAAACTCCCGTTAGATATCTCTAATATAGAGGAACACAAACTTAATAACAATTATGATGCCGGAATATATAAAACAAAGAACAATAAAGTAAATTATAATATTACCCTAAGACTAAACGAACCGTATAATAAAATCCCCGGCGCTGTAGAAATTCTGGATGAAATATATTCAATGGGCGTAAAAAATATGCCGGAAAAAGAGTTTAATCTGTACAAAGAAAAAAATAATATGAAAATTGGTACTTATGCAAGCTCTGCAGGACTCCAAATCGCAGGTGAAGGCAGAGAGTTTGATAAGCTTTTTTCTGCTATTAAAGAGTTGCTTTATGCGCCTGCTCTTACGCAGGAAAATCTGGATAAAGCAAGAGAGATTATAAAGGATAGAATTTCAAGAAAAAATGATACGGCTTACAGGCTGTATATTAATTATGAAGCAGGTAACAACCCTTATGAGTATACAGAAGCAGAGATTCTCAATAATATTGATAAAATAACGCTGGAGGATTTAAAGAACTGCCACAGCTATATTCTGAATAACTCAAGAGGTATAATAACTGCAGGAGCAAGCGAAGATAAGCTCTCGGATATTATAGCGAAATCAGCAACTTTAAAAGGCGTAGAGCCGAATATTGTAAAAATTCCGAAAATTTATACGCCAAATACTGAACCTAAGGTGCTTCTTCAAGAAACAAACCGCTCTCAAGCTGATATAATGCAGACTTTTAAGTTTAAGTGCGATAACAGCATAAAAGAAAAAGCAACCGGCGAGATTATGAACTATATTCTAACAAATTCAAGCATTGGTTTGTTTAATGTTTTAAGAGAAAAAGAGCATCTTGCATATTCTGTTTACTCTTCTATTTCTAAAAACGGAGACAGGGGCGAGCTTTCCTGCAATATTTTAACAACAACCGATAATAAAGATATCGGGGAATTCAGCTATGATAATCTTCAAAAGTCTATAGACGGTTTTCGCAGACAGATATCAGCGCTAAAGAAAGGCGAGTTTACGGAGCGTGATCTTGAGGATGCAAAACTTGCTATGAAATCAAACCTGCTGGAAAATGAAGGAACCGTTTCAAAACTCGATACTGCAGAAGCCGGCTTAAACTCTCCGTATGGAATTAATTATTTAAATGACTTATATAAAGAGATTGATAATATAACAAAGCAGGATGTTACTGCGTTTGCTTCTAAGATATTTAGCGAGCCTCCTGTATACAGTATTACTGCATCAAAGGATACACTGGATTATAATAAAAGCTATTTGGAAGCCTTAAAATCATAGAGCTGTCTGCGAAAATCCTTTATTTTCTGCGCCTCTTCCTTATAGTCAGAATTTAGAAGGCTGTTAACGGATTGTTTTAGAAGCTCTAAGGAAGCCTGTATATTTTTTCCGTTTATTTTAATCATATCGTCTGCCATTTCCGTATTGGAAAGAGCAAGGCGGGTTGTATCTCTAAAGCCCGAAGAGGCAAGGGTTTGTGCAAGCTTATTATTTTCAATATTTTTACAGAGTGCTTGCGCAATCAGCATCGGCATATGAGAAATAAGCGCAACAGCCTTATCATGTTCCTGCGGAGTTGTTTCTAAAACATCTGCCCCAAGAAAATTAATGACTTCTTTGAATTTTTCAAAACTGTTTTTATCAATTTCTTCGATTGGTGTTACCGCCCATACAGCACCTTGAAAAAGCTCGGGAAAAGAACTCTCCCAGCCTTTGTTCTCGGTTCCTGCCATCGGATGAGAGGGGATAAAGGTAAAATTGTAGCTTTTTTGTGTAACAAACTCTTTTAGACTGCATACATCTGCTACAATATTCTTTTTGTCAAGAAATCCGTTTAGTTTGTCTAAAATTTCCAGTGTTTTATTCATCGGCGTACAGACAAAGATAATATCGCACTCTTTTAAGACAGCATAATCCTGTGTAATATTTTCTCCGCTGACGCTTCTTGAAACTCCCGTTACTTCATATTTTTCACCGGCTTTTTTAAAGATAGAACCGCCTATAAGCCCCAGTCCGATAACACCTATTTTCATTTACAAATCCTTGTGATTAAAATGTTTTTTGCCCTCAGCATAGTCTTTAACTATATCTCCATTTCCTGTAAGGTTGTATTTATATATGGTTAAACCTTCAAGCCCTACAGGACCTCTTGCATGAGTTTTGTTTGTTGAAATTCCGACTTCTGCGCCGAAGCCGTAGCGGAAACCGTCTGCAAAACGTGTTGATACGTTGTGATAAACACCTGCGGAGTCTACTGTATTCATAAATATTTTGGCATTAGTTTTATTTTCTGTGATTATAGAATCCGTATGACCGGAAGAAAATTCATTAATGTGATTAATTGCTTCTTCCAGCGAATTGACAAATTTATACGCCAGAATTTTATCAGAATATTCTTTATGCCAGCTCTCCGGCTTGTCAATGAGAGTTATGCCCGCATCTTTAAGAGCTTCCAGAAGCTCTTCTGTGTGTTTAAAATCTTTATGAATTAATAAAGTTTCAACAGAATTGCAGGCGCTTGGATATTGAGTCTTAGCATCAATTATAATTCTCTTTGCTTTTTCTAAATCTGCGCTTTCGTCAGTAAAGATATGGCAGATGCCGTCAGCGTGCCCTAATACGGGGATTTTTGTGTTTTCTTTGATAAATTTTACAAGATTATTTCCGCCTCTCGGGATAATTAGGTCAATATATTTATCCATTGAAAGCATTAAATTTACGTCGTCCCGTGAAAATACCTGCGAAAGTACATTCGGCGGAAAACCTTCTGTTTTATTAAGCGCCTCTTGTATAACGGACATAATTTCTTTATTGGTATTTATAGATTCTTTTCCGCCCTTTAAAATTACTGCATTTGCTGATTTTATTGCAAGCGCGGATATTTGTGCGATAACATCCGGTCTGGCTTCAAATATTATGCCTAAAACACCTATCGGGCAGGATATTTTAGTCAGAATTAAGCCGTCGTCAAGCTGTCTTTTTAAAAGAGTTTTTCCGATGGGATCTTCAAGCTTTATGATATCTTCAATACCTTGAATCATATCCCGCATTTTATTCTCATCAAGCTTGAGTCTGTTAAAAGTCGAAACAGAAAGCTTTCCCTCTTGAACAAGTTTTTCTCCTTCAAAAAGATCCTTTTGGTTTGCTTCAAAAATCCTGTGTTGATTGTTTTTGATATTTTGGGCAATATTAGCTAGAGCTTTATTTTTTAATTCCTCCGGAAGAGCTGCAATTTTTTTTGAAGCTTCTTTTGCTTTGACTGCTGTTTCTAAAAATTTAGTTTCTTCCATTTCTATAATCCTCACATTTTTTGCAGTATATCATGCGTCTTAGGTTTACCATCCGCGACATTCTTTTTTTCTTCAAATAGTCCTGCAAAGAAAGCGCCGGTTTCTCTTCTAGTGCCTGCGGCTGTTTAACAATAAAACCGGATAAATCCATAAATGGAACTGAATTTCTATAATCCATAAACGGATTTCTTCTGAATTGTTCGCTCATACTTTCTCCTTAAAATGTGATAGCTCCTCTCTAATGATTTTATATAAAATCATTGTGTCATACAATAGAAAGTTAATGAAAATTTACCAAATTTGTCTGTTAGAATTCCTTGACGTAAGCAGGTGTTTGTACTAAAATTGTTTTGTGCGCTTGTAGCCCAGTTGGATAGAGCGTTTGGCTACGAACCAAAAGGTCGGGGGTTCGAATCCCTCCAAGCGCATTTTTATTTAAGAGCTTGATGGCTCTTTTATTTTTATAAAAATTTTACTTAAAACTCCAGTTTAACATATGCAGTTTAAGAACTGCATTATAAATGTTCAAAATTTTAACGTATATGGGGCGGAAGTTTTCTTTTTAACCAGCTTATTCGTTTGTCAAGATATGCAACTTCTCTGGGATGGTCAAGCTCTTTATATATATCTCTTGCTTTTTCATACATTTTTACAGCGTCATAGGGTCTTCTTTTATGTATCAATTCTGCTAAATCGGAATAACTGAATGCAAGCTGGGTCTGGATTTCTGCTTTAGAGGCAGGCGGTCTGGAGATGCTGTCATAATTAGAGGAAAATTCATCATAGTCTTTTATTATTTTTTTACAGCAATCCTTTTTACGCCCCAAAAGACTCATTAATAACTTTTTGTTATTTGATTCTTTATAGATTTTTTCCAAATCATTAAGTCTTGCCAGTTCATGCATCCCGTCCTTTTTGCGCCGGCAGTTTTCTATGGCTAGATGTAAATATTTCTCAGCTTCTTCTAGGTGATGTCTGTTCAAACACATTTTGCCCAGCTCATTTATAAGCAGATCGCTGAGCCTTGAATTACCTTGCTGTTTAAGTTTTTCCGAGAGTTGAACTGTTTCGTCGCAGAATGTATCAAGTTTGTTACTGCGTACAAACATATCTCCGAGTTCATGAAAATTTTGTTTTGTGCTTTTAAGGTTTGATTGAGCATCCATACAGTGGCGCGAAAAATCTTTGTATGCTCTTTGTATGAACTCTTCCCCAGTCCCAAGCTTTCCTATTGTTAATAATACTTTCATATCTATATAAAGTGTTTATCTCCGGTAAAATTGCCAAATATTAATCCTAGTATTAATATTTGTTAATATTCTATTCTTTTGTGAAAATTCTGGGAATTCCGGTATCAATAAAACCCTTGTGTTTCAGCATTTTGGAAATATTGATAGAATCGTCAAAATCTCCTGTAACAAGAAGAGATGTTCTGTCGAGCTGTGCTGAGAGCTTTTGTGCAAGCAGTTCTCTTTTTGCAGGAGCAAGATAAGGCCAGAAATTTCTGCATAAAAGAACCGTATTGTGTCCAGGCATAGTATCAATATCATCAAAAATATCGGCTTTGGTAAATTTAACTTTATCTTTTATATTCTCTTTTGGCGTTAAGACTAAATCATTCATCGGGTTTAGAGCTTTTTCATACTGAAAATATGTACGGATATTGTTATTAGTATAGCCGTTTATACGGTATATGTCATTTAATATTATTCCCATCCTGCCGGCTTTTGCGCTGTTTATATTGTCGGAATCAATGTCTTTGGCGTTTATCGGGAAAAATTTTTCAGCGTTTTCGCCAAGACTGTGTATTAGTTTAACAGCCAGTGAATAAGGCTCTTCTCCGTTAGAGCAGGCGTGATTTATTATATTAACACGACTCGCAGTTTTATATTTGTTGCGCAGGAGGGTTATGAATGCATCCCAGCATAAATCATCTCTAAAAAAATAAGTTGTAGTCTTGTACATTAAATCACCGTTTTTAGAGCAGATTCTTCGATTATTCGCTTTAAACTGCGCTTTGGGTAATGTGTAATAATTTTGAACTGGTGATACGTACATATTTAACTCGTTTTTCTAATTATATTATTTAATAAGCATAATTTTAATGCAATAGAGATTGTTACTTTATAAAAGTTTTTTATATAATAATTTATATGATTTATTATACAGAATATTTATCACCAATAGGAAAAATTGTTATGGCGGGCAATGCAGAAGGGCTTGCCGGCTTATGGTTTGCAGGGCAGAAATATTTTATGGCTGGAATGCCCAAAGCAGACTGTCTGCAAAATGTCGATTTAAAGATTTTTCTTTTAACTAAAAATTGGCTTGATAGATATTTTGCAGGCGAAAAGCCTTCAATATCTGAAATTCCTGTAAATCCTAACGGAAGCGCTTTTAGAAAACAAGTATGGGATATTCTGCGTCAAATACCTTACGGTGAAACTGTTACATATAAAGAGATAGCTTCAAAGATTGCAAAATCCTTAAATAAATCTTCAATGTCAGCACAGGCTGTCGGAGGCGCTGTCGGGCATAATCCAATTTCTATAATAATTCCCTGTCACCGCGTAATGGGTTCAAGCGGCAGTTTGACAGGATATGCCGGTGGTCTGGAGAAGAAGATTGCTTTATTGACTCTGGAGGGGGCTAAAATTTAGAAAATACAGCCAGTCTGAAAGTCTATTTTTGAATTTTTTCAATACTTAATTTTACGATACGAGAGGAGTCCATTTCTGTAACACAGTATTTAAAAAATTCATCTTCAATTTTATCATTCGTGCAGGCGAGTTTCCCTAATTTTTTAATAAAGTAACCGCTTATAGTATTTACATCTTCATCAGATATATCTACACCAAAAAAGTCGCAGAATTCGTCCGTTCTCATTTTACCGCAAATCTCGTATTTACCGTCGGCAACTTCTTTTACATCAATATCTTCATCATCAAATTCATCCTGCACTTCTCCAAAAATTTCTTCCAGTACATCTTCATGGGTTACAAGCCCGCTGGTTCCTCCAAATTCATCAATTACAATCGCAATCTGCAGATGCTGTCTTTGAAATTCCAGTGCTAGTTTATCCGCCGGCATAGTTTCCGGCACAAAAAGAGTTTTTCTTATAAGTTTTGAGATATCTACAGGCTTTTGCTCCGCTATTAACGGATAGATATCTTTTACATGAATGAATCCTTTTATGTGGTCTAAATTCTTGTCATAAACAGGATATCTGGTGTATTGATTTTCTATGATTATTTTGTTTAATTCGTGTGTATCAGCATCAATAGGGATGCATACCATATCTGTGCGCGGAATCATTACTTGATTGACTGTTAAGTCTGAAAACTTAAATATATTTTGGAGCATTTCAGCTTCCTTTTCATCCAGAACACCGCCTTTAAAACTGGCATCTATCAGCATATTGAGTTCTTCTGTAGAATGCACCATGTGATGCCCTGTTGCAGGTTCTATTCTGCAAAGTCTTAGGAGGAAATTCCCAAGTCCGTTTAGCAGGAATATCATTGGGGCAAAAAGTCTTGTTACTATATACATAGGCTTTGCAACCCATAATGTAGTTTTTTCCGGATTCTGAAGTGCTATTGATTTAGGCATTAATTCTCCTATAACAACATGCAATATAGTTATAAGTGCAAAGGCTATTGTTACAGAAATTGTATGTGCGGCTATCATATCAATTTTGTTAGGCAAAAATGCAAACAATGGATGTATTAATTGGGCAAGTGTTGATTCTCCTACCCAGCCTATACCAAGGCTGGATATTGTAATACCCAGTTGAACCGCTGCAATATATTTATCAATATTTTTAACAGCATCAAGAGCCAGTTTTGCGTTAAAATTACCTTCTTCGGAAAGCTGGCGTATACGAGTTTTTCGCACTCCGACAAGTGCAAATTCCGCCGCAACAAAAAAACCATTTAAAAATAATAGAAATACAATTATTAATAAGTTAAATAGCAGCTTTAAGTCCAATGTCATATCTTTATAATTTTAATATAAATTATTAAAAGTTGCAATAATGTTACAAATCTTCAGGGAGGCTGAAAGTTTCATCATTAACTTCTCTTAAGAAATTTGTCCAGCTGTTATAGTATTCGGCAAGAGCTTGAGTATAACCGATAATTATAGATTTATAAGACTGTTTCATTACTATAAGCGAAGTAATATCAGATTTCCCTGCTTCATAACTGTTCTTAGACGTTTCAATCAGATTTTCGGAGCCGGTAACAATTTTTGATTCATAATGATTTAAATTATCTGCAGCTGTTAAAAATCTATCATAAGCTGCACTAACATCTTTTACAGCTTTATTTTGAATCGATTGATATTTAAGTTCTGCCTGCTGTAATTTCAAAGTTGCATTTTGAATTTCCGGAGAATAATTGTAAAAAAGCGGTATATTAACAAGACTTGCTGCTGCGTATGCCCCATTATTAAAGTTTCCGTTATCAGCGTATTGTGCATTTTTATAAGCGTAGCCTCCGCTGAGCTGTATGTCTGGTATCCGCTGTCTGCTTACTACTGTTAAGTTTTTTTCGGCAACATCGATTTCTTGTTTTGCTATTTGTATATCAAATCTGTGTTCTACAGCTTTTTGCAATATTTCCGAAAAAGGAGGAAATTCAAAGTCCGGAGGCGGTGTCAGCATTTCTTCAAAGTTATTTTCTTCTGAAAACAGTTTATCCATGCTGTCATAAGTAATGTCTTTCGGATCATTTATTACTTTATTAAAATCTGATAAAGCTTTTTTTACGTTAACTTTTGCGGTGTTAACCTGAGTAATCATTTGGTTGAGTGCTATTTCTGCCTGTATTGCATCAATGTCAGGGGCTTTGTGTGCTTTTACACGATTTCTAGCAATTTCAAGCAGTTCTTCCTGTAATTCCTGCTGTTGTTCGAGAGTATTTAGAATAGACTTCTCTGCAACAAGATTTATATATGCTTCTCTTACATCCATTTTTAGGTCAAATGTTGTGTAGCCTAAATTCTTTTCAACTAATTTGTAGTTAGATTCTGCCAAATTTTTACGGGCTTTTCTTTTAGCAATTTCTATATTTTCGCTCACTCCAAGTTGTTTAGGCTCGCTGTTGCCTGCCGCACCTATAAAATAAAATGCATCCAAAGAGGGGTTCTGTAATCTATTTGCACTCTTTATATCATTTTTTGCTATATTTATGTTGATTTTTTCTGCCTGTAAATCAATATTATTTTTTAATGCAGCATTTATGGCTTCATTTAAATAAACTTTTTTTACTTCGCCTGCTGCAAAAACAGTATTATGAAACAATATAGATATGACAAAAATTGAAAGCAGTCTTTTCTTCATAATTATGAATTATATCATAATTATTTTTTAAATTCTGCTTATTCCTAAAGCAAATAATGAGAGAAGAAGTGACCCGAATAATGCGCTTATAAAGCCTTCTACTTCAAAACCCGGGGCAATCCAGCCTGCAAGCATGAGCATAAGTGCATTTATTACAAAGCTGAATAATCCAAGTGTTAAAACAGTTACAGGAAGTGCAATAATTTCAATTAACGGTTTTATTATAGTATTAATAAGCGCCAGTATTATGCAAACAAACATTGCGCTTAAAAAATTGTCAACTTCAATACCTGGAATAATCCATGAAATAAAAATTATCGCAAGAGCGTAGGTTATCCACCTTAAAAATATGTTAAGCATACAAAACCTCCTGTTATTATAATAAACAGAAATTAGATAGATGCATTAGACAAAATCATTATTCTTCAATAGACAGGCTGTCATTTTCTGTTGCAATCTCAAGCAGGCGGTATGTCAAATATGCGCCTAAAGCTACAGCTTTTAAATCAATACTTTCATCATGTTTGGCTACTTCTAAAATAGCGGTATTTACTTCCGGATTTTCTTCTTTAAGATACTGTACCATATTTTTTCGCCACGCTTGGACATCTTGAAAAGCTTCTGAAAAAATTTCTGTAGATATATCTTCTGTTATGATTGGCAACATACTTCGCTTCTCCTATTTTTATACATTATATAATATATTCAAATCTGAAACAATACACTATATATACTATGAGCCTTTTTTTGTTTTGTTCTTTTTGTTTTTTTCCGGTTTCAAGGTAACCTCGCCATTAGTAATATTTTTACCGATAGATTTTTCCAGAGTAGCTCTAGCAGAATTATAGTCATACATTGTTTGATAATATGTAAGCATTGCATTCTGGTATTGTACCTGAGCATCTTTTAATTCAATAGGATCTCCTACGCCGACTTTATATCTGCCAAAAGAGAGTTCATAGTTTTCTTTAGCTTGTTTTACTCCAAGAGAAGCGACAGGAATTTTATTTTTCTGTTCTGTCAATGAATAATAAGATTCTTGTACTTCATAGTATATGCCGTTTTTGGTATTAATGGCATTTGCTTGCTCTTTAGATTCCAGTGCCCGTGCTTCTTTTATTTCATTTTTAATAAGCATTCCGTTTATTGTAGGGAAATTTAAATATCCGCCGAAGTTATAACCATAGTTGGAAACAGGCGAACGTCCGCCGACCTGAAATTGTCCTTCTAGGCTCAGCTGCGGGAAATATGATTTTTTTACAAGTTTGACATTTTGCTTAGCTTCTTCTACCTTTACTTCTGCCAGCTGAAATTCCGGTCTTGATTCTTGAGCTGTTTTTATTGCATTATCTAGTGTGATATCGCAGGGCTCATATTTTAAACCTTCTGTTATTCTGTATTTGTTTGTATAAGGCAGTCCTATTGTGTTATTTAATTTTGCCATTGCAATATCAACCGCGTTTTCTGCTTGAATGAGGGTTAATTTTGCATTACTTAAATTTACTTCTGCAATCGTTACATCAACTTTTGGCTTTGTGCCCGCTTGATAGAAGGCCTTTGCCTGATCATAAAAAGAAGCATATCTCGCAACAGAATCCTCTGCAACCTTTTTGGCCTCAATTGCATACTGCAGATTGTAATACGCTTTTTTTACTTCGCAGATAACATCATTGACGGTTCCTGTTAATGTTATTTTGTAGCCTTGATTATCCAATTTCCTTATTGTAACCTGGTTTTGTGTTACACCGAAGTCATACAGCATTTGTGAAGCACTGATTTGACCCAGTACGAAGTAGTTAAATATTAAATTTTGGCGGAAAACGTCTGACAATTGCAATTGTCTTATCCTCGTGTAGCCTGTCTGCCAGCCGAATTGAGGGAAATATGATGCCCATGCCTGTCTTATTCTTGCGTCAGATGCAAATACATCCTGCATTGCGGCTTGTATTCTCGGGTTATTTCCTAACGCAAACTTCAGACAATCCTCCAAGGTAATATCAAGCGTATTTTCTACACCGCCTTTTATGACAGTAACATCTTCTTTAACAACTTTGGGTTCTACATCCTTACTGTCCGGATACTCTTCCTTTTGTATTTTATTACCGAGATTAGTTTCTTTATGCAAGAAAGATGCTGAACAGCTGGTTTGAAGACACAGTATAAATATAAAAAATGCAATAAGAAGTCTAATTCTTTTCATTTTTTCTGCTCCTTATCTTTTTTATATATTCTCCTGTTTTTTGCTTCATAAGATTAGTTAATACAAAGAATGCCGGTACAAGTATACTTCCTAAAAATGCTACAGCAAGCATTCCTCCGAAAACAGAAACCCCTATAGAGTGCCTGCTTCCTGCGCCGGCGCCTTTTGCAAATACTAAAGGCAGGAGACCTAAAATAAATGCAATGTTTGTCATCATAACCGCTCTAAAACGCAGTCTTGCAGCTTGAAGGGAGGCATCTCTAAAATTAAGTCCGTCTTTTTCCATTGCATCTTTTGCGAACTCTACAATCAAAATAGCCTGCTTTGTACTCAAACCAATTAACATAACGAGTCCTACCTGAGCGTAAATATCAAGTGAAAGTCCTGATACATACTGGAAGAACAACGCTCCTAATAATGCAACCGGAGATATTAATAATACTGCAACAGGAAGCGTCCAGCTTTCATACAGTGCAACAAGGAATAAGTAAACGAAAGTTAATGCCATTGTAAGCACCGGACCTATTTGTCCTGCGGATTGCTGTTCTTGAAGCGATGTTCCGGACCAGGCAAAGTCCATATCTTTAGGAAGTAGTTTGTCTGATATTTCAGTCATAGCCTTCATTGCATCACCTGAACTTACACCGTTTGCCGGGTTTCCGTTAATAACAATAGACGGATACATGTTAAATCTGTTCAATAGATAAGGTCCGACAATGTTTTCTGTCGTAACAACGGCATTTAGAGGAACCATTTTCCCTTGTTTATTTTTTACATAAATTTTGCTTAAATCCCCCATAACTGCTCTGTATGGGGCATCAGCCTGCATATAAACACGGTAAACACGCCCGTATTTATTGAAGTCATTTATGTATGTTCCGCCGAACTGGGCTGCAAGCGTTGAATAAATTTCGGAAATATCAACACCCTGTGCCATTGCTTTTTCTTCTTCAATCTTTACAATCACCTGTGGGAGAGAAGATGTAAATGATGTATATAAGCTTGAAAATGCCGGATCTTGTCTTGCCGCTCTAAGGAGTTCTTGGGCTTGTGCATATAATTCATCAGATGTTCTGTCGCCTTTATCAAGAAGCTGGTATTCAAAACCGCCGAACATACCCATACCGCTTATTGCAGGTGGCTGTGTTACGAAGGTATTAGCTTCTGTGTATTTTGCAGTAATAGCATTTGCCTGTTTCATAATATTGTTAATAGATAATTTTGCAGATTTTCTCTGTGACCAAGGTTCAAGCCTTACAACAACAAATGCTGTATTTTCGCCGGAAAAACCGTTAACCTGCATAACTGAAACTACGCCTGGTATTTGTGTAAGCTCATCTGAAAGCTTATGTACAACATTTGCAGTCCTTGTCAAAGTAGCGCCGTCCGGAAGCTGTACCTGAATAAACAGCGCCCCTCTGTCTTCATCAGGCAGAAAGCCTGTAGGAGTAATTTTGAACATAAAGAGAATAAATAAAACTACGCTTAATAGCACTAAGAGTGTCTTTTTCGGTGCATTTACAAAATATTCAACCGTATGAAGATATTTATCTCTTACGCCGTTAAACCAGTCTTCAAATTTTTGGATAAATTCAAAATCTGTTTTTTCATCTCCTGATTTAAGAATAATAGAGCAGAGAGCCGGTGAAAGCGTAAGAGCAACGATTGTTGATAAACCGATAGAAGTTGCAATACAAACGGCGAATTGTCTGTACATCTGCCCTGTAATACCAGTCATAAATGAAACCGGTACGAATACAGCCATAAGTACGAGGGATGTTGCAACAACGGCGCCGAAAACTTCCTGCATTGTAATTTCAGTAGCTTCTTTTGGACTTTTTCCGTCTTGAATGTGACGCTGGGTGTTTTCAAGTACAACAATCGCATCGTCTACAACAAGACCTACCGCAAGCACCAGTCCGAACAAGATTAAAAGGTTTATTGAAAATCCCATCAGCGCCATAAATATAAATACGCCGATAAGTGATACCGGTATTGCACAGAAAGGAATAAGAGCCGCCCTTGCAGTTCCCAAAAACAGATAAGTTACAGCACTAACAAGTATGATAGCCAGGATAATAGCGCTGATAACCTCGTGTATAGATTCACGTACAAATTCCGTAATATCATACTGAACGTGATATTCCATATCGCTCGGGAATTTCTTGCTAAGCTCCTTCATTTTCTTTTCAACGCGATTAACTAAGTCAATAGTGTTTGCTTCCGGTAATTGTGCAATAGAAATCATTGCAGCGCTGTTTTCGCCTATAGTTACAGATGAGTTATAGTTTTCTGCGCCGAGTTCAATTCTTGCAACGTCTTTGAGTTTTACGTTTGAACCGTCTGTGTTTGATTTTACAATAATATCCTCAAACTCTTCGACAGTTTTAAGCCGGCCCTTTGTTCTCAATGTAAACTTGAGTAACTGCGGGTCGTCCATAGGTTCAACACCGATGTTTCCGGCAGGCGACTGAATATTTTGGGCTGTTACCGCATTATTTATATCAGTTACAGAAACCCCTAAACTTGCCATTCTGTCGGGTTTAAGCCATATTCTCATTGAATAATCGCCGGCTCCGAATATTGAAACGCTTCCGCATCCTTTTATACGGGCAAGTTCATCTTTAATAAACATCGTTGCATAGTTTGCAAGGAATAGTGAGTTATATGTTCCATTTGGTGATGATAACGACATCAAAAGACAGCCGGCACCGCCTGTAGATTTTCTAACAGTTAAACCGTACCGCCTAACTTCTTCCGGAAGCCTCGGAGTTACCAGCTGGAGCTGGTTTTGTACGTTTACAAGCGCCATATCCGGGTCAGAGCCTACTTCAAAGAAAAGGGTAAGTTTATATGAGCCGTTTTTTGATTCGGAGTACATATAAATCATATCCTCGATACCGTTCAATTGAAGCTCGACCGGAGCTGCTATGGTAGAGGTTATAACATCAGAACTTGCACCGCTGTAGGTTGCATTTACAATTACCTGCGGAGGTGTAATGGACGGGTATTCCTCTAACGGTAATGTTGTTAGAGAAATTAAACCTGCAAGTATTATTGCTAATGATATTACAATAGCCAGTTTTGGCCGTCTTATGAATAAATTCCCCGCCATTATTTACCCTTTTTAAACATTCTCTTTATTTTTCTGTAAGCTCTCTGGAAAAGTCCTTGTTTTTTCTGCGGAGCTTTTTCTGTCACTGCGCTTTCTACAATTCTAACCGGATTTCCAGGAACAACTTTTTGCAATCCGCTTGTTAAAATTCTATCTCCTGCTTTTACTCCGGACATTACAAGCCATTTGCCGTCATGTTCTCCCATTGTTTTTATGTATGTCATCCTTGGAAGGTCATCTTTATCAAGAACAAAAACATAACGTCCTTCCTGGTTTTCCATTGTTGCTGTCTGAGGAATTACAGGAACGGAATCTTTTTCTTTTGAATATAGAATAACTCTGCCGAAGTCCCCTTGAATCAGTTGGTCGTCAGGATTAGGGAATGTTGCACGCATAGTAATAGTACCTGTGGTTTCATCAATTTTGTTATCGTGAAAATCTTGTATTCCCTTATATTTATATTTTTGTCCGGTGCTGAAAATATATTCAACATCTCTATTTATATTTGCAGTTTTATCAATCCTAACGAGTTCTGCGTAATTTTGAGATTCAAGCGGGAATGTTACGTACATTGGCTCATAACTGTTTATTGTAGTTAAAGGACCGCTGTTCATTGAAACATAGTTCCCTTCTGTCACTGATATCATACCTACACGCCCGTTGACCGGAGATTTTACATGGGTGTAGCCGAGATTTCTCTGAGCATCTCTATATGCGCTCTCAAGACTTTCAACCTGTGCTTTGTATGCATCTCTTTGTGAGAGCATATTATCATAATCCGATTTTGCGATGTAATCCTGCTTTACAAGCTGTTGATATCGTGCAAGCTGTTTTTGATAGTATGCATATTGAGATTTTGCATTCTCTAAATTAGCCTTAGCCCTGTCTGACGCATACTGGTATTCCTGCGGTTCAATTTCAAACAGCAACTGCCCCGCCTTTACATAATCACCTTCTTTAAAATAGCTTTTTGTAAGATATCCGCTTATACGTGCAAGTACATCGACTCTGTATTTAGCTGCAACTCTTGCCGTTGCTTGAAACTGTCTTTGCACCTCTTCCGTCCCGACTGTTGTTACCGTGACAGAAGGAGTTTTAGCCAGCATTCGCTGTTTTGCGGTCTTTGCCTTATCCAGATTAGATAACAGCATTCTTCCGAATATCAAACCAAATACTATTACGGCAATAATTATGATTTTTTTTCTCATTCCCTCTCCAAGTGTCTATTTATATTCTACTATAAAATTATTGTGTGTAATTTAAACGTAATAATAACAAAAAGTAGAATACAAATCAAGAAACCTTGATGGGGTAGCTCTCCTGTATAATCAGAAATAGAAATCGTGTTATTTTCGATGAATTCTTAAATGCCTGTCAGTGCCTTCTCCTATAGAGGTGCTTCCGAGATTATACTGGTCGGCAAGTTCGTGCTGGAGCTTTCTTATTTGGGAATTACGGGGGGCAAGCTCTATTACTTCGGCACCTTCCATAATACTCTTTATAGCTTCTCTTGCTTCATCCAGTGCCAGTTCCGTTTCGTCGCTGTAGCCCTGTAAAGTTTCTACATCACCAGGCTGAATATCTAATGCATCTTTTAAAACTTTTTGTATTTGTGCCATAGAGTTTGTCTTTACGTAGAATATCTGTACGCGGTATTCTTTTGCCGTGCTTAAGACTTTAGCACCGCCTTTGGCGAAGTTTTTATGTGCTATAACAATGTCCGCATCCTCTACATTTCGAATGATTTCAACATTAAGGTTAAGTCTTTCAATGAGTTTTTCTACAATGGTTCTTGAAACCGCATACAGGTATAACTTTTTAACCGGTTTTGCCTGTTCTACATATTTTTGCCTTGAGAATGAGAAATTCAAGCTGTTATCTTGAGGAGTCTGGACTTCTTGTTTAATTTCTTGAACAGACTCTTTGTTCTCTTCAACTTTGCGGATTTCCGGTCTTATCGGCCAGCCTCTTAGAATGTAATCGACTGCTTCTGATGTATTTTTGTACACAGCAAGAGTGTTCCTGTCCAAAATTTCAATTACAATATCAAATGTCGGCTGTTTTTCTCTTTCAAGCACTGTTTTCTGCGAAGCCCTTCTTTTAGCTTCATCATCGCCTAATGTTACGGATTGAATTCCGCCGACCAAGTCTGAAAGCGTCGGGTTTTTGATTAGGCTTTCAAGGCAGTTTCCGTGTGCCGTTGCAATAAGCATTACACCGCGCTCTGCAATAGTTCTGGCGGCTTGTGCTTCTGCCTCTGTTCCGATTTCATCAACAACAATTACTTCCGGAGTATGGTTTTCAACAGCTTCTATCATTATATCTTTTTGGTATTCCGGCTGAGGAACCTGCATTCTTCGTGCAGAGCCTACTGCCGGATGCGGAACATCGCCGTCGCCTGCTATTTCATTAGAAGTATCAACGATAACAACTCTTTTGCCGAGTTCATCTGCAACAAGCCGTGATATTTCTCTGAGTTTTGTAGTTTTACCTACACCCGGAGGACCCAAAAATAAAATACTCTTGCCTTGAGTGCAGATATCTTTTATGCAGGCAATTGTGCCGGTAACAACACGGCCTATACGGCAGGTTAAACCGATAACTTTACCTTGTCTGTTTCTTATCGCGCTGATTCTGTGTAAGGTACCCGGAATACCGGAACGGTTATCGTGTGTAAATTCTTGAATATGTGAAATTACAAAATTGATATCATCATCATTTACGATATCACAGTTAAGACGTTCTATCTTTCCGCCGGCATGTCTTACTTCCGGAATTCTTCCTATATCCAAAACAATTTCTATGACATCATCAAGTTTAGAGCAGGACAAATTAGACACAACTTTTTGGGGCATAATAGCTAATAGCCGTTCGAGGTCATTTTGAAATTGTAAATTGTTCATCATTCTTATTTATTAAAGCCTTTCTGCTTTCGCATTTGGCGGACAACGATTCAATTTTGATCTCCTGTTTTTATTATAACATATCTTTTTATTCTTTTCTATAATAATCACCAAAATTTCAATCTCTTTAAAAGTTATTACAAAGAAAAAGGTCAAAGTGGTATTTCCTTTGACCATATAGCTAGCCCGTGAGAGGCTATATTTTATTCCGTTTTACCTTGTTTTTAAGTTAATGAGATTCTTCGGCTCTTACGAGCCTCTGAATGACGCCATATATGGAAATCATACACCAAACCGTCCTTCAGAGGGCTAAAACAACCATTTTTTGAGCCCGAAGAATCTCATTAACTTTTGCGTGTCTTAACCCTCAAGCTTTTCTATTCGTTTTTCAAGCTCTTTAATCAATTTTTGTTGTTCTGCAGTAATTTCTTTTTGTGCTTTAAGTTCTTCATTTTCCTGCTGAAGCTTTTTAATACTGTTTTGCTGTTCATCAATTGTTTTTTGCTGAGCTTCAATAGATGCCTGCAGAGTTTCTATTGTTTGATTTTGCTCTTCGTCTGACGCATTAAGCCGGGTTATGTTATTTGCAATTTCTGCAATTTTATTATCAAGTTCTTTTACTGCATTAATAACAGCATAGAACATGTCTTCCCATCGGATTCTTAAATACCCATCTTCTCCTTTTGTTACAGCATCTGGAAATACTTTTTGAAGGTCTTGCGCCATTACACCTACGTGAGGAGTTTTTTCTTCATCATTTTTGAATGTAAAGTGGAAAAAGTCAAGTTGCTTAAGTTCTACAAGTCCTGCTGTATATTTTTCGCCAACATTTTTTAAGCGACGGTCTGATTTATAAGCATCTTTATATTTATTGTTACATTAGATTATTCTAAAAAAGTATCCTTTCCCCTTATAAACATAAAAAAACGGGACTTGCGTCCCGCATAAAATACCTTATTATTTTTTACTTTTCTTATACTCCGCTCTCGTTTTTCTCTTTTACTTTAGCCTCTTCTTCTTTCTCTTTCTCTGCATCAACGGATGACTCTTTATCTTGTTCTTCAACATACATTGTTGCAAACTGTTCGTACAAATCTGAATCTTCTAAGATTTCATCTAGTTCAAGATATGTATTTTCATCAACGTTAGCTTCTGCATATTTGTCAGCATCTATGTCATACTTTTGAGCCTGTGTAGCAGTAAGCTTAGTTGAACCGATTGTGTCGATTATAAAGTTTTTTAAAACATTTGCATTGATATTTGTTGACATAATTTTGTCTCCTTATTATTTTTTCATCTTACATATATATAAAGTATTTAAAAAATATCGAATTTCACTTTTGATAAATATTGTTACAAAAGTTAACAAAAAGGCAGAATCTATATAGATTCTGCCTTTTTGTTAATTAAAAATTTAAAAACTAAACAGCTTTTTGAACTTTTCCGGCTCTTAAGCAAGAAGTGCATACTGTCATTTTTTTAGTTTGACCGTTCACATTTACTCTGATTTCTTGTAAGTTTGGAGTTTGTCTTTTTACAATCTGTTTATGAGAAAATGTTAATTTAGCTGCTTTTAAAGGTTTTTTACCGCATACTTCACATTGTTTTGACATAATTCTATTTCCTTCTTTCTACCAGTGTAATAAAAGTGTACCTTAAAAGGTTTTATTTTACAAGTATGTATGTAAATTTATTGTAACAATTAATAATCAGACTGCTGGTAATCATCTTCGTCTTGTAGAGAAGAAAGGTCTGAAGCGTATTGAGAATCAAAATCTTCCGGCAGGTAATCATTATCCGGCCATATAGTTTCCTCATCAAAACGGCAGGCGCTTAAGTTTTCTGCTGATGATAAATCTGAATTTGTTAAATCTGCGCCTTGAAAAACGGCACCGGCTAAATCTGCTTCAGAAAAGTTGCAGTAATCAGCTCTTGAATAACTAAAATCTGTACCGTTCAAGACAGAACCGTCAAAAGAACATTCTACTAGATTTGCTCTTGTAAAGTCGACTGATGTTAAATCGCAGGCTTCAAATTTTACGCCTGTTAAGTGGGTATCAGCAAAAGAAGATGATGTTAAATCTACATTAATAAATTCTGCGCCTTCCAGATTTGAATTGGAAAAATCTGTTTCGCTCAAATCAACTCCGTCTTTTGCGGCTGATAATTCTGCATTAAATGCATCTACATCTGTTAATACTAAATTTGCCAATTCTTCTTTTGATAACATAGCTTCTCCTAACTGATTAAGTTCATCTGCATAGCAAGCAGAACTGCCTGGGTTCTGTTTGTTACTTTTAGTTTTTTAAAAATACTGTTTAAATGAGTTTTAACTGTTACGTCTCTTACGAAGAGTTTGTCTGCGATTTCCTGGTTGCTTGCCCCCTGTGCTACAAGAGCAAGAACCTCTTTCTCTTTTGGCGTAAGAGCGTCGATATTTACATTTTTATTTAAAGTTTTTTCTCCTTTAGGCAGTGATTCTTTCTGCCACTGGCATCTTCTAAGTACAGCCTCTATTCTGGCAAGAAGATTCGGCAGAATAAATGGTTTGACAATATAGTCATCTGCTCCTATTTTTAAGCCGGATACGACTTTCTGTTCTTCGCTTACAGCTGTAATCATGATAACCGGTATATATTTGATTTTTTTATTATTACGAATAGCCTTTAAGGTATCCCATCCGTCCATATTAGGCATCATAACGTCAAGCAGTATTAAATCAAAGGCGCCTTCTTTACTATCCAGAATTTTTAGTGCTTCAAGCCCGTCTTTAGCTATAGTAACATCATAACCATACATCGGAAGCGCATCTGCAAGGTATTTAGGATTATCATCTACTACTAATATTGAAGCGAGTCCGCCCATCTATACTAATTTCTCCTTCAGTGCTTTTAACGCTGCTTGTAGTCTATCATCTACTTCAAGTTTTTGCAATATGCTTGCAACATGTGCTTTTGTTGTATTTATGCTTACAAAAAGTTCTTTTGCTATTTCTATATTGCTGTAGCCTTCTGTAATAAGTTTTAATATCTGCGTTTCTCTGCTTGTAAGCCCGTAATTTTTTTCCGGTTTCTGCGGTTCGTTTTCCTGTACTTTTGTTGCAGCTTCTAAAACAATATGCGAAATTGACGGATCAAACCAGGCAGCACCGTCCAAAACTGATTGTACAACCTGTGTCAGGCGTTTGGGATTAATTTCTTTAGAACAGTAAGCATTTGCGCCTGCTTTTAGGCTGTTTATTACTTCTGCTTCATCATTATGCGATGTTAAGATTACAATCTTTATATCTTTATTTAAGGATTTTACCTTTTTCGTTGCTTCAATTCCGTTCATGCCAGGGAGTCCCAAATCCATAATGATTAAATTGACATCCTCTGCTGACGCAATTTCCAGCCCTTTTTCAGCAGATTCAGCCTCGTAAATCTTGTCAATAAAATCGCACCCTTCAAAAGCTGTTTTCAGTCCGAAGCGTGTTAATTCGTGATCTTCAATTATTAAGATATTATTCTTCATAAATGCTGTGTCCCGGATTTACATCTGATGCGTAATCTGAATTTAGTCTGGAGCATCTTATTAATGACTGGTTGGCAAGTTCAATATCCCCTTTGGCTCTTAGTACTAAACTTAGATAATAATAATATTTAAAATTATTTGCGTCAATATAATAAGAATTGTTGAGATAAGACATTGCCATATTATAATTTTTATCTCTTATTGCAAGGTTTGCAAGTCCCAGCCACAAGTCGTTGTTTGTAATGTCCATTGAAACGGCTTTTGGCAGATAATAATCTGAATTCTGCGGAAAAACTTTCAATGAGTCTACAAGAAGCTCTTCGTCGTTTTCATATTTCTTTAGCAGTTTTTCATATAATTTTTTTGATTTTTTATCATTTTCAAGAGCCAGATATGTATTTGCAAGACCGATAGACGGTTCGGCGTCTTTTGTAAGTTTTTTTGCTCTCTTATAGTATTTTAAAGCTTCTTTATAGTTTCTGTTATCATAGTTTAAATTTGCAAGAGTTATTGACGCAATATAGTTATCATTGTCTTCTTTATACGCGCGTCCTGCAAATTCCATCGCTTTTAAGGGCTCATCATTTTCATAATAAATTTTACCCAAAAGTGAAAATATCAGAGGGCTGTATTGTTTTGCCTGCAGTATGGCAGATTGCAGAACTTTTGTTGCAAGGAGGCTTTTGCCCTGAAGATGATAATAAAATGCCAGATGATAATCCTGCAGGGGTTCGTCTTTTGAGGTCTTATACAAAATGTATTCCTCAACTGCGCTTACTTTTGTTTGGAAATCAACAGTGTTGAACGGAACTTTTTTTATTTTGTCCAATAGCTTTAATGCCTGCTTCGGCTTGTTTAAGTCTGCAAGAATTTTAGCTTTTAAGGATAAATAATTAACACAGTTATTATCATTTTGTTTCAATGCATAGTCTATATATTTTAGCGCTTGATTCAAGTTATTAGATTTATAATATCCTAGAGATATCAAATAATTTTTGTAATCGCTGTCAGCGGTCTGGCTGTTGTTCAGAAGCTCGGAAGTTGTTTCAATTGCCATATTATTGTACATAATATTGGAATAAGCATCTGCAAGATATATCAAATCTTTTTGTGCAACCATTCCGGATGGGTAATAGTATTTTTTTATATCGTTGCTGTACGGCTTGGTAAAACCATTTGCATCTAGTTTTTTGATAAGGGCGTCAGAGAGGTCAAAAAAACCGTATTCAGCCATTTTTTCAGCATACACAAGAAAAACATAATCATCGTGCGCGGTTCTCTGAATTAAGTCGTTGAAATCGTCGTATGAAGCCTTTACATTGCTTTGGGCAAAGCGGTTTTCTGCTGACGCGTATTTAGCTTTGACGAAATTATCTTTTATAACCATATCCATATTGGCAGAATTAGTTTCTGCTTTTATTTTCAGAGGTTTTACCGCGCTGTTTTCTGACGCATAGGATGCGGTCATTGCTGAAATTATTAAAATTGTTGTAATAAAAACCTTATTCATGCTCTAAATCAATACCTACATAATATTTATTAAACACTTCTAACAACTTATTACTACAATTATTTACTATTGAGTAATATAAATCAAGTAGGTTGTATTTTTCTAGTGTTTTTAAATCTTCTTTTTCAATAGTCATATGTGTTTCTGTAACAAAGACTCCGACAATTTTGTTAAGCTTTATCGCCAGAAATTTATCTACAACTTTGGGATCAAAGTGCGTTCCTGCACCATTTTTTATAATATCAATAACTTTTTCAATAGGCATTTTGTCCCTGTAGTGTCTTTTTGACGTAATCGCATCAAATACGTCTGATACTGCAAGTATACGCCCGCCGAAAGGTATTTCTTCGCCTTTTAAATGTCTGTAATAACCGGTTCCGTCATATTTTTCGTGATGAGAGCAGGCTATTTCCGTAATCTGCTGGAAATCTTTTGACATGTGAATTTTTTCAAGAATATGGTGTGTTATTTCGACATGCTCTTGGATATGCTTGTATTCTTCCGGCGTCAGCTTGCCTTCTTTTTGAAGTACAGAATCTCTTATGCCGATTTTCCCTATATCATGCAGTGCGGCAGCTTTTTCAAGGATATATATATCATTTTGTTCCATGCCGAATTCTTGCGCAATAAGCGTTGCAAACATTTTTACCCTTGAAGAGTGCCCGGCTGTTATCTTATCTCTTGCGTCAATAGATGTTGCGAGAGTTTCAATAAAGCTGTCTAAAACTACTTTTTGCTCTTCTAACAGTTTTCTCTGGCGTTCAAAAAGCTGTGCATTTTCTAGCGAAATACCTGCACTGGAAGCTATTGCAATCAACAGGTCTTCGTCATCAGGCGTAAAATATTCGTCGAACTTATTTAAAACTTGAAAAACACCGATTATTTCCTGATTAAAGTTTTTTATCGGCATGCAAAGGATTGTTTTGGTCCTGTAGCCGGTCTTTTTGTCAACATCCGGATTAAAACGGGGATCAGTGTATGCATCTTTTATATTAATCGTTTCTCCGGTCTTGAGTACATGTCCTGCAAGCCCTCTGTCAGCCGGAATTCTCAGTTCTTTTGTATCAAGTCCTGTTGCGACTTTTGAATAAAGTTCGTTATTCTCTTTATCATACAGATAAATAGTGCATCTGTCCGCATTCATTGCTGTTTTAGTTTCTTCTGCTATTGTTTTAATAAGCAGGTCAATATTTTTTTCAGCGGCGACTGCCTGTCCGATATTAACCAGAGCTATAAGCGGGTCTTTTGTCTGATTATGAAGGTTATAATGGCTTATAGGCGGGCATTTTAGGAGCGCATTCAGTTTTTCAAAAAATTCTGTTTTTTGATTTTTTATGGAGAGTTTGCGCGCCTTATTATAGTTAATTGCATATAGATTAGTATTTTTTTCGCTGAAATTTATATAACCTAATATCATTTCATGCAAAATATTTGTTATTACATCTTTTGACTGCTCGACAAGAAAAGATGCATCATTCATAAATTGATAGAAGCTGTTGTTATCCTTTTTTATGAATGCGTTTAGCGCAAGCATGCTGAAGCAGATTGCAGTGTCATCCAGATATATTTCTTTATGTTTTTCTATTCTCTCTCTAACTTTTTCATACTCGCCGTTAAGGATTTCTGAAACAGATTCGTAAATAAAATTCTCTAAAGTCATTTAACCCTCTTCTGTTTATTATATGATATAATAAATTTAGTATTTTGGCAAAGGGGTAAAGAACGGGATAAAGGGGTGTATTAATAAATACATTGAAAAAAGGATAGTTGAGGAGAAAATTTTGAATAAAGTATCAATTTTAATACCTGTATATAATGAGAAAGATTCCTTGCTTGAGATATTAAAGCAGGTTGAAGCTGTAGATTTCGGCTTGGAAAAGGAAATTATTTTAATTGATGATTACTCCACAGACGGAACGAAGGATTTATATGCGTCGCTTCCTTATAAGGTGTTTTATCACAGCAGAAATATGGGCAAGGGCGCCGCATTAAGAACCGGATTTTCTCAAGCAACCGGTGATATTGTTATTATTCAAGATGCTGATTTAGAATACAATCCGGCGGATTATAAACCCCTTGTTAATTTAATAGCAACAAATTCTGCTGATGTTGTTTACGGGTCAAGACTTGCCGATACCAGAAATAACGGAAAGTTTTTGCTGTTAAGCTATCTTGCTAATGTCACGCTTACATATTTAACCCGTATTCTTTACGGTACATATCTGACAGATATGGAAACCTGCTATAAGGCTTTTCGCAGGGATTTTATACGTGATATTACAATAAAATCAAACCGCTTTGACTTTGAACCGGAGATTACGGCAAAAGTACTCAAGAGAAACGCCCGTTTTATGGAGGTGCCGATATCTTATAATGCGCGCAAGACTTCAGAAGGCAAGAAAATTACCTGGAAAGACGGCGTGCATGCAATCTGGGCGCTTTTGAAATATAGATTTACCGATTAATCTTTATGTCTGCTTACCCAGTTCTCAACAACTCTTAAAGGCGCTCTTGTTATGGCTAAAGCCCAGGATGGCAGATTTTTAGTAATAGCGCTGAGCGCTCCTACGTTGGTGCCTTCTTCTATTACTAAAGGTGCTACAAGAACAGAGTTTGAACCGATTTTTACATTGTCTTTAATAATTGTCTTGCTTTTTACATTAGTTAAAGGATTGTAATTTGCCGTAATTGTTCCGGCGCCTATATTTACGTTAGAACCTATTTCGCTGTCGCCTAAATATGTTAAGTGGCAGGCGTTTGTGTGTGATTTAACTGTTGTTTTTTTGACTTCAACAAAGTTGCCGATTTTTACGTAATCTTCTAATATAACATCTCCTCTCAAGTGTGCAAAAGGTCCTATTTTGCAGTGAGAGCCGATTTTATTCTTTCCGTTTATATAGCAGGAGGGGTAAATAATAGTATCTGCTCCGATTTCTGTTTCCGGACTTATCCATGTTGTATCCGGATCAACTATCGTAACCCCGTTTTCAAGGTGTTTTTTTACAACTCTCCGGTTTAATAACTTATAGGCTTCTGCAAGATTTGCTTTAGAATTGATGCCGAAAATCTCTTCGTTGTTTTTTAGAGTGTAAGCATTTACTCTGAGTTTGTTTTCATTGCCCCATTTGATAATATCTGTTAAATAATATTCACCCTGCGCGTTGTTTGTTTTTAATTCGGAAAATGCAGACTTGATTTTGCCCCAGTTTACGCAATAAATACCTGCATTAATTTCTTTAACAGCTTTTTGTTCGGCGTCTGCGTCTTTTTCTTCAACGATTGAATTAAGCGTGCCGTCAGAATTTCTTATGATTCTGCCGTAATTTGCAGGATTTTCAAAAATCGCGCTCATTACGGTAATATCAGAGTTATTGGCTTTATGGTGTTCAATAAATTCCTTTAGTGTATCTGATGTAATAAGAGGAGTATCTCCGCATAAGATAACAGCTTCGCCTTCAAAATCTTTAAGATAAGGAAGCGCCATGCTTACAGCGTGTCCTGTCCCTAACTGCGGGCTTTGAAGAACACATTTTGAGTTTTCATAATTAGATTTTACATAGCTTTCGACTTCTTCCGCTTGATGCCCGACAATAATATAATTTTCATCAATAAGATTTGTTCCGTTAACAGCATCAATTACATATCCTAAAAGCGCTTTATCAAAAATTGTATGTAAAACCTTAGGCATATCAGATTTCATTCTTGTGCCTTTTCCCGCCCCTAAAATTATTGATTTAATCATGATTTTTCTCCTCTATGAGTAAATATTAACATAAAGAAAATCTAATTAAAAAGGACAATGGCTCTTTAAACAGCAGGCAGGGCATTGCGATAACTGTTAAGACATTAGCTGGACCCTTTACCTAAATTTCTAAGTTTCGCCTATAAGCCTAATCGGCTTAGTGAGTAGGGTGCAAATTTTTGCACCAATAATTGTTTTAATATTTTAATTTTTGTTATTGGAAATATTATATCTTAATAAAATATAATGCGGTGCAAAGAATTGCACCCTACCGCTATTTTTATACTGCGCAATTTTAGCAATGTAGGGTTGGTAAAGCTTCTGCAAACACTGGATTTTTAATTGTTTTGTGAATTGCGTACCCACCAATTTGTTCTTGTCTGGACAGGCATGTTATACAATGTTAAAAATATTGAAAAATTTTGCTGATTGTTTATTTAAATTTTTACATTTATTTACACTTATAAGGTAAACCGCAATCTCTATGGGTTGTATTGTTGAATAAATACGCGCAGTCTGATATAATCAGTTCTAATGAGCAGAGATAGTTTTTTGGCGGAATACAATCAAAAAATAAAACCAAAGCTTAAGCAGTTTGAAAACCTGCGGAAAGTTTATAGTTCCATTGCAGTTATAGCTTTTATACTGGGCTATGGATTGTTTATTGCATGTTTTGCGTTGTCAGATTATATGGAACGTTATCTTGGAAAGTATTATTTTCTAGGTATGGGCTGTATATTTATATTCTATTTAATATGCGGAAGTTTAGGGAGTTATTTTAAAATAAAGCTTGAACAAAGGATGAAAAATAGCCTAATGCAGTCTTTTTGCGATTGTATCGGCAGAAATATAAGATGGGCGCAGTCATCTCAATTGTTTATGAATGATACTGCATTAATAGAGCGTTCAAGACTTATGCCTCCGGGAAGCAGAATTGATTTGGATGACACATTTACAGGTGTAACGAAAAATGGAAACTTGTATAAAATATCAGAAGTAATCGGCTACGGACGTAATAGTAACAAGATTTTTATTTTTCTTCGATTTAAAGGGAAAAATTATGCTAATACAGTATTGATGCCAAAGGGTGAATGGCAGTTGAGCTATAATTTAAGAAAAACAACACTTGAGGACGTTAAATTCAATCTATTTTATGATGTTTATACCGATGATGAAGTAGAAGCAAGATTTTTGCTGAATCCTTCGCTGATGGAAAAACTGAACGGTCTTAAAGAACGGTACCGCGCAGGCAATATTGGCGTGTCATTTTTTAATGATAATCTTGTTATCAGACTTAGTGTTGCAGGTGATGCTTTTGAACTGGGCGACTCTGTGATAGATGACGCACAATTCTTTAGATTGTATGAAGAAATAACTGCAGTACTGGATTTAATAGAGTATATTGAAAATTAGGCTTTTTAGCCCATAACTGTCGGATAAATGTTTAACGCTGTTTTGCGTGTTCTGCACAGTGCTTCTAAAACAATGTAAGCCTGCATGCAGTCATTTAACAGAGCTGTATCAACGGACAAATATCCATAAGTTAATAATAAAACTTCGGTTATTAAAAAATCTTCACATATTATTTGCATTTTATTTATGTTTATTTTAGGATTATCTCATACGCCGATTTTTTAGAAGAATGTGTTTATCACATTCTTTTTAAAAAGGTCAAAAGAGGTACTAAATAAAAGGTATTCAATACACTAGAAACCTCAAAAATAGCATTTAAAATTTAAGTATAAAGGAAAGTTAAAAATGGGTATCAAAGGCAAAAACGACAGAATGGTAGTTCTAGCTTGCGAAGATTGTAAGGAAAGAAACTACACTACAGTTAAAAACAAAAAGAATACAAAGGACAGATTAGAATTAAGCAAATACTGCCCTACTTGTAAGAAACACACAACTCACAAGGAAACAAAATAATAGTGAACAGTGACTAGTGAATAGTGAGTAGAATTCTATTCACCATTCACTAGTCACTAATCACTGGCTGAGCGTCCTTAGTTCAGTTGGTAGAACGTCGGTCTCCAAAACCGGATGTCGAGGGTTCGAGTCCTTCAGGGCGCGATTTATAAAAACATAGGTAATTAAAAATGAACGATACTTTTGAAACAGCAAAGAAAAACATTGTTACATATTTTAAAGGTGTAAGAACAGAATGGGGCAAAATAACATGGCCCGAAAAACATCAAGTTGTTGTTGAAACATTCTTTGTTGTCGCTATTGTTTTTATATTTACTGTGTTTATTTATGTTGTAGATATAATATTCAATGGACTGCTATCTAAGTTTTAATTAAAAGGATAAGAATAATGACTGAAAAAGACGAAAACATTACAAATGAAGCTAATATGGAAGAAGCTCCGGAATTAGAAAATCATAAGTCTTCTGAAAAGAAAAATCAAAAACGCTGGTATATTGTTCATACATATTCCGGTTACGAAAACAAGGTAAAAAGCAATCTGGAAAAACGTATTGAATATATGAACATGGGCGACAAGATTTTTAGAGTAGAAGTTCCGCAAAAAACAGTTACCCAGATTAAGGGCGGAAGAAAGCAGGAAAAAGAAGAAAAGATTTTCCCCGGCTATGTACTTGTTGAAATGATTATGGATGAAGACAGCTGGTATGTTGTACGCCACACTGCAGGTGTTACAAAATTCGTCGGTTCAGCTAAAAAGCCAATTCCTGCAAAAGAAAGCGAAATTAAAAAGATTATACACAGATCTACAACACAAACTCAAAAAATTGAAATGGATATCAAAGTCGGCGAAAAAGTCAGAATTATATCCGGACCGTTTGCAGAGTTTGTTGGTGATATTACTGAAGTTTATCCGGATAAGGCTAAACTCAGAGCTATGGTTTCAATCTTTGGACGTGAAACTCCGGTTGAGCTGGAATATAAACAAATACAAAAATTATAAAATAACGCACTTCGCGTATTCCCTCCCTTTATAGGGGGAGGGGTAGGGCGGGGGCTGGCACCCGTAAGGGAAAATTAATTGTACAAATAACGTGGAAGGGGATGCCCCCCGTTAGTACCACGAAAGGAGAACAACAAAATGGCAAAAAAAGTAGTAGGAAAAATTAAACTGCAAATCGAAGCAGGAAAAGCAAATCCGTCACCTCCGGTCGGTCCGGCTTTAGGTCAGCACGGTGTTAACATCATGGATTTCTGCAAACAGTTCAATGCAAAAACTGAATCTCAAGCAGGCTACATAATCCCTGTTGTTATTGATGTTTACGAAGACAGAAGCTTCACTTTTGTCACTAAATCACCTCCGGCACCGGTTTTGATTAAAAAGGCATTAAATCTTTCTAAAGGTTCTGCAGTGCCTAACAAAACTAAGGTTGCTGAAATTACAAGAGCTCAATTAGAAGAAATCGCTAAAATAAAAATGAACGATTTAAACGCTACTTCTATGGAAGCTGCTGTAAATATGATAAAAGGCTCTTGCAGAGCAATGGGTGTTACTGTTAAGGATGAGGCTTAATTCTCTAAGCCAAAACGTTACAACAATAATGGAAGGACTTTTGTCCGCTAATACCATGAAAGGATAAGAAAAATGTCAAAAATAACTAAAAAACAAAAGAAGCTTCAAGAATTGCTGGCTGATTTCCAACAACCGGCAAGCGGTCGTGATGCTCTTACAAAATTACAAGAAATATCTAAAGAAGTAGCAAAGTTCAACGAAACTGTTGAATGCCACATGAGATTAGGTATTGAAGTTAAACACGCTGAACAGCAAATCAGATCAACTGTAGTTTTACCGGCAGGTCTTGGTAAAGAAGTTCGTGTCTGCGTTATTGCTAAAGGACCTAAGGTTAATGAAGCAAAAGATGCAGGTGCTGATTTCTACGGTACAGAAGACATAATTGATAAAATTGCAGGCGGATGGTTTGAATTTGATACATTAATTGCAACACCTGACTGCATGGGTATGTTAGGTAAATTAGGTAGAGTTTTAGGACCTAAAGGTTTGATGCCGAACCCTAAGACAGGTACTGTTACTTTAGATATCGCAAAAGCAGTTAAAGATGCTAAAGCTGGTAAAGTTGAATTCAGAGCTGATAAACAGGGTATGATTCACTGTCCTATCGGTAAGGTTCAATTTGCTAATGAAGATTTGGTTAAGAACTACGGCACACTGGTTGATGCAGTTCTTAGAGCAAAACCTTCAGCAGCTAAGGGGACATATGTTAAGTCAATTTATTTGACAACAACAATGGGACCAAGTATCAAGATAGATTCAAAGAATTTACAAACTGAAGTAAAAGAAATTGTTGGTTGATATTTACGGCTAACCGAAAGGTTAGCTTTTTTTTATAGAAAAGGATGGAGTATTTAATTCTCTATCCTTTTTTATAATTTTATGCTAGACTTATAAAAGTTAGTAGATAAGGAGTAATTTTATGAAGGTTAGAGCAAGTCACATATTAGTAGATACAAAAGAACAGGCTGAAAGTCTTTTGATGGATATAGAAAACGGTGTAGCATTTGAAGAGCTGGCAAAAGAATATTCTAAATGTCCATCCGGAAGAAACGGCGGTGATTTAAGATGGTTTGGCAAGGGTATGATGGTTAAACCGTTTGAAGATGCTGTTTTTGCAATGAAAAAGGGCGAAATTTCAAAACCGGTTGAAACCCAATTCGGCTGGCACTTAATAAAGCTGACAGACGTTGATGAAGGTTAAAAATCCACAGGGCGGGTAAAGCTTCTCTAAATAAATTTAAGCAAGAGTCTAGAATGTAGGTTGGGGTTTCTACCCCAACATTATAATTTTTATAAGATGATATTTTAATAATTTTACATGATATAAAATATTTTTGTTGGGGTAGAAACCCCAACCTACCAAACTCTCTAAATAAAGTATTTTAAACAAGTTCGCGTATATTTGAATTTAGGATGCCATGCCTATGCATTATTATAGTCTTGAAAATTGTCAAATGCTTGTATTGCATTACCGTTCTCATCAAACATTATAATTTTTTTGCGACCATCAAGGCATTCGTCGTAATGGCTTATTTTACCATTTGAAAAAATAACAAATTTTTTATTATCATTCGTTTGATAAGAAACAAGTATGTCTCCATCTGGACGATAAACAGTGCTTTTACTTTCATTGTTATTGACTTTTTCTTCTATGCTGTACCAATTATCATCCGGAGAGTAAAAAATTTCCTTATTTTTATCATTAATAATTATAAGATTTTCACCTAAATCGTAAGTATATTTTATGTTATCCGGCGTTATTACGCTTTCTACAGTTCCGTCTGAATAATATGTCTTTTTACCTTGTATTTTATTTAAATCAGTCGGGTACTCAATTTTAGGAATTGGTTTTAAATCTTTATCACTTAAAATTTTCTCTGCAATATTGTTTTTTATTGAGTTTATTTGAGTATACTCCTCTGAAACGGGCTCTGTTCCTATATAATTAGTTTGATATTTGGAATTGCTTGTTTCATCGTATTTTTTTACACATTTGTCTATAAGTTGTTTTTCTGCATTATATCTTTTCATTATTATACTGGATGTTTTCGCATCATAAACTTCATAATTATATAACTGTTCCCTGTTATCATAATTAACTGTTATAGAACTTCCATTATTAAATTTTTTTTCTTTATAATAATTTATAAGCTCATTGTTTTCATAAGTTGTAGCATAGCTATATCCATTTTGAGGGTTATAACGCTCAATCATAATCTCATTATTGTCATACCAATGCATTTGGCTAACAACTTCCTTATTTATTTTTTTATCTATTATAGAGTAGCTTATTCCATGTTCCATAGGCAGATATACTTTTTTAAAATCAGCATCTTCATCAACGATTTGAACGAGTTTGCCGTCTGAAGAATAAATTCTTTTACCCTTGATATTGTTAATATCTCTAGGAATTTCTACAGGCTCAAGGATCGGTATATCAAAATCCGGAGTTTGCATTGCTAATGTCGAATTATAGTTTCCTAAAGCTTCCAGGCCGTTTAAGTTCTTGTTTTGAAGCTCGACAGGCTTAGAAATTACAGAGTTCTTCTCTGCACTTTTAAACGGAAGGGTATAATTAATACTATTAAAATTTATTCCATTAACCATTTATTACCTTTCAAGCCTTATTAATATAAAAACAAATTAAAGTATAAAATTGCCCTTATGTAACGAAATTGTAATAGTGTGCTATACTAAAAAATATGAAAGATTTATTAAAAAAACTCGGTGTTGATTATTTGTTAGTAAACTGTACTAATGAATACTTGGTTGAATACCCTGCGTTGTCTGAAAATGCAAGATATACTCTAACCGGATTTTCCGGTTCAACAGGTGATGCGCTTGTTACCGAAGATAATATTTACCTGTTTGTCGACGGGCGATACCATACACAAGCTGATATGGAGGCTAAAGACGGTGTGACGGTTGTAAAACTCCAATTAGGCCAAAAGCAGGATGAAGAAATAAAAAAACTTGTTAATCCTAATAAAACACTGGGAGTTGTTTCAAAAAAGGTGTCGCAATGCAGGCTGGAAAGGTTTAAAGGTTTTAAGATTAAACTTCTGGATAAAGATCCTATAAAAGACTTTACGGAACCGCACGACAGCAGTAAATACATACAGGCAATGCCTAAAAGAGATTTTACTCCCCAAAAACCAATGTTTGTATCAAATCTTGAGGAAGTTTCATATCTTACGGGATTAAGAGATTTTTCTTCGGATTGTTCTTCTAAAATATGGGCAAAACTCTTTGTAGATAATGAGAAGCAAATACTTTTTACAGCTCAAAGAGAGTGTGAAAAATTCTTGCAGGAATTTGACAGCGAGCTGGTTGTTGATAAAACTTCGATTAATGCTTATGATTACTCATTGATTAAAAATCCCATACATAAATCTTCTGAAATTAAATTTATGAAATCTGTCAAATCAGATGATGAAATTGATGCTTATAAAAAGGCGTTTGCAAAAACTGATAAGGCTGTTATGGCAATAAGAGATTTTATAGAAAGCAATGACAACTTATCAGAATATGATATTGCAAAAAGATTGAGAGAAGAGTTTATAAAATACGGGGCAAAATCTTTGAGTTTTAATTCAATTGTCGCAGTTGATAAAAACTCTGCGCTAGCTCATTATGCAAAAAATTCAAAGGATGTAATCTTGAAAGAAGGGTCGCTTGTTTTGATTGACTGCGGTGCTTATTATGAAAGCGGGCTGGCTACGGATATTACAAGAGTTTTTGTGAAAGGAAAGCCTTCTGATTTGCAAATAGAGGTGTATACTACTGTGTTAAAGGCGTTTTTGAATGCTTATAACTGTCACCTCACCCCAGTCCTCTCCTGTAAGGAGAGGGAGTATGTCGCCGGTTTTGATTTAGACCAGACTGCGCATTCAATACTGGACGGGAAAATAAAAGGCTTCACGTTCGGGCATGGTTTGGGGCACGGAATCGGGATTAATGTACATGAAGCGCCTCCGGCTTTAAATCAAACTGAGATTGCTCATACTGAAATCAAAGATAATATGACATTTACAATTGAGCCGGGGCTTTATAATCCGGAACACTTTGGCATAAGATTAGAAAATTCATGTTATATGAAATACGGAATAATACATTCTTTTGTGAAAATGGGTTATGAAGGCAAGCTTATTGATTATGATTTATTGAACGAGCAGGAAAAAGAATGGCTTGAGGAATTTGAGATTTTATGAAGATAACAAGCGTTAATAATGAACTTGTAAAGGAAACTGCAAAGCTTCTGCAAAAAAAATACAGAAAAGACCTCTTTTTGCTGGAGGGGGTTAAATGTATTGAAGAAGCAATTTCTTCCGGCATAGAGATAGTACATTTATTTGTGTATGAAGGATCTGATGAGTTTAAAAATTATGAAAACAGAATAGAAACCACAGAAGCAGTACTCTCCAAAATCTCATCAACGGAAACACCGCCCAAAGCCGTAGCTGTAGCAAAAAAATTTAAAAGAGAATGGGCTGAATCTTTTAAAAAGGTTGTTTTGCTTGAAAATATAAAAGACGCGGGAAACTTGGGAACTATATTAAGAACTGCTTGTGCGTTTAATATTGATGCTGTAGTGCTGTATGGCGATACGGTAGACCTGTATAATCCGAAGTGTGTACGCTCTGCTGTCGGGAATTTGTGGAAGATCCCAGTATTTGAAATGAGTGATTTAAGTCTTTTTAATGATTATGAGCGCGTAGCAACCCTTCCCAAGGCTGATAATACAATTTGGCTAAAAGATTATACACCTGCGGAAAAAACGCTTGTTATGTTCGGCTCTGAAGCAGAAGGCTTAAGCGAATATTTAAAGGATTCTGCAACCGTAAATGTAACGATAGAAATGTCAAACAAGGTTGAATCTCTTAATCTCAGTATATCTGCAGGGCTTTTTATGTATAAGTTGGCATGCTAACCGCGAGTATTTGTATTTTCAAATATAGAACGGCTCTGGCTTAAAGCAAGCATTTTTAGGGAACATTCTCCTTCTGCTCGGTTTATTACGCCGATAGAAGACAATCTTGCAACAACAAATTCATTGAGTTCGTCCGGAGAGATATAAAGCGGGCATTCATCATTGCATACTCTGTTTTCTGAAAAAGGGCAGGTTTTAATCAGCATTTTTATTCTCCCAATTCCTTTAAGGCTTGTTCCAGTTCTTTATCATCCGGAGCTTTGCCGTGCCATGAAGCTTGATTTTCCATAAAAGAACATCCCTTGCCTTTTATTGTGTGAGCTATTATTGCGCATGGACGGACTGCTTTTTTAGCTTGTTCAACAGATTCATATATCTGTTCATAGTCATGACCGTTTATTTCAATAACTTCCCAGTTAAAGGCTTTTAATTTGTCATGCAGGTTATTAACAGCCATAACATCTTCTGTGCATCCGTCGATTTGAAGCTTGTTTCTATCAATTATAGCGATTAAATTATTTAAATTTCTATGCGAAGCCTGCATAAAAGCTTCCCAGCAAGAGCCTTCTTGTAGTTCGCCATCGCCTGTATATACAACAACATTTGCAGGATTATTCTTTAATTTAAGCCCCATAGCCATTCCGCATCCGATAGACAGCCCCTGTCCCAGAGAACCGGTAGAAGTTTCTATACCTATAAGCTCTTTCTTGCACGGATGCCCTTGCAGTTTGGAGCCGAATTTTCTAAATGTCATTAAATCTTCAGCAGGGAAAAATCCTTTTTGTGCAAGCACTGAGTATAACAGCGGTGATGCGTGGCCTTTGGATAAAATAAATCTGTCCCTTAAGTCGAAATTTGGATTTTTATCCCAGTCAGACGGTATATTTAGGCATTTATTATAAAGTACAGCCAGTATATCCGCGCCGGAGAGAGAACCTCCAGGGTGTCCGGATTTTGCATTATGTACCATCTTAACAATATTTTTTCTTGTTTCACAAGCAAAAGCTTTGAGTTCTTCAATTTCTAAATTTGTTAACATTTAAATTTTATCCTTGTAATTTAGTACTTTTAATAAAAACAACGGTAAGGCAGGAAAAATCCGCTTAAATCTGGACGGCTGTGTAACGGTTCTGTAAAGCCATTCTAACCCCAAATTTTGAAAGACTTTCGGCGCTCTTTTGATATTGCCGGACCATACATCCAAACTTCCGCCTATACCTATCATAAGCGCCGGTTTTAATATTGTCTTTGCTTTATATATAAATTCTTCCTGTTTAGGCGAACCCAGAGCTACTAGTATAAGTTTGGGCGCCTTTGCTTTAAGCTCTTCAAAAACGGCATTATCATCCTGAAAGTAGCCGTTATGAAAATATACTATGTTTAAACCGCTAATTTCTTTCTGGAGGTTTTCTACAGCTTTTGTAATAACTTCCTCTTTAGCTCCGATAATAGCTGTTGGTATATCGTTTCTAGATGCTTCGTAGAGCATTCGTTTTGCAAAATCTATTCCAGGGATACGCTGTACATTTTTGCCCGTAATTCTTAGTCCCAGTTCAATACCGACTCCGTCCGGTATAACCATCTCAGCTTCTTTTATGATATTAGAAAAGTTATTGTCCTTTTCAGCTGTCTGAATCATTTCCGGATTTATAGTGATAATCTGAGATACTTTAGGACTGTCAATAAGCCCTTTGGCCTTAATAACAGCTTCCTCAAAAGTATAGTCGTCAATATTAAATCCTAGCAGTTCAACACTCATATTTACATTATACTTGAAAAATAAAAAAAAGTATTTTAAAATTCATAATACACGTAGGAAAGGAGTTTTATTATGAAAAAGTTATTTACCTTATTTGCAGTAATTGCACTTACATCCTCTCTTGTTGCAACAGCAGCAGAGTCCAGACTGGAAAATTATGTTAACAAAAAACTCTCTCCAATAACAGAGAAAGAAAAAGCTTTCAATGAAAAAGTCGAAGCACAGCAAAAAGCTAGCGAAGCAAGACAGGCAGAATTAAAAAAACAACAAGAAGAACGTCAAGCTGCAAGGGAAAAACAGAGACAAGAAGCTCAAGCAAGACGCAAAGCTACTAAGGATGCCATTCAGGCAGAGAAAGATTATTGGAATTCTGTTATAAAGAAGTAGATGTTGGCAAGGAAAGGGTTTAAGTAATATGAAAAAATTTATTGCAGCTCTGGTTGCTATAATTATAGCAACTTCTACAGCAGTAAATGCGGCTGAATCAAGAGTTCAAAATTTTGTTGATAATTTGATTTCGCCAATTACAACAAAAGAAAAAGAACTCAATTCGCAGGCTGAAGCACAGCGTAAAGCCCGTGAAGCAAGACAGGCACAATATGAAAAACAGCAAAAAGAACGGCAAAAAGCTTTAAAGAAAAAACAAAAAGAAGCTCAAAAAAGAAGAGAAAATACAAAAAATGCAATAGAAGCAGAAACAAATTTCTGGAAATCATTATTTGATAGTGATTAGCAATAAGGGAGGGTATCAGCCTCCCTTATTATTTTGGTATATCCCTTGTTTAAATACATTAATATAGTATAATATATATATGATTGACAGGTATTCACGGGAAGAAATAAAAAAAATCTGGGATTTGAAAGAGAAGTTTACTTATTATTTAAAAGTAGAACTTGCTGTGTGTGAGGCATATTCAAGACTTGAAAGAATCCCTAAAAACCGATTGGAAGAAATTAAAAATAGTGCATCTTTTTCAATGGATAGAATAGAAGAAGTAGAACGCGAAGTTAGACATGATGTAATAGCTTTTCTCACTTCTGTAAATGAGTCTGTAGGTGTAGAGAATGCAAAGTATATTCATATGGGGCTTACAAGCTCGGATGTAATTGATACCGCGTTTGCTCTGCAGATTATAGATAGCTCGGCATATATAAACAAAGATTTGAATGATTTGACAGATACAATACGACGATTAGCAGCTAAGCATAAGCATACAATCTGTATGGGGCGTTCGCACGGTGTACACGCAGAGGTCACAACATTCGGTTTCAAACTTTTAAATTGGCTGGATGAATTAGAGAGAGCTAAGCATACGTTTAATTCTGCGCTGGAAGAAATTTCCGCAGGACAGATATCCGGTCCGGTTGGAACATATAGTAATCTTCCTCCTGAAGTTGAACAGTATGCTTGTGAAATATTAGGTTTAAAGCCGGCTAAAATCTCTACGCAGATAATCTCACGTGACCGGCATGCAAAGTTTATGTCTGCCCTGGCATTGATTGCCTCTATAATAGAACAATTTGCGACAGAAATCAGACATCTGCAAAAAACTGAGGTTCGAGAGGTGGAAGAAGGTTTTGGTGCAAATCAAAAAGGGTCTTCTGCTATGCCTCATAAAAAAAATCCTGTTTTATGCGAAAATTTATGCGGCTTGGCTCGCGTTGTTCGTTCTAATATGATTACAGCTTTTGAAAATATTAATCTCTGGCATGAAAGAGATATTTCGCACAGTTCGGCTGAACGTATTATATTCCCTGATTCATTGATTCTAATAGATTTTATGCTTCATAGATTTAACGGAGTTATGGAAAATCTAGTAATACACGAAGATAATATGCTTAAAAATACAAAATTGTACGGGGGTGTTGTATATTCTCAAAAAGTACTTCTAAAACTTGTAGAAAAAGGCTTTACACGTGAAGATGCATATAAAATCGTTCAAAAGCATGCTCTTAATGCGCTTAATGGTGGTAATTTTAAAGAAGGTTTAATAGGTGAAAATGTATTATCAGAGTCAGAAATAGATGAGTGTTTTGATACGAAATCTTATCTTCAAAACATTGATAAAGTTTTTGCTAGATTTGAGGTGTGATGAAAAGACTGTTTGTTATATTTGTTTTTTTAGGTCTGTTGGTATTTCCATGTGCTGCTCTTGAAAAGCCGCGTTGGGTAGCAGCCCCGATTTATGTTTATATTCCGGAATATGGGAATATGAGCAAGTTAATGAGACAGGCTTTTGAGGCATGGGAATATCGATCAAAAAGTTTAGTAAGATTTAAATTTGTAGATAGACCCAGTAATGCTAATATACAAGTTGAATTTGTTGACTTTGTCGCGAATTGTAATGATGCCGGAGCTGTCGGCTGTACTGAAATGATGACAAGAGGCGGGCAGTATTATAAAGCATTTGTTACAATCGGAACAAAAGAGTATTATAGAGCTTTTGAAGGCGGACAGTATGTAAGAAAAATAGTTACCCGCTCTAAAGACCATATATACGGTGTCATGCTTCATGAAGCCGGTCATGCGATCGGTTTAGACCATTCCCCGAACAGCGGGAGCATCATGTATCCTTATGATTTAGATTCAATGCAATATCTAACGGACGAGGATATGAGGCTTTTATATAAAAAATATCATTAAGGTGCAATAATGAAGAAGTATTTTGCATTAATAATATGTTTTGCAATGTTTCTTCCTGTATGTTTTGCAGAAACGGTTGTGTATAATACCAAAACTCATAAATATCACAAACCAGGCTGCACATGGGCTGTAAAATGTACTTCAAATTGTATAAAAATAGATAAGAAAGATGCAAAAAACAAGGGCGGAGTTCCCTGTAAAGTCTGCGGCGGCTAACTTTAAAAGTTTGTAAATTTTTGTAAAGAAGAGGGTTGAAAAATTGTACATTATACCCTTATTAACTTGACGTTAAATTTTGATGTTGTACGATTAAATAACATGCTAGTATATGGGATAATTATGTCCGAAATAAAGTAGAAAAGTAAAAAACGTAAAAAACGAATTTTTTATATAGTACATCATTAGAATAGATGAGGTGAATTAATGTCGACAGAATATGCAAAAAGAGTAACGCCAATGGGTATTCCTAATACACGTTTGGACGATTTACCGGATTTAATTGACGTGCAGAAAAAATCATTTGAATGGTTTTTAAAAGAAGGTTTGAAAGAAGAGTTACTGGCTTTTTCTCCTGTAAAAGACTATACAGGCAGATTAGAACTTCACTTCCTTCCCAATTACACGTTTGATAATGCAAAATACACAGTTGAAGAAGCACGCATACATGATGCAACTTATGCTAAGCAGCTTCGTGTAATGGTTAGACTTGTAAACCGTGACAGCGGTGAAATTAAAGAACAAGAAGTCTATATCGGCGATATCCCGACTATGACTGATAAAGGTACATTTATTGTAAACGGTGCTGAACGTGTAATCGTATCTCAAATCGTTCGTTCACCTGGTGTTTACTTTAAAAGAGAAATCTCTCCGACAGGTAAGAGATTATATAATGCAACCATGATTCCAAACAGAGGAGCATGGCTGAAAATTGAAACAGATTCAAACGATTTAATTTACGTTAAGATTGATAAGAACAGAAAAATTCTTGCTACAACTCTATTAAAAGCAATGGGTATTACTGTTTCTGAAATGGAATCTTTATTCACTCACTTTGAATTCTTAAAGAAAACTCTAGATAAAGATACTACAGAAACTACAGATGAAGCTTTAATTGATTTGTATAAAAAATTAAGACCGGGTGACCCTGCTTCTGCTCAAGGCGGACGCCAAATTTTAGAATCAAGATTTTTTGATGAGAAAAAATATGATATAGGTCGTGTAGGTCGTTATAAATTAAATAAAAAATTAAACTTGAATATTTCTAAGAATCAGAGAACATTAACTGTTCAAGATATAGTTGCATCTATAGAATATTTAATCAACTTAACTTATGATGAAGGTTCTTTAGATGATATCGACCACTTAGGAAACAGAAGAATCCGCTCAGTTGGTGAACTTCTCCAAAACCAATTCAGAGTAGGGTTATCAAGAATTGAAAGAATTGTTAAAGAAAGAATGACTCTTCAAGATTCTGAAACCTTGACTCCATTAAACTTATTAAATACAAAACCACTTGTGGCATCATTAAAAGAATTCTTTGGTTCTTCTCAGTTGTCACAGTTTATGGACCAGATTAACCCTCTTGCTGAATTAACTCACAAAAGACGTATTTCAGCTTTAGGACCTGGCGGTTTGCAGAGAGAAAGGGCTGGTTTTGCAGTTCGTGATATTCACCCTTCTCACTACGGTCGTATTTGTCCGATTGAAACCCCGGAAGGTCCTAACGCAGGTTTGATTGGTTCATTGGCTACTCACGCAAGAGTTAATGAATATGGCTTTATTGAATCTCCGTTCTTTGTAGTTAAAGACGGCAAGGTTACAGATGAAGTTGTATATATGACTGCAGATGAAGATGAAAACTACAGATGCGCTCCGGCTGACGTACAGTTAAATCCGGATAATACTTTTAAAGCTGCTCAAATTCCTGTTCGTTACAGATCAGAGTTTATTATGAGCGATTCTTCAAAAGTTGACTATATGGGGGTTTGCCCGATACAGATTATCTCTGTTGCAACTTCTATGATTCCGTTTATTGAACACGATGACGCCAACCGTGCATTGATGGGGTCAAACATGCAGCGTCAGTCAGTACCTCTTCTTATCACAGAAAGACCGGTTGTTGGAACAGGTATGGAAAGAAGAGTTGCAAAAGACTCTGGTATGGTAGTTTGTGCAAGAGTAGATGGTGTTGTTTCCCGTGTAACAGGTGAAGAAATTGTTATTACGGATCAAAGCGGCAAACACCACTTACATACATTAATGAAATATGTACGTTCAAACCAGGATACATGTATTAACCAAAAGCCGATTGTCCACGAAGGTGACAAGGTTCAAGCAGGTGATGTAATCGCAGACGGTGCTTCAACCAGCTGCGGAGAACTTTCAATCGGTAAAAATATCCTTGTAGCATATATGCCTTGGGAAGGATATAACTTCGAAGATGCTATCCTGCTTTCTGAAAGATGCGTACATGATGATATATTTACATCAGTTCACATTGAAAAATTAGAAATAGATGCTCGTCAGACAAAACTGGGACCGGAAGAAATAACTAGAGAAATTCCGAATGTTTCAGAAGAAGCTTTAAGACATTTGGATGAACGTGGTATTGTTCGTATCGGTGCAAGAGTTTATGCTGATGATATTCTTGTTGGTAAAGTAACACCTAAGGGTGAATCAGAACATCCGCCGGAAGAAAAACTTTTAAGAGCAATCTTTGCTGAAAAAGCAAGAGATGTTAAGGATAATTCGTTGAGAGTTCCTCACGGAGAAGGCGGACGTGTACTTGATGTTAAGGTCTTTGACAGAGAAAAAGGCGATGAACTTCCGCCGGGAGCAAATACTGTTATAAGAGTTTACATTGCCCAAAAACGTAAGGTTTCTGTTGGTGATAAACTCTCTGGACGTCACGGAAACAAAGGTATTGTTTCAAGAATTCTTCCAAAAGAAGATATGCCTTTCTTACCGGATGGTACTCCTGTAGATATCGTATTAAACCCGCTTGGTGTTCCTTCTCGTATGAACGTCGGACAAACATACGAATGTCTGCTTGGTTTGGCTGCATACTTGACCGGCGAACACTATGAAGCACCTTCTTTCGATGAAAGATACGGCGATAATCAATCAGAAATCGCAACAAAAGCGGAGCTTTTAAGAGGTATTAAAGAATCCGGCTGTGACTGGGTAAGAGAAGACGGTAAAGTTTATCTGATTGACGGTAGAACTGGCGAACCGTTTGATGAACCGATTGCAGTTGGTTTATCTTATATCTTGAAACTTGTTCACCTTGTTGACGATAAGATTCACGCACGTTCTACAGGTCCTTACTCATTAGTAACACAACAGCCGTTAGGCGGTAAAGCTCAATTTGGCGGTCAAAGATTTGGTGAAATGGAAGTTTGGGCGCTTGAAGCTTACGGTGCAGCTTATACTCTGCAAGAAATGTTAACTATCAAATCAGACGATGTTAACGGACGTAACAGAGCTTATGAATCAATCGTTAAGGGCGATAATATTCCAAGACCGGGTATTCCGGAATCATTTAAGGTACTTGTAAGAGAATTGCAAAGTATCGGTTTAGATATTACAGTTGCTAAGAAAAATGGCGTTGAAGTTGATTTGATGTCTGATATGGATGATTTGCGCAAGGCAGCTCCTAAGAGAACTCTATCTGATATTGACTCAGAATTGTTAAATATTAACTTCTTTGAAACTTCAACAACATTAGGCGAAATATAAGGAGATAGGAAATTGTCTACAAGTATTGATTATTTTGATTATATACGTATAAGCATCGCTTCACCGGAAAGGATTTTGAAGTGGTCATACGGCGAGGTTACAAAACCGGAAACTATTAACTATAGAACTTTGAAACCGGAACGCGACGGCTTGTTCTGTGAAAGGATTTTCGGACCTACAAAGGACTGGGAATGCTATTGCGGTAAATATAAAAGAGTTCGTCATAAAGGTATCATCTGCGAAAGATGCGGTGTAGAAGTTACTGACTCAAAAGTAAGACGCCACAGAATGGGACACATTAAGCTTGCTGCTCCAGTTTCTCATATATGGTTCTTAAAAGGTATTCCTTCTTATTTAGGTCTGCTTTTGGATATGACATTAAAGGATTTGGAACAGGTAATCTATTTCAACAATTATGTTGTAATTGATCCTGCAGACAGTCCGTTCAAAAAATTACAGCTTTTAAGCGAAGAAGAATATGAAGACTTCATTATGGAAAATGAAGAATCTAAACTTGAAGTTGGAATTGGTGCAGAAGCTATTAAAAAGCTTTTGAGTGAAATAAACATTCATGAATTGGCAGAAGAAATAAGAACAGAACTTGCAGGTCATGTTACATCTGTTCAGAAGAAAGGTAAGCTGATTAAGAGATTAAGATTGTTAGATTCTTTGATTTCTTCAGAAACTGACCCGACCTGGATGATTATGGACGTGCTTCCTGTAACACCTCCGGACTTAAGACCTATGGTTCAATTGGACGGCGGTAGATTTGCCACTTCTGATTTGAATGACTTATACAGAAGAGTTATAAACAGAAACAACCGTTTACAAAGACTTTTGGAAATGGGCGCTCCGGAAATTATCGTAAGAAACGAAAAACGTATGCTTCAAGAAGCTGTTGACGCTCTTATTGATAACGGAAGACGCGGAAGAACTGTTGTTGGTCCTAATAACAGAGCATTGAAATCTTTATCTAATATTATTGAAGGTAAACAAGGACGTTTCCGTCAAAACTTGTTAGGTAAACGTGTTGACTACTCCGGTCGTTCAGTAATCGTAGTCGGTCCGACATTGAAACTTAATCAGTGCGGTCTTCCGAAAGAAATGGCTATTGAGTTATTTAAGCCGTTTGTAGTTAATAAACTTATAGAACGCGGATTTGTTCAAAATATTAAATCTGCAAAGAAAATGATTGAAAGGTCAGACGCAAAGGTTTGGGATATTCTTGAAGAGATTATCGACGGACACCCTGTATTATTGAACCGTGCGCCAACCTTGCACAGACTTGGTATTCAAGCATTTGAACCTAAGCTAGTAGAGGGACGTGCTATTCAGCTTCACCCGCTTGTATGTACAGCATTCAACGCTGACTTCGACGGTGACCAAATGGCTGTTCACGTACCGCTTTCTATCGAAGCTCAAACAGAAGCTAGAATGCTTATGCTGGCTACCAATAATATATTGGCTCCTGCTAATGGTAAGCCGATTATTACACCATCTCAAGATATGGTATTGGGAATGTATTACCTGACTATTATGAAGAATCCGGAACAAGAAGTTCAAGGATACTTCTACAGCTTCCAGGATGCAATCTCTGCTCTTGAAGCTAAGGTTATCACTCTCCACGATAAAATCGTTGTTCGTGATGAAAAAGGTAAGAGAATTGAAACGACTGTCGGAAGAATTATATTTAATGAAGCCGTCAGATCAGCTTTAGTGTAAGTAAATAAATTTTATAAGGAAGAAATAAAAGATGGAAAATACATACGCACATACAAAACAAACTCCGGCGTTTATCAATAAACAAATGGATAAAGGCGGTTTGAAAAAGCTTCTTTCTCAAATGTATCTTGAATACGGCGGAGCTAAAACAGCAGAACTTGCTAATACTTTGAAGAATTTAGGATATAAGTATGCAACAAAATCCGGTGTAACGATTTCAATTGCAGACCTTTCTGTTCCGGAATCTAAAAAAGCATTATTGCAAGAAGCTGAAAAAGAAATCGAAAAATCAACAAATCGTTATTTAAAAGGTGAAATTACTGAAGTAGAAAGATATACAAAGGTTATTGATACATGGTCTGAAACAACTGCAAAATTAACAGAGCAGGTTGTTGAAAACTTTGATAAATTAAACCCTGTATATATGATGGCATTCTCCGGAGCGAGAGGTAACTTATCACAGGTATCACAGCTTGTCGGTATGAGAGGCTTGATGGCAGACGCACAAGGACAGATTATCGACTTGCCGATTACTTCTAACTTTAAAGAAGGTCTTTCTTGTACAGAATATATCATTTCTTCATATGGTGCACGTAAAGGTCTGGTTGACACAGCTCTTAAAACAGCTGACTCCGGTTATTTGACAAGACGTCTTGTTGATGTTGCACAGGATGTAATTATCAGAGATACAGACTGCGGTACTGACAAATATATCAACATGAAACCTATCTGTGACGGTGAAAACATAATTGTTCCGCTTATTGATAGATTGTTAGGCAGAACTGTTGCAGAAGACATCTATGATGAAGACGGCAAGACATTATTAGTTGCTAAAAATACAACATTAGACAGAAAAGATATTAAGAAGATTTCTCATTTAAATCTTCAAGAGTTAAAGGTTCGTTCAGGTCTAACATGCGGTTTGGAATACGGTGTATGCCAAAAATGCTACGGCTGGGCAATGACTACCCAGAAATTGGTTGATGTAGGCGAAGCTATCGGTATTATTGCTGCTCAATCAATTGGTGAACCTGGTACTCAGTTGACAATGAGAACATTCCACACTGGTGGTGCTGTTGGTGTTAAAGAAGCTACAAGAGAAATTCATGCAAATGAGGCTGGTACAGTATCTTCAAAATTAAAAACCCGCGAGCTTAGAACCCGTCACGGTGATGTTGTAAGAGTTTCTATTTATGAAGCAGACATTGAAGTTTCTAACGGCAAAAAATCAACTTCTTACCACATTCCTGCAGGTGCTACAGTTTTCTTTGAAGACGGCATGAAGATTGATAAAAACTTCAAACTTGCTGAATATAAACCGAATTCAAATGACAGCGGTCGTCTTACAGAAAAAGCTACAAAAGATATTAACGCTGATATGTCCGGTATGGTATTGTTTGAAGACTTTGTTGCCGATGAAAAGAAAGACAGACAAGGTAATATTTCAAGAACGGCTAACAAAAACGGTATTGTATGGATTATAGGCGGTGACGTTTATAACCTTCCGGGCGGTTCAAAAGTTCTTGTAAGCGATGAACAAAAAGTTAAAGCCGGCGACAAGCTTGCTGAAACAATTATGATTTCTGAACACGGCGGTGAAGTCCGTTATTCAGAAGATTTGGTTGTTGAAACAGTAAAATCAGGTAAAAATAAAATTAATAAAATTGTTCAAGGTAAAGAAATTACTATCGTTATTGCGTCCTTAACTCCTGCAAATGCTTCTTTCGAACAAACTAAGAAAGAACAATTGTGGACAGTTAAGAAGTCTGGTGAAAAATACATCGTTAAAGCTCCAATTGATACAACTGTTGAAAACGGAATGATTATTGCAGAGTTAATTGATGATGAATGCTCTGTATCTTCTTCTGGTGAAATCAAGTATGTTGATATTGAAGTTGATGATAACCAGATTGTTACAAAACCGGGTAACATAGTTTTCGTTCCAGAAGAAGTTCACCAGATTAATAAAGATTCTTCTTTAAAAATGGTAGAAAACGGTACATTTGTTACAGCAGGTACTGAAGTTGTGAAAGATGTTTACTGCCACATTGACGGTATTGTTGAATTTAAAGAATTCAATGAAGTAATCCATGAAGTTACAATCAGACCTGGTGAAATTCATACTTTGCCGAGCGTTTCTGAATTAAAGGTAGAAGAAGGTGCTGTTGTAGAAGCAGGTACTGCTATTGCAAAAGGCATCAAGGCAAAAGAAACTTCTATTGTTACTATAATGGAAACTGTATTTGATGATTTAGATATTGATGATTTGGATGAAGAAATAGACACATCTTCTTTAGAAGAAGAATCTCTTGAAGATAAGCCTGTACAAATCCTTGTCAGACCGGTTCAGCCTATGTATATTGAACCGAAAGAAGTATCTATTGAGTTTAATACTACTGATGAACTTATCAATATCGTTCCTGTTACTCAATTACAGTACAAGGACGGTGCAAGAGTAAGGAATCTTGACGGTGCAACTCTTACAAGAACAAGTTTAGTTCTTCAAATGCAAGGTTATCTATCTCACTTAAAAGGTTTGGTAGAACTTGATGATAAGGGTGAATTAAAGATTGTTGTTCTTGAAAACCTAATTGTCCGCCGTGAACTTGAAGGTAATTCTAAGATGAATGAATCATTGCAGACTGAACTTCTTGTAAATAACGGTCAAGTTATTGAACCTAAGACTCCTATCGCAAAGACAGAAGTTTTAGCTCTGAATGACGGCTGTGCATCTATTAAAGGCGAACTTGGCGAGTCAAGAAGATTACTTTTAAATTGCAGTAATTTTGAAACTGTTGTTGAAACAAAATCAAAACCATCTGTTAAAAAAGGTGATTTTATAAAACTTGATACAGTTCTTGCTGAATCTGGCGAGACCGCTACTGTTTCCGGTAAGATTATTGATGTTTCATCAAAATCAGTTACAATAAGAAACGGTCGTCCTTATTTAATCAGCCCGGGTACAATGTTACAGGTTGAAGAAGGTTCGCTTGTTCTAAGAGGCGATATGCTTGCAACATTGGTATTTGAAAGAGAAAAAACAGGCGATATCGTTCAAGGTCTTCCGAGAGTTGAAGAACTTCTTGAAGCAAGAAAACCAAAAGATTGTGCTATCTTAGCAGAAACTGACGGTGTTGCTGAAATTGAAATCGAAGACGATGTTCCGAGATTGTTCTTAGTAACTGAAGGCGGAAGCAGAACAGAAATCAAGTTTGCTATTGATGCAAGCATTGTTGTTCAAAACAAACAAAAAATCAAAAAAGGTCAGCCTTTAACAAGCGGTCCTCTGAATCCGCATGATGTAATAAGACTTTGCGGACCGGAAGAGGCTCAGCAGTATCTGGTTGATGAAGTTCAGCGTGTTTATCGTTCACAAGGCGTTGAAATCGCTGATAAACATATTGAAATCATTGTACGCCAGATGACTAAGAAAGTTAGAGTTGTTGATCCTGGTGATACAAACTTACTCCCTGGCGAGTTAGTTGAAGTTCAGACTTTCGAGAATGAAAATAAGGCTGTAAAAGAGCATGAAGGTCAAGAAGCAACTTGTGAATACATGTTGTTAGGTATTACAAAGGCTTCATTGAATACTGAAAGCTTCATTTCAGCTGCTTCATTCCAGGAAACAACCAGAATCCTTACAGAAGCTGCCGTAGAAGGTAAGAAAGACTTGTTGAGAGGTTTGAAAGAAAACGTTATCATCGGTCGTTTGATACCTGCAGGTACAGGTTTCTATCACTTGTCTTGTGCAAACGAAGAACGTGATAAAGAAGCTCAAAAGAGAGCAGCTCAAAGAAACCAGGCAAGAAAACCTTCTGCAATTTTAGAAGAGATTGAAGGTATGTTTGGAGCTCCGGAACTTCTTGTAAGTGATGATAAATCAGATAAGGAATAATTAAGAGAGATATATTGTGGCGCGGACTTTAGTCCGCGCCATTTTTTTATACTCAATTTAACTTCAAGCTGTATTTTTATGCTAAAATTGAAAAAAAGAGGTTTAAGATATTGAGTATAAAAATAGCGGTTACAGGAAAAAGCGGATGCGGAAAAACAACTCTGGTAAAGGCTTTTTTGTATGTATTGCAAACTAATTTCCCTAATAAATCTATATTGCTTTTTGACAACGATTTGACGGGAGAATTGGGGCATTCTTTCGGGCTTGACATAAGAAATACTATTTATGGAATAAGAAGCGGTAAACACGAATATAAAACAGGCATTCCTCAGGGAATGACTAAACACGAATATGTCGAATGGGCAATGGAGGATATTCTTGTTAACCTTAATGACAATGTAGATATTATTGTTTCTTGGTTCGTCGGTGCAAAAGACTGCAGATGCCCGATTACAGGACAGATTAATGATGCCTGCCAAAAACTTATAGAAAGATATGACTTTGTTATATTTGATTGTGAATTTGATTTAAAATATTTAAATCAACTCGTGGATACGGATATAGACTTGGCTTTAATAGTTGCAAATCCGACCATTGATTCTATTCATCTGGCAAGAAGAATTAATGAATTTTCGGCAAAATATGCAGCAGGCGGCCAGATGGGAGTTGTTTTAAATAAAGTCAAGGGAGAAGAAATCAATCTTATTACGGAACAGCTCAAAGAATCGGACGTTGATGTTCTTGGTATTGTTCCTTTTGATGAAAATCTTGCCAAAGGAGTTCTGGATAGGAATTCAAATATTGTAACAGAAGCTGTAAAGCAGTTTTATTTTAGGCTTAATCTGCCTCAGGAGAATCGCCGATGATTTTAGACGGAAAGGCAGTATCACTAAAAATATTAGAGGATGTTAAAAAGAGGGTTTCTGCGCTTCCCAGACAACCTCACCTTGTAGTTATTCTTGTCGGTGATGATCAAGCAAGCAAGATTTATGTTAATAATAAACGCAAGGCTGCTGAAAAAGTCGGTATTCGCTCTACAGTCTTGGAACTTGATGCAGATATTAAAGAATCTGAACTTATTGATATAATTAAAGGACTAAACAATGACACGGATGTAACCGGAATTTTGGTTCAGCTCCCGCTTCCAAAGCATATTGATAAAAATAAAATTGTAACGGTAATTTCGCCCAAGAAAGATGTAGACGGTTTTACTCCGGAAAATGTGGGCAGACTTGCAATAGGTTTAGAACCGTATTTTTATCCTGCGACCCCGCAGGGTATAATTATGCTTCTGGATGAATATAAAATTTCCATAGAAGGCGCTGACGCGGTTATATTAGGGCGCTCTAATATTGTAGGAAAACCCATGGCGCAAATGCTTTTAAAAAGAAATGCTACGGTTACAATCTGCCATTCTTATACAAAGGATGTAGAAGACAAAATAAAAACCGCCGATATTTTAATATCTGCGGTGGGTAAAAAAGTTGTAAGATGTAAGATGGTTAGGAATAATTCTGTTGTAGTTGACGTAGGCATCTTCCGCGATGCAAACGGCAAGCTAACCGGTGATGTAGATTTTGATTATGTATCTCCATCTGCGGGATATATATCACCCGTTCCCGGCGGTGTCGGTCCAATGACCATAGCTTCTTTAATGTACAATGCTTCAAAGGTTTACTGATGAGGTATATACCCTCATCAGTTACCATTATGATTGTAATAAGCCTGTATCTTGAGCAGCTGTAGAAGTAGCTGTCTTTTCGGATTCCTGCTGTGCTCTTAATTCTTCCAGCATTGTATCGTACATAGTTTTCATTGTGTCATATTCAATATCTAAGTCTGCTAGTTCTAGTGATAATTCTTCGTTGTATTCATCAACTTTTGCGTGAGCATACATATCAGCTAATGCTTCATTAGTGTTGTCTTCTTTTACAACAACTCCAGCGCATTTAAGCTCTTTTGTATTATTAATAGCAGAATCAAAAGCGCTTTCCCATTTTTCTTCATATTTAACTTGTTTTTCTAACTTAGCGCTGTTTGCTTCATACTTAGCATTCCAATAAATAGACTGCTGTGTATAGTAGTTAATGTCTGCGTTAGTGTTTAATAAATTTCCTAATAAAGCTGCTGTGTTTGCCATCTTCTTATACCTTTTTTATATCTTACATATATAAAAAGTATTTTAAGGTTGATGAATTTCAAAAAGGTTTTATTTTGTTACAAAACTTAACATAAATGGATATAGGTTTTAACATTTCTTTCTCTTTTTTGCGATAAAAAGAGAAAGAAACGTTAGCAAAGAAAGAGAAACACGCACTGTTTTCTACACCCTAACGGGTGTGGGACTGAATGACTGTAGCAGGCAAGCCTGCACTCTTACGCTCGCTATGGTTATGCTAACGCATAACACGCTCGCGGTGCGTAATGCGTTATTAGGTAAATTATTTTGATTTACTTTGTAGCATTCAGAGGCTTGTAAGAGCTGTTTTCTCTTCACTCTTCACGCCTCACTCTTCACAAAAAAATATGGATAAATAATACTTTACCCATATTTTTATAATATAAAATTCGATTTTTGATTAATTATTGCTTAATACAAGTCTAAATGTTGCCAAATTCTTGATTGATAACATTTTATGCTTGTTAGCCTGCTTTTCTGCTATTGCAAAAATTCTGCAGATTCTTTGAATTTCTTCGACATCAGAACGTGTTTCCAATTTATATACATTGTTAATCGGATCTGCTATAACTGACATTGTTGCGTTTAATTCTTCTTCTTTCATTATTTCATCCTTTTAAACTTCTTATGTATATATAAAGTATTTCATTTTCAAAAAATTGCCTTTTTTAAAAGATATGTAAAGAAATATTAAGATAAATAGTATGTAATATAAGCTGAAACCTAGAATATTATTGCTAAATAAAGTTTTTTATAGTATGTTAATTCTTGTGGTGGACAAAGTGTTAGATTTTAGTGTTATATTAGACCAATGCGGGGTAGGGAGAGAAACACCGCAAAATGTTGTTAAAAATCTTGCGGGTTTAACAGAGTTTTATAACAAGGATGAAATTGTTGAGATTTACAATTATATCCTTGAGAATGTTAACGAGTATGATATTTTAATAAACTTAATCCCTATGCTGGATAATTACAGGGCTTCTTCAACTTTATCCATCCTGCTTGATATTCTGCTGTTAAAGCATACTATATGCGAGGATGCAGATGATTTAATCTCATTAAGAGCTTTGTGCGCCAGAGCTATTTCAAACTACAAAGACACTTCTACGGTTGGAGCTTTGCTTTATTGTTTGAATAATAAAAATGAAAATTACAAGGTGCGCCTTGCATGTGCTGACGCTCTCGGACGTATTGGTGACAGATATGCGGTTAAGCCGTTAATAGATGTTGTTAACGACGAAGAGGAAAAGTCTGTTTATGTAAAAGAGTCTGCAACCTTTGCTTTAGGGCTTTTAGGTGATACAAGCGCGATAGATCCTCTTGTTGCTATTATGGAAAAGAAACAAAACTTATGGGATAAGTTTTCGTTTTTGAAGGAAAAAATAGTAGAGGCGCTGGGCAGGTTAAATACTAATAACAGCAAGGTTTTAAAAGTTTTAAAAGACTCTTTGATGGATTCATCTCCTATTGTTAGGATAAGCGCTATAGAGGCACTTATGAACAGTGAATACGATGAAGCATATGACTTAATTAAGACTGCACTTGATGATTCTGATGATGAAGTAAAGAGAAATGCTCTTATAGCGCTTTATAATATGCATGGGCGCGATATTCTTGATGAAGTTATATCTCTGCCGTCGTATTCTGACTTTTTAAAACAGGAAGCGCAGGAAATATTGGAAGAGTATGAGGATGAAGATGAGTAATAAAGCGGTTATTTTATTGTCTGGCGGTCTGGATTCTCTTGTCGCATTGGGTTATGCGCGTGAAAAATACGGAATAGAACTGGCTTTGACATTTGATTACGGTCAAAAATCCGCAGAAAAAGAGATAAATGCTTCAAAACAAATAGCAGAATATTACAATATTAAGCACAAAGTTATTGTTTTAGACTGGCTGAAGGAGATTACTCATACTGCGCTGGTAGCAGATACGCCCGTTCCGGATAAAAACTTAGGAACTCTTGATAGTGCAAAGCAAGTGTGGGTGCCGAACAGAAACGGTTTATTTTTAAATATATCCGCCTCATTTGCTGATTCTTACGGGTATAATTATATAATATACGGTGCTAACAAGGATGAAGGCAGAACGTTTTCTGATAATACGGAGGAATTCAGAGCTGAAATCTCTAAAGTATTTGAAACATCTACTCTGGTGCATCCTAAAGTTATTGCACCCTTGATAAATTTTACTAAGAATGATATAGTTAGAATTGCAATGGAACATTCTATGCCGTTGGAGCTGGTACAAAGCTGTTATAATTCGGGTAAGAAGCATTGCGGAGTATGCGAATCTTGTATACATTTAAAACAGGCTTTAATCGCAAATCACGGGGAAAAGTATATTAACATTTTATTTGAAGAATGATGAAAACAAAATTTATAGAAGAAGAGATTAAATATATAGGTTCACAACTGGCACCGCACTGGATTTATAAGAATTTTAAAATTCAAGGCGATGCAATTGTCGCATTCTGCGGTGAATGCAAGGTCGATTTATCTGAAATGGTTGATATTGAAGATGTTATAAATAATGAACCTATTTACAGCAAATATATGCTGAGTTTTATAACGGAGCAGTTTGATGTAAATCTTATAGAAGGTGTTTTTAGACAAAGGCTTCTAATATGTATAATTAAAGAACTGCTAGAAGAGCGCGGAGTTTTTGTTATACGTAAGGGAGATGATTTGATGATTGACGGCAGGAAGTTGTCTGTGTCTATAGCAACAAAGTCCTTGACTTCAATTCTAATTCATACAGGTTTAAATATTCTGTCCGAGGGCGCCCCTGTAAAAGCTTCCGGTCTGACAAGCGAACTTGGTATAAATGATATAAAAGAATTTGCTCTGGAAGTAATGAAGAGATACTCAGAGGAAATTGAAGATATAATTATGGCTGGTACAAAAGTGCGTGGAGTAATTGAATGAGCAGCGGTTACAAAAAATACATGAAAAAAGATGCTAGAAAAGATAACCCGTTATTGAAAATATTTGTGGTTTCATTTTTTGGAATGCTTTTAGTATTTACTTTTTTAATAAAATCATTTTCGCCTACGGTTGATACATCAATAGGTGATTACCAGACGGAAAATGAGTATGAAGTGCAGGAAGAAACTAAAAATGCTGTAGATAACAGGCTTTCTATGATTCAGAACGAAGATCAAGGGAAAAATTTTTCTGATTTGATGGCAAAGCCGGATGATATAGTAAAAGATGCTCCACAGCAAGTCGAAGAAACTCCGGCGCCTGCCAGTCAGGAAATAGAGGTTGCAGAAGCAATAAATTCTCCGCCGGCTCAAGAACCTGTTTACAAAGTTTTTGTAGGAACTTATACATCCGCAGAGCAGGCAAGAGTTGCAAAGGACATTATACAGGAGTCCGGAAGCGGGCTTAATCCGATAGTAAAATGTATAGGTTCAAATAACTATACATTGCAGGTCGGAATCTTTAAAAATAAACAAAGTGCAGAATCTTTACTTTATACGGTTCAGCAGAATCATCTGCCGGGAAGGATTGTGCAGGATTATTAAGCTTTGAAAAAAAATCTTTACATCGCGAAATATTTTGATTATTTTCAAAGATTTTATGATACATTATATAATATGAAATCCGTTAAGGGGAATTAAGTTAGACTATCATAGGTTAGTATAGGAGATATTTGATGCCTAATTATTTGACTAAGGAAGAGATAAGACAGTGGAGAAGTTCTTTAGAAAAAATTACTTTGGAGGAATTCGCTGCTCGTTTAGGTAAAGAAGTTGAGGAAAGCAAAAAGACAAATGATGTAGTTGATATTGTTATGTCTAAAGGTACTTCATCTAATACAAGTGCGCATATGAAAGACGGTTTTTCGAAAATTGCAGAAAGAGCATTTCAAAGAGAGCGTCAAATATCACATACTCCATTTTCAATAAATAAGAAGGAATTTGCTGCTAAATCTCAGCAAAATAATATAACAGAAGCTAATAAAGAGGCTAAATCAATACGTAAGCCTGTTAATAAAATTTCTCAACAGGATAAAGTTCCTGTAAAAAAAGAGTCTGTTATAGAAAAAGCGGAAGCACTATCTTCAGCAAAGTCTGAATCGCAAATAATTTTGAAAAAAGCTTTAACAGATAGAGAACAAATGGTTTTTGAATATATGCTAAGTAACAGAGGTAAAACAGTTTTTGCAAAAGATTTGGCAAAACTTTTGGATTTACCCAGAGATTATGTATATAAATATATTAAAAATTTGAGAGCAAAAATCGAGGGGGATAAGTTGAAAAACGTTCCGTCCGGCGGTTTTGTTCTTGCTGAATAAGTATGGAAACAGTAAACTTACTTGATTTTTTAAATAGTGTTCATGATTTATACACTTTAAATTATGCAAAGTGTAGTGATAAACTTGTAAATTTTCTTGATTTGATGACAGAAGATGAGCAATTTACTCAAAGAATTGACTTAGGCATTATTTTTATAAATCAAAAATCGTTTGACCAGTATACAATTGTGGACGGCGTGAACAGAATTCTTTCTCTTTCTCTCTTGCTCCATGCTGTCTGTGAGTGTTATAAAAAAACTACTGCACAGAATACAAAGGCAATTAAAACAATACGTTCAAAGTATTTGATAAGCGGTTCAAAATCAAAACTACATTTAAATGGAACTGATAATGAATTGTATAATAAAATTATTAACGGCGAGCGTCTATCCGGACATGAGAAAGAATCACCTATGTTCGTGTTACTGCACAATTTCTGGACGCAGATAAAGGAAGAAAAACTGCAGGCTTCTAAGATATTTTCAATGCTTAAAAAAATCTCCGTAACTCTTGTAGAAACAGACAATGTGTCTAAGAGGAATTTGTATTACAAATTAAATAGTGCGAGAAATCTCAACCAGATATCATTAATTGATGATTTTATGAATGAAAACGGTATAGAGCAGGAATGGAAGGAAATAAAGGAGCATTATTTCCCGAAAGAAAAGGACTTGGTTCTATTCTTGAAGGATTTCTTCATAACAAAATTTAATTATAAGAAGTTTAATCCGGATCGGTTGTATGAAAGTTTTGTTAATTATTTTGAAACAATGATGCAGTATATGCCTGAAGATGTAATTATAAGAAAAATGAAACATTCTGCAGGACTTTATTATAATATATTGAATATAAATTTTAATAATGATGAATTAAAAGAAGCTTTTATAAAGATTAAAATGCATTCCGGCGAGGACACATATGCTTATATTTTAAATGTGTATGAAGATTATACAGAAAATAATATATCAGAATCGGTGTTTTTAGAAATTTTAAATACAATAGACGAGTATTTGTCTAATAGAACTAAAAATAAAAATGATATAGAATTTAATGAGTTGATACAATATTTAAATGCATTTATTACCTGCAAGTAATTATTGGAAAATATATTAATAATATTTTTCAAATCCAGTTTATACTATTAATATAAGCTGGTTTTAAGAATAGTTAGAATATCAATTGGAGGTTACTTATATGGTTAATAAATTATTGTGCTGTTATCAAGAAGCTTTTGAAGAACTTTATATAATTGAGTCTATTGTAAACATGACAATGAGTTCTTGTCAGGAAAGAGAATTTAGCGGGCAATATTATGGTATTCCAGCGGAAAACCTGCCTCAATTGAGTGCAGAAAGAAATAATTATATAAATATGCTTATGCTTCTATCAGAGCGTATTGCCAATATTATGACCTTGAATCTTTCCATGGAAAAAGAAATAATGCTCTTAGAGCAAAACTCCAACAATGGCCGCTGAAAGATAACAGCTGAGAGTTCCGCATATAAGCGCTCTAAGACTGAGTCTTGCCAGATTTTTCTTCTGGTTCGGCGCCAGCTCTCCGATACCGCCGATTTGGATTGCAATAGAACCAAAGTTCCCGAAACTGCAAAGAGCAAAACTTGCAAGCATAAAGCTCTTAGGTGTAAGAGTATGTGCAATGTTTGATAAATCAACATATGCAACCATTTCATTAAGTACGAGTTTGGTGCCCATCAGTGCGCCCACTGCTGATGCATCTTGAAGCGGTACGCCTATGATAACAGCAAATATTGCAAAAATTTTGCCTAATATAAGTTTTAGCGATAAGTGGCTTAAGAATGCAAAGTGAGAGCATCCAGGGCAGAATTTGTACAGGAACATTCCGCCAAGTCCCAGAACCCAGTCAATAAATGCAACAAGCGCTACAAGAGCAAGAATCATTGCCGTAACATTAATAGCAACTTTCATACCTTCAGAAGCTCCATTTGAAATGGCTTCAAATATATTTGTGAAAGTTCTTCTTTTAGAAATTCTTATGTTATCTCTTGTTTCCGGCTCTCCAGTTTCCGGATAAACGATTTTTGCTAAAATCATAGCGCCTGGCGCTGCCATAATTGATGAGGCAAGGATGTAATGGGCGGGAATTCCCATTCCAATATAAATAGGCATTATTGCTCCTGAGATGCATGCCATACTGCCTGCCATAGATGCAAGGAGTTCCGAGCGGGTTAATTTTTCTAGATAAGGCTTAATCATAATCTGTGCCAAAATCTGTCCTACAAAAGAGCTTGCAACATTTGAAAGAGCTTCTGCGCCGGATACATGCATTATTTTATTCATAGCTTTGCCTAAAACTGCAACTACTCTCTGCATAATGCCGTAATAGTAAAGAATGTTTACTAAAACCATCATAAAAATATTTGTACATATAAGCTGTACCGCAAAAATACTGCTTCCTGCGCCGAACAACTCGCTTAGTTTTGTATTTTGAAGCAGAGGCCCGAAAACAAATAACCCTCCTTCCGTTGCAAAATCAAGGATTTTTTGGATAAACATCCCTATCATTAAAAATAACTGCTTTCCCGGAGGAAATTTAAAAATAAACAGGGCAAAGAAGATTTGCAGTATAAATCCGGTTATTACCGTTTTGTAATTAATAGCTTTTCTGTTATTAGACATCAAAAAGACAATTAAAAATATAACTGCAATACCTATTATACCGACAAATCTATCCATCAATACTCCTATCTATTTATGTGAATGTTTTAATTATATCAAAAAAGCTGTCTATTTATTAGACAGCTTCAACATAATTTACAATTTCCTCTTCCGTATTCATTTCCGTAGCGCAAACTAATATGTGCTTTTCATCAAGCTTTATTCCGCCCAGAATATTTTCTTGTTTTAATCTCTCTAAAAATTCGTCAGAGTCGTTAACTTCAATTACAAACTCGTTGAAAAAGTTTTTATTTAATGTCCTTATACCTTTGCCCATCAGCATTTTGGACAGCGCATGCGCCATATTTGCTGACAAAATGGAAGCCTGCCTAAAACCTTTTTCTCCCATGAGGCTTAAATACAAGGCTGTAGAAAGTGCTATAAGAGATTGGTTAGAGCATATATTGCTTGTAGCTTTTTCTCTTTTAATATGCTGTTCTCTTGTTTGGATTGTAAGAGTAAAAGCCTGGTTACCGTCTGCGTCTAGCGTTCTGCCGACGAGTCTGCCCGGAAGCTGGCGCATATATACTTCTTTACACGCCATAAAACCAGCATGAGGACCGCCAAAGTTCATTGCTATACCCAGAGGCTGTATATCTCCGGCAACAATGTCAGCTTCTAACGGAGGTTTAATAACTCCTAAAGCAGAAAGATTTGCGCATACAATTAAAATGGTGTCCTGTTTTTCTATCTTATTTAATTCTATAATTTCTCCGTAATAGTCCGGATATTGAACAAGCACGCAGAAATAATCGGATGTATTTTCTGGCAGATCATCAAACCATTCTATTTCAATATTTTGAGCCCAGCAATAAGTTTTGATTACTGATATGTATTCCGGATTAAGTCTTGAAGATATGAGTGCTTTATTTTTTTTGCCTTTAGTAATCCTATGAGCCATAAGCACCGCTTCTGCGCATGCAGATGCTCCGTCATACATAGAAGCGTTTGCTATATCCATGCCGGTAAGTCTTGCAATCATCGTCTGGTATTCATATATCACCTGCAGAGTCCCCTGTGAGATTTCCGGCTGATAAGGCGTATATGCGGTTAAAAATTCAAACCTTTGGGCTATATAATTAACTCCCGCAGGTATGAATTTATTATACACGCCTCCGCCTAAAAAAGACGAATATCCGGTTTTATTTTTTTGCGCCAAAGCTTTAATCTTCCTTTGTGTTTCAAGTTCGCTCAGCGGGTTTGCGAGTCGAAACTGTTTTATAACAGCCGGAAGCATTTTAAATAAATCATCCGCTGTTTTACAATTAACAGCTTTAAGCATTTCTTCTCTTTCAGAGTCCGTATGTGATATAAAATTTTTCATTATTCAATCTCTTCTTTGTAGTCTGAGTAATCTAATAAATCGGCAAATTCTACTTGATCAGCAGAAGATTCAATTTTTATAAGCCATTTATTTTCGTAAGTTTCATCATTTAAAAGTTCAGGACTATTTACAACTTCTTCATTAACTTCTACAACTTTGCCGGATATAGGCATGTAAATTTCTGACGCTGCTTTAACAGATTCTATAGTTGCGAATGCTTCATTTTTTGCGAATTCAGCACCTGTTTCCGGCAGTTCAATAAAGACAATATCGCCAAGCTGTTCTATTGCGTAATCTGTAATCCCTATTTCGTACTTGCCGTCCTGTTCAAGTACATATTCATGCGTTTTAGTACATAACATACTTTCGTTCATTTTCGTTTTCTCCTATATTATTTACTTTCTTTGTTTCTTTTTGCGACAAATGGACGTTTAATAATTTCGGCATCATGTAATTTATCACGTATCATTACTTGAATTGTAGAGCCTACAGTTAAATTGTCAAGATTTTTTATATAAGCAAGCGCAATATTATCTCCTCTTATAGGAGAAATCCCTCCACTTGTTATAATTCCGATTTTTTCATTATTAAAATATACATCATAGCCATGCCGTGCAATAGCTCTGTCAAGCATTTTTAAACCGATTAGTTTCTTTTTAATTCCATTTTTCAGCTGTTCTTCAATGACATGTCTGCCGTTATAGTCTTCTTGTTTATCTTTCGCAACAGACCACGCTAAGCCCGCTTCTATCGGCGTAGTATTTTCATCCAGATCATTGCCGTATAAATGCAGTGATGCTTCCAGTCTTAAAGTATCTCTTGCCCCGAGTCCTATAGGTTTAATCCCAAATTCTCTGCCTGCTTCAAGCAATTTATCCCAGAGGTATTCAGAAAACTCGTTTCTTACAAGAATTTCAACTCCGTCTTCGCCGGTATAGCCGGTTCTTGATATCCAGAGATTTATATCAAATAATTCCGCACGCTTAATAAAGAAAAATTTCGGCAGTTCTTCAACGCCGAGAGTTTTTATAAGTTCACAGGCTTTTGGACCCTGCACAGCTAAAAGAGAGTAGTTGTGCGATTCGTTGACAATAGTCACATCAAACCCTCTTTTGTTGCGAACCATCCAGTTTAAATCCTCGTCAATACGGGATGCATTTGCAATTATTAAATATTTTTTTTCTTCCAGTTTGTATATAATTAAATCGTCTATAATCCCTGCATTTTTATTTGTAAGCTGGCAGTATACAGCTTTCTTGTCAATAAGTCTTGAAATATCCTGCGGTACAAGTTTGTTTAAAAAAGGCAGAGCATCTTCTCCGTAAACAATAATTTCTCCCATATGAGAAACATCAAATAAGCCGGCATTTTCTCTAACAGTCCTGTGTTCTTCTATTATGGATGTATATTGCACCGGCATATCCCAGCCTGCGAAATCTACCATTCTGGCGCCAAGCTTTAAATGTTTGTCATGCAAAAAAGTCTGTTTTGTCATACTCCAACCCTCGTTTATTACATATTGTCGTAATAAATAGAGTATATGTCAAGTATGAAGATTACTTCATCAGATTCTGAATTTTTTTATAAAGTTCAATAACTTCTGCAGACATATTTTTAGGAACCACTATCTTGATTTTTGCATTCAAATCTCCATAACCTCCGGCTTTTGGAAGTCCCATCTGTTTTAGTCTGAGAGATTGCCCGCTTGATACTCCTGCCGGTATTTTTATATTTATTTTTCCATGCAGTGTTTCTATTTCTTTATGACAGCCGAGTACGGCTTCCGGTGGTGTAATATCTACTTCTTTTATGAGATTATCTCCGTCGAATTCATATTCACTGTCTTTAAAGTGTATAACAAGATACAAGTCGCCTTTTTGCCCGTATTCATTGGTTTTGCCTTCACCCTTTAAACGGACTTTTTTACCTTCCGTAACGCCTTTAGGCAGTTTAACTTTTACAGTTTTGGGAGTTGATAGGATTCCGGTTCCTCCGCAGTGTGTGCAGTAACCATTGCCGTTACAATAACCGCATTTTTCAACATCTGTAAAGGTTACAGATATAGGCTTTCCGTCAAAGATTTCTTTGGCTGTAACATTTAAATTTTTAGTGATATCCAAGTTCTCGTCACGGGTTTGTGCAGTTCTTCTCTGTCTGGAAGAGGTTCTGCCTGTACTGCCCTGTCTAAAGTCAAAGCCTCCAAAGTTTTGCCCTGCCTGTGCGCCGGACATTCCGCCCATCATATCGCCGAATAATGAGCTGAAAAAGTCTGAAAAACCCGCACCGCCGAAGTCAAAACTCTGCGCTCCGCCTTGATTAAAATTGAAACTGAAATTTTCAAATCCCGGAGGCGGAGTATAATCGGCACCGCCCTGCCAATTAGAGCCTAAGCTGTCATATCTCTGGCGTTTTGCTTTATCAGATAAGACTTCATATGCTTCGTTTATATCTTTAAATTTTTCTTCTGCTTCTTTCGTTTTATTAACATCCGGATGATACTTGCGTGCAAGTTTCCTGTATGCGGATTTTATTGCGGAAGTATCAGCATCTCTGCTTACTCCAAGAATTTCATAATAATCTTTATATTTCATATGTTAATCCTATATACTTCTTTATATTTAAATATTAATACAAAAAATTACAATTCTTAATAAAGTTAATCTTTTTTTAATAGTATAATTTTATGATAAAATACAGTCAAAAGGAATGAAAAATTTATGGACATAAAAAAGATATTATTCAGAAGCAGTTCTATAGATGTAGATAAGGCGCTTCCGGACGGGGTTGTATTTATTTCAAAAGAAGGCAGGATTCAGTGGGTTAATGATGTCGCAGCGGAAATATTCGAAACTTCAAAAATGCATTTGTTAACATCTAATATTTCTGATTTTATAGAAAATGCGATGAACTTGATAACAAATGCTGTTATTCTGCATAAACCAGTAATTACAAAGTTTACAGGGCGGGAAATCTACTTTGATATGACAGTAAAAGATATTGAAGAAGGTTTTGTTCTGGATTTTAGAGACGCTGTTTCTCCTGCTTTGAATGAAAACATTGCTGATGATGAGGCTGTAGAAACTGTAAACAGGGAAAAAAATAATTTTTTAATAAAGCTTTCTAATGATTTAAAATCTCCGGTGCAGTCAATTGTCGGATTTTCGCAGGCTATGGCTGACGGACTTGGCGGAAGCATGACAGAACAGCAGGAAAAGTATATTAGAATAATAAATAAAAATTCTGCGGAGCTTATGTATTTTATAGGCAAACTGCTGGAGCTTTCGCAGACAGAAATAAATCTTAAAAGTCCTGAGTTAAAAACCTTTGATGTTACGGCTCTTACAGGAGCTGTCGTCCGTTTTAACGAGCAGTTATATAAGGGAAAAGATGTAAAGATTAATATTTCACAGGCGGATAATCTTAAAAAGGTTATTAATTCTGACGAGGATATTTTAAAAAGTATTCTGCAGAATATTTTGGAAGTTATTCTAAAGTCAATAGATATAGGCGAGGTTAATATAGCTATTTCTGAACCGGAAGAGGAAGTCATTGTGTCAAAAAACTTGCAGCCTATGCCGTATGTAATGATTTCTCTTGCCTGTTCATCATTGCTGCTGTCAGAAAATGATTTGGAATACATGTTTGATCCGTATAAAATAGTAGATTCGCCAAATAGGAAAAATGTCCTCCGCGCAATTGTACTTGCAAGTGTAAAGAATCTGGTGAAATCATTAAACGGGGTTGTATGGGTAGAATCACAAATATTAAAAAGTACAAGTTTTAATATTATTATCCCTGCATAAGTTAATTGAGGAATGAATGAGCAGTGTCGTTTTAAAACATCTTACAAAAAGTTATGATGGTAAGAAGAAGGTTATAGATAATATAGACTTAGAGATAAAAGATAAGGAATTTGTCGTATTAGTCGGCTCATCCGGATGCGGTAAATCAACTATTCTGCGTTTGATAGCGGGTTTGGAAGATATTACATCCGGAGAAATTATGATTGACGATAAGGTAGTTAATAATATCCACCCGAAAGACAGAGATATTGCGTTTGTATTTCAAAGCTACGCTCTATATCCTCATATGAGTGTCTATGACAATATTGCTTTTGGGTTAAAAATGCGGGGATATAAAAAGGATGTTATTAAAGAAAAAGTCTTGGAAACAGCGAAGGCTTTAAATCTTGAAGATTTGCTGGAGAGGAAGCCTAAGCAGCTTTCCGGCGGTCAAAGACAGCGTGTTGCTTTAGGAAGAGCTATTGTAAGAAATCCAAAAGTCTTTTTAATGGATGAGCCTTTATCGAATCTGGATGCAAATTTAAGAGTTCAAATGCGTTCGGAAATTAAAAGACTGCATCAAAAACTGCAGACAACATTTATATATGTAACCCATGATCAGACAGAAGCTTTGACTATGGGTGATAGAATTGTTGTTTTGGATAAAGGTAAAATTCAGCAGGCTGACTCGCCAGAGGTTATATATAATGCCCCTAAAAATAAGTTTACAGCTGGTTTTATCGGGCAAATGAATTTTATTGATGTTAATACTACTGCCGGACATTTTGAATTGGAAGGACAGGTTTTTGATATAGATAAAAACATAGAAGGTCCGGTTACGATAGCGATAAGGGCAGAAAAAATGACGGCCGGCAATAAGTCAATTATTGTAAAACCTGAAATAGTTGAAATGACCGGAAGCGAGAGAATTGCATATTTTAGCCTTAATGGAAGCAAGTGTTCAGCAAAGCTTGCACTTGATTATCCTATTGGTGATACAATAGAACTAAAGCTTTCTTTAAGGGATATGTATTTTTTTGATATAAATAGTGGAGAAGCAATTTAAGTATGAAAAGATATAGAAAAGCGGTTATTGGTATATTAGTAATTGTAGTATTTTGTATTTCAATATGTTTTATACCTATAAATGCATCAAGACTTATTCCTGCAATAGAAGAACAAGTAACAAAAGATTTAGGTATTGATATTCATATAGAAAAATTGATTTTAAGACTGGGACCGTCTCTTAAAGTTAAAGCTCCTGTCATGCATATGATGTACGAAGACGGACAGAAATTTGCGCAATTTGATAATGTGAGATTTTTTGTTCCCTGGTCTGCTCTTGTAAAAAATGATGTTGCAGTAAAAAGACTTTATGCAGATAAGCTTATTTTAAAATTTAGTTCACAAGATAAATATTTAGATAAACTCCTAAAAAGGCTTGCAGAAAAAGAGTTTGAAGAAACTCCTAATATAGCATTGAAAACCTATTGTATGAATTATTATAATGCAGCCTCAGACAAACACTACAGACTAGCAGGCTCATCAATGGAAATTGATAAAATAGAGGCTTATAAAAATTTTAAGCTTAAATCTATAGGTGAATTTTATATAAATGATAAAAAATATTTATCATATGATTTATCAATAGAGCCAAATATTGTATTGAATAAAAAGGCTGCAGCGGATTTTGACTTAGATGGTTTTATCAAACAAATTGAAACTCTTGAGTTCCACTCTGATGTAATTGCCGATTTGAAAGTATATAACAACATTAATGGAGATACTCAAATATCTGGTCTTGTTAATATAGATAATATATCTGTTTTAGATCCCGCTAGAAAAAATCCTAAAAGCTTTATATATCTTACATTCTTAGGTGATAAGATCGGGGTATTGTCTAATATATACGCCTCAAGCGATAAAAAAATGTATATTGAAGGTGTTATTAATAATTCAAAAAAACGTAGTATTGATTTAAAGGTGAAAACAGATCCTATCAAGATAGAGGATTTGTATCAAAAAATAAAACTTTTTGCGAATTATTCGGCTTTTAAAGATATTGATGCAGTTTCAGGCAGTTTAAAAGCTGATTTTAATATAAAAGGTGACCTAAATAAAATAAAATCATCAGGTTATTTAAAAATTGCAGATGCATCAATTAAAGCCAACGGCTTAGATGTTAATGACATAGCTGCTGATATTGATTTTTCGAATAATACAGTAGATATTGTCAATGCAGTAGGTTATGTAAATAAAGCTCCAATTATGGCTAAAGGTAAGATAGATAAAAATATTGATATTGAGCTTATAATGAACAAGGTCGAATTAAAACACATGTGTCCAGCTAGCTGGGGCGTAAAAAACGGTATAGCATCTCTTGTTGCTAAAATCGGCGGGACTTTTGAAAATCCGGCTCATAATGAAAATTTGCAAATAGATAATTTTAGAGCTGTAAATTCTGATAAAAGTTTATCATTCTCTTCTTTAAAAATCGATACAAATAAGAGCAATATTGCATATATAAATAATCTGGCAGTACTAACTCCAAAGACAGCACTAATAAAACTGCCTCTGTTAAAGGTATATATTGAACGTGAATTTATAAAAATTCCAGAAACAAATATTTTTATGCCTAATTCAAGAGTAAAATTAAAGGCAGAAATAAGCAATTATCTCTCAAATGATATGATATACAACATGAATTTGAATGGGTTTGTGAATTCAAGAGATATAAAAGCAATAAATATTTCTCCAGCATCTTATCCATTAAAATTAAATGTATATGGCAGTAAAGATATACATAATATTCTATGCCAGCTGCTTATGGAAAAGGCTGTTATATTAGATGAACCTGCAATAGTGAATTTATCATCAAAATTTGAAAATAATATTTTAAAAATTGAAGACTTGAGTGTTTCTTCTTTTAATGGTAACTTTAAAGATGATTTTAAAGCCAATTTAAGAGGGCAAAAGAAAATTATTATCTCCGGAAATGTTGAAAATCCGGCAGAACCTATTTTTAGGAATATAAGAATCTTTATTCCGCAGCAGTTAAACTTGACTTTTATGGATACTGTAGCACAACTAAGGGGTGATGTATTTATAAATGGAAAATTTAATCAACCGGATATCGTAGGTCAGATAAGTATTCAAAATTTGATAAATCAGTTCTTGCAGCTTTCAATTAATAATATGACAGTAGATTTTAATAAAAATATAGCTGTAGTGAATGCTCCTCTTGTAAAACTTGCAGATTCAGCGTCAAGTATTAACGCTACAGTGTCTACTAATATCTCCAGAGAAATTTTTGTAAAAAATATAGGTATAAAGTCTAAATATATAAATTTGGATACCTTGTTGATGTATAAGGACAGCCCGCTGTTAAAGCTGTTTCCTGTTAGTATAAATGAAGGAAAATTTTATGCTGAAAAGGCTTTAGCATCAGTATATGGTTCACCAATACATCTGGACGCTGTTACGGCTGATTTTAAGCTTAAAGATAATGTTTTAATGTTTAAAAATATTGCTGCAGAATTATTTAATGGCAAATTGGCAGGCAGTATAGATTTTGGTTTAAAAGATGAACATTTTAATACAAATATTCAAGCGCGAGGTGTGAGTGCTGCTCCAATATTTGATATAATTTCATTGAAAAAAGATACGGTTAGCGGTGTTATGGACTTTGATACAAATGTATCAGGAAATTTGACTTCAAAAGAGTCGCTGAACGGTAATATAAAGTTTATTGTACATAACGGCAGAATGGGAACGCTAGGAAAACTCGAGCATCTTTTATATGCGCAAAATGTAATTGCAGATAATATGCTTAGAACTTCATTAAGTGTTGTTACAAGAGCTATAATTTTAAAAGATACAGGATTATTTAAATATTTGAGAGGTGATATCACATTGCTTAATGGTATTGCTCAAATAAAAATGCTTCAATCACAAGGGCCATTAATGACTTTGTTTATAAAAGGAACGTACAATACTTCTACTGATTATGCAAAATTAGTGGTTCTGGGGCGTTTATCTGATGAAATTGTGTCAGGACTGGGTGCTTTTGGCGATTTCTCCTGGAATAAACTTATGGTAATGCTGACGGGAGAAGAAAATAAGTATAATATCTTGCCCGAAGATTTTGATATGCTACCGTCATTGCCGATGAAAAATACAAAAGAATTTAGAAGCGTTATAAATGGTATAATCGATAAGCCGAGTTCTGTATTATTATTCAACTGGATATCTTATTCAGAAAAATCATACAGGCAAAAAGATGTTCCGATGGATAATACAAAGGTGCCGGAATTTATAGAATCATTACCATATTAAAGATAGTCTGTTTAAAGTAGGTGTTTCTTATTGTTTATTGGCTGCTGTTAATATATAATATAAAGTATGGATTTACTAAAATCTGGACAGAAATTAAATATATATTTTGAAAAAGACGGTAATTTGGTAGAGATAGCTTGTGTTATAAGTTCTGTTTTAGATGACAGATTGGTAATCGACTTACCTCAGTATTTTATGCGTTACATTGAATATCTTGATGTAGGATGCCAACTAACTGCGAAGGTCTTTTCAAAATTAGGTACAGTTGATTTTAATACGGTTGTTATATCTTCGCCTTTAGAAGAAGAGTTTTCAGTAGAGCTTGACTACAATGCAATGAAACTAACCCCGAATAATGAAATTCCTGTTGTCAACGCTATGGAAACGCTTAATATGCAAATAGGAGATGGTGTAGAGAAATTTCGAACGTTTGTATTATCAACAGAGTTTGTAAAATTTTACAGTGATAGGACTTTCCAAGTTGGCGAAGCCTATGACTGCGAGATAGTTTTTCCGAAATCTTATGGTACAATAAGTTTTAGAGGAACGATTTCAGAAGTGGATCCTGTCTATGATAATGAGTATACGGCAGTATACTCAAATATGACCGAAGAGGACAGACAGAATCTGCTATACTACATGTATTTATATAGTAATAATTTTGACTAGGAATAAAAATGAAAAAGTTAATAGAAAATGATGCGAAACAAAGTAAAAATGCAAGAAACAAAATGTTCGACCAAATAGAACGATGCCGGCTGGACTTGCAGAAGGATCCGACCAATCCTGCATTGCACGTAAGGCTGGGGGACTTGTATGTAAAATGGCATCTTGATATTTTTAATGCCGGACAATACATAGATGAAGCTATAACAGAGTACCAGCTTGCTCTAGAGTCTCTTATTGATTCTTATGAAATTTATTATAAGATAGGAACTGCATTTTATTATAAAGGCGATTTAGATAAAGCCATAAATTACTTTACAATGGCGTTAGAAAAGAAAAATAATTATTATGATGCATATTATATGCTGGCTGAAACGTTTGTCAAAAAGGCGCACTTTACAGATGCAATAGATGCGGCTGAGGCTGCAATTATTTGTTCAAGACTTTCTTCATCAAGTGCGCACTACTTGTTGTATAAGCTATATGATGCATCCTCTTTTAAAAATTTCCAAACAAAAATAAAAGCTCTGTACGAAAAATTTATATCAATATTGCTTGCGCCTTTTGATAGAAATGCTAGGGAAAATATTGTTAAAAATGTTTTATATTTAAGATTTTTGCCTTTATTTGTAAAAGGATTTTATGCAATACAATTAAAGGATTTTGATAAAGCGATAGAACTGTATAAGAATGCAATAGATACAGCGCCTGGTTTTGCTCCTTTGTACTGCGTGCTGGGTGATATATACTTATCAACTGGATATTTTGAAGATGCAATTACAGAATATAAAATGGCAATATGGCTTGATTCGTTTAACATCGCTGCATACAGACATTTATGCAGAGCTTATGAAGAACAGGGAGATTATAATCAAGCAATAGATATATACAATAAACTAATTGCAATGGCTCCTAATATGCCAGATTTATATTCAAATCTCGCTAATATCTACTATATAAAAGGCGAGTTTGACTTAGCAATCTCAAATTATCAAACTGCAATAACTCTTAATCCGAACAAATCCTGGACAAGCGTTATTGCGCAGACTATGGGCTTTGTATATCAAGAAAATAAATCTGATCCAGATGCTGCGATTTCTGCTTACCAGACAGCCTATGTTTTAACACCGGAAGATATTGATATCTATGTAAATCTAGGCAGTGCTTTTTATGATAAAGAAGACTATAACAATGCACTTGCGGTTTACAGACAGGCTCTGGAATTACAGCCTCATAACGCTAAAATACACTGTAATTTGGGATTTTTATACTGGGGCAAGGGAGATACTGAGGAAGCTATTAAATCGTACGAACTGGCTATAAAATACAATGACAAGTATGATATTGCATATAATAACCTTGGGGTTATTTATCTTGATGATTTAGGCAGGGTGAATAAAGCTATTGAGTTATTTAGAAAAGCTGTCGAAACAAATCCTAACTATGCTCTGGCGCATTTTAATCTGGCAAGGGCTATTTCTATAATAGGTGACAAAGTTGAGGCTGCGAAATTGTATCAAATGGCTCAAGATATTAATAAAATTACGCAGGAAATTGATCCCAGAGATATTGCGGATAAAATCAGCGAACTTTTTGAGTCATAAAGGACTTTATTTTTTAAATTTTTATAGGTATAATGAAGTATGCTTGAAGATGATAATAACGGGTTTGCCCATTTAATAGAAAAAGAATTAAGTTCCCCTGATAAGATATTAAAACCGGATTTTAATCAGAAGACGGGACGTGAGTTATTAGCGTTTTATCTTCAGTCTAAGTTTAAGCAAGTCCTGGCATATGATAATAAAGCTGCCGAGCCTATTTTTATTGAGGTTCGGTATGATTTTATTCAGAAGTTTTCAAGAAGGTTAATTCAAAACCCTTCAAAGCGGATTATGATTGGTATTACAGGCGAGTCTGCCTCCGGAAAATCAACAATTTGCAAAGAAATCCAAAATGTTATCAATAGGTTTAAAATGCCGGTTACAATCCTTACAACTGACAATTATTTTAATGATATATCCGGACTAATTAAAGAATACGGAACTTTTGATAACTTGAGAGATAACGGGTATGATGTAGATTCGCCTAACAATTTTCAATTAGATGTTCTCAGAGAAGATTTGGAGAAAATCTCTCACGGTGAGGACATTTATTCTCCGGAATATCTTTTAAACGGCACCGGTGTTTCGGTACCTAGAGCCAAGCTGGTACCATCTAACAAAATCGTTGTTGTAGAAGGAATGGCTTCTATGTACGGTGAAAACAAAGATATATATGACATAAAAGTATATATTGAAACTGACCTCGATATTAGACGTGATAGATTCTTAAAACGCGCTTATACCGAAAGAAATCAAGATTTAGAAAACGCTAAAAAACATTGGGAGTATATCCTGGGCGCTGGAGAAAAATATGTAAAACCTTACCGCGCAGAAGCTGATATTATACTAAACGGCGATTCTAATTTAGCATATTTCTCGCAAATTTTGGAATATATACACACAATAACCAACAATTTTGAGGGTTAAAAGGGAAATTAGACTAGGTTTATAGTAAACATCCGCCTGCTGCAATAAGAGCAGATATGATAGCCCCTATTTTACCAGCTTTTTCATTTCCTCCGGAAAAGTATGAACCGGCAAAACCTCCAACAATAGTGGATAAACCTGTTATAATTGTAGTAAGAGTTAAAGACGGAAATAATATTCCTGCCGCTGCTCCAACACATGCGCATTGCGATGTTTTATTTAAAAAAGATTTATTGCCTCTAAAACTTCCTGCCAAGGCACCGAGCAGACTAGCCAAAAGCCCAGTTGTCAGCCTTTTCCCTGTCTGTGTAAAAGGGGAATCCTCTTTTGAGATGAAGTTTATGCCGGCTTTTTGAATTTGGGGTTTCGCTTGTATTTTATATACTTTGTTATCACTAGTATTTTGCTCTTTTTGCGCAAGATATTCAATATTTTCTTTTTGAAAAGCATCCGGTTTTGCAGTACAAGAAGAGAGAGATGATGCCAAGATTCCTCCCGCAAGCATTGCTCCTGCAATCGTTTTACGTGGTAATTTGTTTATTAAATCTGCATTTCTATATAGTTTTACATTCATACTGTTTCATTTTTATTAATATAAAACTTGAAATAAAATAATTTGCTATTTAAAATATAAAAATTTATAACAATTTTATGCAAGGTCTGCTTCTTTATTGTGTGATGCCAAATATTTGGCCAAACCTTCTCCCATAGAAAAGCAGGATGGTATTATTCTTAAGGCGCCCTGTGCTTCAAAATCAGCTGAAATACAGCGTCCTATGACAAACAGGTTATCTTTGACAATTAATGACTCAATGGGGAGCTGGTATTCTTGATAAACCTTTTCTAATGTAGAGCCGTCCTTTTTGTCAGAGTGAACATCAATAGGGTAATTAGATATTACGACCGGATTGCCAAATTTTTTCCCTGCTCTCAAATCGTCTGCAGTATATACATACCTCCCTTTTACTCTGTTGGAAACCCTTATCCCTATTGAGTTTGCAATAGAGGATATATAAGCATTTTCAAATCCCGGGAGATACTTTTTGCAGAAATTAGAAAGCCTTAAAATGCTGGAACGCCCCTCAATATAAGGATTTTTGCTGTTATTGAGCAGGCGCGGGCAGTTAAATGCAATAGAATCTGATGTCCCAGCTACTGAAAACAGCTGAAAATAGTTAGAATCTGCCTCTGTTATAACACCTTTCTCTATAGCTTGCTTAAATAAAGGTTTTAAAGCCCAATTAGCGCCATCATCCCAGGTATAAGCCGTAGACAAATAGGTCTTGCCGTTTACAACACAGCTTGTCGTAACATCTCTATTCTTATCAAATTCCATTAGCCAATTAGAAAACTTTTCAACATTTATCCCCGACATAATAAAACGCAAATTAACCGGCTGGGATTTTTTTTCTAAAAATTCGCAATTTAAATTTTGACAAATTTTTGCATCACCCGTCGCGTCTACAAGATGTTTCGTTTCGATAGGGTATAATAATGCTTGACCGCCACATATAATATTATTACCCTCTATCGTTACGATATATCCCGATAATATTTCTTCTATTTTTCTTATATTAGACTCAAATAAAATATCAACATGAGCATCCTGCATCATTTTATCCAGAATAATTTTAGCAAGCTCTGGATTAAACCAGCCTTTATTGCCGTCAATATATGTGATAGCACCGCCTACAGCTTCCAGCTCTGAATATAATTTATTAAAAAATTCTGTATTTATAGCATTATCAGAGGTTTTCATAGCCGGAACAACAAGAGATGAGGTGATAGAACCTCCTAAGAAAGAGTTTTTCTCAACTAATAAGACTTTAAGCCCCAGCTTTCCTGCAGTATAAGCACACGCACAGCCGGCTGTTCCGCCTCCAGCAATAATTACATCATATTTATTCATTATCTAAACTCCGTATTTTCATATATTTTGAAGAACTCATAAGACTGCTGTGTCTGAATTCATACTCTCTAAGCTCCAGTATATCTTTGTTATCAAACGAAAGATTGGGGTCATGGTACGGAATACCAGCCTTTGTAGCACATAGTCCTAATTCGTAATTATCCAGCGGATGTTTAATTTTAGTTTTATCCTTAGAGGCTATGGTGCCTATGAATTTTTTATTTTTTTCGTTATAGATTTTTCCGACATAAAAGCCGTTTTCAAGCAGTGTGTTTCTTACGAGAACTGAATTTGAATATGTAAGCAATACTCCAGAAGGTGCGAGACGTTTATACAGCTCTGCTATAAATTCTGTTGACCACAATTGAGGCGCTTTGGTGTATGTGAAAGCATCCAGAAATATAAGGTCATATTGCTCGTTCAGCTTTAAAATACTCTTTCTTGCGTCATCAACAAAGAAATTGAGCTTAAAGAGGCTCATAGCAGTCTTAAATTTGATGTTTTTATCTCGTTTCGATAAATGGTGATAATATATATTATGTAAGAAGGTCGATAAATCGTGTTTGGATGAAGAATTATACCCCCAATTTTGATTAAATTGCGCATATTTTATAAGAGGTTTATCAAAAAATCTTCGATTCTTTCCTTTTGTTACCATTTTTTTGAATTCATTATCCCAATACCCGCTTCCAAATTTTTCATAAAGAGCATTTAGAAGAATGTAATTTACATATGAGTGTATTTTATACTCGCTGTCAATATGCATATTTTTAAATTTAATCTCAAGAAGCTCGTTTATTTCTTTGCGGTTTTTAGGTGCAAATTTTGACATAATATTAACAAACAAATTTTTTGCACTGTAGTATGTATCAAAGCAGTTTAAAAATTTCGGCACAAGATTATAATAAATTTCTTCCGGAGTTTTTATTGTTTTAAAAAGCGGAGATAATTTTACAAGTTCTTCATTAAGTTCTAAGCAGTCAATAGATGCTGATAAATTATCGTCTTCTATCGCATCGATATGTAGCGATAATCTTAGAGTTTTTTTTAATAATTTATTAGCACATATCGATACGATATGTGTAGTACATGTATAAAATTTTTTTAAAATTTTTATTAAAAAATTTTGTTTTTTCTTTCTGTTTTTATTTATTATAAAACTCATTAAAGCTTTTGTGTTGTAACCAATGCCGTAGCATATATCTAAAACTTTAATGTTGTTTTTATTTAGATTATCTATACCGGAGGGTATAACAAATTTCTCCCATGCTTCGGTCAGCGCCCCGTATTTAGAGTGAAACACATCCTTTTCAGCATAGGAATACAGCCCTATAGACCCATCCTCCGTATAATATGGCTCATAATCCCTCATAGAGCCTATTATAGCAGTGTTTAGCCCTAAAAGCAAGTTCCAAAATTCATGTAAAAAAGATTACACAGACGGCTTAGAAGCAATTGTTAAGGCTTTTGAGCTGATTAAACCTTAAGATTAGGACTTTATAAGCATTTTTAGAATATTTTATTATGGTTTACAGTTCAATAGCGAAGCCTATTAGCACCCTTTATAGTTGTAACAGGATGGTATTACTATGAAAAAAATCTTCTCAATATTACTAATAATTATATATACATCACTGCCTCTGACAGCTATCGGTGCTTCACAAAGCAGTACTATTTCCAAGATTGAAAATGATATCTACGGGTTTGACTATTCAAATGACGGTTCAAAGGACCGAGTAGAAAGATTAGAAAAAACTATTTACGGCAAAGCTTCAGCCGGCGACATTAATAAGCGTATAAAAAAGCTTTCGGCAGATATATCGGCTGACGTAATAGGACTTGAAATTACGCCAAGCGAGGATACTTTTGCTGAAGAAGAAAAGATTGCAGAAGACAGCAGTGTCAACTATCCGGTTGTTGATGAAATTGAAAAGAAAATATTTAATCAAACTTATAAAAACAGGGATTTTCACTCAAGAATTGTTGCTATTGAAAGAAAACTCTTCGGCAAAATTTACGATGTTGATGATTATTCAACCCGCATGGATAGAATAAAGGCTGAAGTCATGCCGGATATGCTTGCTGAAGATAATAAGGATGATTCGGTTTATATTCCAGGAAGCCGTTATTATGATGATAACGCGCTTACCTCCTCTGATCTTGCCGGAACCGGCAGAAGCAGGTTTAGAATGCCTTTTGGACAGCGCAATTACTCCAGACCATATGTTAATTACGGCGATATGACAGGAGGAGCCTCCGTTCCTTATACGCCTAATTTGAATGATGAACTTGCACAATTAGAATTTGAAACATTCGGAACAACATTTGCAGAAGAAGACACGACAAGCAGAATAAAACGCTTAAACAGTGCAAGTAAAGCAAAGAAATCATCATCTATATATGATTCCCAAAAATTCAGCCAGCGAATGTCAACAGCAATGGAAATAGGCGCTATGATTCTGATGATTCTTGCGATGGTGCTTTAATATTATTTTCTGCCGGTGTTTATGTTGATAATATCAGAAACCCACGGGAAATAGCTGTACATTCCCATACCGGCTGTGATTGCCAGATATAATATAACAGCAGTAGTTACAGTCTGTACAATTGAAAGTCCAAATAATAACGGAATCGGCATATTAATAAAATACGGAATTGCATTTATAAGCGGTATTTTATAAAGAATTACATAGACCAATTCGGCAAGTTTTACAAGTAAAAAATAAGCTATTGAAAGAAAAATAGACTGTAATATATGGTAAAGCAGAAACTGCGTTACATGTTTTCTTAAAACAGAAGCTATTAACAGCCATATAAAGCCAAGCCCGCCGGCTGTTAAATAAGTTCCGGCAGATATAATTCTCTCAATAGGATATACTTGTTTAGACTGCAATGATATCATCCTTTCTGTATTCATCTATAAAATCATCTAATACCTGTATAAATACAAGCTTGTACTCGTCGTTTTCAGGACGCATATTAACGGCAGCCCTGTAAGAATATATAGAGCGTTCAATTTCATTATTCATATAATAAACATTAGCTATAAGAACAAAAATGCTGGGATCTAGTTTATTAATCTTAAGCGCTTCTTTGTATTGTTCTTCTGCTTCTTTATATTTTTTCAAGTTTGAATACAGGTTTCCTAAAAGAATATAGCTGTTTGCTTCTTTTGGATTAATTTCAATAGCTTTTTTATAAAGCTCTACAGCATCTTCATAATCCTTAAAATCAGATTTTGCAATTGCATAGCATATATAAGCCTTGTAGTTGTCGCCTGGAAGCTGAAGTGCTTTTTCAAAATAATCATAACATTTTTCTTTGTCTTTGTTGACAGAAAGTGTATTTGCTATACATAAAGCAACTGTTTTGTTATCCGGCGCCAGAGCGAACACTTTATAATAGTATTCAAGAGCCTTGTTATAATCAAAAAGCTTAAAGCAAACGTTTCCTAAGTCAACCAATGCTGTCAAGTTGTCAGGATCAAGTGACAAGGCTTTTTCATAATAAGCCCTTGACTCTACATAATCCTCAAAGTCGTGATAAAGCAATGCTATTGCGTTGTAGATTTCGGGATCTTGTGAATTAAAATCAAGAGTTCTGTTATAAAAATGCAGAGCTTTGGAAAAATTCTTCAATTCCGCGTAAGTATTTGCAATATTGTAATAGACCAGATAATTGCTCGGATTTACAATCATTGCCTGGTTAAAATATTTTAGAGCCTTTTTGTATTCCTTAGAGTAGAACCATATGCTTCCCAAATTTAAAAGTGTCTGCATATCTTTAGGATCTATTTCGAGCAGGCTTTCATAGACAGAAATAACCTTTTCATACTGATTATCCATTGCATAGTACTTTGCAAGCTCATGGTAATGTTCCGTATTATTAGGCTCCATTGCCATTTTCAATACAGTTTTTTCTATTGCTTTATTTAATTCTTTTTTATCCATTTTTTCCATATAACTTTATCTTTCAATATTTTCGTACTCTGAGTATTCCTGCGATTCTTTAAGCCAGGTTTCCTGCGGGATGCTGAATGCGTGGTTCCAGAATTTTTCAATAGCATACGCCTCTCGCTCCGCTTGATGCAGTATATGAACGACAACGTCGCCGTAATCTATTAGATTCCATCGGTTTTTTATATCATTTTCTCTTCCGAGAGGAAGACGCGAAAATGTATTTTTGACTTTATCAGTAAGGTTTTCTGTCAATGCTTTTACCTGCGTATTAGTTTGTGCAGAACATATTACAAAATAATCTGCAAAAGAAGAAACATTGCTTATATTTAATATAGAGATGTCTTTTGCAATTTTTTCATCCAAAAATCTTGCAATTACACAGGCAAATTTATATGATGTCAGTTCGTTTTCTTTCATTAATTCTCCGGTTAAATCATGTTAATTCTTTTTAAATGCCTGCCAGCTTCAAACTCTGTTTTTAGCCAGATATCAACGATATCCATAGCAAGCCCTGCGCCGGTTATACGTTCCCCTAAACAAAGAATATTAGAATCGTTGTGCATTCGGGTCATTCTAGCAGTAAAAGTATCCGTGCAGTGAGAAGCTCTTATGCCGTCGAATCTATTAGCTGTAATTGACATGCCGATACCGGTTCCGCAGACCAAAATTCCTTTGTTGCCGGTTTCTAAAACCGCACGGGCAACCTCTTTTGCAATAACAGGATAATCGCAGGATTCTGTAGAAAAACACCCAAAATCTTTTACGTCATAACCGTTTGCTTCGAGGTGTTTTATTATTTCATTTTTTAAATTATAACCGCCGTGGTCTGAACCTATAAGAATTGTAGACATAATTAACTCTTCTCTTTTCTTCACAATTGTAACATTTTTGCAATAATTTATCAATAATTTACTTTTTTTTATTTTAATATAAGTATGCTGGGTCGTATAAGCAGTTTAAATATCCCTTTTAAAGCGTCAATATCTGACAAAGATATTGATAACTTTGAGCATTCTAAACAATATTTCAGTGATTGTTATTTAATGACTACGCTTGAAACATTGTCACATACGCCTAACGGACGCAAGGTATTAAAAGAACAAATTAAATATGATGATAATAACCCGAAATTAATAAACTGCTATCTGCATGATCCATCCGGAGAGCAGGTAAAATATACAATACCGACAAATGCTGTTGTTGACGGCTATGAAAAATTATACAGACTTCAGCCGAATGAAATAATAAGAAGCGTCGATATTTCAGTTGCTGAATATGAGAAAAAATATAAGGCAAAACCGTGGATATGCCGTGTAACAGATAAATTTAAGACATATGCTTTTGAAAACAACCTGCCTTCTCATTTTATGAAAGTATTCACCGGTGTAGAACCGCGTGTTATCGCTGAAAAAGATTTTAATTTGGATTTGAACGGCTACAGAGATGAAGTGATGAAGCTGTTTAAAAGAATGGACAAGGAAAAGGAACATAGCTTCGTTATCGGCACAGGCGCCAAAATGCTTGACGGCAGAACGTGGCACGTGTATATCCTTGAAGATGTAGACTTAGAAAACAATACAGTTACAGTTAAAGAAAAAAGAGGCAACAAACCGCGTGTAATGAGTATTGATACAGCTTTAAATACATTTAAGTATATCGCCGGTTATTTTAACAGCGATTTAAATACAGAGAGTAAATGACGGGTTAAAACGGAATTTCTACAATAAATGTTGACCCGTTATTAATTTTACTTACTACAGAGATTTTTCCTCCGTGGAGCTCAACCAGTTCTTTAGTTATTGTCAAGCCCAAGCCTGTAGAGCTTTCTTTTTTTGTATAAGCACTGTCAAGCTGAACGAATTTTGCGAAAATTTTTCCGTGGTATTTTTTATCTATTCCAATCCCGTTATCATGCACTGATATCCGGAATTTCTCCTCATCAGCGCTTACAGAAATCTCCACTTCATTATTTTCCGGCGAATATTTTATAGCATTACTGATAAGATTATATAAAATCTGCTGGATTTTTTGATAGTCTGCAAAAACTTCAAAATCAGCCGGCATATCTTTAACCAGTTTTATATTTTTCTTTTGTGCAAGCGGTAAAATTATATTTGAAACTTCATCAACAGCTCTTGATATCCAAAAGGCACTCTTTACAATCTTCATTGCATTCGCTTCAAGCTTAGACATATCAAGGATTTCATTTATCATACCCAGAAGATGAGTCGCTGATACCTTAATATCATTGATATATTCTTCCTGCTTGCTGTTTAAATTCCCGTATAACTGCGCAGAAAGAATATCAGAAAATCCCAGTATAGAATTTAGCGGTGTTCTCAGCTCGTGCGATACGTTTGCCAGAAATTCATTTTTAATTTTATCAGCCTCAAGTATTTTTTCGTTCTGCTCTTTGATAGTTTTATAAGCTTTATTTTTTTCAATAATTCCGTCCTTTAAAGCTTTTAACTGCAGTTTAAAGACATTTGAAAGCTCAATATCCTTAAGCACGTAAGAAAGAATCGCCGAACCTGCTTCCAGAGCTTCTAAATCAGCCTTTTTATAAAAATCCGCTTCATATTTAGCGAGAACAATAATACCAAAGACCGTAGATTTTATTGAAATCTTAGCGACAAGAAACGATTTCTGGTTAAATTGAGATAAGTTCAGTGCATTTATTAATTTTGCACTGTCATCCAGTATCTTCCCGTTTTTTGAGAATATAAATTTCTTAAGATTGCTGTCTAAATTGAATACTGAGTCAATATTATATTCCGAATGCTTTTTATAAGAGTATTTAAGCTGTAAACTATCCGGATTTGCATAATAAATAAAGCCTTCATCAAAAATTAAGAACTTGTCCAGCTTCCTAAAAAGGGTCATACTGCCGTTAAAATCTATATCAAACAGCGACGGCAATATTTTTAGAATTTCATCTGATGATACTGTTGTCATATAACCCCTCAATTTAAGAATTTACTATTGACTTTCCCAGGATTTATTCCCTAACTTCCGTCTTGGTCTGGCTTAGCCGGCTGAAAGTGAAAATATATCGTAAATTTCCTGGTCAGAAAGCTCTGTAATGATTTTTTCGCCTTCATATACCGCCAAATCCGCAAGTTCTTTTTTAGATTTGAGCATTTCATCAATTTTTTCTTCGAAGGTGCCGAGTGTAATAAGCCTATGCACCATAACATTTTTATTTTGTCCGATACGATATGTTCTGTCTGTTGCCTGCTCTTCTACAGCCGGATTCCACCACAAATCATAGTGAATAACATTTGTAGCGCTGGTGAGGTTCAAACCTGTACCCCCTGCTTTCAGCGATAATATCATAACCTTGCGCTCATCATTATTTTGAAAATCTTCAATAAGATTTTCACGCTGTTGAACAGTCAAAGAGCCATGGAAAAATGAAGGTTCAGAGTCACACTCATCATATAGGATTTTGGTGAGTAAATCTCCCATTTCCTTATACTGCGTAAATATAAGTGTTTTTTCATTGTTATCCAATATGCTTTGAACAAGAGAGACGCATTTTTCAGTCTTGCCGGAAAGCTCTTTGGATGTTTCTCCGCTTTTTAAGAACTGGTACGGGTGGTTGCAAATCTGTTTTAGCGCAGTAATAAGCTTAAAGATATTGCCTCTTCTGTTTACACCGGTAAACCCGCTGATTTTTTCCATCATTTCGTTTAATGTTTTTTCATAAAGTATTGCCTGCGCCTTTGCAAGGTAGCAGTAGTCGTTCAATACCATTTTATCCGGCAAATCAGAGATTACGCTCTTATCAGTTTTCAAGCGTCTTAGCACAAACGGAGAAACAGATAATTTTAATTTAGAAGCCCTTGATTTTTCCTTAAACCTCTCAATAGGCACTGCATAACTCTTCTGGAACTCTTTCAAAGACCCCAGATACCCTTTATTAATAAAATCAAAGATACTCCACAATTCAGTCAGCCTGTTTTCAACAGGTGTACCTGTCATTGCAATTTTTATATCAGATTTTAAGGATTTAATGGCAAGAGTCTGCGCAGTATCCGGATTTTTAATGTTTTGAGCTTCATCAACAACAACCATTCCCCAGGTATTCTTTTTCATCTCCTCGACATCAATACGCATAATTGCATAAGTTGTAAGGATTACATCTGCTTTTAAATCTAGTTGTCTATCAAGCCCGTGATAAGTAGATATCTTCAAATCCGGCGCAAACATCTGCAGTTCTTTCATCCAGTTGCCCATAAGAGTTGTCGGACAGACTACGAGAACTGGATTTTTAAGCTTTTTATCTTCTTTAAGCTTTAATATAAGGCTTATTACCTGAATTGTTTTTCCAAGCCCCATATCATCTGCCATACAGCATCCAAAGCCTTTTGAAACGTTTGTCCAGAGCCATTTTAGTCCCGTCATTTGATACGCTCTTAAATTGCCTTTCAGACCTTCCGGCTGTGATACTTCTACAGGCTTTGCAAAGTCCTTAATAACATTTGCATACGCTTCATCATAGTTAAATTCGTAATTTTGAAGCTGTCCGGACATTGAAGCGTGGATTAATTCCAGCCTTGTCATTTTCTTGTGGTTAGCATTAAGTATCTGCTCTACAAGCTTTTGACCTTCTGCTTTATCTACAAGTACGTATTTGCCGTTATATTGGATAAGTCCGTTGCTTTCATTTACAAGTTTATTAAATTCCTCAAGTGAAATTTTTTCATCGCCTAGTGCTACTTCATATGAGAAATCAAGAATATCATCAAGCGATATTGCACTGCTTGATACTGTATTGAAAATATTCATCAAATCGCCGGAACGCGACGCTTTTACCCTTGCATTTATTGAAGCTCTCGGGATAATTATATTTGTTAATTCTTCCGGCAGAATAACATCAATCTGCGCCTTTTGGAGATAATATGCCGTCTGTGCAATAATTTTATAAACTTCATTCAAATTCAAGGTCAAAGAAAGCTTTTCCTCATCCTCAAATAAAGTTTCTAATTCCGGCATATATCTAAGTGCGTAATTAAGCTGTTTTTCAATAATTTTAGCAATGTCCTGCGTATCAAGCTCCCAGATTTTATCCTCATGATACAAAGCATCCATAAGGATAGTTTCACCGGTCTTACGGTTTTTAATATGAATTTTTAATTCGAACTCATCATCTTTGAGCTTGTTAATTTTGAAGAACGGAATTAAATCATATTTGCCCAAATATAATTCATCAAACCACTGGGCAATATTTTCAGCAACATCCTTGCCCTTTAAAAGGCATCTCTGTTCTAAATCCTTAATCATGTAATGTCCGGATTTAATGTCTTTAAAGCGGTAAGCCTTTATGCCCAAAAATTTGTATATTAAATAATTTAAATATTCTCTTACAAATTTTTCAACAAAATCTTTCGGTTTATCTCCCTTTATAAATAAATTGTCCGGCACGCTGTTTTCAAGCTGGTTTATAATTTTTGCAGACTCTTTATTTGAGATAATAGGTTCATATACTATTCTGAAAGAACCTCCGGAAGGTCCGTCCTTTCTATGAACAACCGGAATAAAATAAAGCTTTTCAATAAGCTTCATTACAAAGTGCGTAAGAGCATTAAAGTATGCAAATGTTTGAGTAAGGGAAGAAAAATCCACAATTTCGCCAAAACCGCCGAAATAGTCCAAGACCAAATCAAGAGGCATAACATACCCTATCTGCCCGTTAACCTCTTTGGGCGAATAGCGGAACATTGAGCCTTTAGATTTAAGGTAGAATTGGAAATTGTTTGTCGGAGTAACAAAGAAAGATAAACGCGGTGCCGTCGCTGTGCCTTCATTAATCAAATAGAAATCAGTGTTTCTAACGGGAGAATTGGGGGATAAGAATATCCCCTCAAACTCATCCTCCACAAGCTGGTATATAAGGCTTAACGTGTATCTGAAATCTTTATTTTTAAATCCTTCCGGATTTTCGCTTAAATTGAAAAAGAATTCATCTACATTATTTTTCTTTAAAGATAAATTTACGTTTAAAGATTTTGTTTCCGGCATTTTCCCTCTCTATCCTGGCCTTACCTTTCAATTAAACTGTCGCAATCCATTTCTTCCGGTTTTTTAATACCCATCAGATCAAGAATTGTCGGTGCTACATTGCACAAAGCTCCGTCCGGCTTAAGTTTGATACCAGCCGGTCCGTTAATTACAGCAAACGGAACTTCGTTTGTAGTGTGTGCCGTATGCGGTTTTCCGGTAGAATCATCAAACATTACTTCAGCATTACCGTGATCTGCCGTTAATACCATTGTAACACCTTTTGCTTTACATCTCTCAGCAATTTTACCTACGCATTCATCAACAACTTTGCAGGCTTTTTCAGCAGCTTCAATCACTCCTGTGTGTCCGACCATATCCGGATTTGCAAAGTTTACCAGAATAAATCCGTATTTATTATCGTCCACAGCTTTAAGAACATTATCGCAAACAGCATAAGCACTCATCTCCGGCTGTAAATCATAAGTTGCGACTTTTGGTGACGGAACAAGTACTCTTGTTTCATGAGGCTGAGGCTCATCAATACCGCCGTTAAAGAAGAACGTAACGTGTGCATATTTTTCTGTTTCTGCTGTTCTAAACTGATTTATTCCGTTAGCTTCCAAAACATCGCCTAAAATATTAACAAGCTGTGTTTTCGGGAATGCTACAGGGAATGTAAATGTAGCTTCATAGCTTGTCATAGTGCAGTAATAAATGTTTTTAAGCACTTTCTTACGTTCAAAGCCGTCAAAATCAGTGAAATTAATAGCTTTTGTTATTTCTCTTGCTCTGTCCGGTCTGTAATTAAAGAAAATTATTGCATCATTATCGTGAATTCTGCTTGCTTTTACCCCTTCTTCATCTCCAATTGCAGTCGGGAGAACAAATTCATCCGTTACACCGTTAGCGTAAGATTCTTTTACAGCTTCGCAGGAAGAAGACGCGTGATTGCCTTCGCCGAATAACAGACAATTATATCCTTTTTCCACTCTGTCCCATCTGTTATCTCTGTCCATAATATAGTATCTGCCGATAACTGTTGCTACAGGAGGCAGATTATATTTTTTAAGTTCGTCTTCTACAACTTGCAAATATGTGCATGCGCTTGAAGGCGGAGTGTCGCGTCCGTCAAGAAAAGCATGTACATAAACTTTTTTAAGCCCCTCATCAGCAGCAAGCTTTATTAAAGCAAGCACATGATCTAAAGAAGAGTGAACTCCCCCTGTTGAAACAAGACCGTATATATGAAGCGCTGAATTATTCTTTTTAGCATGTTCAATTGCTTCAAGGAATTTTTCATTTTTAAAGAAAGAGCCGTCTTTTATTGCTCTGTTAATCTTTGATAAATCCTGATAAACAACTCTTCCTGCACCCAGATTCAAGTGTCCGACTTCGCTGTTGCCCATTTGACCGTGCGGAAGTCCTACAAACTCTCCGTCAGCGTGTATAAGTTCTGACGGATTATTTTTTATTAATTCCGGAACATTAACCGGATGAGAAAGCTTAGTTGCATCATATTTTTCCGGACCGGTTGAAATACCCCAGCCGTCCATAATACATAATAAAACCCTGTTCGTCATATTTATATCTCCTCGTATAAAGTCTTTTAACCCTTCAAGTGTAAGACAAAAGGGGGTAAATGTAAAGGGGTAAAGGAGTAAGTTCTTATTTTCCGCTTCACTCTTCACGCCTCACACTTCACGAAAGTATTACTATTGTACCGAATCTTTATAAATTTGAGTTATTATAACATTAAAAGGAGCAGATTATGCTGAGTATTTCTAATCTTGAAGAAGCTTATAATACTTTAAATTCCTGCTATAAGGATTATAAAATTAATATAGACTCGCCTCTTGTTGAATATATTGAAGATTCCTGTATCAAACGTTTTGAATATACGCTGGAAACTGCCTGGAAATTGGTAAAAAAGGTTTTAATACAAAAGTATGGTAAAAATGAACAGGAACTTTCTATGAATAATATATTCCGCTTTATGCAGGGTTATGGCTATGCTGAAGACTGGGAGAGATGGCGGAACTATTATCAAAAAAGAAATGAAACAGCTCAAGAGTATAATCTAGTAAAATCACGTGCATTATTGATTTTGATACCGGATTTTATTAAAGATATTGAGTTTCTGACCGCAAAGCTTAAAGAGGATATACATGCCGATTAAGGGCGTTAAAATTGAGGAAGAAAACATTATAAAGACAATTCTTGAACCGTATAAGCATAAGTATGAATTTTATTATTACGGTTCAAGAGTAAAAGGCAATTTTAGATTTTTATCAGATTTGGACATTCTCATAAAAAGTATGAATGCAGTTAATATTGCGGATATTGACTGTATAAAGGAGGCTTTTGATGAAAGCCGTCTGCCATATATTGTTAATATAACAAGCGAGCCGGATAAAGATTTTTATAACTTAATTAAGGATGATTTAGTAAAAGTTTTTTAGAATTATTAACTTTTGTTAAGTTTAAATTGCAAGCTGAAAATCAGTAAGTATAATAGTTTTAGCATTCTTAGCAAAAAACGTTAAAAAAATTTAGCCTAAAAATAGCAATTTTTATTTCGTTTGTGCGTTTAAATATATAAGGCATAATGATGTAAAGATTTATGGGATTAAAATAAATAAAAAGTAAGTTGTAAAATATAGGAGTAAACAGTTATGACAGACGAATTAGCAATCCAAAGTGTAAATCCACAAGTAAAACGCAAAGACAACACCGGTCTTTATACTGTTGGTGGCGCGGTGGTTGGTGCCGGCGCAGGTGCATTAGCAAATCACTATACACTTCCGAAACCGCAGTATTCATCTTTGCAGGATTTGATTGATGAAAAACAAGATACTTTTGATGGCAAAGTAAAAAATGCTTCTGATGATACAAAAGGTGTTTGGCAAAAAGCTAAAGAAGCAAGAGAAGCCGGAGAAAAAGCAGGCAAAAAATGGGATGCCGATTTAGAAAAATTCATAGAAGCTAATAAAGAAGGTGCGGTTATTCCGGATGAAAACTATAAAAACCTTGAAAAAGAGTTAGAAACAAAAAAACAGGCTGTAATTAATAAAAGAGCTGAGCTCGAAAAAATAGAAATAGAAAAAATAAAAACTAGTTCCAATGGCAATTCTCCTAAAACCCTTCAAGAAGCCTATAATTCTTTAGTTCAACAAATATATGATGCAGAAGTTAACGGCAAAGGAAATCTTCAAGAAATAGCTGATGCTAGAAAAAAATATATAGCCTCTGTTGTTGAAAAATTTGAGTATCAAGGGACACCAGAACAAATAAAAGCCGCCAAAGAAGCTGCTGTAAAAGAAATTGAAGGATATATTCAAGAAATGGCAGGAAAACACATTACAAGAAAAGTAGCTGTTTCTGAACCAGAACTTTTAACAAAGTATAAAAATCTAATAGAGGCTCAAAACACACAAAAGAAGATAATTAAAGAAGAAGTGGAGAAAGGGCTTGAAGTACTATCTAAAGAAACTGGTGAGAATAATTTTAAAGAAATATTTCGTAGAGACCGAAATATTGCAAGCATGCATGTACAAAGACAAGCGGATCTTGAGAAATCTACAAATAAAGCTCTTAAAAGTATAAAGAATGAATACTCTAGAATTCTTAATAATAAGCCGAATGAAATGAAACCAGCTGAGGCTCTTAGAAAAGCTCTGATTGCTATATTAAAACGAGAAAAAATAAAAATAGAAGATACCCTAACATTAGAGGCTCTAAAGGAGCAATACATCGCAAAATTAGATAGGAAAGAAAAAGCAGTTTTTGAAAACTTATTAAATAGTGAGCTCAACCTTGAGACTATAGAAAAAGCTATAGCAAATAGTGATGCTAGATTATCTAGAATGAGTAGCGCTTGGTATTCTGCTACAAAAGACTCTGATACAATAAAAAGTGCAGAAGAGGCTCTTAGAAAGATCGAGAATAGTTTAAAGGAAAATGCTGCCGCTGTAGAAAAAAAATATGGTAAAGGTGCAAGGATTACTAAGAATATGAAACTTTTAGATAGCGCTGGTAAGGAAGTTAAACCTACACGAATTAAAGTAGAACCTGCCAAATTGGAATTAAAAAATTGCAAGATCCCAGAAGCTCTGACTTTGGAGCCGATTTCTGGCGCCGCTTTAACAGAAGAACAAATTGCACAGAAGGCAAAAGCTGCTGTGACAGATGATCTGTTAAAAGTCGAGATGGAAGCACAAAATGCCGCTCAAAAAGCATTGGATGAAGCTAAAGAAAAACTTCCAAAAGTAGAAGGCAAACAAGCAGAAGAACTGAAAAAGGAATTCTTAAGCAAATACGGCGAAAGAAAAGATGCTGTAAATAAGGCTGCTGAATCCTTCAAGGATGATATAAAAACATTACTTGAAAGAAAAGGCTCTACCGGTAGATTAGCAGCATGGCTGGCAGGCGGTGCGGTTGTTCTTGGCGGTCTGGGTTACTTATTAGCTCCAAAAAATAAAAATTAGTCATCGATGACTTCTATATTTTACAGATTAAACCGGCTGAATTTCAGCCGGTTTCAATTTTTGCAAAAAGAAAAATAAAGGAATTTGTGATGACAAAAATAATGTTTTAAAGAGTTATGGATTTTTCTAAGATTAGTGAGATTCTTCGGCTCTTACGAGCCTCTGAATGACGTAAATACCGGTATTCCTTTTTTTAGTCTTTCTGAGGTCTGCTAGAACTGAAAGAATCCAGTCTTTTCTTAAATTTTATTTTTATAAATAAAACTAATATAGTTAATAATCAGCTGGATTGCTTCGAGCTAATCGCTCTCGCAATGACTTGGCGCGGGGTTACAGGCTGAAAGTGTTGCAATGAGTGCATGGTAAAATTCTTTGCACCATTTTCAAATACGTTAAGTAGGTAGGATGTGGTAAATCTGTGATTTACCGCATCAAAAACATAAGTAATAATATTTCGGTAATCCAAGATTACCAAAACCTACAGACTGCACATCTAAAAATTAAAATTTTTAAAAATTATTGATGCAAAAAATTGAACTCTATATACCGCCTCCTTCCCTGCCTTCCCCATCCAGGGAGGGAGGCGCTCTGTGATTATAAAAATACCCTTTTTTGCAGTTAAAATTTTCATGCAGAATATTTTTAATATTTATGATAGACTAAAAAAGAAGCGGAGAGGTTAAGTATGCAAAAAGTTAAGGAGTTTGTTTTTAGACATCAAGAATTATTTACTATTCTTGGATTAGGTATATTATTTTACTTTATATTTTTCCATAACATATGGGCTTACGCCTTGATGGATGTTGATGAATCAAGGTATGTTTCTATGTCAAAAGATATGTTTAATACAAAGGATTTTTTGACTTTGTATCTTAACAAGGAATTTTTCTTTGAGAAACCGCCGTTATACTTTTGGGGTGAATGTCTTTCTTTTGCTCTTTTTGGAAGAATAACCGAATTCACTGCAAGGTTTCCGGTTGCTTTATACGGAACTTTATGCGGGTTTTTAACTTATTTTATGGGAAGAAAGATTATATCAAGAACATACGGTGTAGTATCTGCGCTCATCCTTGCAACATCTTTGGAATTCCTTATTCTTTCTAAGTTTGCAATACTGGATATTGTTGTTTCAACCTGTGTATGGTTCTCTCTATGTTTTGGAATGCTGACATTTTTCTGCGCAGAAAAGAATAAAAAATATTTCTGGTGGCTGTTTTATATCTTTTCCGGCTTAGCTGTAATGGCAAAGGGTATCCCCGGGTTTGTAGTTCCGTTTGGTTCTATGTTTTTTATAGCAATAGTTTCTAAAAGATTTAAAGAGATTTTCAGACCTCAATATTTTATTGTCGGGTTTATTCTTTTCTTCTTAATTACACTCCCTTGGCATATTATTATGCTGAAGATGCATGACCCGCTGTTTTTCAACGAATACGTTATGAAGCATCATATTTCCAGATTTTTGGGTTCCAAAGATTTGGGACGCCAACAGCCGTTTTATTTCTACTTTTTAACAATTTTATGGGGCTTTTTCCCATGGATTGTTTCAACTCTCACGGTTTTAATCAGAAAAATCATAAAAAAGGATTTTGAATTCAAAGATTTAACTGATACCAGAAGATTTTTGCTTTATAACGGAATTATTGCGGTATTTACACTGTTGTTTTTCTCTTCATCAAAAACAAAGCTTATAACATATATTTTGCCGATTTATCCGGCTTTAGCCTGCCTTGGAGGTTATATCTGGACTAATTATATAGAAAAAGGCGAATACAGCAGATTTATCAATAAAACGGTTTATGTAATAGGCGGTATATTTATAATCGCATCTATTCTGGCATCATTTACCTGTTTTTATCTGCCCTGCCAGCTGAATTTTGATATTGCGGACGCTAAACCGCTTTGTATCACGCTTTTGTTTTTATGCGGTCTGCTGTCCATTATTTTTGCAAAAAAAGAGCGTTATGCAGGTGTATTTTTCACTTATGTAATATTTATGCTTGCGCTTTCTGCTTTCGGGACAGAGAAGTTCTTCAAAATAGATTACAAATTCGGACAGAATGATTTAATGAAGTATGCTCAATATGCAAAAGAAAATAACAAGACTTTGACCTGCTACAGGTTTTCGCATAAATATTCATTAATATACTACGGCGGAAAACCTGTTGAATACGGAAAAGAGTACGGTATAAACGAGTTAAAAGAAGCGCTTGCAAAAGAAAACAATCTTGTTATCATCCCGCATAAAGCAATGGATGAGGATGTTAAGGCATTAAGTTATAAAAAAATTGCAGACGGCAGAAAATATATGCTTGTAGAAAAGGATTAATCTATGATTGGCTTTGTAAGCGAAATAGTTTTTAGGCTGATATATCCGATACTTTATGTATTGCATATAAAGGCTGGCTATTCAAAAGATGCGTTTGAAAAGAAATCAGGCAAGATTGAAGGCTTTTGTCCAAATAAACGGGTTATTATGTTCCACGGGGTTTCTGTCGGGGAGATAAACGCTATAGAAAAACTTATAAAGGAAACCAGAAAAACATTTCCGGACGCACAAATTGTAGTAACTACCGGAACTAATACAGGGCAGGAAATTGCACATAAAAAGCTTGACGGCACGGCTGATTTAATTACATACTTTCCGTTTGATACACCAAGCTGTGTTGAAAGATTTCTGCAAAGCATTAAACCGACTGATATTCTTATGGCAGAAACAGAGATTTGGCCTAATTTTAACAGCGCCTGCAAAAAGAAGGGGATAAATTTATACATAATTAACGGGCGTATTTCTGATAGGACATTTAATTCTTATAAGAAGCTTAAATTCTTTTTTAAGCCTTTATTACGGAACTATACAGGCATTTTTACCCAAAGCACAGAGGATAATAACAAATTTTTAGAACTTGGTTCTAATCCTTTGACCACAAAAAGGATGAACAATTTAAAATTTGATATTACGGCGCCGAATGCAGATATTGAGTTTAAGAAGGCAGGAAGAATTTTTTTGGGGGCTTCGACTCATTCTGGAGAAGATAAAATTGTCTTTAATACATATAAAAAGCTTAAAGAGAAGCATAAAGATCTAAAATTTATAATTGCCCCGAGGCACTTAACACGTATGGATGAGGTTAAGTCAATAATTGGGGATTATTGCCTGCGCTCAGAGGGCGGTTCGCTGGAAGAAAACGACGTTATGATATTGGATACGATGGGTGAACTCGGCAAGATATTTGCGTTTTCGGACATAGCTTTTATAGGCGGAAGTTTTAATAAAACAGGCGGGCATAATCCTTTGGAAGCGGTTATTTTCGGTAAACCCGTAATTTCCGGTCCTTCCATTCACAATTTTAAAGACATATATGCAATTATCCAGAATGCAGGCGCGGGATTTGTTGTAAAAACCGAAGAAGAATTTTTTGATATTGCGGACAGACTCCTCACGGACAAAGATTTTTACGAAAAAGTGTCAAAATCTGGTCTTAAGGTCTTTGAAGAACAGCAGGGCGCAATGGAATTTGTCCTGAGGGTTTTAAAAGGAGAAATTTAAGTCTGCTTACGTTTGTTTGCTATCCGGAATATTTATTTACCCCTTAGAATTTACCCCACTAAAATTTACCCCTAGATGGACCTCCGTCAGTTCACCACAAATATACTCCCTATTCAAAGAAGAAGGAGGAGTTTTTCATCTTTCAGATTTACTAAACCAGCCCCCGCCCGAATTTCTAAGCTCACTAACGTTCACTAAGAAATTTTACCCTCCCCCTTGGAGAGGGTGGGCTATACGTCTGGCGTGGCGTCCCCTCGCTCCTTCGGACGCGCGGATTGGGCGGTTTTATTTGGGATGGGGTAAATTAGCCCCATATGATGAAATCACGTCAATAAATAACCAAAGTGACGCAATATGCTATTAATAAAATAAAATTTTACAAACGTTAATATGTTTATGTGCTAGATTTATAGTATGTCGAAATTCATTCCATTACATATCCACTCAGAATATTCTCTGCTGGATGGGACAATAAGAATAGGGGATCTGGTAAAATATGCCGTTGATAATGAACTGCCTGCTATTGCAGTTACTGACCACGGCGTAATGTATTCAGCTATCGAGTTTTACGAGAAAGCAAAAGAAGCCGGAATAAACCCGCTTATAGGATGTGAATTTTATGTACACGACGGAGATATACATGTCCATGATAATGCACACAATCCTCTTTATCACTTGATTTTAATATGTAAGGATGCCGTCGGCTATAAAAACATGATTAAACTTGTTTCAACAGCGTGGTGTGAAGGATTTTATTATAAACCCCGTATAAATTTCGATTTATTAAAAGAACACCATGAAGGTTTGATTTGCGCATCAGCTTGCTTAGGAGGCGAAGTTCTCCAGCACTTATTAAAACAGGAATATGATAAGGCAAAGGAAACAGCACAAAGATATAAAGATTTATTTGGCGATGACTACTATATAGAGCTTCAAGACCACAACCTTGAAGAGCAGAAACGCACAAATCCCGACTTAATAAAAATAGCCAAAGAGCTTGGTATAAAGATGATTATAACCAATGACTCGCACTATTTAAGACGTGAAGATGCAGATGCGCAAGACTCTTTATTATGTCTGCAGACAAATGCTGATAAAGATGATCCAAACAGATTTCACTTTCCCAATAATGAATTTTATATCAAATCCAAGGAAGAAATGCGTAAAGCCTTCTCCTGGATGGATGATGAAACATTTGATGAATGTGTTAAGAATACAGAAGACGCTGCTTCTAAGTGCCATATTGAAATTGAACTCGGAAACGCCCCATTACCGCATTATGACGTACCTGAGGGGTATACCAATGAAACATATTTACAGCATATAGTATATGAAGGGCTAAAGAAACGGTACGGCGATATTACGCCGGAACTTAAGGAACGCGTTGATTACGAGCTGAGCGTAATTAATAAAATGGGCTTCCCTGCATATTTCTTAATAACCTGGGACTTTATTCATTACGCCAAAACCCATAATATACCTGTAGGCCCTGGAAGAGGCTCTGCTGCCGGAAGCGTAGTTGCTTATGCGCTAGAAATAACAGACCTTGACCCTATTAAGCACAATCTGTTGTTTGAAAGGTTTTTGAATGAAGAACGTTTCACAATGCCCGATATTGATATTGACTTCTGCATTGAAAAAAGACGGCAGGTTATTGATTATGTAACCCAAAAATATGGAGAAGACCGGGTCTGCCAGATTATTACATTCTCAACTTATGCACCAAAGGCTGCGTTTAAAGGAATTGCAAGAATACTAAAAGTTCCTTTTGCTGAAAGCAATAGACTTACAGGCTTAATTGAGCCGGCAATAGAACTTGCACAAGCAACGAACCCGAAAGCAAAATGGATAAAAGATGCCATGCAGGTTGAAGGCTCAGAACTCCGCAAGCTTTATGATGAAGACTACCAGATTCCGAATCCGGAAACCGGAAAAACAGTAAGTTTTAAAAAGCTTATAGATATGTCAATGGCGATAGAAGGTCTTAAGTGCGGAACCGGAACGCACGCTGCCGGCGTAATTATATCTCACGCGCCTTTAGACACTATAATCCCTGTCCAGCCTTCAAAGGACGGAATTGTACAGACAGGCTACCCTCCACACGAGGTAACAGAGGTTCTCTCACTGCTTAAAATGGACTTTTTGGGCTTAAGAAACCTTACAATGATATATAAAACCGTTGATATGGTTAAAAAGTACAGAGGCGTTGACATTGATATTAACAATATCCCGCTGGATGATAAAGAAACGTATAAAATGCTTGTCCGCGGTGAAACAGTCGGAGTATTCCAGCTTGAATCCCAGGGGATGATAAACCTTGTTAAACGCTTAAAGCCGGACGTATTTGAAGATTTAGGCGCTCTGGTTGCGCTGTTCCGCCCCGGTCCGCTTGGTTCCGGTATGGTTGATGAGTTTGTAGACAGAAAGCACGGGGTCAAAAAGGTTACATACGCACACCCGCTTCTTGAGCCAATTCTAAAAGATACATACGGTACAATTGTATATCAAGAACAGATTATGCAGGTATTCCAGACGCTTGCAGATTATTCGCTGGGTGAAGCAGATATTGTCCGCCGTATGATGGGTAAGAAAAAAGTTGAAGAGATGCAGAAACAGAAAGGACGTTTTATAGAACGTGCTTCTACAAGACACGATATGAAACCGGAAGATGCTGCAGCTCTATTTGAACAAATAGAAGCTTTTGCATCATACTGCTTTAACAGGTCGCACTCAGCTGCTTATGCCTTCGTAGCATATCAAACGGCTTATTTAAAATGTCATTATCCTGTAGAATATCTATCTGCGCTATTATCAAGTGTTTCAGATAACAAAGATCAAACCCAGCTTTATATAGAAGAAGCTCAAAAATATGGTATAAAAGTTTTGCCGCCGGATATTAATAAATCCTATCTGGAATATACTCCGGATGGTGATAATATAAGATTCGGGCTGGCTGCTATAAAGCAGGTGGGAGAACCTGTTGTTGAAGCTATTATAAAAGAGCGTGAAGAAAACGGAGAATTTAAAAATATTTTTGATTTTTGCAAGCGTGTAGATGCAAAATTTGTAAATAAAAAATCTCTGGAAGGTCTAATTAAAGCCGGTGCATTTTCTAATATCGAAAAAAGCCGTAAACAGTTATTTGATAATATAGAGCATATTCTTGATGTAACGTCAAAAGAGGCGAAAGATAAGGCTTTAGGACAGGTAAGTTTATTCTCTTCTCTAAGCAATGATGATGATTTTGTAAATGTGCAATATCAGCTTACAGGTAGTGATAAAGAGTATACAGATAAAGAAATCCAACAATTTGAAAAAGAATTTCTCGGATTTTATGTAACTTCACATCCATTGTTCTCTTTAAGAGACAAGATGCAATTTCTAATGACACACAGAATTTCAGAACTTATAGAGCTGAAAGAGGAAGACGAAGCTACAATTTGCGGACTGGTTACAGCGACAAGACAAATTCCGACTAAAAAAGATCCTACCAAATTTTTACGCTTTGTTACTGTTGAAGATTTAACAGGTAAAGTTGATTGTGTATGTTTCCACAAAAAGCTTATGGATTTTGGTGATATACTCCAGCAGGAAAATATTGTTATTATTACAGGAAAAGTTCAGCACCGAGGAGAAAACCAGATAAGCCTGCTTATTGATAATGCTAAATCCGTTGATAATTCTAATATTTTTACGGTAAATCTAAAACAAGAAGTAAATTATGAAGAGCTGTGCGGGATTAAGAATATACTTGCCAAGCACCACGGCGATGACCCAGTATTATTTAAGCTTCCGCCTGTTGACGGCTACAGCACCAAAATACTGACTTCGCCGACATTCTGGGTAAGCTCTACAAATGATTTAGTCAATCATATGAAGCAATTTTTCCCGAACGATGTAGAAGTTGCAATACATTCGCTGGACAAACCTTTGGAAGTTTAATTTATAACAATTAAAAACAAAAGCGCCTGCTCTTGTGAGCAGGCGGCGTCAATTATTATAATAATTACGATTAGCCTAAACCGAACGTTGGAGCGGATTCTTTTATACCTTCGCTGCAAGCTTGTTTTACACTTTCCAGTCTTGCTTTCGCATCTGCTAATTGAGCTTCACAAGATTGATTATCGAGTTCAATATCTGTTTGTTCAGCTTCTAACGGTAACAATGCTGCATCCTGTTCTTCTTCAAGCTGTGCCTGTGCTGCTTGTAACCAGACTGAGACATTTGATTCATATTGGCTAGACACCTGCTGTGCATAGAACTGAGCTTGAGATTGCTGCTGCTGTGCAACTTGCATTGCTCTTTGGAAACAAGAATATTGATCGACGGTATAATTATTGCCACTTGCACCTGTGTAACCTGATACTTTCGTAGTAATATCATTTCCATTATCATCTTTATCATATACAGCTTGGAAGCCTCCGCTGCAGTAATCTTGCATCATTTGAGTGTAGAGAGAACCATCTATAAACGAATCTATAGTCTTATCTTTTCCTAATGGGATTGCTTTTCCACCATTAGTTAAAATTTGTCCCATTGCATTAGCTACAAATGATGTTATACCAAAACCACCCATAGGATTAAACATCTGATTTTGCGTTCCTAATCCCATTCCATTTAACATCTGGTTTTTAAATTGACTTGTCCAGAGGGAAGATTGCTTTTCTAACTGCGTCATTTTACTAGAGTACATTTTTTGTACTCTTTCAATATTTTTCGTTATTCTTTCTTTACGGCTGGACAGCTGCAACTGCCGTAAAGTTAATTTATTAACTTTACGTTGAAGCCTCATTTTTTCATGTAGTAATAACAAGAATGCCATTTTGTGCTGTCTCCGTAATTTTTTTATACTCTTATATATAATAAGTATATTTTTGTTTGAAAATTTCACATGTTTAACAAAATTGTTACAAATCTTTACATTAAATTATTAAGAAAATTGTTACAAATATTAACATCGTTGTATAATTATTTTGATGAAGTATAAAAGACTAAACGAAGAACAAATTATTATTACACTTGATAGGCTTACAAGATTTAAGAATACTAAAGAAAAATATTTAAGAGTATTTTTTGATATTATAATTTCATCTTTAATAGAACCAAAACTAAAAAAAGCAGAACTTGAAAAATTAAGTTTTCAAGAAATAAAAAATTATGCGCAGGAAATATTTAATGCATCCATAGGTGAAAAAAAGAATACTGATTTCACTATAAATCAAAAATTAATGCTTTATGAAAATTCTGTGTTTTATAATGATTCCTCTGTGCAGGAGCTTTTGCAAAACGAGATTAACTACATAGGAGCTTTAAAATATATTAATGAAAACAGTGTTGTTAATCTTAAATGGCTGAAAAGTTTAAAAGATGCAGGAGATTTAAAAGAAAACAGGCGCTTACACTGTCTTAAATACCCTATAGAAAAAGTTCTGCTTGTAGAAGGAATAACTGAAGAAATTCTGCTTCCGGCTTTTTCTAAATATCTCGGTTATGATTTTTATAAAGAAGGGATACAGGTTATTCCGGCGGGCGGTAAAAATCAAGTAGTAAAGATGTATTATAAGCTGATTGAAGAGGTTAAAATCCCTATTTTTCTTCTTTTAGACAAAGATGCGGAAGAAAATATAAGCCAGATTACGCCCCGTTTGAGGAATATTGACAAAATACACCTCGTTTCCTGCGGAGAATTTGAGGATCTGCTTCCCAAACCGCTGATTATAAAAACAGTAAATTCGCATTTTGAAAATTTTGTAACAATTACAGAGCAAGATCTTGCGGATGGTATACCGGAAGCCAAGAATTTAGAAAATTTGTTTAAAACGAAGGGACTGCATGAATTTAAAAAGGCAGAATTTGCAAAGCTTGTACGGAGCAATATAACCTCTGACTCTGATATATCTGACGAAATCAGAGAGATTACGGCAGAAATCTCAGCTTCTAACAAAACTCTTGACACTAAAATTTGTTCTTGATAACATTAATTTTGTGATTACATCACAGCCGAAGTAGAAAAGGTTTTTAAAATTAAATAAAATATGCGCTTGTAGCTCAGCAGGTAGAGCACTCCCCTTTTAAGGGATAGGTCGCGCGTTCGAATCGCGCCAAGCGCATATTTTTTTGCTCTTTATTCTATCCTGTTTTATGGTATAATCCAATTATGCCATTTGAATTTGAAAGACTGAGAATTGAAGGAGTTATACTTGTTAAGCCTAAAGTGTTCGGCGATAACAGAGGATTTTTTATGGAATCTTATAAAAAATCAGAGTTTATTGCCGGCGGGATTAATACTGAATTTAGACAAGATAATCATTCCAAATCTTCAAAAGGTGTTTTGAGAGGTTTGCACTACCAAGCACCGCCTTTTGAGCAGGCAAAGCTTGTAAGATGCACGAGGGGCAAAATTTATGATGTGGCTGTTGATATAAGAAAGAACTCAAAAACTTTCGGAGAATATATAAGGGTAGAACTCAGCGAAGAAAACAAACATATGCTTTATATTCCGGAAGGATTTGCACATGGGTTTGTTGTCTTATCGGATGAGGCTGAACTTCTTTATAAGACATCAAATGAATATGCGCCTTCTGCAGACAGGGGCATCCGCTGGAATGACGAGGATTTAAATATTGACTGGGGCTTTGATTTTGAGCCGGTCTTGTCAGAAAAAGATAAAAAACAACCGTTATTAAAGGAGATTAGATGAGAATTCTTGTAACAGGCGGTGCAGGCTTTATAGGAAACTGTTTCATAAGATACATGCTGAATAAATATCCGGATTATAAGATTATTAATCTGGATGCCTTAACATACTGCGGGAATTTGGAAAATCTCAAGGATATTACAACAAGCAATTATTCTTTTATTAAGGGGAATATCTGCGATAAGGCTCTAGTTGCCGATGTTATGCACAATGTCGACTGTGTTGTGAATTTTGCGGCGGAATCCCATGTAGACAATTCAATAAACAATCCGGAGATCTTTATTGAAACTAATGTTAAAGGAGTATTAAATCTGCTCGAATCTGCTAAAAATGCTGAAATAGATAGGTTTTTGCAGGTTTCTACTGATGAAGTATATGGAACTTTAGGTAAGGACGGATATTTTTATGAAACAACGCCTCTTGCGCCGAACAGCCCGTATTCTGCAAGTAAAGCAAGCGCGGATTTGCTTGTAAGAGCTTATTTTGAAACATATAAAATGCCCGTTTTAATAACAAGATGCTCTAATAATTACGGTCCTTATCAATATCCGGAAAAACTTATACCGTTTTTTATTGCAAAACTTTTAAACAATGAAAAAGTTCCCGTATACGGTGACGGAATGAATATTAGAGATTGGCTTTATGTATACGACCATTGCAGTGCAATAGATGCTGTACTGCATAAAGGCAGAATCGGCGAAGTGTATAATATAGGCGGACATAACGAAAAGACTAATATTGAAATTACAAAGATAATACTAAAAGCTATGGGCAAAGATGAAAGTTATATTGAATATGTAACAGACCGTCTAGGACACGACAGGCGGTATGCTATATCCAATGACAAAATAACATCTGAACTTGGCTGGAGGCCGGAAGTAAAATTTGAAGACGGTATAAAGAAAACTATTGAATGGTATTTAAACAATAAAGAGTGGCTTGAAAACATTAAAAATAGGAAAAAACACAGATGAAAATACTGGTAACAGGTGCAAACGGAATGCTCGGGCAGGATTTGTGCCCCGCGTTGGAAGATGCGGGATACACTGTTATAGGCGCAAGCAGGGAAATATTAGATATAACGGATAAAGATAACGTAAAACAGGTTATTTCAGATGTATTACCTAATATTATAATACATTGTGCTGCTTATACAAATGTAGAAAAGGCGGAATCAGAGCAGAATAAAGCTATGCTTACCAATGCTGAAGGGACAAAATATATTGCAGAAGCCTGTGCTGAATGGGATATTCCGCTAGTGTATATTTCGACGGATTACGTATTTGACGGAAGCAAAACTACCCCATACAAAGTAACGGACAAACCGAATCCGATTAATTTTTACGGGATGTCAAAACTTAGAGGGGAAGAATTTGTAAAACAATACTGTTCAAAATATCACATTATAAGAACAAGCTGGCTTTACGGACACCACGGAAAGAATTTTGTTGAAACAATGCTAGCTTTAAAAGATAAAGATGAAATAAGGGTTGTGGATGATCAAATCGGCAGTCCAACTTGGACAATGGATTTATCGGAAGCAATAGTTAAAATTATTAAAATGCCGTATGGCATATATCATGCAAGCGGAGAGGGCGAAACAAGCTGGTACGGTTTTGCACGGGAAATCTTAGGTGCAGACAGCAATTTGATTCCCTGCAGGAGTGAGGAATATAAAACGGAAGCAAAAAGACCGGCATACAGCGTTTTAGAGAATAGTTTCCCATGCAGAAACTGGAAGGCAGCATTAAAAGATTATATGGCGCTGAGAATTGAGGAGGAAACTGTATGAAGGGGATTGTTCTAGCAGGCGGATATGGTACAAGACTTTATCCTGCAACATTCGCTGTTTCCAAGCAGCTGCTTCCCATATATGATAAACCGATGATATATTACCCGATTTCGGTGCTTATGCTTGCAGGTATTAAAGATATTTTAATTATTTCAACACCGGATGACATGCACAGCTTTCAAAAGCTTCTCGGTGACGGAAAACAATTCGGGGTTAATTTCTCATATAAAGTTCAGCCCGAACCTAACGGCATTGCGCAGGCTTTCATTCTTGGCAAAGACTTTATCGGCAGTGATTCTTGTGCATTGATACTTGGTGATAATATTTTCTACGGTCAGTCTTTTTCTTCAATGCTTAAGCGGGCTTCAGCATCAGCAGATAAAGGACAAGCAACAATTTTTGCTTATCCGGTAAAGGATCCTGAACGCTTTGGTGTTATTGAATTTGACTCAAATAACAAAGCTGTATCAATAGAAGAAAAACCCGCAGAACCTAAATCAAATTATGCTGTTACAGGACTTTATTTCTATGACAATAAGGTTTCTGAATACGCAAAGACACTAAAACTTTCGTCACGCGGTGAGCTGGAAATTACAGATTTAAATAAAATATACCTCAAAAAAGGAAGGCTTAATGTAGAAGTTTTCGGGCGCGGTTTTGCCTGGCTTGATACAGGAACACATAAATCATTAATGCAGGCAGGGCAATATGTTCAGACTATCGAAGAAAATCAGGGAATAAAAATAGCCTGTCTTGAAGAAGTTGCATACAGAATGGGGTTTCTAACCAGGGAAGATGCAGTTAAATCTTCACGGTTATATAATAATAATGAATATTTTAGATATGTAAGAGAGTTAAAATAATGAAAAAGAGGATTAGTATACTTGGCTCTACAGGCTCTATCGGAAGACAGGCGCTTGAAGTAATAGAAAAACTAAATGATAAATTTGAAATAATAGCATTGACAGGCGGAAGCAATACAGAACTTTTAAACAGCCAGATAAAGAAATTTAAGCCTAAATACGCATATGCTTCTGATATTAGTGCTATAGAAGGAGCTGAACCATTAAGCCTTGAAGAAATTTGTTCAAACAAGGAAAATGACATAATTCTGGTAGCTGTTTCCGGAAAAATCGGCTTAAGACCGACATTAACAGCAATAAATAACGGTATTGATATAGCGCTTGCCAACAAAGAAACTCTCGTTATGGCGGGTGATATTGTAATGCGGAAAGCAAAAGAAAAAGGGGTAAATATTATTCCAGTAGACAGCGAACATTGCGCAATACATCAGTGTATAAAAGATATTTCGCAGGTGGATAAGCTTATAATTACAGCCTCCGGAGGTCCTTTTTTAAAAAAATCAATAGAAGAGATGAAAAACGCCACTGTCGAAGAAACCCTTGCACATCCAAGATGGCATATGGGGCGCAAAATTACGGTAGACAGCGCTACATTAATGAATAAAGGGCTGGAAGTTATTGAGGCTCACCACTTATTCAATATGCCGTATGAAAAAATTGAAGTTGTTGTTCATCCTCAAAGCATTGTCCATTCTGCAATAGAGTATGTTGACGGCAGTGTAATTGCTCAACTGGGGCTTCCCAGCATGCATATACCGATACAGTACGCAATAACTTATCCGCAGAGATATGAAGGCATAAAATCAAAAAGTTTCAGCTTTTCAGAAATAGCAAGGCTTGATTTTGAAGAACCGGACTGGGATAAGTTTAAGGCTCTAAAGCTTGCGTATAATGCGGGTAAAACAGGAGGTTCCGCAACAGTATGCCTTAATGCATCCAATGAAGAAGCAGTGTTTGCATTCTTAAACGGTAAAATCAAGCTTTTTGATATTATAAATACCGTTGAAATGATGATGGAAAAGCATAAAACAGTTTCTAATCCGGATATTGACGAAATTTTTGATATAGATAACGAAGTAAGAGCAAAGAGCAGGGAGTTATTTTTACAGCTAAGATGAGTATTGATAAAGTTAGAGAATATTTTAAGAAATATAACATGCAGGATAAAATACTTGAATTTGATGTTTCAAGCGCCACTGTAGAGCTTGCCTCAAAAGCTCTCAATATTGAACCTGCAAGGATTGCCAAAACGCTTTCATTTAAACAGGGGGAAGAATGCGTGCTTATTGTATGTGCAGGAGACGTCCGAGTGGATAATAAAAAATACAAAGAATATTTTCATACAAAGGCAAGAATGCTTTCTGCAGATGAAGCCTTAGCTCTCACCGGTCATGCGGTTGGCGGGGTCTGTCCGTTCGGGATAGATAGTAAAAGCGTAAAAGTTTATACAGATGAATCATTAAAACGTTTTACAACGGTATTTCCTGCCTGCGGAAGCAGTAATTCAGCAATAGAGCTTACGTGTGAAGAGCTGTTCAAATACTCAAACAGTTTAGGCTGGATTAATGTCTGCAGTTAAAATCCTTTAAAATGGCTAAAACTCGGTTAAAATCTTCCAGCTTAGAATCCGCAGTAAGAGAAATTCTAAGCCTTGAAGTTCCCTCCGGCACCGTAGGGGGTCTTATTGCAGGAATATAAAATCCTTCGGCTTTCAGCCTTTCCGCAATCTTTAAAGCATCCTCATTTGAGCCTATTACGATTGGTATAATATGGGTTGAAGAAACTGTATTAAAACCTGCATTTTTAAGTGCAATATGAGCTTCTGATGCGACAACTTCCAGCTTCTTCTTTCTTGATAAAATGTAATCACGTTTTTCAGTTAACAGCCAGTTTGACCAGGCAATATTAAGGGGCGGAATTGAGGTTGAAAAGATAAAAGAACGCGCAGTGTTAATTAAATAAGAGATAATATCACTGCTTGAAGCGCAAAATGCCCCGAAAGATCCGACGGCCTTGCCAAAAGTAGCAGTTATAATATCTACATCAGTATTTCTGTCAGACAAGCCAGCAAGTCCTTTGCCCCAACAGCAGAATGCATGCGCTTCATCAAGCATTAGCAGGCAATTGTATTTATTCTTAAGTTCTATAAGCCTTTCTATATCAGCGGTATCACCATCCATGCTGAATACAGACTCCGATACAATAACAGCTCTTTTATAGCTCTCCCGTTTAGCTTCCAGCATTCTCTCCAAATTATCGTAATCAAGATGCTTATAGCGGTAAAAATCCCCCTTTGCAAGCCTCATTCCGTCTATTATGCTTGCATGATTCAACTTGTCAGAAAAGACAACATCACCTTTATCTATCAATGCAGATATAACACCTAGGTTACACTGATATCCTGTGTTAAAAATCAAAGCCCTTTCTTTAGAGAAAATCTCCGCAGTTGTTTTTTCTAACTCCGTAAACTCCGGCGAACTTCCGGTTAATAAACGCGCTGATGCTGACGAAAGAGGATAGAATCCAGATGCAAGAAATTCTTCTGCAAGACCTCTTTTGGTACTTATTCCCAAATAATCATTGGAAGCAAAATTTATATATTCTTTTCCATCCAGTACTATTTTTCCGTCAGACTTTGCTTCTATATTCGGAATTTCCCGAAACTGTCCTTTTTCTTTTAACCTATTTAGACTTTCCATTATTATTCAATATATCCTTTGCTTTCTCCAGCTGAACATCCTTTTTGCTGTCTATAAGAAAGTCAAATTCGTTTCCGACTTCAATATCCGGTTTAATGCCAAGCTTGTTTATATCAGTACCGTTCGGCGTCAAGTACCTTGCAATAGTAACATTTAGACCTGTTTCATTCGGAAGCGGTACAACTTTTTGAACCAGCCCTTTGCCAAAGGTTTTTCTGCCGACCAGAGTTGCTCTGTGATAATCTTTCAAAGCTCCGGAGAGTATTTCGCTTGCGCTTGCGCTTGCACCGTTAACAAGCACAACAACCGGCTTATTAAGCGGAAAATGTTCATCCTGTGCCTTGATTGATTTTTTATAGCCGTTGCGGTAAATAATATCTACTATTGTCCCGTTATTAATAAACATATCAGCAATAAATACTGCATTATCAAGCAGACCGCCGGTGTTACCCCTTAAATCAAGAATTAGAGAATCCGTATTCTTTGTATTTTCCAACGCTTCCAGAAACTCATTAGGAGTTGTTCCGCTCATAAAGCTTACTATCTGTATATAACCTATGTGATTATCAACAACAGAACTTTTTACGGTTTTAATCTTTATTTCTTTTCTTTTAATTTTCTTTGTGAGCTTTTTCCCGTTTCTTAAAACAGTGAGTTCCACAACACTGTTTTCTGGACCTCTGACTAAGCCTGCGACATCGGACACATTCATCCCGTTAATTTCTTTGCCGTTTACAGCAGTAATTATGTCACCCTGCTTAAGCTGAGCAAACTCAGCCGGCGTTCCCGGCATGACGTTAAAAATTTCTATTTTGCCCGCATTTGAGTATATATTAACTCCGATACCGTATATTTTTGAAGTAATTGAGGTTGTCAAATCCTCAAAATCTTTTTTATTCATAAAACGAGTATACGGCTCATCCAGACTTGCAATCATAGTATCTATTGCCACTCTGGCATCTTCATCAGTCTTGATTTTGCCTTGATAATGCTCTTTCCATCTATACCAGTCTTGGTGGTTTAAGCTCGGTTCATAATACTCCTTGCTTATAACCTTCCAGGTTTTATCAAAAAGCTTTTGAGGAGCAATCTCTTCACTGTTTACTATTGCCTGCCTTGTAAAATACGCATTTGTTTTAGTAAATGTTGAAAGAAAAACCTTGTTGAAAATTACTAAAATAAATATTGATAAGACAAATATAAGAATCTGTTTTTTCTTCATACAACAATTTAACACCAAGTATAATGCTTAATCAATATACAAACTGCAGGAAACCATGCTAATTATAATTAGTTTATTAATTTTGAAAGATAGAGCAATTTTTACACAATTGCAGAGGATTTTAATAAATATAAGATGCAGGATTGACACCTCACTCCTGTCCTCTCCTGTTAGGAGAGGGAGCACGTATAACTTAAATAAAAAGCAATTTATTGATTTTTAAACCCGGGAGAAGTCAGAGGCAGATTTTTATACCCCTCGTTTGCATAAACAGTTTTCTTTATATACTTGTTTGTATTTGCCCCTTTTTCTAAAAGTTGTTTTAGAACATTTTCTCTGGTTACCAGCGCAGACTCCAGGTTATTGGATTCCGGATATTTTTTCAAAATTTCTGTCCAGACAACAGCTTCCATGGTCCATGCGTAAGTTTCTTCGCTCAATGAATTATATTCGTCTTGATGAATTGCTTCATGCGCAAGTAAGGCGGCTAAAGCTCCAGGAGGCGCGTATTGATGCTTAGGGTTAATATAAATATACAATTTTCCTTTCTTTTTCCACCCGACTGCATCAAAGCTTGAATATGCCTCATTAATCTCTGACAAATCCTTAAACATAATTTTTACAGGATACTGGGTCAAATTATAGCCCAATATTGCCTTTCTTGAAAATTCGCCGGACGTGTCTTTCAGCATATCGAGCGCAACATGAAAAATCTGTTCATCTGAAACTTTTTTATACTCGTCTGAGATACTGTCAATATATTCCTGCGTATATTTAGCAGGGAGCTTTACGTTGCTCGGCACAGGCTCATAGCTTTTAGCATAAACACAGCCCGCAGTTAATCCCAGTAATATTATTAAACTTATTAAATTTTTCATACAACCATCCCTCATTTAATAATATTATAATATACTTTGGTTTGCATAAAAGTCAAAATTAAATATACAATTTCGCAAAATCTAAGTCGCTTTTTATTGTAATTTTTATATTTGTATAGCTTCCGTTGACAATATAAACCGGAATATTCAAGTATTCCAGCATGGAACAGTCATCGGTAAAATTTCCGTCTTTAAGCTTTTCATGCGCCGTTTTAATAATTTCGGTCTTAAATCCCTGAGGCGTCTGCGTATTATAGAGCTTTGAACGATCAATTGTCCGAATTATTCTGCCATCTGCATCGACCTCTTTTATTGTATCCGTTGTCTTTGTCATTACAGATACAGCGCCCTTATCCGCAACAGCTTCCAGAACGTAGGCTATTGTGTCTTTCTTTATTAAAGGGCGCGCACCGTCATGAATAAGCACATATTCATTATTGACATGCTGAAGCGCATTATATACAGACTTTTGCCTGGTATTTCCGCCTTCTATTATTTTAATTTTGGGGTTATTGAACATCTTTTCCAAAATCTCTATAATTGATGAATTTGCAGAAATAATGATTTCATTGATTTCCTCAAAATCCACAAACTTTGAAATAGTCTCTTCTATGACCGTTTTATCCTTCAGTTTTTCAAGCAGTTTATTTTCTCCGCCGTATCTGGAAGATGTTCCTCCCGCTGTTATAATTAACGAAAACTTTTTCATATTTTCTCCTCAAAATGATTATATAAACCTAATTCATCATATTTATAATACTTTTTAGTTCCTATTTTTAAAACATAATCTTCTTGCTGTAACACAGTTCCTATCCGTACAAAGTCCTTCATATTAGCTAAAAAGTCCTCCGGAACAACCGCTACAAGCCTGTAATCTTCAGCACCAAATATTCCGTCAAATTCAAGAGTATCTATCGTAGCATTGCTTGCTTCCGCTATCTTATACAGTGCATCCGCAAGCCCGTCAGAAGTATCCATCATTGCATAATCTTCTTTTATACAGCAGGAAATATTCCTTGAGAATTCTTCGTCTAAAACAGGCTCTAAGTGGGCTTTAATCAAACTTTGATTATTCCCTCCGTTCATAAGTTCCTTTAATCCTGCAGAACTTTTCCCGAATGCTTCAAAAGCATCTTTGCTAACAATAACTGCATAACCTTCTTTTGCATTCTTTCTGGAAGATATTTTTCTCCCCTTTGCAAGCCCGATTGCAGTTATAGAAATATATACTTTATCTGAGCCGGTAATATCTCCGCCTATAATTTTTGCCCCTCTTAATGCTGATTTAGCCCCCTTATAAAACTCGTCAATAAAATTTTCGTCAGCAGACGCAGGCAGAGAAAGCCCTATTGTAATATACATTGGCTCTGAACCGGAAGCTAAAATATCACTTATATTTACAGTTACAGCCTTATAGCCAAGCTGATAGGGCGAACACCAATCAAGCCTAAAATGGATATCCTCTGCAAGACTGTCTTGAGAAACAACAATCCCCAAATCCTTCAAATAAGCGCAGTCATCGCCGATAAAATCTGATCCTATATGTTTTTTTATTATATTTAAAAAATCCAGTTCTTTCATGGTTATAAATAAAGCGGGAATAAATCCCGCTTAAATTTTAGTTTTCCACCTTTTTCAATGTTGGGAACGCGATAACATCACGAATTGTCGGAGAATTTGTCAACAGCATTACCAGCCTGTCAATTCCCATTCCCATACCGCCTGTAGGCGCAAGACCGTATTCAAGAGCATTGATATAATCTTCATCAATAGACATTGCTTCCTCATCTCCGTTAGCTTTAGCAAGCGCTTGAGCTTCAAAGCGGTGTCTTTGATCAATCGGATCAGTAAGTTCAGAAAATGCGTTCGCAATTTCCCATCCGTTAACTCTTGTTTCAAAACGTTCTGTTAAGCGGTCATTATCTCTATGCACCTTTGCAAGAGGCGAAATTTCACGCGGATAGTCAATAATATGAACCGGCTGGATTAGTGTCGGCTCGACTGTTGCTTCAAATACAGCTTCAACAATCTGTCCCCAGTTCATTTCTTCATCAACTTCTATATGCATAGACTTAGCTTTTTCATAAGCTTCTTTTGCAGTAAAGAATTCGCCAAAATCAACTCCGGTAAATTCTTTTATAGAACCCAACATAGTTTTTCTGTCCCATGGAGGAGTTAAATCTATTTCATTATCACCGTATTGAATTTTAGTAGTGCCTAAAACTTCCTGCGCAACGTATGCAACAAGGTTTTCTGTTAAAACCATCATTTCATTATAATCTACATAAGATTGATAAAGCTCAATCATAGTAAATTCGGGATTATGACGTGTATCAATACCTTCATTTCTAAAGCATCTTGAAAGTTCAAAGATTTTCTCACTCAAACCGCCTACCATCAAACGTTTAAGATGAAGTTCAGGTGCTATTCTCAAAGTTAAATCCATATCTAGCGCATTATGATGGGTTATGAATGGTCTTGCATTAGCACCAGATGCCTGTGTATGAAGCATAGGAGTTTCTACTTCCAAGAAACCTTGCTTTGTTAAATATTCTCTTACTTTTTGAATAATTAAACTTCTTTTTCTAAAAGTATCTCTTGTTTTTTCATTAACAATCAAATCCACGTAGCGCTGACGGTACTTTGTTTCTGTATCAGACATTGTATGATAGGATTTCAGCTGTTCTAATTTTTCTTCACTGATTTGTTTGTTAGGAAGCGGAAGCAGGGATTTTGATAACATTTTAAAATTTTTAGCCTTTATAGAAAGCTCTCCACGCGGAGTTCTTCTTATTGAGCCGTAGAAACCTAATATGTCACCGATATCGACTAATTTCAGAGTCTTTATCATTTCCGGATCCATATTATCTTTGTGAGAAAATATCTGAATTTTGCCGGATGCATCCATTAAATCGATAAACATTCCGGAATTTCTTACAGCCATTACCCTGCCTGCTACAGAGTAAAAATCTTCTGTTTCTTCACCGGCAGGAAGTTCCTTATATTTTTCCTGCAGGAACTTTGCGTCCGCGTCCTTATCGAAAGCATAAGGGTATGGGTTTATTCCTTTATCTGCCAGTTCTGCAAGTTTTTGTATTCTTGTCTGTCTTATAGTTTCTTTTGCCGAAACAGGCTCTTTTGTTTGTTGTGTCATTTTATCATCCTCATATATATTTTTTATAGTAAATATTTTAACATAAATATATTAATAAAATTATATTTGTGCCAAAATATAATTATGAAGATTTTACCGCTGGTTGCAAATACAAGCAGAAGCATAAAAGATACAACAGTTAGAGTGTCCAGAGCCGGCAAAAACGGATATGATATCGGGCTTAGGACTTCTAAGATATACAAGAAAGGCGATACCGCAACGCTTTTGAATATAAGCAGAAGCGTCGGCAGAAAGCTGAAACAAGAAACGACAATAGATGATTTACCTATAGTTGCTGGTGCCATTGGAATGCTGATACCTTTACCGCTAGCAAGCCCTGCACTTCTGGCTCTTGGCAAGGTTGTACAAGTTATTACAAAACAGGTTCGAAACCTTAAACATATAAAATAATATAATTACGCAGCGGAAAATCATAGATTTCCCGCTGCCTGTTTCACAAAAATTAATAATAAAGTTCTCTATATAATCCAAAAGCCTTGTTTTTATAGTCGGACAGAATTGCTCTTGATTGAGGATTATCCAAAATATCATATATTGCTTGAGGATTATTCTCAATAGTATTTTTGCAATTAAATAATATATCGTTAATTTCTGCCGGTTTAAACAGAGACTCTCCATTAGGCGTCTTGTATTCCGCAAGCCTTGTCACAACCTCCGGATATTTATCTATCATAGGCAAAACTTCATTTTTATCATATTTTACATCTTT